>JAFTFG010000019.1 GCA_017449675.1 Prevotella sp.
ACTTCACACTGAAGACTCAGAAGTCGAAGACCATCGTCATCTCGTACATCGGTATGGTGACGCAAGAAGTAACGGCCGGTGAAGGACTCAACGTGGTTTTGCAGGACGACAACGCTGCCCTTGAGGAAGTCGTAGTCGTGGGTTATACCAGCAAGGCACGTAAGGACCTGACCGGTTCTGTTGGATCTATCAGCGGTGCCAAACTGGCCATCGTGCCTGTTTCATCTGCTGCTGAGGCCCTGCAGGGTAAAATCGCCGGTGTGCAGATTACCACAACCGACGGTCAGCCCGGTGCCGACATCAACATCCGTGTTCGTGGTGCAACGTCTGTGACCCAGTCTAACGAGCCTCTGTACATCGTCGATGGTTTCCAGGTGGCTAACATCAACGATATTCCTCCAACGGATATCGCCTCTATCGACGTACTGAAGGATGCCTCCCTGACCGCCATCTACGGTGCCAAGGGTGGTAACGGTGTTGTTATTGTTACGACCAAGTCTGCCCAGGCAGGTAAGGTACAGGTAACGTTCAACAGCCGTCTGAGCGTTTCCTCTCTGACCCGCTCTTTGGACCTGATGAATACCAAGCAGTTTGTAGACTTCCATTATGACCGTGCTGCCGCTAACGGTACCCGCTCATCATGGGCTAAGGCTTTCCGTGGAAACTTTGGTAACCCCTTGGATAATGCCTTGTATTCAAACTACGAAAGCCGTGACTGGCAGGATGAGGTATTGGGTAACAAGCCTATGAGTTACATGGCTAACGTCACCATCGGTGGTGGTAACGAGTCTACCAAGTTCAACCTCTCTTTGACTCAGTCAGAGGATAAGGGTATCATCCTGGGCTCAGGTGTACGCCGTACCAACGTGAACCTCAAGTTAAACACCAAGATCACCAAGAACCTCGAACTGACCTACAACCCCAAACTGACTTATCGTCGTGACGAGGGTGCCGGTGGTGCCAACATCGGTTCCGGCGGTCTGGTAAACCGTGTGCTCCAATATCAGCCCACCGCAGGTCTTCGTGACTGGGGTTCCTATCAGGAGATGGAAAGTGAGGCCGATGCTGAACTGTTCAATCTGACCAACCCTGTGGCTGATATTCAGACCAACATCCAGAAGAAGCATAGTTATACACTCAGTCAGCAATTCGCTCTGAAGTGGACTCCCATCAAGGGCCTCGTGCTCCGTTCTGAGGGTAACTACAACATTTCTTTCCGCGATACAGAACGTTTCTGGGGTTATCTGACCACTACCGGTCAGAGTGCCGTACACCAGCAACGCCCTGTGGCTGCACTGACCAAGCGCACTACCGAGTCATATACCTGGACCAACACAGCCAGTTATGATATGACCCTGAAAGAAAAGCACAACCTCTCTTTCTTGCTCGGTCAGGAAATCTACCATACCAAGTATAAGGAGAACAAGCAGACCGCTCACCTCTTCGACCAGCATATTGACGCCATGACAGCGCTTGACAATATGGCACTCGGACAGCCTTATGCACCAGACACTTATACCATGGTATCAACACCTAACCGCACCGCCTCGTTCTTCGGACAGGCCTCTTATAACTACCAGCACAAATACTTGCTCTCCGCAACACTCCGTGCCGACGGTTCCACCAAGTTCGCTCAGGGTAAACAGTGGGGTTGGTTCCCCTCTGTATCCGGTGCCTGGGTTATCAGCCAGGAGAAGTTCATGAAGGACATCAAGTGGATCGACCAGTTGAAGATCCGTGCCGCATTCGGTCTCGCCGGTAACAACAACATCAACGACGACATGTGGCGTTACCTCTATTCAACGAATAGTTCCGGTGGTCCTAACCTTGGCAACAACGTATCAGAGTACGGTGCATTGTACTATGGAACCCCAAGTAACTATCCTAATACGGAGATTAAATGGGAGACTACCATCACCCGCAACCTTGCTGCTGATATCTCTCTCTTCGGCGGTCGTCTGACCATCACTCCTGAAATCTATTGGAACACCACCCGTGACCTGCTCTATTCATCTACGATTCCCGGTGTTACCGGTTATACCCGTCAGATGCAGAACATCGGTAAGGTGCAGAACAACGGTTGGGAGTTGACCATCAACGGTGACATCCTCCGTGGTAAGGACTATGTATTGAGCGCTAACTTCACCCTCGGTCACAACAAGATGACCATCAAACAACTGAATGCAACCGATAAGATTCTGTATGAGACTGCCGGTGCCTGGAAGTCTTCTGACGAGCAGGACTACATGCTGGAAGTCGGTGGCGAACTGGGTCTGATGTACGGTTATGTGTATGACGGTCTGTACACTTGGGACGAGTTCACCTACCCCGCCTCTACCAACTATTTGGCAACACCATTAGAGAAAGGTATCATCGGTGGTAACAATGACCGTGTCAACGGTATCATCATTGGCGGTACAATTACTGACGGTTACGAGGGTAACAGCGGTAACGGCGTTCTTAGTTCTACAAACTCAGGCTACTCTACACTCCCTGGTAAGATCAAGTTCAAGGATCTGAACGGTGACGGACAGATTAACGAGCAGGATAAGACTGTCATCGGCCGCACCACTCCAAAGTGGCAGGGCGGTTTTGGTCTGAGCGGACAGTGGAAGGACTTCGACTTCACAGCCAACTTCACATACATGCTCGACTTCGACGTTTACAATGCTACCGCATATGCTCTGTCTAGCAGTTCTGGCAGCCAGAACACCTTCTACAATGCCTACTCTAAATTTGCCGGTCCACGTTGGCGTTATACAGACCCCGTCACAGGTGAGTGTATCTATAAGTCATATTATCTGGACGGACAGATGGATGCCAGCGGTAATGTGATGCGTCAGCCCCAGATATACCAAGAACTGAATGCAAACGCTACACTATGGAACCCCGCAGACGTTGTGAACAATGTCATGAACTCCTACTTTGTAGAGGATGGCTCATTCCTGCGTTGCTCTGACGTGACCATCGGCTATACCCTTCCGAAGAGCATCACGAAGAAACTGCTGATCAACAAGATTCGTGCTTACGTATCTATATCCAACCTCTTTATCCTGACCAAGTACTCAGGTTACGATCCTGAAGTTGACGTACAGTCCGGTCTGACTCCTTCTATGGACTACAACCGTTATCCGCGTGCTCGTACGTTCTCCTTTGGTCTCAACGTAACATTCTAACCAGTACAACTTAAAGAAACTGAAACAATATGAAAATCAATAAGATATTTATCGGTGGAATGGCCTTACTGGCACTTTCTTCCTGTAATGACTACCTCGATGTAGAGCCTGCTACCAATGCCGCTACAATGGAGTTGGTCTACGGAACAGAGTCAGAGGTCGACAAAGCACTGAATGGTGTCTATGCCAAGATTTTGACGGATGGCACGTTCGGCAGACAACTGTATGAGACATTCCAGTTGAACAGTGACGTTGACTTCAATGCGAACTCTAATGAGACAGCACAAGGCAACCAGCCCCGTCGCTTTGACGTGCGCTCGGATGCCAGCAACGTGGAGAGCCTCTGGAACAACCTGTATGCTGGTGTTGAGGCTGCCAATGAGTTCATCTACAACTTGAAGAACAGCGACATCTATGCTGAGAATGCTGAAATCACAGCCATCCCGCAAACTGACGGTAGTATTGAAGAGATCACTACACCTGAGGTGACCAACCTGACCCAGATGATGGGTGAGGCCAAGGTGATTCGTGCTATGTTCTATCATGAGTTACTATGGTACTTCGGAGATGTTCCCTTTACACTGGAGCCTACCAGTGCTACCAATGAATTCACACCGGCTGTCGCTAAGCGTCAGGTCATCAGCGATGCCCTGATCAAGGACCTGCAGGAGGCTGCAGAATTCATGAAATCTGACAAACAACTCAGTGAGGCTCCCAAGCGCATTTCACAGGAAGCCGCCTACGCCATGATTGCCCGTCTGGCTCTCCAGGCCGGTGGCTACTCTCTGAACCACAATGAGGGCGACGTAAGCAGTTATGAGATGACACGTCCGAGCAACTATAAGCAATACTACCAGATTGCCTATGACTATGCCAAGAAGGTAAAGGATGCTGGAGGACATAACCTAACCAACAGTTACCGTGATGTCTTCGTCAACGAATGTAACTATACGAATGTACCTGGTGACGATCCTATCTTCGAGATTCCTTTCGTAGCCGGTTCTACCAGTTGCTGGGGTTACTATCAGGGACCGACTAACAGCGTGAATATTGATGATCCTAACTATAGCAACTCTAACTGGGGTGCTACCAGCGGTAGCGTACGCACCACTTATTTCTATCGCTATAGTTTCGATGAGAAAGACCAGCGCCGTGATTACATCAGTGGATTCTGGTATTATGCAAATACAGGTCTGCCCACGATGCGTATGGATTATGCCATGCACAACAACAAATGGTCGAAGTTATGGAGCAGGACCGGTTTGGGTTCCAACACCACCAGCGCTACTGGTATCAACTTCGCCTACATCCGCTATGCTGACGTACTGCTGATGCTGGCTGAGGCAGACAATGAGTTGAACGATGGTCCGACGGATGTCGGTGAGGACGCATTGAAGATTGTTCGCCGCCGCGCCTTTAAGTCAGAAGACCATGCTGACAAGGTGGAGACCTATGTGACCAATGCCGCCGCCTCTAAGGAGAAATTCCTGAAGGCCGTGCTTGACGAGCGTAAATGGGAGTTCGCCGGTGAGAATATGCGCTGGAAGGATCTTGTACGTAACAATATGTATGGTGAGAAACTGTTCTTCACCTTCCTAGATTACTACACAATCGCAGAGAGCCATGGCGGTGGTCCGACCTACGGTGACTTGGTGAACCAGTACGACTTCAATGGTGAGAAGGATCTTCCGACACTCTGCCCTGCTGAAATCGTCTCAGCATACGTAGAGAACTATAATGATCCGAACTTCCCCAACCAGTCGCTCTTCATGTTCTATATCATGAACCCCTACGGTGAGTCTACCGCTACCAGCAATACCAAGCCTGCTCAGTGGTTTATCAACGAAGGACTGGATGATAAATACAAAGTCGTTTCTTCCGAATACATTACTGCCGGTACGGAGTTCAAGGCTACCGACCTCCAGTGGGTAAAGACGACCATGAACTGGGCTAACGACGACGGTACGCTGAAGAATCAGGTTTATTACTCTCTCTACGGCTATATCCGTGGTGATGAGTTCAATAACATCAAGGTGGTAAGTAACAATGGCTCGGTTACTAACTTCTATGTAAATCCGGACAACACACAGGCTGCTATTGATGATAACATCAGTCGTCTGCCTGCCGTTCGCTACATCTTACCTTATCCACAGGAAGCCATAGCACGGTCGGCCGGTGCCTACAAGAATTACTATGGATATTAATCTATAACAAACAAGAAAGTTACAAAATATGAAAAAGATATTATTATACTCACTCATGCTGATGAGTTCGCTGTCTTTCTGGTCTTGTAAGGATGACGACGACAACACAGGAGGAGGAGAAGTTTCAGATCGCTTGCCGCGACCGATGCTTATTTGCGACAACAACACGGGTAAAGGAGACTCCAATCCTTACAACTGTGCGATTGTCAATATCAATAGTGCCAGTTTGTACTGGTATACTGTAGACGGGGCTACTGCCTATGAATTGAAATGGGCCGTACAGAACTATGTTGCCAATGGTGAGGACGCATGGCTGGAGGCTGAGCAGAACCTGAACAAGAAGTCTCTGGAGGGTCATATTGTGATCACCGATCCCGCACAATACCATATTGTATTGGAGCACCTGCAGTACCAGACAGACCTGCGTTTTGCCATCCGTGCCCTGAACTCGTTCGACAAAACCGGTTATTCGCTGTACCAAAATGAAGCAGGCGTTTACGATATCCTGAACTCAGGAGATGCTTCTTGGAAGAACGATCCCAAGAACTCGCTTTGGTATGGTTATGGTAATGGTCGCCAATGGGCCGACTATCTTGGATTGCAGACGGGCTCACGTTATTCCAGCCCCCGTGTATTCCAGATATCAGACCGTCAGGACGAGCAGATGCGTATCAACCTGAATCGTGTCATCAATCCCGCAGACTATACCGCCGATCAGTTGGCTGACTTCTATGCACACTTTAACTTCCTCGATGAAGAGAAGACCATTGTCAAGGTTGACTATCTGACATTCACGGCATCATTCTCTACACCTGATGCTACAGAGAACAGTTCTTTCATCCGCTATGACATTACGGATGCAGACTGGGAGCGTGGTTACATCATCGTCGACGGACTGTCAAAGAACTCTGTATATGATATCAAGGTATGGGATGTCAGCATCCCTTACGAGGCTGATGCTTGGATTACCTCTGACCAGAAGCGTACGACAGGTCCCGCAGGTGCTCCTATCCTGATTAAGCACGTTCCTAACCTGACTGATACTGCCACAGTTTCCGGTACAGACTATATCGAGGATATCTCTCAATATCAGTCTATGAAACTGGATCAGATCATCAGAAACTACTATTCGGATATCACTTTAGCAGAGAATCAGGTGTTCTATCTGGAAGGTGGCAAAGCCTATCACTTCACCGACAACCCAGACCTCTACAAAGGCTTCACCCTGCGTACTAATCCTGATGATGTCGCTCAAGGCAAACGCGCAAAACTGTACATGAGTGGTATACAACGTGCCGCAGGCAATCCGAAGACTTGTAACTTCATGCTGGGTCGTCAACCGGCCAGTGGTGAGGATCCCACCATTCTGATGGATATCGACTCTATCCGCTTTATGGACCTTGACATTGAGGTTCCTCTGGCAAGAAATGTCGGTGACGGTTCCGCAGACGGTAACTACTTCATGAATATGTACTCTAATGGTATGGGTATCAACGTGACCCTGCTAGAATGGAACAACTGTTCTTTCCAAGGCCTCATTCGCGGATTCTTCCGTACCCAGGGTTCCAACGACTTCTTCTGCAAGGAGATGAAAATGATCGATTGTGAGTTCTACAACTGTGGCTACTATAATGCCAACGGTGGTGACTATGCATATCTCTATGTCGATCACGGCAGCAAGCCCAAATCAAATCTTTGCGAAAAAATAGAGATCAGCGGAAATGTCTTCTATAACAACCCCAAGCGAGCCCTGTTGAATGACGCTAACAGAAATATCACATGGGCTGAGAATATCCGTTGGAACATTGACGTACACCACAACACGTTCGTCAACTTCAACACCAATGCGAACAACGACCAGAATGCGATATTCTACTTATCAACGTATCCTGCCGGTTCAACTATCGGTTTCCATGATAATGTCTATATCCTGACCAAGGATGTCAATGACGCAAACCGCAGTTTGGCAACACGTGGTTTCTATACCAACCGTTGTCAAGGCGGTGATGGAAGTGGTAAGTGTACGTTCAATATCTATAACAACTGGACGACAGACGACTCACACGTATGGACTAACGGTGTTCTGTTTGCTTCCCGTGCTATTGATGCCACATCCAATGCTCCCGGTGCATTCTACAACAGTTGGGGTGAGTTGGCTCCTACCTACTTCCCTTATGGCAAGGAGGAACTGGCTGTCAAAGTGGATAAGAGCCTGAAGGCAACCGACCTGATGGTCAGCCCGAATCCGAAGTATATGATGGGGGCTACTGCTACACATAACGACTATCATACCGATAATGGCATAGAAGGCCTGTACTATCAGCAGACAAGCACTGTCTTGAACTCTGAAATCTACAATAGTGGTGCAGGTGCTCCAAAACTGCGTAATGGTAAGTAATAACAATTAAAAAGAGAAGAACTATGAAGATATTTAAATTTGCTACCGTGTTGCTCGCCATGATGGCGATGACTGCAACATTCAGCAGTTGCTCAAAAGATGTTGACGAGCGCGTGGCTGATGAATTGGAGGCAAAGCAGAACTTCTGGATGGAAGTCACGCTGAGCAATCCCGGCAGTCTGAACGCTGCGGCACAGTCTAAGTTCATTGAGTTATTCAACCTGAAAATCTATAATGTTGAGAACAAACTCGACGAACTGATCTGCAACCCGCTGTATTGCACTCAGGATTATGCTACTAATAACTGGAACAGATTGTTGAATCTGCCTGATGAAGACAACAACATCATCCAGGATGTCATGAAGCCCGTTGCCAAAATCCAGGGGGTACGTGATTTTGAGGTAACAGTAACTTTCTCCAAGGATGAGAAACAGACCATTCTTGGCACAAAAGTATACAGAGCCGCAGAAGTCATCTCTGCTGCCGACTTACTTGATTAGTCAGCAAAAGTAATTCTATAATAACCAGCAAGGGCGGACCGAAATAGTCCGCCCTTGTTTTTAGGCATATCAAGAAAAAAAACAGACGGGTGGGCACTGGGAATGTCCACCCGTCTTCTATTCATCCTGTCTCAACTTATTTCTTCACAATTGCAGGGAGGTCATAAGGTGACAATTCTGCATGGAGCGCATGAAGTTCTTCCGACAATTCCAGGAAGAAATCATGACCAAGGATAGACGACACCTTATATAATAGTTCTACGTTCACATCCTTCCGCTTGAAGACATCATAAATATTTGTCCGCTCACAAGGAATTTTTGTAGCCAACCAACTGGCAGAACGCCCTTGATCGTCTAAAACCTCCTTAATTCGTTTACCCACATGCATATTTTTGAAACTTTACTTCCTATTTGTCCACCTCTGAATGGGAGGTGGACTTTTTCAGGAAAAAAGGGCGTTTTAAGGCATTTTTTTAGTCCGTAAACGTTTACGAAATAAAAAGTTCATGAAATATTTGCGAAATTCATTAATTTTTTCTAATTTTGCAACGATATCTACGTACTCCTCCCATTCAGAGGTGTTGCAAGGAATCAAGGACACCTATATATAATAAGGTGTATCTAACCGATAATGAATCATAAAAATATTTTTATTAATTTCTTAAAACTACTAATTTATGTCTGTTAAATTGAAGAGTATTTTTCGAACGGTGCTCGTGATGTGCCTGCTCTTTTCTGCCAGTAGTCTGCAAGCGCAGACCACCGCAAAGGGTACGGTAACGGACTCCAAGGGAGAACCCGTCATCGGTGCAACCGTAGTGGAAAAAGGCAATCCCAAAAATGCCGCAGTGACCGACTTCGACGGTAACTTCACACTGAAGACTCAGAAGTCGAAGACCATCGTCATCTCGTACATCGGTATGGTGACGCAAGAAGTAACGGCCGGTGAAGGACTCAACGTGGTTTTGCAGGACGACAACGCTGCCCTTGAGGAAGTCGTAGTCGTAGGTTATACCAGCAAGGCACGTAAGGACCTGACCGGTTCTGTTGGATCTATCAGCGGTGCAAAACTGGCCATCGTGCCTGTTTCATCTGCTGCTGAGGCCCTGACCGGTAAGATCGCCGGTGTACAGGTAACAACGACCGACGGTCAGCCTGGTGCCGACATCAACATCCGCGTTCGTGGTGCAACGTCTGTGACCCAGTCTAACGAGCCTCTGTACATCGTCGATGGTTTCCAGGTGGCTAACATCAACGATATTCCTCCCTCGGATATCGCCTCTATCGACGTACTGAAGGATGCCTCCCTGACCGCCATCTATGGTGCCAAGGGTGGTAACGGTGTTGTCGTGGTAACTACCAAGAGTGCCAAGGAAGGTAAGATTCAGGTGTCGTTCAACGGTCGTCTGAGCGTTTCCTCTCTGACCCGCTCTATGGACCTGATGAACACCGGTCAGTTTGTTGACTTCCAGTATGACCGTGCTGCCGCCAGCGGTACACGTTCCAACTGGTCTCGTCCTTTCCGTAGCAACTTCGGTAACCCTTGGGATATCAAGTTGTACGAGCAGATGCCTACCAACGACTGGCAGGATGAGGTACTGGGTAACCATCCTATGAGTTACCAGGCCAACGTCACCATCGGTGGTGGTAACGAGTCTACCAAGTTCAACCTCTCACTGACTCAGTCAGAGGATAAGGGTATCATCCTGGGCTCAGGTGTACGCCGTACCAACGTGAACCTCAAGTTAAACACCAAGATCACCAAGAACCTCGAGTTCACCTACAACCCCAAACTGACTTATCGTCGTGACGAGGGTGCCGGTGGTGCCAACATCGGTTCCGGTGGTCTGGTAAACCGTGTGCTCCAGTTCATGCCTACCGCAGGTCTTCGTTCTTGGGGTAACTACTCCACGATGGAGGCCAAGGAAGACGCAGACCTCTTCGATCTGACCAACCCTGTGGCTGATATCGCTACCAACACCCAGAAGAAGCACAGTTATACCTTCGCCAACCAGTTTGCGTTGAAGTGGACTCCCATCAAGGGCCTCGTGCTCCGTTCTGAGGGTAACTACACTATTTCATTCCGTGAGACACAACGTTTCTGGGGTTATCTGACCTCTGAGGGCCAGAAGGCCGTACATCAGAAGCGCCCTGTGGCTGCACTGACCAACCGTACCGTTGAGTCTTACACATGGACCAACACCGCCAGTTACGACATGTCACTGAAGGATGTACACAACTTCTCTTTCTTGCTCGGTCAGGAAATCTACCACACCCAGTATAAGGAGAACAAGCAGACCGCTCACCTCTTCGACCAGGACATCGATGCAGAGACGGCTATCAACAACATGGCACTCGGACAGCCCTATGCCGCTGACACCTACACCATGCGTTCTACCGCTAACCGCACCGCTTCTTTCTTCGGACAGGTTTCTTATAATTACGATCACAAATATTTGGCTTCTGCCACACTCCGTGCCGACGGTTCCACCAAGTTCGCTCCCGGTAACCAGTGGGGTTGGTTCCCCTCTATCTCCGGTGCCTGGGTTGTCAGCCAGGAGAAGTTCATGAAGAACATCAAGTGGATCGACCAGTTGAAGATCCGCGCCTCTTTCGGTCTCGCCGGTAACAACAACATCAACGACGACATGTGGCGTTTCCTCTATGAGACCAACAACACCGGTGGCCCTGGCTTCAATGAGGCTACTGCCAATGGTGAGTTGTACTACGGTGCTCCTTCCAACTATCCTAACAAGGACATCAAGTGGGAGACCACCATCACGCGCAACATTGCAGCAGATATCTCACTCTTCGGCGGTCGTCTGACCATCACTCCTGAGTTCTACTGGAACACCACTCGTGACCTGCTGTACTCTTCTATCATCCCCGGCGTATCAGGCTATACCCGTCAGATGCAGAACATCGGTAAGGTGCAGAACAACGGTTGGGAGTTGACCGTCAATGGTGACATCCTCCGTGGTAAGGACTATGTGTTGAGTGCTAACTTCACCCTCGGTCACAACAAGATGACCATCAAGGAACTGAGTTCCAGTGATGATATCCTCTATCAGACAGCCGGTGCCTGGAAGTCTTCTGACGAGCAGGACTACCTGTTGCAGGTAGGCGGTGAACTCGGTCTGATGTACGGTTATGTATACGACGGTCTGTACACATGGGATGAGTTCACTTATCCTGAGACCAACAGTTACCTCTGTACTCCCAAGACCAAGGGTGTGATCAACGGTATCCTCATCGGTGGTACTGTAACGGACGGTTACGAGGGCAACAACGCTACTGGCGTATTCAACTCTTCTAACTCCGGTTACTCTACCCTCGTTGGTAAGATCAAACTGAAGGACCTGAACGGTGACGGACAGATTGACAAGAACGATAAGACTGTCATCGGTCGTACCACTCCGAAGTGGCAGGGCGGTTTCGGTCTGAGCGGACAGTGGAAGGACTTCGACTTCGCAGCCAACTTCACCTATATGCTCGACTTCGACGTATACAACGCTACCGCTTACGCACTGTCTAGCAGTTCCAGCAACCAGAACACCTTCTGGAACGCTTATTCCAAGTATGCTGACGGACGCTGGCGCTACACCGCTCCTAACGGCTTCGTATACAATGACGTAGACCTGTCGGCTGAGTGTCTCTACAAGAACACTTACATCGACTATGCACCTACCACTTACTATCAGGCTCTGAACGCCAATGCCAACAAGTGGAACCCTGCTGACGTAACGAACAATGTCATGATGGATGCCTTCGTAGAGGACGGCTCCTTCATCCGCTGCTCTGACGTGACCATCGGTTACACCCTGCCAAAGGCTATTGCCAAGAAGATCTACCTGAATAAGATCCGTGCATACGTTTCCGTATCTAACCTCTTTATTCTGACCAAGTACTCAGGTTACGATCCTGAAGTTGACGTACAGTCCGGTCTGACTCCTTCTATGGACTACAACCGTTACCCACGTGCCCGTACGTTCTCCTTTGGTCTCAACGTAACATTCTAACCAGTACAACTTAAAGAAACTGAAACAATATGAAAATCAATAAGATATTTATCGGTGGACTGGCTATGCTGACATTGACGGCTTGTAACGACTACTTGGATGTAGAGCCTGCAACCAATGCTGCTACCGTTGACTTTGTCTTCAGCACAGAAGCCGAAACAAATACAGCACTGAATGGTGTATATGCCAAGATTCTGACCGATGCTACCTTCGGTAACGATCTGTATAACACCTTCATGCTGAACAGTGATGTTGACTTCTCAGCCAACGCCAATGAGACCGCCCAAGGCAACCAGCCCCGTCGTTTCGACGTGCGCTCGGATGCCAGCAATGTGGAGAAACTCTGGAACAATCTGTATTCTGGTGTAGAGACAGCCAATGAGTTCATCTACAACCTGAAGAACAGCGACATTTACGAAGAAGGTACCGAGATTGAGTCTGTTGTCGGTGACAATGGTATCGAGAACAAGGAAGTGCCCGCTGTGACCAACCTGACCCAGATGATGGGTGAGGCCAAGGTGATGCGTGCCATGTTCTATCACGAGTTGCTGAGTTACTGGGGTGATATTCCCTTTACCCTTGAGGCAACCTTCGAGACCGACAACCTCGTTCCTCCTATCACCAATCGTCAGGAGGTCAGCGATGCCTTGATCAAAGACCTGCAGGAGGCTGCTGAGTATATGAAGTCCGACCAGGACGCTACGCTGAACGCTCCTGAGCGCATCTCCAAGGAGGCCGCTTACGCCATGATCGCCCGTCTGGCTCTCCAGGCTGGTGGTTACTCCCTGAATCATGCTGAAGGCAACACCACTCAGTACTACATGTCACGTCCTTCCGACTACCAGAAGTACTATCGTATTGCCCGTGAGTATGCCAAAAAGGTCATCGATGCCGGTGGTCATGCGCTGACAAAGGACTACCGTGATGTATTCATTGACGAATGTAACTTCATCCCTACTCCAGGTGACGATCCTATCTTCGAGATTCCATTCGCTCAGGGTTCTACCAGTTGCTGGGGTTACGCTCAGGGTCCATCAAGCGGTATTGACACCAGTGTGGAGACTGACTACTCAAATGCACAATGGGGTACAACCAAAGGTGGTGTCCTTCTCTCTTACTTCTATCGCTTACAGTTTGAGGAGGGTGACCTTCGTCGTGACTACACCTGCGGCCAGTGGTACTATGGCAACCAAGGCCAGCCTACCATGCGCTATGACTACGCCATGCACAACAACAAGTGGTCTAAACTGTGGAACACAGGTGGTTTCGCCAAGACTTCTACCAGTGCTACCGGTATCAACTTCGCCTACATCCGCTACGCAGACGTATTGCTGATGTTCGCTGAGGCCGACAATGAACTGAACGGTCCGACGGCTGATGCCATCGATGCAGTGGAGCAGGTTCGCAACCGTGCCTTTGGTGGTGTCAACTACCAACTCACTGCCGATGCCACTTCTTCCAAGGAGAACTTCTTGAAGGCTATCCTCAAAGAGCGTAAGTTCGAGTTCGCCGGTGAGAACATGCGTTGGAAGGACCTCGTCCGTAACAACATGTATGCCGAGACATTGTTCTACACCTTCCTGACTTTCTACACCGTAGCAGAGGACATGGGTGGTAATGCCAACTACATGGATATGGTAGAGGAGCACGATGGTATTGAGTATAGCCAGAAATACTCTACTGATGTGTTCTGGACCTATACCAAGAACTATAACGATCCTAACTTCCCCAACAAGAGCCTGTATACGGCTTATGTCGTGAATCCTTATGGACAGGGTGAGAAACCTTCTGCTGCTCCTGCCGCTTACTTTACGGCCCAGGGACTGGATATCACTCCTGTCTCTCTGAAGGACATTACCGGTCTGGAGTCTTCCAGTACCACCATTGGTTGGAACACAGCCTCTATTGCATGGTGGGATGACAATGTAGGTGTTCCTAAGGGACAAGTACTCTACTCTCTCTATGGCTTTATCCGTGGTAGTGAAACCGCAGGTGTATTCTACGTTGTCAACAACGGTGCTACCGTAAACTTCACTGTTGACGCAGACAATCCTGACGCAACCGTAAGAAACCTGCCTGCTGTACGCTATTTGATGCCTATCCCCGAGGAGGCTATCGCCCGCTCCGGTGGCGCATACAAGAACTACTATGCTTATTAATAAGTGAATTCCTGTAAACAAGAAAAGAACATAGCAATATGAAAAAGATATTTTTATTATCATTGGTACTGCTGACCACCTTGTCCTTCTATTCCTGTAAGGATGACGACGACAAGGGCTCAACAGACAATTCAGAGCGCCTGTTCCGCCCGATGTTCCGTACCTACGACAACACGGGTAAGAGCACTGACCCCTACCTGTGCGCCATCGAGGACTACAACAACATTCACATGTACTGGTACCTGGTGGACGACGCAGTAGCCTATGAGATCAAATGGGCCATGTTCAGTTACATCTCAGGAGGTGCTGAGGCTTGGGCTGAGTGTGAGACTGGTGAGAATGGCAAGTCACTGACCGGTGACGTAGTCATCAGCGATCCCACCAAGTTTGACCTGCTGTTGAAGGACCGTCCCTACAACGTGAAATACGGTTTTGCCATCCGTGCCCTAAACTCCTTCGATGCCACAGGCCTTTCTCTCTATGAGAACGAGCCGGGTGTATACGATGTTCTAGGTAAGTCTGCCTCTTGGAAGGAAGACCCCAAGAACTCTGAGTGGAACGGTTACGGAACACTCCGTCAGTGGGCAGACTACTACGCTATGGAGACGCAGGGACGTACATGGGTGCCCTTCGTGATTCAGGTATCTGACATCACCAAGACCTCTATGAAACTGACCTTGAACCGCAGCATTGCCAGTTATAAGGATGACGTAAAGGCTACCTATAGAGAGCACTGGAACTTCGTGGATGCAGACGAGAATCTGTTGAAGATCGACTATCTGACCGTTACTCCTTCTTCTGCTTCGCCGAACGCTCAGGTGGATCCTCAGTTTGCACATTACCCCATTCCCGAGAGCGCATGGGATGAGAATGGTATCTGTATCATTGAACTTACAGGCCTGTCTGAGAACTCTATCTATAACATCGACGTATGGGATGAGTCTATCACGGTTCCTGTAGACGCTTGCTATAACTCACAGTTGAAGCGTACCAAGGGTGATCCCGCTGCTCCGAAACTGATTGAGCACGTACCGACAGCCGTTGATACCGTAGGTGGTAATCCTTACGATATCTCAGCCTATAACTCTATGAAACTGGATAACATCCTGAACGACTACATCGCCAGCAACACAGAAGCAGAGAACCAGGTATTCTATCTGGAGGGTGGCAAGACCTATCACGTGTCTACTAACATCTCTATCTACAAGGGCTTCACACTCCGCACCAATCCTGACGATCTGGCACAGGGCAAGCGCGCTAAGTTCCTGTTGAGCGGTATGACCAAGACTGGTGCTAACGTCAATACCTGTAACTTCATGATCGGTCGTACGCCGAATGCCGGTGAGAATTCATCTATTCCTATCGACGTTGACTCCGTACGCTTCATGGACCTTGATGTAGAAGTTCCACAGGCCGGTAACTTTGGTACCTCACAGGATGGAACAGCCAATGCCAGTGGTAACTACTTCATGAATATGTACTCTAACGGTATGGGTATTAACGTGACCCTGTTGGAGTGGAACAACTGTACGTTCCAGGGCCTCGTTCGCGGATTCTTCCGTATTCAGGGTTCTAACGACTTCAACATTCATAAGATTGTGATGAAAGACTGCGTACATTACAACTGCGGTTTCTTCGCTAACAATGGTGGTGGTTACTGCTACATCTATGCTGACCACAACGGTAAGCCCAAGTCAAGCATTTTGGAAGACCTTGAGATTTCCGGTTGTGTATTCTATGACAGTCCGAAGGGTAACCTAGTTACAGATGCAAACCGTAACATCACATGGGATTCTGAAATTAAGTGGAATGTCAACGTTCACCACAATACGTTCGTGAACTTCTGTACCCGTGCTAACACGGCTATCATCAACACCCGCTACAACCCCGGCGGTTCTTATCTCGCCTTCCACGACAACGTGGTCATCCTGACCAGAGATGAGGCTGACGTAAACCGTAACATGGGTTCTGCCGGTTGGGATACCCGTAACGTCCAGGGTGGTGACGGCTCCGGTCGAGTAACCTTCGATATCTACAACAACTGGACAACGAATGATCCATACCTGACCAATGGTCAGCCATTCAAGAGCCAGCCGTTCAATGGAACCTCCAACGCTCCTGCTAAATGGTTGAAGACTTGGGGTGAAGACTACTTCCCTGGTGGTGGACTCGGTTCAGCAGAATTACAGGTTCACTTGGATGACCTGAAGGCCACAGACCTGATGGTAGCACCGAACCCACAGCACTTCGTTGGTGAGAAGGCTTCTGGTCTTGACCACCACACCGATACTGGTATCGATGGCCTGTACTACAAGCAGACAGATGCTGTACTGAACTCTGACATCTATAAGAGTGGTGCCGGTGCTCCTATGCTCCGCAATGGTAAGTAATATTAATCACTTAAAAGAAACAAGAATATGAAGACATTAAAATATGTAATTGCTCTTCTGGCAATGGTTGCCGTATCTGCTTCTTTCACCAGTTGCGACAGAGAGAATGATATTACGGGCAACCCCATCGTGGATCCTAATACTCCTGTCAATGGTAAGCAGATGTACTGGATGGAGTTCTCGCTGAGCAATCCTGGTACACTGGAGTCTTCCACTGTTACGCTTTACAAGATCAACAGTAAGGGTGACAAGACTCCATACATGACCTATACTGGAACACAGTACCTCATCAGAACTTTCAATGAGGTGGTCTACGGTGTAGAAGGCAATGTGGTTGATTTCATCAACAACGAGATGTACGTCACAGAGGACTATGCCCGTACGAACTTCAATAAACTGATTTCCCTCAGTGCTGAAGAGAATGATCTCGTACAGAAGGTCATCCGTCCGGTAGCCATCGCTGCCAAGACTCGTGACTTCGAGTTGACCGTCACCCTGACTAGAAACGACCACCAGGAGGTGTTAGGCACCAATACCTGGAAGGCTGCTGACTATGTCACAGTGGCAGACATCACACCTGCAGGAGAATAATCGAACGATCTGCATCATAAAGGGGATGTGTCAATAGGCACATCCCCTTTTTTTCGTAACTATAGATAAGTTACTTCGTCTCGGAAGAAAAAACAAATGAATTTGTTTTGTTCTTCTCTCGACTTTTCGTAACTTTGGCTTCGCCGAACTTACTCGGCACTCGGAAAAGTCCAAATATATTTGGCTTTTCTCTCGTTTTTTTGTAACTTTGCAGGGGAAACAAATCAAGGAAGCAAACATATAAGATGAAGAAACTAATCGTAACTACACTGCTACTGACGATTACCTGTCTGGCTTTTGCCCAAGAGTCACACTACCATAAGGGACTGCGTTCACAAGCAGACAACGACCAATATGGCGGAGTGGCTGCAGAACCACATTTCGACGGAGGAGGTTATTACTGGTCAAGAGCCCGTAATGTGGATGATGCGGCCATTACCAAGGAGACACGTGAAGACTCCCTCTTCCGTGTGAAGGAATTCCAACGGTTGTGCAGACTGGCCTATGATGCCTATGAAGCAGGAGATGCCATGAAGACAGTGGTCTATGGTGACAGTGCCCTGCAGAAACGCTACCACACGGCAGACCTCTACTTCTTCATGGGCGTGTCATTCGAGAAGATCGGCAATGACGATGATGCTGACTGGGCTTACCGCAAGGCCATGGGAGCCGGTTATCCCGGTTCGGTAAATGTCTACAACGCCTTCAAGGAGCGCCAGAAGGAGCGGAAGGCCGAGGCTAAACGACTGGAAAAGGAAGCCAAGCGAAAAGCGAAGGAAGAGAAGCGAAAAAAAAAAGATAAGCAACTAGCCTTTCCCGGAGCGGAGGGTTTCGGTCGCTATACCACAGGTGGACGTGGCGGTAAGGTGTATCATGTGACCACCTTGGAAGACGGTGACCAGCCAGGAACGCTACGATGGGCCAACCATCAGGAAGGGCCTAAGACTATTATCTTTGATGTTTCCGGTACCATCTTCTTGAAAGCCCCACTACGCTTTACACCCAACACCACTATTGCCGGCCAGTCGGCTCCCGGCGACGGTATCTGTCTGGCAGACTACCCTGTGCTGGTCGGCTCCAACAATATCATTCGCTACCTGCGCTTCCGACTGGGTAACCGACAGGTAGCCTATCATGAGGGAGACGGTCTGGGAAGCGGAAAAGGACACGACATCATCGTAGATCACTGCTCCATCAGTTGGAGTATTGACGAATGCCTGTCAGTCTACGGATGCCATGACTTTACGGTGCAGTGGTGTATCGTATCCCAAAGCCTCAACAATGCAGGCCATAAGAAAGGGGCCCATGGGTATGGCGGCAACTGGGGCGGTAGCGGTGCCTCCTATCATCATAACCTGATGGCTCACCATACCTCCCGCACTCCACGTCTGGGTCCGAGTCCGCAGACGCAGACTGACGAGCGGATGGACTTCCGTAATAATGTCATCTACAACTGGACGGCCAACGGATGTTATGGAGGAGAGGGCATGACTGTGAATATCGTCAATAACTACTATAAACCAGGACCGGGTACCCCTACTGATATTCGGGGAATGCGTATTACCGCTCCAAATATCCGTACTTCACAATATACCCACCATGACTCACCCCGCCCTAATGTATGGGATAAGATGTGGCATGTCTGGGGGAAATACTACGTCAACGGTAATGTGAACACCCGTTATCCGGAGGTCACAAAAGACAACTGGACCTATGGAATTTATCAGCAGATCGACTCTACAGGAAATGACGGCACCTATACCGCAGTCACAAAAGACACCATTCGCTTGAAGAATCCCATGCCGTATGAGGAGGTGACCACCCACACGGCCCAAGAAGCCTACGAACTGGTACTGAGTCATGCAGGTGCCAGTCTGCATCGTGATGCGATAGACCGAATCATCATTGATGACGTCCGTAACGGGAAGGCCACCTATACGGGGACAGACTGTCCTCCGGGCATCATCAACTCGCAAGACGATATCTCATCGAATAACGCATGGCCCACACTTAAGAGTGAGAAGCCCCTCAAAGATACAGACGGTGACGGTATACCCGACGATTGGGAACTCCGTCATGGTATGAATCCCCATGATACGGCCGACGGTAATACCATCCAAAGCGATGGTTACACCCGACTGGAGCATTATCTCAATGAACTGGTATCCATCAACTAATCTATTAATATGAAACAAATGAAGAAAATAGTACTACTGACACTCTGTCTGTCAACAACACTGGCAACACAGGCACAGATGCTACCTTACCAGAATCCGCAACTAAGTGCTGAGGAGCGTGCAGAAGACTTATTGAGTCGTCTGACGCTGAAAGAGAAGACCCAACTGATGATGAACGGTTCACAGGCCATCCCCCGTCTGGGTATTCCCGCCTTTGAGTGGTGGAGCGAGGCACTACACGGCATCGGCCGTAACGGTGTTGCCACTGTCTTCCCGCAGTGTATCGGTATGGCATGCTCCTTTGACAATGCCCTGATCAACCGTATCTATACGGCTGTCAGTGACGAGGGACGTGCCAAGAACACACTGGCCCGTCAACAGGGCAATGTAGGGAAATATCGCGGTCTGTCGTTCTGGACCCCTAATATCAATATTTTCCGTGACCCCCGTTGGGGACGTGGTCAGGAGACCTATGGAGAAGACCCATTCATGAATGCCAGAATGGGACTGGCTGTCGTGCAAGGACTACAGGGCGTGACACAACTTAGTAAGGAACATCCCTACTTCAAGTTACATGCTTGTGCCAAGCATTTCGCAGTACATAGTGGTCCGGAGAAGACACGCCACTACTTCAACATCGAGGATCTGCCCCAACGTGACTTATGGGAGACCTACCTGCCGGCTTTCAAGACCTTGGTACAGGAAGGAAACGTACAACAGGTGATGTGTGCGTACCAGCGTTTTGAGGGTGACCCTTGCTGTGGCAGTAACCGTCTGCTCCAACAGATACTGCGTGACGAATGGGGATTCCAAGGACTGGTGGTCAGTGACTGCGGTGCTATCAGTGACTTCTGGCGCAAGCACCATCATGAGGTATCCAAGGATGCTGCCGCCTCAACTGCCAAGGCGATCCTGAGTGGTACTGATGTGGAATGCGGATCGACTTACAAGAGTCTGCCGGAGGCTGTCCAACGTGGTGACATCTCCGAGGAGCAGGTCAACGTCAGTGTCAAGCGTCTGTTAAAAGGACGTTTTGAACTGGGTGATTTCGATGACAACGAACTGGTTGAGTGGACGAAGATACCCATGAGTGTCGTCGCTTCCAAGGAGCACAAGCAACTGGCCCTGCAGATGGCCCGTGAACAGACAGTGCTTCTGAAGAACAATGGCATCCTGCCGCTGAGGTATGCTGCGACAGGGTCGCAGCAGAGGGGACAGACAGGGTTGCAGCAAAAGGGACAGTCGCAGCAAAAGGGACAAAGACTGATGGTCATGGGACCCAATGCGGCTGACAGTGTCATGCTATGGGGTATCTACTATGGACAACCGTCACACTCAGTAACTATCTTAGAAGGTATTGAGAAGAAAATCGGTAAGGTGCCCTACACCAAAGGGTGTGAGATTACGGATATGACGGAGAAGGAGAGCCTCTTCAACCTATTGACCGATGCAGAGGGGAAGCCCGGTATTAAGGCTCAATACTGGAACAATGTGAAGATGGAAGATGATGTGGTGGCTACCGCTAACTACACGTCAGCCATCGCCTTGGATAATGGCGGTAATACCGCCTTTGCCCCCGGTGTGGAACTCACCAATTTCACAACCCGTATGAATGGCTCATTCGTAGCAGAGCGCACAGAGACACTCGACCTGTTGGCCAACAACGACGACGGTCTGCGCATCATCGTCAATGGCGACACGATTCATAACCGCTGGCGCAGCGACTGGCCCATTGCCCGCACCTTTAAGTTGAAGGTAGAACAAGGTAAGCGCTATGATGTACAGTTGGACTACATGCAACTAGACGATGATGCGACACTGAACTTCGACATTGTCCGTAACCGTCCTATTACAACACAGGATATGGTGACCCGTGCCAAGGATGCCGATATCGTCATCTTTGTCGGAGGTATCTCTCCCCTACTCGAACGTGAGGAGGCCAAGGTCACCAATCCGGGCTTTGACAATGGCGACCGCACCAGTATTGAACTGCCTCAGGCACAGCGTGACATCCTGAAAGCCCTCCATGAAGCCGGCAAGAAGATTGTATTCGTCAACTGTAGCGGATCTGCAGTAGCACTGACACCAGAACAGGAAGAGACCTGTGATGCTATCGTACAGGCCTGGTATCCCGGTGAGCAAGGTGGGCATGCCATTGCCGATGTCCTCTTCGGCGACTATAACCCCAGTGGAAAACTGGCTGTTACCTTCTATAAAGACGACACACAACTGCCTGCGTTTGATGACTACCACATGACCAACCGCACCTACCGTTATTTCAAGGGTGAGCCTCTCTATCCCTTCGGCTATGGTCTCAGTTATACGACCTTCGATATAGAGAAACCACAATATATTAATAATAAGGTACGCGTGAGCGTGAAGAATACCGGTAAGTGTGACGGAACAGAAGTGGTACAGGTATATATCCGTCATACGGCCGATACCGAAGGACCTTTGAAGACCCTTCGTGCCTATGAGCGAGTCAACCTGAAGGCAGGAGAGAGCAAGATGGTGGAGATAGATTTCCCACGTGACCGTTTCGAGGGCTGGGATATCCAAACCAACACCATGCGAGTGGTTCCTGGCAAGTATGAGATGATGGTTGGCTCGTCGAGTGCCGACAAAGACTTGAAAAAGATCGTTGTTAATATCAAATAAAAAAATCGGGTCACTTGACCCGATTTTTCTTTTACGCCTTATTCCTTATTTCTTCTCTTCCGCTTTCTTCGGAGCCGCTTTCTTGGCAGCAGGTTTCTTGACAGCCGGTTTCTTGGCAGGCTTCTCAGCCTCTGCTCCCTCATACTTGGCCAGACGGGCTTTCAGACGAGTGATCTCCTCATCCTTATACTCGATCTCATCACCCTGATTACGGATAGTGGTCAACAAGGCATTCAACTCCTCGTTATCAATCTCTGCAGGATAGAGTGCATTGACTCTGTTGATGAAGTCACCCAGGATATTCATATAGTTGGTGAACGCATCAAACGGGCCGCTATAGATACCACGGTCAAGACCCACATTAGAAGGCTTGGTGGTCATGAAGCGGAAGTTATTGGATGCCTGCAAATAATCCCAGTCCTGATTGATACGGGGGTCATCAGCAATACGCAGGCGATCAGCCACACTATAGAGTTTGTTGAATGCCTCACGCTGCATAGCGTTACCTAACCAGCATGAGCAGTCACGCTCCTCATCAACCCATGACAAGGTGTCAGGAACATCAATCTGGCCCACACTCTTCACCTTCATACAGATCTCTGTAGGAGTAGAGAACGTGATACCCTTCTCCTTGGCACAGGCAGGCAGTGCCTTCAGGAAGTCAAGGATATTAGAACTCAACGGCTGGGCAATACCCAAGGCAGAGAGTTCCATGAAGATATTGATGATCTGCTCCTCTTCCGGCAGACGGGCGATACGGTCGATATAGGCATCCGCAAACAGAGGATAACCCTCCCAGTCGGCATTATTGAAACGCAGGGAGATATCATCTGACAACTCCACGTCACGGAGCAACAATTTCAGGTTAGGAGCGATGTTACAGTTGTATACATAGTGGGGTGACTTCCAACCCAGCACGTGCTTGGCACCCTCAGTCAGCATACCCTTGAAGCCCATAGCGGCTACCTGACCACCGATATCATCACTGTAGATCAAGGAAGAGTTACGAAGCACGGTCGGTTTCTTACCAAAGTACTCCTCCATCTTCTGGCACTGTTTCTTCACATCCAGTGCAAAGGTCTCCTCATTGGCCAAGGAAGAAAGACCGTGAGAATAAGGCTCTGCAAGGAACTCCACACAGCCGGTATTATTCAGTTCCTGCAATTTCTCCAGTACCTGTGGAGCATGCATCTCCAACTGCTCAATACCTACACCCGAAAGAGAGAAGGCTACCTTGAATGCCTGACCATTGTCACGGATCATATCACCGATGGCATTCAGGGCCGGCATATAACTACGTTCGGCGATATCACTGATACTACGCTCGTTCTCGTAATCATCATAATAGTAATGATCGGTGCCGATATCGAAGAAACGATAGCGCTTCAGATGAATAATCTGATGTATCTCGAAATATAAACAAATTGTTTTCATAAATGTTTAATCTTTAATTTTTAATGTTTAATCTTACACTTCCCAACCAAGGGTTCTCTTATAGAGGGTGGCAATCCAGGCTCCCACTTTCTCCCAAGTAATCTGGTCAACCTCCTTCTTACCTTCCTCCTTGAGATACTGGAAGAGGGAGTCGTTGGCACAGATACTATAGATCGCATCAGCAAGGGCGTGAATGTCCCAATAGTCCACCTTGATACAGTTGTTGAGAATCTCCGCACAGCCCGATTGCTTGGAGATAATCGACGGTGTACCACACTGCATAGCCTCCAACGGAGAGATACCGAACGGCTCTGAGACAGAAGGCATCACATAGACATCAGAATCTTTCAAGCACTCATAAACCTGTTTGCCACGCATAAAGCCCGGGAAGTGGAAACGATCAGCGATACCGCGTTCGGCAGCCAGATGAATCATCGCATCCATCATATCACCGGAACCCGCCATACAGAAACGGACATTACGGGTACGGCGGATCACCATATTGGCAGCCTCCACGAAATACTCCGGACCTTTCTGCATCGTGATACGACCGAGGAAGGTCACCACCTTGTCCTTGCCCGTATGGTCGGGACGTGGAATGTCCTGATATTCCTGAGGCAATGGATATACCGCATTATGTACCGTGAAGCACTTACGTGGATCCTGATGATACTGGTGGATGACGGTCTGGCGGGTCAGTTCCGACACACACATGATACAGTCGGCCCAGTCCATACCGTTCTTCTCGATAGAATAGACAGTGGGGTTCACCTTACCACGGGAACGGTCGAAATCAGTAGCATGCACATGAATACAAAGCGGTTTTCCACTCACCTGCTTGGCATGGATGCCGGCAGGATAAGTCAACCAGTCATGCGCATGGATGATATCGAAATCAAAGGTACGTGACACGACACCGGCAATAATCGAATAGTTATTGATCTCTTCATGCAGATTACCGGGATAACCGCCGGCAAACTCCATCGCACCCAAGTCGTTGACATGCATGTAATTGAAGTCTGCATAAATATGGTCGCGCAACTTGAAATAGAGGTCAGGATCCATGATATTACCCACACGATCACGAACATAGTCGTAACTGACATCACGCCATGCGATAGGCACGGCATTCATCGCCACGATATTACAAGCATTCCGCTCTTCATCACCGAATGGTTTGGGCAGACAGAGCGTGATATCCATGTCACCCTGGGCGTGCAAGCCCTGAGAGATACCATAGTTCGCAGTAGCGAGTCCACCGAAAACATGAGGAGGATACTCCCATCCAAACATTAATACTTTCATAGTTTTCTCCTCCTATTTTACTTTTGATAAGTGTATTTCTCCAACAGTTTCAACGTACGCAGAATCTCAGCGACATTCATGGCGAAGGCCATCGCTCCACGTCCGTGGAAAGGAGGATTGCCGTCAAACAGTTCACTGATGGTTCCCAGTGCGTGATAGTTGATTTCATCCTCATAGCCTACCATCTGGCGTTCTACGAAACTCAAACGGGTGCGCTTGTAAATCTTCAGACAGGCTTCCATATAGAATCCGCCTAACCAAGGCCATGCCGTACCCTGATGGTAAGCATAGTCACGCTGGGTCTGCGGACCGACATACATCGGATTATAACCTCCACTCTTCGGTGACAGCGAACGCAGTCCTTTCGGAGTGAGCAACTCACGTGTACAGATATCCAGTACACTCTTCTTCTGTTCCTGCGACAAAGGAGAATAGTCGAAGGCAACAGGGAATATCATATTCGGACGAACACTCCAGTCCATCATATTGCCGTCTACATAGTCCAGCAGATAACCATACTCGTTGAGGAAGGTATCCACAAACGACTGTTTGCAAAGTTCGGCACGTGTCTCCAACTTGGCGGCATATTTCTTATTACCAAACTCATCCTCCAGGGAAGCACAGAACCTCAGGGCGTTATACCAGAGGGCATTGAACTCAACAATATAACCGGAACGGGGAACCACTGGATGACCGTTAGCCGTAGAATTCATCCAAGTGATAGCCTTGTCACGTCCATTGGCATACAACAGGCCGTTGTCGTCCAGACGCATATTGGAATTACCACCTTCAATGATATAATCCACGATATCCTTCACGAGTTTACCGTACATCTTATAAGCCTGTTCCTTACTGGCGGTCTTGGCATACTGCTGGATGGCCCAGACGGCCCACAAGGGAACATCCGGATGCTCTATCTCATAGATCTTCACGCTGAGCGGTTTGTCCTCCATATACTCACGGAGCCCCTTCTCGGCGGTCTTCATCACCAACTCAAAATAATCCTGTTCACCAATGGAAAGGGTCAGACCCGGCAAGGCGATAAACGTATCACGGGCACGGGCCTTGAACCAAGGATAACCAGCCAGCAGATAACGGTCGTCATTCGGTTGACGATTATGGAACTGATGAGCAGCAGCCACCAGACAGTGATAGAAATTATCACGAGGCTGGCGAACATCAATCTCTTTCTGGAAGAGGGCCTTGAGGGTGCTGCTCTTAACCTCTTTGGTAGAAGCGGCAAAGATAATACTCTCACCTTTCTTGATAGACATCTCGAAATAGCCCGGTACATAAAGGTCTTCGTTAGAAGCATAACCGCGCTCCTGCTCCTTCGGGTACTCCACACCGCGATACCAGTCGGGATGGAACACGAACTCGTTCTTCTTGTTGAACTGCATATAGAGGTCGGGGTAACCAGCATACATACAGGTCTTGATACCGTTGTCTACCTCATGGTACTCCCGAGATGCCGTAGAGTTCTCATGGGTAAACTGACGAACCGAGCGGAAGGCGAGGAACGGACGGAAACGCAACGTGGTGGCAGAGTGTGCATCCACCAAGGTGTAGCGAATCAGGATACGGTCCTCATAACACTGGAAGATCGTCTCTCGTTTTAATAACACGCCACCCACACGGTAAAGTGTGGTAGGCACTACGTCACAAGTAAATTCCCTGATATACTTGTGACCTTTCGGGCTGAAATTGTTTCCCTGATACTTATGGAGTCCGAGATTAAACTCCGCACCATGCTGAATCACCGTACAGTCGAGTGATGACAACAACACATGATTCTCGTCATCGAGTTCTGGTACGGGAACAACGAGCAGACCATGATACTTGCGCGTATTACAGTCGACCAAGGTCGAACTGCTATAGGCACCAGAACGGTTTGTTCGAAGTAATTCACGACGGAGCGACTCCTCCAGGTTAGTCATTACAGCTTTTTCTAATCGCAAATAACTCATAGTTCCTATTTTAAGGTTCAGTTTTAGATTTATATTCGATTCCCAAAAGTACACAATTTCATTGGGATTACAAAATTATTAAGGATATTTTTTGTAAAAAAGAATGATTTTTAATGGAGTCGAAGATTATTTACATGAAAAAGATTGTCTTTTTGTTCTTTTTTATTACTTTTGCATCGCTGATTACAGACATTACTCAAGATGGTTGTATTAGGGAAAGAAACCGAACAGGAACAAATCACAAGAGCCATGAAGGAACTGTGGGAACTCCTCACAGCAGAACAGCGTTCCTTCCTGCTGGCGCATGTATCCCTCAAGAAATTCAAGAAGAACGAACTGATTTATCATGAGAACGACACTCCTGAGTGCCTGTTCTGTCTGGCCAAGGGAAAAGTCAAGATTTTCAAGGAAGGAATCGGTGGTCGTCCTCAGATTGTCCGTATGGCCAAGCCGGAAGGATTTTTCGGTTATCGTGCGGGCTTTGCCGACGACCGCTATAGTACCTCAGCCTCAGCCTTTGAGTCTGCCACCGTCTGTATGATACCTATTCCTGTCATCCTGAAGATTATCACAGAGAACAGTGCCGTCGCTCTTTACTTCATCAAACAACTGGCCAGCCTGTTGAGACATGCGGATGAACAGACCGTCAACCTGACTCAGAAGCATATCCGTGGGCGACTGGCTGAAGCGTTATTAAGACTGAAAAGCAAATATGGGATGGAGGAGAACGGTAAGACCCTGGCCATCAGTCTCAGCCGAGAAGACCTGGCCAACCTGTCGAACATGACAACGAGTAATGCCATCCGCACACTGTCAGCCTTTGCCACAGAGCATCTTATTGCCATTGACGGGAGGAATATCCAACTGTTGGATGAGGAGAGACTGGTGAAAATCTCCAAAAACGGTTAGTCAGGTATCAGGAAATTAATCACCTCTTGTTCCACACTAATCTGGTAGGCTCCCACAGGAGTCCCCATCAATCTGCCGTCAATACTAACCAAGGCATGCTTCGCCTCCTCTATCCTTACCTCACGGGTACGGTAAGGATGCACGCTGCGATGATTCAGAAAACGTCCTGTCACCAACAGCCACAGACCGCCGAACACCTGCAGGATTCCCGTATGATAGACCAGTGACACATCAAGCAGTCCGTTATAAGGTACGGCATTGGGAGTCTGTCCATACCCCGGTCCGCTACCGATACACATCGTCATGATCTTACGGTTGATGATATCGGCATTGATCTTCAGATGCATCTTATAGTCCATCCGGTGGAAGATCATCAGGAAGATAGAGACGATGAACGACAAGGTACGGGAGCCCAATAAAGAACGTGTCTGTCGCCGCATATTCATCACATCGGCAATCAGTCCGATATTGACACAGTTCAGGAAGTAGCGATGACACTGTTCCTCTCTCTTGTTGGTATAGCGGATACATCCCAGGTCTACCTTCCGTACACGGCGCTTGAGAAGCCAGTCGACCGCCTGTTCGATATTCCCTTCCTTGATATCCCAATAACGGGCAAAATCATTCATCACCCCATTGGGAATCACCCCCAGGGCAATCTGGTCACGCACCTGTTTCTCCACTTTCATCAGACAGTTGACCGCATCATTCAGGGCAGAGTCACCACCAGCCACCACAATCGTCTTATAGCCGTTATGGATCAGCATGGTCACCAGTCGTTCCACACTGTCGGTCGACTCGCTCTGTACAAAGTCATATTGCACCTGACGCTCGTTCAATACACGCTGTATCTTCTCACGTTGTTTACTGCCGCGTCCTTTGGGACAATACAAGATGCCCCAACGGGTATTTTGTTCTTCGCTCATATTCATTTGCTTTTGGCCAACAGCCTCATTATCTCCTTTACTTTCTCATCCATCGGTCGCATGGCATCAATCCAATGGATGGTGAAGCCACGACGCTCCATTCCTCTGAACCAAGTCATCTGCCGCTTGGCAAACTGATGGATGGCAATCTCCAGCCGTTGGAACATCTCCTCATAGGAGGTCTTCCCGATCAGGTATTCCGTCACAAACTTATACTCCAGTCCGTAATAGATCAAGTCATCTGCGGGAATACCCTCATCCAACAGGGCCCTCACCTCCTCGATCATCCCGTCTTCCAATCTGCTCTTCAGTCGACGGGTGATCTTCTCACGCCGCTGTTCCCTGTCAATATTCACACCGATGATCAGACTGTCGACGGGAGGCAGTTCACGCCTGGGGACAGGATGCTTCAGGTTATAAGTCTCTATCTCAATAGCACGGATGGCCCGTTGACAAGAGTCCACATCCGTCTTGTTATGCATCGTCGAACCATTCTGGGCTTTCAGTTCCACCAAGATACGGGTCAACTCCTCCAGTGACTTATCCTCCAACTGCTCCCGTAATGCAGGATTCTGAGGAACGGGTGACAAGTGATAACCTTTCAGTACTGCTTCGATATAGAGTCCCGTTCCCCCACAGAGGATAGGTTGCACATCCCGTCTCTGGATATCCTGATAGACATCATAGAAGTCCTGCTGATATTGGAAGAGGTTATATTTGGTACCAGGCTCACAGATGTCAATCAGATGATAGGGGATGGCTATGGGCTGTTGGCTATGGGCTGTTGGCAATAGATAATCCTCCAGATCCTTTCCTGTGCCGATATCCATCCTACGGTATACCTGACGGGAGTCAGCAGAGATAATCTCTCCCCCCAACTCCTTGGCCAATGCCGCTGCCAATGGTGTCTTCCCACTGGCCGTCGGTCCGAGTATGGTAATCATCCTGTGTGCCATCCTCACCTTATTCTATTTATGCGTCAGCGAACACCTTACCGTCGTCAAGGGTCACCGTCAACTGATTATACTCACAATGGAAATCATGCTGCAGACGATCCAGATACCTCCGACACTCCCAGTGGCACATCGGCAGATCGTGCAGCAGATAGTTACCACAGGTCTCAGGGGTCGTGGCAGGCACCTCCTGCTGGGTCAGTATCCACTGTAAGCACTCAATGGTCAACTGGCGCATCTCTTCCACACTATAAGTACCCTTCATGACGATATACATACCAGTCAGGCATCCCATCGGTCCTACATATACCACATCACCCTTCACGGCTGAGTTACGAAACCACGTAGCCATCAGATGCTCGATGCTATGCATGGCAGCAGGTGCTACCGCCGGTTCCTTATTTGGTTCTGTGATACGCAGATCGAAAGTCCTGAACTGCTCGTCGTCTCGCGAGATATAGATACCCGGTTTCAGACGGGTATGGTCAATGGTAAAACTCTGTATAACTTCCATTCTATTTTCATTATTTTGGTTCTGACTGCAAAAATAACAAAAAAAAGCCGTTCGGCAATACCGAACGGCTATTTTTTATTTCAAGTAATCTTGATGATGCGCTCGCTGCTTATTTGAGTTCAGCGAGGTACTTGATAGTGCGAACCATCTGAGAAGTGTAAGAGTTCTCATTGTCGTACCAAGCAACAACCTGTACGAGAGAGTTGCCGTCACCGATCTTAGAAACCATGGTCTGGTTAGCATCGAATAGTGAACCGAACTTCATACCGATGATGTCGCTAGAAACGAGTTTCTCCTCAGTGTAACCGAATGACTCGTTGGCAGCAGCCTTCATGGCAGCGTTGATATCCTCAACTGTCACCTCACCCTTTACAACAGCGTGCAGGATAGTGGTAGAACCTGTAGGAGTCGGAACGCGCTGTGCAGCACCGATCAACTTACCGTTCAACTCAGGAATAACGAGACCGATAGCCTTGGCAGCACCAGTAGAGTTAGGAACGATGTTCTGGGCACCGGCACGGGCACGCTGAACATCACCCTTGCGCTGAGGACCGTCGAGGATCATCTGGTCACCTGTATAAGCGTGAACAGTAGTCATGATACCGCTCTGGATAGCAGCGAAATCATTCAGAGCCTTGGTCATAGGAGCCAGACAGTTAGTGGTGCAAGAAGCAGCACTGATAACAGTGTCGGCAGGAGTCAGGGTCTTGTGGTTAACATTGTAAACGATGGTGGGCAGATCATTACCTGCGGGAGCAGAGATAACAACCTTCTTAGCACCAGCCTGGATGTGGGCAGAAGCCTTCTCCTTAGAAGTATAGAAACCTGTGCACTCCAGAACAACGTCTACGTCCAACTTGCCCCAAGGCAGTTCAGCAGCGTTAGGAATAGCATAGATCGTGATCTTCTTTCCATCAACAACGATGAAGTCCTCACCAGCCTCAACAGTGTGCTTGTTCTCACCGAACTTACCAGCGAAACCACCCTGAGCGGTGTCATACTTCAACAGATGAGCCAGCATTTTGGGGCTGGTCAAGTCGTTGATAGCCACTACCTCATAACCTTCAGCCTCGAACATCTGACGGAATGCGAGGCGACCGATACGGCCGAAACCGTTAATTGCTACTTTTGTCATTTTACTAATATTTAATTAAAGGGTTTATAAATAATTTACCTTGAAAACAAAAAATTCATGTCCGAAGAACATTTTTTCTCTATTTCGGGCACAAAGTTACGAAAAAATATCTATATTTGCACTTGAATTCAATCTTAATTATGATTAAAGATTCACGATTAAACATTAAAAATGAGATAAATCAAGGACGAGAGTCCGAGATTGCAAAATACAGATGACAATTTAACAATTAACAATAATCATTTAACACAAAAGACTATGGGATTTATTAGTGAATTCAAAGAGTTTGCCATGAAGGGCAACGTGATGGACATGGCTGTCGGTGTGATCATCGGCGGTGCGTTTGGAAAGATCATCTCCAGCCTGGTAGAGGATATCCTTATGCCGATCATCAGTCTGTGCACTGGCAATGTCAGTTTTGTCGACTTGTTCTGCACTTTAGACGGTAGTAAATATAACACGCTCGCTGCCGCCAAAGAGGCCGGTGCCGCTGTATTTGCCTACGGACAGTTTATCCAGAACATTTTCGACTTCATCATCATCGCCTTCTGTATCTTCCTGATGATCAAGGCCATGAATAAGTTGAACCGCAAGAAGGAAGTTCCCGAGGAGCCCGCAGCACCCGCAGGACCCACTCAGGAAGAGTTGCTCGCTGAGATCCGTGATCTGCTGAAGCAAAAATAAATCAAGAAAACGCATATGATTAATAATATAAGGTGGTAATTATTGGCCACCTTATATTTTTTTTGTACCTTCGCACCCGTTTTCAGAATGATAAGATAAATGATTAAGACATTGGACTTTAAGCCGAAGATGTTCTCGGCACTCAAGCATTACGACAAGAAGACTTTCATGGCCGATCTGATGGCCGGTATTATCGTAGGTATCGTGGCCCTTCCGTTGGCCATCGCCTTTGGTATCGCCAGTGGTGTCTCCCCTGAGAAGGGTATCATCACGGCTATTGTAGCAGGACTGTTCATCTCCCTCTTCGGAGGCAGCAAGGTACAGATCGGCGGCCCCACAGGTGCCTTCATCGTCATCGTCTACGGCATCATCCAGCAATATGGTATGCAGGGACTGACCATCGCCACCCTGATGGCGGGTGTCTTCCTGATCCTGCTGGGTGTTCTCCGACTGGGTACCATCATCAAGTATATCCCCTATCCTATCGTGGTAGGCTTCACCAGCGGTATTGCCGTCACCATCTTCACCACCCAGATCAAAGACCTGTTGGGCATGCAGATGGACGTGGTGCCCTCCGACTTCGTGGAGAAATGGATAGCCTATTTCTCTAACTTAGGCCATATTGACTATTGGAGTGCTATCACGGGTATTGCCAGTGTCGTCATTATAGCCTCATGGCCCATCCTGGCACGCATGTTCCGCCTTTCCCCACTACGCTCACTGCCTGGTTCTCTGGTGGCTATCATCATCATCACGGTTGCCGCCCTGCTATTGAAACAATATGCGGGGGTGACTTCCATTGAGACCATCGGCGACCGTTTCAGCATCAACTCCCAACTGCCTGGTGCCGTCGTCCCGGCCCTATCATGGGAGACCATCAAGGGATTGGTAGGTCCTGCCGTCACCATCGCCGTACTGGGTGCCATCGAGTCACTGCTCTCCGCAACGGTGGCCGACGGTGTCATCGGTGACCATCATAACTCAAACACAGAACTGATCGGTCAGGGCCTGGCCAATATCGCCTCTCCCCTCTTTGGCGGTATTCCTGCCACTGGTGCCATCGCCCGTACCATGACGAATATCAACAATGGCGGACGTACCCCTGTGGCCGGTATCATCCATGCCGTCGTCCTGTTGCTTATCTTTCTGTTCCTCATGCCACTGGCCCAGTATATCCCGATGGCCTGCCTGGCCGGTGTATTGGTCGTCGTCAGTTATGGCATGAGCGGTTGGCGCTCGTTCCTCGCCATGTTACGCAACCCCAAGAGTGATATCACCGTTCTGTTGCTTACCTTCTTCCTCACCATCATCTTTGACCTTACCGTCGCTATCGAGTTCGGACTTATCTGTGCCTGCCTGCTCTTCATGCGCCGTATGGCTGAGACTACCGAGGTACATGCCATTCTCAATGAGATCGACCTCAACGAGGATGCGGATATGGAGCGGGGCAACCTGGAGCATCTCACCATCCCCAAGGGCGTGGAGGTCTATGAGATCAACGGTCCTTATTTCTTCGGAGCCGGTAACCGTTTCGAGGATATCATGGCCCGTTACGGTAAGCGCCCGAAGGTACGCATCATCCGTATGCGTAAGGTTCCCTTCATCGACTCCACGGGTCTGCATAACCTCGAGAACATGTGTCTGATGAGTCAGAAAGAAGGCATCACCATCGTCCTCTCGGGTGTCAATCCCAAGGTGGAAGCCGTCCTGAAGCGCAACAACTTCAACGACCTCCTGGGCGAGGAGAACATCTGCAACCATATCGATCTCGCTTTGGCCAGAGCCAAAGAGATTGTGGAAGAGTAAAAGAAGGGCCATTTCCTGCAACTCGCAGACATGATCGTATTCAAAGTTAACGACTGATTTTTGAAGTTTGTCTTTGGGAGAGCGTAACAGTTAGTAACAGTAACAGTTTGAAAATTCTGGCCTAGATTTGTTGAATATTATTATATA
>JAFTFG010000002.1 GCA_017449675.1 Prevotella sp.
AATTTTTGTGCAAATATACGAATATTTCGGCAAAAATGATTACTTTTGCACACATAATTATCATTTTTATGAGAAAAATACTGATTTCCATTGCGCTTTTGCTCTCTGTCTGCGCTAACGGACAGGTGAGATGGAACGAGCGCTACCAACAATACATAAACCAGTATAAGGACATCGCCATCGAGGAGATGCACCGCTGGAAGATTCCAGCCAGCATCACGCTGGCACAGGGCCTCTTCGAGAGTGGGGCGGGCACAAGCGACCTCGCCAGGAAGGGCAACAACCACTTCGGCATCAAGTGTAACGGCTGGACGGGGCGCAAGGTGTATCACGATGATGATGCGCGCAACGAGTGCTTCAGGGCTTATAACTCGCCCTACGAGTCGTTCGAGGATCACTCGAAGTTCCTGGTCAACGGCCAGCGCTACCGTTCGCTCTTCGACCTGAAGATCACGGACTACAAGGGCTGGGCCCGCGGCCTGAAGGCGGCTGGTTATGCCACTAATCCGCAGTATGCCTCGAAACTGATCGAGATCATCCAACTGTACAAACTCTACGAGTATGACACGGCGAAGAGCGCGGATAAGTTTATGGTGGAGCACGCGAAGGATCAGCGTGTGAACGGCCAGGACCTGCACCCGATCAAGATCTTCAACAAGAACTACTATCTGCTGGCGCGGCGCGGCGACACCTTCAAGTCGATTGGCGAGGAGGTGGGCATCAGTTACCGCAAGTTGGCAAAGTATAATGAGCGCGACAAGCGTGACCAACTGCAGGAGGGAGACATCGTCTGGCTGAAGAAAAAGCAGAAACGGGCGCCGAAGGACTATAAGGACAGGCTACACTACGTGCGCAGCGGCGAGTCGATGTACTCGATTGCGCAGTCGTACGGCATCCGCCTGAAGAGTCTGTATAAGATGAATCACATGTCGCCTTACGACGACTTACGGGTGGGTCAGGGCCTAAGGCTGAGATGATTTTTTCTTTTTCCGCTTTGTCGAGAACAGGTCGCGAAAGCCATTGAAGTCCTTCTTCATGATCAGTCCGATACCCTGTGTGTTGAGGCTCGACTTGGTGAAGTAGCGGTCGTTGGTCTGGTTATAGACTTTCAGGGCGAGGTTACCGCTTGGTAACAGCAGGTAACGGATATCGAAGTCACCGATGAACGACGGGTTGGCTGTTGTGGTATTATCCCGATAACCGAACTGTCCGTTGATGAGTAGGCGGTTATTGAAAAGACGGCCGCTGATCAGTCCTTCATACTCTGCGTTATTCCATCCCTCATCACCCGTTGAGATATTGGCACCGAAACTCCAGTCATTGCTCTTGATGACAGACTTCAACAGACTGTTGATCTGTCCGGACAGTGTTCCGGATAACAGACTCTGCATGGCCAGTGAGGTCTGACTCTGTTCATTGGGGTTCTCGGCATTATTGGCACCCTGTGGATAGAAACGTCCGATGGCGAGGAGGTAGACTACCTGCTGGTTCATCTCATCTTGGGAGTTGAGCAGGGAGCGTACCATCTGTTTCTCGTCTGTATTGACGTTAGGCATATCAAGGTCGAACTCCACGACGGGCTGTGAGGGCTGTCCCGTGATATTCATCAGGCAGTTGACGCGAACGGTATTCGAGAAACTCCTTCCTACGTTGAGGTCGGAGAGTGATACGCCATTGACCGTATGGACAGCCTGCAGGTTAAGGCTGGCACTATAGGGATCACCTCCAAAGACGATGGTGCCACCTTCCTGGAAGGTGAAGTTCTTCTTGATGACATTCTGGATGGTCACGTCATAGGTTCCGTTGGCTACCCGATAGGTACCGAACATATTAAAACCGCCCTTATTAAACCAGGTGGCCCGTAATACGCCATCTCCTCGTAGCGTGATATAATCGTTGGTACGACTGTCCATCAACAGACGCAGTGCTGCGTTGGGTGTACAGTTGATGAGGAAATTGATACGCATGTCAGAGCGCTCCTCTACGGGTACTATCACTGTCGTCTTCTTATTGTCGGCAGTCGTCTGTGTATGATCCTTGATGCCCCAATGGATGAACTCCTGGTTGGAGACCGCATCAGGGTCGGCGGCGTTATAGACGAAGACGGAGTTTGCTTCGGGTGTCACGTTCAAGTTGATGACCACCTCACCGCTACGTCCGTGAATCTCCACGTCTCCCGTTCCGTATACCGTTCCGTAGAAGGTGTCGTCACCGAAGTCGGGGAAGTCGTAGGCCAACAGGTTTTGGGCCCGGATATTAAGGTCATAGGTGAGTTTGGTCAGGTAGTCATGATGGATGCCTCCCGTGACGATACCTTGTTGGTCGTGGATGTCATAGATCGGACAGTTGACGAACGTGATTTCGTTAGGTGTCATCCGGATGGTGTCATTACGTAACTCGTAGGAACAACCGATCGGCTTGACATGTGTCAGTCCGTTGACTACCAGTTCTCCTGTCAGGTTGATATGGTCCAGTGGACCGTAGAGGCGTACGTCGCCGTTGGCATGTCCGTCCACCTTACTGAGAAAACTGCGGGTGAAGGAATGCATGAAGTCGATATGTGTACCGACGGCCTTGATACCTAGGTCGATGTAGTTATGGGTGGGGGACACATATCCGTTGATATAGGTCATGGCATCCTCGCCGTCATCCGCTGTTGCCAGGATGTCAATCTGTTCTTTCTCCCTGTTCCAGTTGACATGGGCTCCCAAGGTTCCCATCCGTCCGTGCTCGAATTTAAACTCGTTGACGGTCAGGTTGGCATCTCCTTCCAGTTGTTTCCCGAATACGCCCTTGGCATGCGCCTGTCCAGTAGCCAGTCCGCTGAAACTCACCGCATCGAAGTTGACGAGTTCAAGGATATAGGCTACATCAATCTCATGCAGGTCGACCACCAGGGAGTCATTACTATGCGCTGATGCCGTGCCGTTGACCTTCAGGTACTGATCGCCGTGATGGACATTCAGGTCGTTGATCTCCAGTCTCTTGTCGGAATAACTGATCGCACACGGCTCTGTGTTCCATATGGTATTATGGATATTGATGTGCGAGGGGGCGATACCGATATAGGCCACCTGTCGTCCGTCAGGTGTACTGAAGAAGTTGGCTGTGCTGTTCAAGGTACCGCTCATCTGTTCCTTGGCGTGGTTATCCCATGAGAAGGAGGAGACGAGGTGGTTGTTATGTGCCCTTCCTTTCATGTTCAGGTCAAAGTGATTCCCGTTATCCATCAACTTGGTGATGCTGAGGTTACAGGCCAGGGAGTCGCCGGGGGTAGTGATGACGATATGTCCGTTGCGATAGCCGCTGTCCGCATAGTCAAAAGACGGCAGGCTGCACTCCAGGTTGATACTTCGGACATGGTCATTGACGAATCCCTCCAGGATAACCGGTTGCTGGATGGCAAGGGGTATGCCGATGAGTTGTTGCAGCCAGTCGCTCTTACGGATAGTCGCGTGAACGGTGAAGTTATTATGTGTGTCGGGATTCACCTTGGGGAGTCCCGGTAGGGTAGGCATCTGACTGGCCAGAAAGTTGGTGACGCTCTGTGTGAGTGTCTGATAGTCGAAGTCACCGCGAATCTCTGCCTGTGCGAAGTCACTGTTCAGCAGCAGGTAGTGGGTCTGTTGGTCGAAACCGGTATTCACCGTCAGGTGATCCATCTCGTAATGCTTTTCCGGTTCGTGATACGCAAAGTGACTGATATCCACGAAGCCCTTGGCATCGTTCAGCCCGGTACCTTGGATGGTCGTCTCCAGGTCAAAGCGGATTCTGGGGTCGTCTATCGAGCACTTGCCGTTGATCTCTCCCGGGGCATAACTGCCGTTGAGGGTGATATGCCGGTAGGAATAGTTGTTATACTCCAACTCGTTGATGATACCGTCGGCATGTAGGTGTGTCTGTCCTTTGGCTAGTGAACCGCTCAGTTGGATATTGGTGGCCAGTGTACCGAAATGCTCGTCATCAAGCAGTTGCCGCAGGTTGATACCCGTTGTCTCCACGTCACCGGTGAATTGCTGTTGCGGGTCAAGGGCGAAATGGACGGTGGCATTACCTGCCCCCGAACGAATCTGCTGACTGATATTCACCTGCTCCAATGCTCTTCCGCTGAGGTCGCCCGACAGATGGATGTCTCCCATACGGTCGATGACATCAGGCACCTCCACTTTCTGTCCTCTGAGGTTCTCGGAGATGAAACTCAAGGTCTTCGACGACAGGGAGAGGTCTTTGAGGTTGGCATACCACTCCGGTTGGTGGTCGAGATGCTTGATGAATCCGTTACAATGGATGTCTATATCCCCTGTGGAGGAACTGACGTTGATATCAGGAATCTCGATGTCGTAGCCCTTGCCCTTGAAGTGGGAGGCAACGGTCAGTGTACTGTTGAACGTTTTCAGGGAGGGTAGGAGACAGGAGATGTCGGAGAGACGGATATGTGACTCGGGAATCTCTCCCTGATAGGTGAGTGAACCCATCTGCAACTGATCATCCGTCAACAGGTAGTCGGCAGTCACCTCATGGAGGGAGAAGTCCGTCCCTGGCATCTGGATACGCAGGTCATACAGGTGGCTATGGGTGCGTCCGCCCTCAAAGTGCATCGATAACTTGTCCATCTTCAGTCCCGACTGTTCGGTGAAGGCCAGTTTCTTCACATTGATGTTCATGGTGTCGGGAGTCAGTGTCTTGAGGATGATATATGCACTGATGTCTTTGACGTACAGATGGGACGGGTTCAACTGTTGCGGAGTCTCCGGCTCATAACGGCGATTGAAGCGCACACTGGAGTGCCGCATGATCAGTGAGTTGATATGCAGGTCGAGGGGAGTCTGACTGGTCGTGTCCTTGGAGGCCAGGGAGTCGAGTGCGAACTGGTAGTTCGGTGCCGCCTCAGGTGTGGTCTGGTAGAGGTTGGCATGGGCTCCGAACAGTTGGGCCGACGAGATGGATATCTTTCCGTTGAGCAAGTCCCACAGACTGATGCGGATTCCCATACGGCGTACCCGTAGCATCTCTTCCCCCTGTTGGTCCTGGATGCTGACATGATCGATGATAAGACGGTTGAGGAATCCCGGATTGATACTGCCTACCGTGACTTCCGTCCCCAGGGTCTCTCCCAACAGGTCGGCTGTCTTCTGACCCATATACCGTTGGATGGGAGGAATATGAAAGGCGACTATCATCAGGATATAGAGTCCTATGATAGTCCAGATGGTGGCACTGAGTATATATTTAAGCGTCTTCACCTAATCGTCTTCATGGAGCGTGCAATCTGTCAGATGGAGTTTGCAAAAGTTTCGCCCTGCTTTGATTTCAGCCACAAAATTACGATAAAAAGTTGTGACATGGGAATATTTCGAAGGAAAATTGCGCATTTTATACCTATTTTTTATTAATTTTGCACCGTTTCCTGACGACAATTCCTAAACATTTATATAAATGGCAAATGTAATTAAACTGAGAAAAGGCTTGGACATCAACCTTCAGGGCAAGGCCGAGGCGAAACGTATTCAGTTGAAATCCAACGGCCGGTATGCACTGGTCCCCGATGATTTCGAAGGCGTGACACCGAAAGTCGTAGTCAAGGAAGGTGACAAAGTCAAAGCCGGGGATGCTTTGTTTGTCAACAAGCAGTATCCCGAAGTGAAGTTTGCCTCGCCTGTTAGCGGAACAGTTCGTGAAGTAGCGCGTGGCGAACGAAGGAAAGTGCTCTGTGTCAGTGTGGAAGCCGATGCCCGACAGGAGTATGTGGATTTCGGTAAGAAGGATGTGACAAAGATGGATGGCCAGGGTGTTATCGATGCCCTTTTGGAGGCTGGTATCTTCGGTTATATCAACCAGTTACCGTATGCCGTCTCGACGAATCCGTCACAGAAGCCCAAGGCTGTCTTCGTCTCTGCATTGAGAGACATGCCGTTGGCTGCCGACTTTGAGTTTGAGGTCAAGGGACAGGAGCAGGATTTCCAGACGGGTCTGACTGCGCTGTCTAAGATTGCCAAGACCTATCTTGGCTGCGGTGTCCATTCCAGTTTCGAGAACTACAGGGATGTAGAGGTGACGGTCTTCGACGGTCCGTGCCCTGCAGGTAATGTGGGTGTACAGGTCAACCATCTCGATCCGGTGAACAAGGGTGAGGTGGTCTGGACGGTGGAGCCTACGGCTGTACTCTTCATCGGTCGACTGCTGAATACCGGTGAGGTAGACCTGCGCCGTACCGTAGCCCTCTGTGGCAGTGAGGTGAAGGCTCCCGCCTATGTCGACATGCTGGTGGGTGAGGAACTGTCTACCCTGTTGAGCAACAGTTATGATGCGGAACATCATGTGCGTATCATCAACGGTAACGTACTGACCGGTAAGGTGACGACCAAAGAGGGTTTTCTTGGTGCCCATTCCTCTGAGATTACTGTGATTCCCGAGGGTGACGATGCTGATGAGTTCTTAGGATGGATCCTGCCCCGTTTCAAACAGTTCTCTGTCAACCGCAGTTATTTCTCTTGGCTCTGTGGTAAGAAGAAATATGCACTGGATGCCCGTGTCAAGGGTGGCGAGCGTCATATCATCATGAGTGGTGAGTATGACAAGGTGCTGCCGATGGATATCTATGGTGAGTATCTCATCAAGGCCATCATTACCGGTGATATCGATCGCCAGGAGGCACTGGGTATCTATGAGGTCTCTCCGGAGGACTTTGCATTGGCTGAGTTCGTAGACAGTTCTAAACTGGAACTGCAGCGCATCGTTCGCGAGGGTCTGAATATCCTCCGCAAGGAAAATGCCTGATAAAGGTAAAAAGGTAAAAAAGTAAAAAGGTAATTATGAGGTTTTTAAGAAATTATCTCAATAAGGTAAAGCCGAATTTCGAGGAGGGTGGCAAACTGCATGCTTTCCGTTCGATTTTCGACGGCTTCGAGACGTTCTTGTACGTGCCTAACGACACGGCCAAGACGGGAGTCCATATCCACGACGCTATTGACTCGAAGCGTATTATGAGTATGGTGGTCATCGCACTGATGCCGGCCATGCTGTTTGGTATGTATAATATCGGCTACCAGAACTATCTGGCTGCCGGTACGCTGGACACTGCCGGCTTCCTGGAAATCTTCGGTTATGGTTTCCTGGCCGTTCTCCCTAAGATCCTCGTTTCGTATATCGTCGGTCTGGGTATTGAGTTTGCCTGGGCGCAATGGAAGGGCGAGGAGATACAGGAGGGTTATCTTGTCAGCGGTATTCTGATTCCCCTGATCGTTCCCATCGGTTGTCCTCTGTGGATGCTGGCCTTGGCCTGTGCCTTCAGTGTGATCTTCTGTAAGGAGATCTTCGGCGGTACGGGTATGAACCTGTTCAATCCTGCCATCGCTGCCCGTATGTTCCTGTTCTTCGCTTATCCGTCGAAGATGACAGGTGACCAGGTATGGGTGGCTCAGGACAGTATCTTCGGACTGGGTAACACACTGCCCGATACATTTACGGCTGCCACACCGTTGGGTGAGGTGGCACAGGGGATTACTCCCCATACCTGTATCTGTGATATGATCTTCGGATTCATCCCCGGTTCTATCGGTGAGACCTCTGTCATCGCCATCGCCATTGGTGCCGCCATCCTGTTGTGGACGGGCATCGCCTCCTGGCGTACGATGCTGAGTGTCTTCGTGGGTGGTGCTGTGATGGCTTTGTTGTTCGAGCAGACCGGTGCTACGGAGATGGTATGGTGGCATCACTTCGTCCTGGGCGGCTTCGCCTTTGGTGCTGTGTTCATGGCTACCGATCCCGTCACCTCTTGCCGCACCACGACGGGTCAGTATTTCTATGGCTTTATCATTGGTGCGATGGCTATCATCATCCGTGTGATGAATGCCGGTTATCCGGAGGGTATGATGCTGGCTATCTTCTTTGGCAATATGATTGCTCCCACGATTGACCACTTCATCGTGGAGCGTAACATCTCGAAACGCTTAAAGAGAGGAGGTACAAAATGAGTAAACTGAATACTAACAGTAACGCGTACATTATTACATATAGTGCGATACTCGTGGTCATCGTGGCCTTCCTGTTGGCTTTCGTCTATCAGGCACTGAAGCCCATGCAGGACGCTAACGTGGCCCTCGATGTGAAGAAACAGATCCTCTATTCCCTGAATATCCGAGGCTTGGACGGTGCTGAGGCCGAGGCCAAGTATAAGGAAGTCGTACTGACGGAAGTGGAGAAAGAAGGACTGAAATACTACGGATGTAAGGTCAACGGACAGACAAAGTATGTGTTCCCGCTGAAAGGTATGGGTCTTTGGGGTGGTATCTCTGCCTTCGTCGCAGTAGACGATGACCTGAACACTATCTATGGTGCTTACTTTAACCATGAGAGCGAGACGGCCGGTCTGGGTGCTGAGATCAAGGACTCACAGGCTTGGCAGGAGAAGTTCCAGGGAAAGAAGATCTTCTCTGAGGATGGCCAGATCGCCATAGCGGTTGTGAAGAAGGTGGAGCATCCTGCCTCTGAGGTAGACTGTGTGACTGGTGCCACCCTGACTTCCAATGGTGTCAGCGACATGCTTCGTGAGGGTCTGAAGGAGTATATCACTAAAATGAAGGAGGAGTAAACTATGGCACTATTCAGTAAACAAAATAAGGAGGTCTTCACGAATCCGTTGAACCTCGACCACCCGATCCTCGGACAGGTATTGGGTATCTGCTCGGCACTCGCCGTTACATCGCAGTTGAAGCCTGCCATCGTGATGGGACTCGCCGTAACGGTAATCACTGCTTTCTCGAATGTGATTATCTCTATCATCCGCAACACCATCCCCAACCGTATCCGTATCGTGGTACAACTGGTCGTGGTGGCTGCCCTGGTGACCATCGTCTCTCAGATTCTCAAGGCTTTCGCCTATGACGTGAGTGTACAACTCTCCGTCTATGTGGGTCTGATTATCACCAACTGTATCCTCATGGGTCGCCTGGAGGCCTTCGCCATGATGAACAAACCCTGGCCGTCATTCCTCGATGGTGTGGGTAACGGACTGGGCTATGCGATGATCCTTGTCATCGTGGGTGCCTTCCGTGAGTTCTTCGGACGCGGCTCCCTGCTGGGCTTCCAGATTATCCCTCAGAGTGTCTATGACTTCGGTTATGTCAACAACGGTATGATGACGATGCCTGCGATGGCACTGATCCTTGTGGGTTGTGTCATCTGGATTCATCGTGCGTATTTTTATAAGGAGAAGTAAACTATGGAACACGCAATAAGTCTTTTATTCAGGTCGATTTTCGTCGACAATATGATTTTCGCCTTCTTCCTCGGCATGTGTTCCTACCTTGCCGTGTCGAAGACCGTGAAGACCTCGTTGGGACTGGGACTGGCTGTGACCTTCGTGCTCACCGTCACCGTTCCCGTGAACTATCTGTTACAAACGAAGGTGTTAGGTGATGGGTGCTTGGTGGAAGGGGTAGACCTCAGTTACCTGTCGTTCATCCTCTTTATCGCTGTGATTGCCGGTATGGTACAACTCGTAGAGATGACGGTGGAGAAGTATTCACCCTCCCTCTATGCGGCATTGGGTATCTTCCTGCCGCTGATTGCCGTCAACTGTGCCATCATGGGTGCCTCGCTGTTCATGCAGCAGCGTATCCTGATGGATCCCTCTAACTCACAGGCTATCACCAGTGTATGGGATGCCATCGTCTATGGCTTCGGCTCAGGTCTGGGCTGGACACTGGCTATCGTGGCACTGGGTGCCATCCGTGAGAAGATGCAGTACAGCGATGTTCCCAAACCCTTGCAGGGCCTTGGCATCGTATTTATCACCGTAGGACTCATGGCGATGGCTATGATGTGTTTCAGTGGTTTGAATATTTAATGTTTAATGTTAAATGTTTCATGTAGAAAATGGCACAGTTTATAGCATATAGCATAGGAGTTTTCCTGATTGTCATACTCCTCTTGGTGATTATCCTGTTGGTGGCGAAGAAGTATTTGTCGCCTTCGGGGAATGTGAATATTGAGATCAATGGTGATCGTACCATCTCTGTGGCACAGGGTAATAGTCTGATGGCAACCCTCAACGAGAACGGGGTGTTCCTGCCTTCTGCCTGTGGCGGTAAGGCCAGTTGCGGCCAGTGTAAGGTACAGGTGCTCGAAGGGGGAGGGGAGATCCTCGACTCTGAGAAGTCGCATTTCTCCCGTAAGGAGATCAAGGCGGGCTGGCGCTTGGGTTGTCAGTGTAAGGTAAAGGGCGACCTGAAGATTCATGTCGATGAGAGTATCCTTGGTGTCAAGGAATATGAGTGTACGGTTATCTCCAACAAGAACGTGGCTACGTTCATCAAGGAGTTCAAGGTGCAGTTGCCTCCGGGTGAGCATATGGACTTCATCCCTGGCTCTTACGCCCAGATTAAGATCCCGGCTTTCTCGATGGACTATGACAAGGATATCGACAAGTCGTTGATTGGCGAGGAGTATCTGCCGTCTTGGGAGAAATTCGGACTCTTCCCGCTTAAGTGCGTCAATCCGGAGCCTACCATCCGTGCTTACTCGATGGCTAACTATCCCGCTGAGGGTGACGTGTTCATGTTGACCGTCCGTATCGCCACACCGCCGTTCAAGGCTGACAAGAGCGGGTTCATGGAGGTTAATCCGGGTATCGCCTCTTCGTATATCTTCTCCCTGAAACCGGGTGATAAGGTGACGATGTCTGGTCCGTTCGGCGACTTCCATCCGCACTTCGACTCGAAGAAGGAGATGATATGGGTCGGCGGTGGTGCCGGTATGGCTCCGCTGCGTGCACAGATCATGCATATGACGAAGACGCTGCACACTACGGATCGTGAGATGCATTATTTCTATGGTGCCCGTGCCTTGAACGAGGTCTTTTACCTTGACGACTTCCTGGGCTTGGAGAAGGAGTTCCCCAACTTCCATTTCCACCTGGCTCTCGACCGTCCCGATCCCGCTGCAGATGCTGCCGGCGTGAAGTATACTCCGGGCTTCGTCCATCAGGTAATGCTCAATACGTATCTGAAAGACCATGAGGCTCCCGAGGATGTAGAGTACTATATGTGCGGTCCCGGCCCGATGTCGGCTGCCGTCGTCTCTATGCTTGACTCCTTGGGCGTGGATCCTGAGAGTATCATGTACGATAACTTCGGAGGATAAGTCATTCCTTGTGAAAAATAGGTTAGCAGCGGCCGCTGCTAACATTGGTACCGCTCGCTGCTGATATCAGCAGCGGGCGCTGCTATTATTGGTAGCGACCGCCTCACCACCAATAAGCAGGCACTTGACCACCAATAAGCAGGCACCTGACCACCAATAAGCAGGCACCTCCTGCCCTTGAAGGTGGCACCTTACATCGTTTTTTTAAGTCCTTTTAGGTCGATTTAAGCCCCTATCTTACTCATCTGCAACCCATCTGCAACACGTAAGCACTTGATTATCAACGAGTGTTGCAGAATGGCAGATGTTGCAGAGGATTAAACATTTCTGGTAGAAAAATACCCTTCTGGCTCTTGTCTATTTGCATATTCCTCCAGCCACTTTTCTATATGCGATTTTACAACATCTACAAAATGTTCTGCTTGAGGGTACAATTCCTCAACTGTTTGAAGTGTATGATTGACAAAGTCATCATAATCACCTGTAGAACGCTTAGAAAATAAACGACTATAAAATCTGCCAAGTTCTGACGGAATAATTCCAGATTGAACAAAATGTAAACCAAGTTGCTGACGTACCCCTTCGTGCGACTTAACTGTAATCTGAGCCGATATCAGCAAAGCACTCGCTGCATAATAGCAAGCGTAATACATACGATTTACCGCTGTATTATAAAAGCCATTCTCAATATGACTAAGCACTTCCTTGAGAGTGTTCTCTGCATTTTCTATACGATACTTTACAACATCAACTCGTTGTTCATCAGTCAATATCATAATCTAATGCCTTCATTTTCTACATTTACATAAAAAGGCGTAACTCTCTCCCCCCATTTTGATTTTGGCATTACTAAAGGATTGATGAGTATTCCCGTATTCAACTCTATCTGATAGAGAGGTGCATAGATGGCATCTTCATCATTACCAGATACAACAGGCTTGTCAACCAATATCAATAAATCAATATCAGAATCAGGACGAGCATCGCCACGAGCCTCACTTCCATATATCCTTGCATCCAATTTCATTGGAATTGTCTGCAAAGCCTGTTTGATTGTATCAACGACATTTGTCCGCTTCATAACACTATTTCTTCTATCTCGTTTGCAAATATACAAACTATTCTTGAAATTCGCAAGAAAACACACAAAAAACAACAGGAGTAGAACTTGTGGTCTACTCCTGTCACTCAATATATTTGAGAATCTTTACTTATTCACAAACTTTTTACCGTTCTGAATCAGAATACCCTTCTGGTTCTTGTCTACCTTCTGACCAGCGAGGTTGTAGATAGGAGCATTCACGTCCTCTGCAGCCTTCACGTTAGCAATACCAGAACCACCGTCTGGTGCAAAATAGAAGCCATAGATGCCAATCTGTGTATCTGGTGAGAACATCAGGTAAGTTTCGTTAGCAGGTAATGTTACATCTACATAACCCAAGAATTGATTATTAACGTCTGGAGTAATAACATAATCCGCAGTCGTTGTGAAAGTTTTAAAGCCTGTTGTATTATTGTTATCAAAGCCTGATGCACTATATTGGTCTACCGCAAGTTTAGAACCGTCAGACTTCTTGACAAAGAACACCTTTCTATTCTTACCTGCTTTAGGAAGACGAATACCAATTCTCATAGCACCTGCAGTTTTAACTTTAATCTCCACATAAGCACCTTTTGTCGGAACCCAAGAATCTTCTGCTGTATAAAAGCCTCCTTGGTAGGCATCAGGTGTTTTAAAACTGGCCCCATTACTACCTTCGACCCAATAACCAAAATAGCCCTTTGTCGGATTTCCTTTAGGAGAAATATAAACGTTAAATGCCGGCAAACAGTCCTCAGTAGATAGTGCATTATTTCCTCCTGTTTGGTCTGAAATTGAGAATGCTGTGGCGGCTGTAGAGTTCTCATTATGATTTGGAGTCGAATAAATCCTTAAAGTACAATTGGCCGTACCTCCCTCAATTATGTAGTCTTTTAGTGTAATTGAAGTGGCTGCGGCATATGCTGCGGCTTCTGTAGTTCCATCTACCAATGGGTCATCAGAAGTTCCTGCTTGCTTATAGTTCTCGTTAGCATTGTCTAAAGAAGTAATTTTTCCATCTTGGAACAGATCATACTTGCCATCTGGGGTTGACTTGGAAAGGATGTCAGAAACATCCCACATTTCCTGAGCATTCATACTCATAGCCACGAAAGCCATGCTAATTAGGGTAAAAATCTTTTTCATAAGCGTTAAAGTTTTGTTTGTTTATTGAATTATAGTAGTTTTCGTTTCAGTGTTTACCTCCCCTCACAAGGTGGACATTTTTGCCTACATTTGGGGATAATTCAGAATCTTACCACTGAATGATAGGAGATATCACTAAAAATTTCGCCTTGTGCGTATATTTTACACTAAAAAGTTTGGAGGTTTCAGAAAAATACTTTATTTTTGCAACGTGAAGAAGAAAAAATTCATATAACAGCCAACGAGCGTAAAGACGCTTACAAAGAGGCTAGTCATTTTGCTCTGGATATGGCTAAATTGGTATTCGGTGGTGTCATATTAGCAGGGATTATGGATTTGGATGTAGACAAGTGGGTCTTATTTCTCGTAGGGGGACTAATAGTCCTTATTATGATATTATTAGGAACTTTCCTTTATTTTATGGCAATTAAAGATTAGAATTGGGTATGGAATTTATATTATTTCTTTCTTTTTGGGGATTATTAGCAGCCATAGGCTGTATATGGTTAGGATATAATTTGTTCTATGAACATCATCATAAAACATCAGAATACTAAAAAAGTATATCTACCTCGTGAGGGGAGGTAAACACTGAAACGAAAACTACTATAATTCAATAAACAAACAAAACTTTAACGCTTATGAAAAAGATTTTTACCCTAATTAGCATGGCTTTCGTGGCTATGAGTATGAATGCGCAAATATGGAAAGCCGCAGATTTTGATCTTTCTACGGCTGTACTGAGCGACCTCTCTGAAGGTATTTACGGAGGTGGAACAGAGGATGCTCCTGATACAAGTATTCCTTTGACCATTAAGACATCGACTATTACAGGTTCTGTTGAAGGTATTACAATGACGGGTGTTTCCACACCTAATAGTTTGAGTCACAAGGATGTGGCAGAAGGAAAAACTCCGACATATTGGGAATTGAAAGGTTCTGCAGGCGGCAATGATGCTTTGGTTACAACTGACTGCACTCCCCAATTCGGTAAATATCTCATGCCAATGGGTAATCCAGGCTTTCAGCACTGGGAGTACTATGAGACAAATTCTGCTGGCGACGAGGTATTTCGTGCCAAAGATACATACTGGACAATAGGTGCCACAGCCATGCCTGCTAAAGGTGCCTATTGGAAGTTTGCTGCCACCAAGAAAGGTTCTTTGCGTTTAGCCATCTATGGTAATAAGAATTCCGATCCTACTTATATTGTTGATGAGTCGACCAAACAGCCTTTGGCTCCTTCAACTGTTAATGTGAGTATCTATTATCAGAACACAGGTTTTTCTTATGGAAATGATGAAGGAGGTAACCCCTTGTATTTCAACGTAGGTACGATGGCTGAAGACTATGTCCTCCAGCATACCAATGGCGTAACAGAGAATCGTCCAGTTTTAGGTTATATCGACTTTGATGTTGAAGCCGGTAAGACCTATTGGTTGTTCAATCCCAAGAGCCAGATTGGTCTTTATGGTTTCTATTTTGAGGCAGATGGTGGAACGTCAATTGAGCATACCAAGATGTTGAATGACAATGATGCTGAATTGTTCAACCTCTCTGGTCAAAAGGTTGACAAGAACTACAAGGGTATTCTGATTCAGAACGGTAAAAAGTTTGTGAACAAGTAA
>JAFTFG010000020.1 GCA_017449675.1 Prevotella sp.
CCGCAAAATAGTTGCCTTCCATCGTCGTGACACCATCATCGGCAGCATTCTTAGGAAAACCACTCTGCCAGGCAGTATTACCACTTGCCGTCCGGAAGTTGACTTCCAACGTAGGGTTAACCGTTACATCCTCCGCCCATACTGACATTACGCAGCAGAGCAGAACCAAAGTCAATAGGTAAAGTTTCTTTTGCATAGTTATTGATGTTTTAATGAATATTTTCCTTGTGATACGAATAAAGCGACTGCTTTACGCAAGCAGCCGCTAAGCACTTTGAAAAGTTACATTATGTTAATAACGGCCAAGCAACAGACATAACTTTTGGATAAGTCAAAAATAATGTTTCTTTACAATCCGTATTCGTTCTCATCGGCATCCTCAGAATAGACATTGGAGCCTGCCGGACTTCCTGCCAGCAATTGGTAGTTCGTTTTAATTTCGATCACTTCCGCTTGCGGAGTCATATATTTTTTCTTCATAATTCTATCCTCCTTTATTTTATGATGACCTTCTTACCATTCACGATATACAATCCCTTCTTTGGATAGAGTACACGTTGCCCTTGCAAGTCAAAGTACGCATCTTCTTCTGATCCTACTTTTATATTCTTAATGGCTGTTACATTATCATCACCAAAATTAATCTCCAAAAACTCACGTGATCCTCCCGCTGCAGTCAAGTAAGCACGATAGGCAGCGACCTTGCTTGAAGCCACAGTTTTACGGAAACCAACCTTACCACTATGATTGGTTAGAATATAGTGGCCTGTTCCTGGTTGGGTTTCTGCATATACACCTGTCAAGGCACCAACTGTAGGTATTCCCGATACGATATCGCCACTCCGCACGAACTCATAGCCTTCTGCATTCTCAGCAGCATTAATCAAAACTGGAGTATTTGCGGCAAGCGTTCCACCTATTACTTCTGTAGCAGTAACCTTATCGCCACTAGTATATGTCAAGGTGTAAACAGTTACACCACTTGGGATCGTAGAAGCAAAAGGAAGGCACAACGTTGCAGCACCAGCACTGGTTATCGGCAACTTGTAACTGTCCATGTCTTTGTATATAATTACCAACTGAGGTATCAAATCGTCATTGCTGATAGATGAACCGCCGTTGAAACTAACAGCAGAGGCACTTCCCTGTTCTTTAGTAAAGAAATCGCTAGAGCCTCCATCTACATTACTATCCATTTTCAAAAGAATAGAGAATGGACCACCATTCAAACTCCTTATATAAGATGTAATATCAATAAAGTTCTGCCACGCTTCAATTGTCGAATAGCCAGATGTCAGACCACTATCAGAGATACGCTTGTTATAGTTACCATTAATCATAAAATATGCTATAGGACTTTCTGACAACGCTGATGTGATAGTACTTGAAGCAGCACTATAGTCAGTACCTGTAGATGTATTTTCATCGATGGTCAGTTCTATAGGATATATTTTGCAGATATTTCCCTGACTCGTCTTGTATGTGCGGGTTGTCAAACGAAGGAATGCACTCTTAACTTCCTTGCCTGCAACTGGGGTATAATTGAACGACATCAGTCCATAGAATAATTTTGCCGTTCCTTCATCATTTTGGTTCTTTACTTCAAAATTGACGGTAGCACCAGCCTTGTTGCTTTGATCACTGCGCACCCATGTGTCTGCTGTAGAAGTACTGGTCGTAACACTTCGACCTGTGTAAGATACAGCCTGATATTCCACTGTGAGGACAGGGAGAATATCTTCGTTATTAATAGCAGCACCACTATTAACAGTTGTATTCCACGTTACTCCTGTAGCATCTTTTGTGAAAATCTGAGATGCAGAATTTTGGTCTGTAGCCTTCGCTATGGCAATAGAAAATCTATTAGTACCTAAAGAACGTACATATTCCGTCAAGTCGATAGTGTTTTGCCAAGCAGTAATAGTATGATAACTTGAATACTTACTGTCACTAATGTCATCTATTATAGCCATATTGTCACTTGCACCTTTCAGATCAAAAGTGGCAATGGGTGATTCTCCAACTGCTGCTACTATACCACCTTCTACATTTTCATAACCTACTTGGTCAGCGATAACATAGCCTTTAACACCATAGATTTTCATGGCAGCATTGCCACGCTTTACCCTAGTTGTCAATCGCAGTGTGGCACTTTTTACCTCGTAACCGTCATTGGGAGCCGTAAATTGGAACGACATAACACCATAGAAATATGTTGAAGCATCTGTCTTTATTTCCATGAATTGTGTTGTCGTATTCTTAGTAGATTTATTATCCGAACGCACCCAGCAGTCGCCTGTCGGTTGTCCAGAATAAGTCGATTGTGCCCACGCACTCGTCCCTACCAAAGCAAGCAGGACGAGAACCATTGTTTTAAGGAGTTCCCTTGAGCAATTTGCGAAAAAATTTTGTTTCATTATCATTTCATTTTAAGTTTTCTTTGTGATACGAATGGGAGAAGGAGATTACGCAGGTAAAAATCAGGAAGGTGGGAAGAAAGCCTCACGCTGTTTTTTCTATTAAATAACCTTAAATATTACATATTTGTGATTCACAATTTTGTAAAGTCACTGCTAAAACTTTATCTTTGCAACTGAGATTTGAACATTTCACAACTGAGATTTGAACATTCCGCAAACAAGATTTGAACATTTCGCAAACAACTTTCGAATATTATGGAGTATAGAAGGCAGCATTTTGCAGAAGTACTTGAGCGGATGAACGAGCCCCGCAGATTCATCCAAGTATTAGCAGGTCCCCGTCAAGTCGGCAAATCGACACTGATGGATCAGGTGCTGGCAGAATGCCAGTTGCCCCATTATCTGTATAATGCGGATGGGATTGACGAGAACGATACGGATTGGATCAGACGAATATGGGATAGTGTCCGGGCTCAAATGGATATTAAGCAACAGAAAGAGGCAGTTCTGATTATTGATGAAGTTCACAAGATTAAGCATTGGAGTGAGATTGTCAAACGAGAATGGGATGCTGACACCCGTACCCATCGACAATTGAAAGTATTCTTGTTAGGCTCATCACGCCTGATGTTGCGAAAAGGTCTAAAAGAGTCTTTAGCGGGTCGTTTCGAATTAATACGCTTAGGGCACTGGACATTACGGGAAATGGAGGATGCCTTTGGATGGACACTCGACGAATGGGTCTATTATGGAGGATATCCTGGCAGCGCCCCGCTTATAAAGGACATGCGTCGCTGGAGAAATTATGTCAAAGAGTCATTAGTGACTCCCGCAATAGATAAAGATGTCATACTGACATCTAATATTTATAAACCAGCACTGATGAAGCAACTTTTTGTACTGGGATGCTCCTATTCTGCTGAACTGCTGTCGCTGACAAAGGCATTGGGACAATTGCAAGATGCGGGGAACGTAACAACGCTGTCATCCTATCTTGATATTCTTGACCAGTGCAACTTGTTGACAGGACTGCAAAAATATGCGAATGATACCGCACGTCGTTATCAGTCTGTGCCTAAATTCCAAGTATACAACAATGCCTTGCTGACTGCTTATAAAGGTAGAGGTTTTGATAAAGACCGCATTGACACACAGGTATGGGGTCGGTGGGTGGAATCCGCAGTGGGAACCTATCTTCTGGGAGAAGCAGAAGAAGTTGGCTACAAACTCTATTACTGGCGAGAGCGCTCTGATGAGGTCGATTATGTGATTGTCCGCCAAGGAGAAGTCATTGCATTGGAAGTGAAGAGCGGACGGCGTGGCATGAATAGCGGTCTTCCAAAATTCTGCGACAACTATCACCCTAAGCGTTCCCTTGTCATCGGTACAGACGGCATACCCTTCGACGACTTTTTCCGAATGAATATAGAAGACTTATTTTAAAAAAGGTGGGAAGAAAGCCTCACGGCTGATCTCCCCACCATCCAATTGCGTATTGGAAACGAATTACTCCTGATAGAGCATCAGCGTACCCCAGCCTATCTGGTCAAAGGCACCAGAGTTACTACCGTAGCGGGCATCACCTGCGCCACACTCCGGACGCTGCACCTCCGCATACTTCTTGACGAAGTAGTTACCGCTGGTATTCTTGTAGTGCTTATAGAATATCTCATAGCCCGGACGCAGTTGACCACGATCCTTCTCACCAAAACCATTCTGCGTCTTACCAGCCTCGTGACTGGTATTGCTGCACCAAGGACCAGCCACTGTGAAGGGGATCTGGGCTACGGTATACAGCCAGTCACCACCCTGTACACCAGTACCACCGGAGATCGTGATATCTGCATGGGTTCCAGACTTCAGGTTGGCCATCGCATTATACTCCGCCATGCGCAACAAAGCATTGTCATTGCTAGTGAAATAGTCGAGCGTGGTATAGTCGGGGTTATCCTCATAGAGAGCCCATGCGGACTGTGCCAAATGAGCGGCTACAACAATCGCCATGGTGGCGTGACCCTGGTCACGACCCGACTCCTGAGCCTGTGTTATCTTCTCTGTACCCTCTGGCGTTGTGATATCATAGGTATACTGCTGGATGTTAGGCAGTGCTCCCAGACCATCCCCCGTCTTGGTAAAATAACCAGTAACATACTCGATGATTGCATCATTCTCCGTCAGGATACCGATCTGCAGGTAAGAACAAAGATTCACCATATCCCAGTTCGACATATAATGCTTGGGAGAGCCACAGTTGGAAGAGCCGTGCAACTGCAGGAACTTATAGTTCTTGTCTGCGAAGACATCCAGTATCCAGTTCTTGAACTCAGTGAACTCCGACTCAGACCAGCCACTATAGTCACGCAATTCCTCACCGGCCAGGGCAAAGGTAAAGCCCTGAGCACCGGCAGCCAAATAGAAATTGTTATCATTGGCAGTCACTTCCGTACAGGTAGCTACCCAGTCTTTCAAAATCTTCACGCCCTTCTCGGCATACTGTGTGTCACCAGTGAGTTGCCATAACAAGCCAAACTGATAGGCTGCGGCAGCATCGCGCATTGCGACACCATAGTTCTCCGTACCATCAATCGTACCCTTGGGATCACCACGCACGATCTGTTTGGTAGCATGATTGGTCACACCATAGTCACCCATCACATACGGACTGTTCTTCAGAGCATTCCACTCCTCCTGTTGGGCTGCATTCAAAGAACCTGCGGCAATAGCGGCCTTTACTCTGGCGAAGTCTGCCGCACTATACAGTGCACAAGGGTGATTATAGGTCACCGTTACCTCTGGCTCGGGGACATAGCCCGACAGGTCTACTGTCCCGTATTCATTCTTCTGGCAGGAGGTGGTTGCGCCCATAGCGCAAACCACGAAACCTGCAATCAGTATATTCTTGATCTTTTTCATATTATTTCGATATTACGATATTGATATTACTTAATCACCGTATAAGACTGCTTGTCGACCTCGGTAACATACTTCTTCACATCATCCACACTCTTAAAGGTCTGGAACCAATAGAGGTTATAAGTAATCTGATGGTCAATGGTCTTGATATCAGCATACTTCAACTGGAAGGTGTTGAACGATATCGACTCGTTGGTCGGAGCCAAGCCGCCAGTACCGAACGCCTGCGTCGACAGGTCGTAGATGAAGACGTGAGAGCCGTCCTCACACTTCAGGTCACCCATATACTTGTTATTGCCATTGGCAAGTGCCTTGAAGTCGGCGCCGCTCTCTGACTTACCGACGACATCGAAGTTCAGGTTACGTGCCGTCACGCCCTCACCACTGTAGAGATCCTTCACGTCATCCACCTTGATGGCGACAATCGGATAGTTACCGGCATGGAGGGTAGCAGGCAAATCATACCACTTCAGGTCAGCACGCTGGTTGGTGGCATTCTGCTTGTAGGTCGTAATGGTCACATAACCATCATGCCACTCGTGAGAAGAACTGGTACCATTACCCGACTGGGCTGCATTGTAGATACTGTAGTGATCCTTGTTATGGAAAGTCTCACGCAGCAGACCTACAGGAATGCTCAGTTTGATGGTACTGCTCTTACCTGTCTCCGGACATGTCGCAGTAATCGTCACGTCACCGAAGCCCTTGAAGGTCACGACACCGGCCTCAACAGTAGCGACCTCCTCATTGCTTGTTGTCCACTCTATCAGACTAGACGTACAGTCAACAGGTGTCGTTGTGAAACTGAGTGCAAGTGTCTGCTCGTTGAGGGCACAGTAGTAGCCATTATCCACAGAGTAGGTCTGGTCAATAGCCACATCCTCAGGCTGCACGATACGCATCAGTGTCAGTTCTACGGAACCGGAAACACCTGAGCCATCCATAGCAGTACCTGTGATGGTAACGGTCTTAGTCGTATTACCTCCAGTACTGATTGCCGTCACGACACCCTTGTCGTCAACGGTTGCAGCCGACTCGTCGCTGGACGACCATGAAAGGGTGCGATAGGTAGCCGACTCGGGGCTGATCTCATAGTCGATGGTCACCTGATCACCTTCATAGACCTCAGTGGCAGAGGGTGTCAGCGTTATCTCCGTAGCCTGCTGCATGTGGGCGGCGACCTTCACTTTCAGCGTACTCAGTACACCGGAACCGGCATACATACCGGTAGGAGCGACGGAGACAATAGAGTAGCCGAGACCTTTCTCACTGAGAGCCTCAATCTTTCCGTTATCGACAGTAGCCACCGTCTCATCACTGGATGTCCATACCACCTCATTGAAGGTAATATCCTCAGGAGTAAGCGTATAGCCGAGTTGTACACTCTCCCCTACGATGAGCGGCAACACCTCTGCACCCGTATTATCCGTATAAATCAGTCGCTGCATATCAGCAGGCACATTCAGTGCTATCGCACTAGGGCAGTTGGCTGATGTCACGTTAGGGATACGCTCGTCATCGCTGCTGCAAGCCATCAACCCGCAGGCGACCAACGCTGCCGCAAATATCTTATTTATCTTGGTAATCATAACTCTTAATCTTAATTCTTAACTCTTAACTGTTATTACTCCCAACCAGGATTCTGAGAAAGTTGAGGATTCAACTGACGCTGATCCTGCGGCAGCGGATAGAGGTAGTTCTTCTGAGCCCATGTACGTCCTGAGTACATCAGAACACATCCGTCACTGTTGAGGTCGCGGGCCTGGGCTGACCAGTTGCTCTCAAACCAAGTACCAGTGACTTTCACGCCCAACAGATCTTGAGGCATTTCGTTCTCTGCCGTCTTCCAACGCTTCAGGTCATCAATACGGAAGCCCTCCAGGAAGAGTTCCACGGTGCGCTCACGACGAATCTCCTCTCGCATATTCAGCCCGTTGGCCGTTGCAAAGGCATTGGTCAGTTTCGGCATATTGGGATTGACACGGTTGCGTACCAGATTCAGGGAGATATTTAGGTCATTATCACTGATGCTCTCACCCATCTCATAGGTAGCCTCCGCATAGTTCAGCAATACCTCCGCATAGCGGATCACAGGATAGTCCATCGACTCGTAGTTATCGGCAACCTCTCGCTCCACACCCCATTTCTGGCTCTGGTAACCAGAGTTCGAACGGGCATTAGCGGTCAGGCAACTCGTCAAGTCATCGTCTGTCCATGCAGTACGCCACTTAGAGTCATTATTCCAGTACTGCTCCCCGTGCCACAGCATGGTGTTATCCATACGGGCATCACGGTTCTGAAACTCAGAGGTAGCCTGGGTATAACCTTGGAACAAAGGACTCTTCTCGACAGGCAGACCATCGGAGCAGAGATACATATTCGCCATCTTACGTGTGATATAAGCCACATTCGCCAACATGGCATGAGTGACATTGAGGGTCATCTTATCGGTATCACGATGACGCTTGGCAAGGATATACTCCTTATTGTCTTTTTTCTGCAAGCCAACAGGGTTACACTGTGCGGCATCCTCCAGGATGAACATATAACGGTAACTCTGATTGATATTGTTGATACCAGTGTTCACCAATCCGCTGTTGTAGAACAGACTATAGTGCTTGTTGTCCATCACCGTCTTTGCCGCACTCTGGGCAATAGCCAGCAACTCATTGGCACGGGCGGTATTGTTACCGTGGAACTTCTGCCAGGTACCCTCGTAGAGAGCCACACGACTCAGCATCGCATAGGCGGCATCCTTACAAAGGCGACCCTCCTCTGCGGCGGTCTCAGGCAACAACTCAGCAGCCATCTGCAGGTCCTCGACACACTGATCGATAACATCCCCACGCGGGTCACGCTCACCATAGAGTTGTTCGTTATCGATATCCAGCGGTTCTGTCAGGATCTGAGCATCACCATAGATCTGTACCAGTTCGAAGTGCAGATAGGCACGGAACCAGTAAGCCTCACCCATCGGAGTAGCGATGGAAGCCTGGTTAGAGAATTCCTCGGCATTCTTCAGCAACAGGTTGGTATAGTAGATGCGCTTATATAAAGAGGTGAAGTTACCATCCTTCTCAGGAATCGCATTCGTTCCTTGGCTATAGGTATTCACGCTACTGGTACAGAGCAAATCGGAGCGATAGTCAGAGTGCACACCGTCAGAGATACCATTCTGGTAGTCTGTAGCACTACCCAGATCACGCGTCCAGCCATAGAACTGGTTGGCAAACAGTTCGAAGTTATCTGCCTTGTTCCATACCAGATTATCGCCCAGCGAATCCTTTGGATCAAGATTCAAGCAGGAAGTATAACCACAGAGGACGCAGATGACACAGATGTATTTCAAAATATTTGTTTTCATAATCATTGTCTCCTTTCATTAGAATGTTACGTTCAGTCCAAAGGTATAGTTACGAGTGAAGGGATAGAGAGAAGTACCACTCTTCGATATCTTAGACTCTGGATCCCATCCGTCACTGATCTTGGTAGTCTCCCAGAGGTCAGTACCGGTGAAGTAGATACGCAAACTCTCGACAATTCGCAAGGGCTGTAGCCATTTCTTGGGGAAGGTATAGCCGATGGTAATATTCTTCAAACGCAGATACTGACCGTTCTGTGCCGTCAGCGAGGATGCCTGGTAGTTATACTTGATAAGATTACCATCATTGGTATAAGGAGCATAGTAGGCATTAGGATTCTCCTCCGTCCAAACATTACCGATTGACGACCTGAGGTTGTTGTAATACAAGCCACGATAAGGTGCCGTCCAGTTGGTGTCATTACCACGATAGATGAAGCGGTTGGCTGCACCTTGGAACACCACGTTCAGGTCAATACCCTTCCATGAAGCACCGAAGTTGAATGAATAAGAGATCTCCGGCTCACTGCTTCCCAGATAGATATAGTCATTCTCATCGAGTTTGCCGTCCCCATTCTCGTCGCAGTACATATTATCACCCACACGGAGGTTAGACGGCATACCGATACCGTTGTTCTCAAAATAGAGTGCTTTATAGGCTGCCAACTGTTCCGCATTCTGAATCTTTCCGGCATAGCGCAGTCCGAAGAGGGAACTGATACCATAGCCTACCATGTTAGAGGTATAGCCCGAAGACTTCACCGTTGTTCCCTCATATTCTGTCAGTTCATTACGGGCGAAGGTGAAGGTACCACCAGCATGGATATCCACCTGTCCTATCTTTCCCGTATAGTTGAGTTGTCCTTCCCAACCGTAGTCCTTGAACTTACCCTTATTGGCGGAAGGAGCGGAGTCACCCAGTGTTCCTGGCAGTGTCACGCTGACCAACATATTGTCATTACGTTTCTGGAAGTACTCGATGGTACCGTCCAAACGATGACCCTTTGCCAGTTGAATGCCGAAGTCTACTGCCACGTTATAGTTCTTGATACGCTCCCAGGAACGGGTCTTAGAGGCAAAAGTACCACTGGTGGTGATGGTGGATGACAATCCCGTACCCAGATAAGGACCCGTATTGGTATTCAGGTTATAGAGTTGAACACCGTCATAGTTACCGATACCCTGTTGGTTACCCACCTCTGCATAAGAGGCACGTAGTTTCAGGTTGTTGAGCCACTTCACCTTCTTCATGAACGGCTCCTCAGTGATACGCCAACCGGCACTGACACCCCAGAAGAAATCCCAGCGGTTCTCAGGCAGGAACTTGGAACTGCCGTCATAACGTCCGTTGAACTCCAAGAGGTAACGTCCCAGGTAGTCGTAGTTGAAACGTCCGAAGTACGAAAGGATAGAATTCTGATACTTGGAGTTGTAGGGAATCTGGACATCACCCGTACCATTGACCACCTCCAGGCCCTCAAGAATGTCGAATGCCTTGACTCCAAACTCTTTGTACTCCTTGAACTCATACTGAGTACCCAGCGTCAATGAGAAATTATGGTCGTTCCAGAAAGTCTTATGACCATTCACATAGGCAGAGAAGGAGTAGTTGTCGATACGCTCACTTGACTGCAGGTAGTATGACTTAGCCTGTTCCGGCTCTGTCAAGACTACTCGCTCACCGGTGATATTATAGAAGTTAACGGCATTCTGTACCTCGTCGACCATCTTGTCTGACGTGTTATAGCCTAAGTTAATATTGGCAGTCAACCAGTCGGTGATATCATAGTTCAGGGTCTCACTGATATCGATGCGGGAGACACTGGTGGTCTTGTCACCACCCTCCTCGACCTTGGCGACAGGAGAACCCCAACTGCCCCATGCATAGGGCTTGCCGTCGAGAGCAGCCATCGGCAGACCAGGTTGCGGTGTACTCGTCGTCAAAGCAGCACTAATAAGGGTTGGCGTCACCTGTTCCTTGCGGTAGTAGGCGATACTCGACTGCAGACTCAGATCTTTCGTAAACTTATAAGTGTCATTGAAACGTACATTGAAGCGCTTGTTCGAGTTATTACCATATTTTAAGTTAGATCCGTCGTAGTTATAGCCCAAAGAGATACGATAACTGTTCTTCTCTGAGCCACCGCTCACGCTAAGGTTGTGCTCTTGGTTATAGGCATTGCCAAAGAGTCCACCCAACCAGTCGACATCTGAGAATACGAAGTCTGCCACATCCGTAAAGGCTGCTGTGCCAAAGGGGTTTGCCGACTGTGACAGGTCGATATATTTTCCGCGATATAACTTGGCAAGTTGCGCATAGGTATACCAAGTACTTGAGGTATTATTGTCATTCTCCAGCGTCTTCATCGTACCGTCTGCCCACTCATCAATGGACATCAACTCCGGTTGTAAACCAGGTGTCTTGATGGTGATAGAACCACTGTAGTTAATCTTCACCTTACCTTCCTTACCCTTCTTGGTGGTGATAATGACCACACCATCGGCGGCACGGCTACCATAGATGGCTGCGGAGCCGTCCTTCAGGAAGTTGATACTCTCAATATCAGCGGCATTGACAGAGCCCATATCGCCAGCCACACCATCGATGATGACCAACGGACCACCTGAGTTCTTGGAGACAGAGCCACGGAGTTTCATATTCCAGCCCTCCTCACCAGGAGCAGAACTCGAACGGGTAATCATCACACCGGCCACCTGTCCCTGAAGGGCTTCCAGTGGACTGGAGAGACTACCTTTACCCTCGAAAGCCTTGGCATCGACCACGGTGACGGCACCTGTCAGAGACTCTTTCTTCTGGGTACCGAAGCCGACAACGACCACTTCTTGCAGCACCTCGCTGTCTTCTTTCATCTTCACATTGATGGCTGTGCGTCCTCCTACGGCAATCTTCTGGTCCTGATACCCGATGTACGAGAACTTCAAGGTTGCATTAGGGGCTACCTTGATTGTGTAGTTTCCATCAAAGTCAGTCACTGTGCCACCCGTCTGCTGACCCTCTATCAGAACAGTCACGCCAATGAGCGGCTCGTCAGTCTGGTCAGTCACCTGTCCTTGGACAGTGACAGTGCTCTGTGCCCATGTCGCCATAGAGAACAGCATCAGGCACCAAGCAACAAACCATTTTCTCTTTTGATTCATAGCAATTGGTTTTTATTAATAACGATTTGATTAGTGAATTCTTACCTTGATATACGTGCGTGAACCTAATTATACTTAAAAGTTCAAGGCACGACGCACGGTATCACGAACCATGATACGGGTACGATAGATACGGGACTCCACAGCACGCTTTGACAAACCGGTCTCCAAGACAATCTCATCTGCCGTCTTCTCCTCAAAGCGTACCATCTGATAGATTTTACTGTCGGTATCAGACATACACCGGATGGCCTTCATCTCCACCCGCAGCAGGTCGTTGACCTCAGCCTCATGATGCGTGTAACTACGCTCCATCACCCATCCAAGGTAGTTATGTACCTTGTTCATGCAGGCACGACGACGCAGATAGTCAATACGCTTCTGGTATGCCATCTTCACAGCCATGCCTTTCAACTGGTCTTCCAGGATAATGTCGAGACCCATAATCTTCAGAAAGACTTCCTGTACCAAGTCCTCGCAGATATCCTCAGGGATACATGCCTGACGGAAGATGGTGAAGATCTCGGTCCTTACTTTCTTGTAAGTCTCGCCAATAATCTGTCGGTTTTTACTAGTGATTGTTTCCATACGCAAATTAGGTTTTTAGTGTAAAACTCTACCGCAAAGTTAGGACAAAACAAAACTGCAAACAAGTTTTCCGTCCTTGTTTGCAGCCATTTGGTTTAGGAACTAGTCCAAATTATTCAACCTATTTATTATCAATAACTTACAGAATAGTCCATCTAAATTAGCGCAACCTTTTTCAGTTCATTTTCACACCAATCTTCTTCAAATATTCCACAGGAGTCATCCCCTCCACCTTACGGAAAGTGGAGAAGAAATTCGACTTCTTGAAGCCACACTGCTCACTCAAAGCCGTGATGGTATAACGCTTATATTCACCATCTGCTATCAGTCGTTTGAACTCATTCAGACGATAACGGTTGATGAAGTCGTAATAGTTCTGACCCAGGTAGAGATTAAAGACCTGACTGAGTTTCGGAGCCGACAGGTGGAGCACATCAGCCAAGTCCTTCATCTTCAGGTCTTGGTCGGTGTAGACCCGTTCACGCTCGATATACTCCTTCATGCGTTTGACGATACCGGCACACTCCTCCTCGTCAATCTTCACACGCTCGTATTTAGGCTCCTCCCTCTGCTCTTCCTGCTGCAACTCCTGCTCCATCTCCACCAGCGCATCCTCTATCTCATCACGCTCGGAGAGCAGTTCCTTGGTATTCTTGCGGAAACGCCACCAGAGCCACAGCAGGGTAATTGCTACAATGAGCAGGATTAACTCGAAAGTCGCCCAATTGGAAGGAATCACTGTGATGGTATAGACAGAGGTGGTGCCTTCTGCCCCTGCCAGACGGACTTCCAGACGGTGCTTACCCAATACCAGTCCGCTGATATAGATCGACTGACCGTCATCCACATGCTGCCAGTCGCCACCACCTAAGCGATATTCATATAAACGTCCTGTCTGCTTGGCATAGTCTGGTAACAATGCCTCTGCCTGCAATACCTCCGAGGTCAGGTTCCAATGCAGACGGATGATATGTAACTCATTAGCGGTATAGCCCTCGGCTTCCGTCAGCAGGTCACTGCCCCGACGGATATTAAACAACTGTACCTTATACTGTGTTGACGATTTCCACTGACTCAACTGCCGCAAGTCCGTATAGAACAGTCCCTGTGAGGTCGCCACCCATAGTTTACCGTGCTTGCCCATCCGCATGTCGTTGATGAAGTCGCCACGAAGTCCCTCGCCATAGCCGAAATGGAGCATCTGCCGTAAGTCATAGTCAAAACAGAACACTCCTCGTTCCGAGGCAAGTATATAATATCCCTCGCCATTATCAATGAAATTGCGACACCACTTGTCCTTGAAAGTGACAGGTAATCTCAGTTCCCCGAAATCCGTCATCCCCTCATTGGTATAGAACGTCTGGGGACCCGTGCGCATAAAGACCAGTCCGTCATGTCCTGCCGCACCACGCATCCAAGGCTGATGGTTGAAGAACCCCTTGGGGAAATTTGTCTCTACGATCTCATGACTGCGCACACTATACAGGGAGCACCCCGAGGCTCCCGTCAGCCATGCGTTACCCTTGGCATCGAAGGTGATACTCAGTATCAGTCCCCCCACGATACGTGAGTTCTGCTCCGTGAAATGCTGTTGCACACGTCCCTCGTCCACGACAATCAGACCACTGCCGCAACCAATCCAGAGCCGTCCGTCAGGACCTGCCTGCAGGTCACCTATCGAGCCCTGCGCCAACAAGGGAGAGAAAGTCTGCTGACTAAGTGTCAGTGTCTGAGGATCCAGTATCCGCAAGCCACCGTCGAAAGTACCAATATAGAAACGGTCTCTCCACCAGCATACGGCGTTCACGATATGACCGCCACCCAGTTCTTCTGGCGAGAAGAAACGGTGCTGTCCCGTCTGGATATTGACATAATAGAAACCGTTCTGCGTACCGATCACCATATCGTCACCATGACGACAGAAAGTTCGCACATTCATACCCTCAGTGGTGAAGTCCCCCACCTCGAAGGGTTTGAACAGATCACCGCTATGGTAGGTATAGGCAAGTCCATAGCGCACGAAGCCAAACCAGTTGACACCATTCGCATCACGGTAGTAGCAGTAGGTGCCATTACTGGGCAGGCGGTGCCTGCTGTCACCCTCCGTACTGTAATGCTCTTTGACTTCCAACGTCTCACCGTCTAACAAAAACGCTCCGGCACCGTCAGTGGCAACACAGACGAAGCCGTCACTGTCACGCCGTACCGTTGTCACGATATTCCCTACTCCCTCGACACGCTGCACCGTTTGATCCTTGAGGTCGCAAAGGAAAAGCCCATTGCCACGGGTACCTATCACAAAGCGATCTTTGCCGATACCTGCAAACTGCGTCAGAATACTGTTGTTGACTGGCTGTGGCAGGTTATGACGGGTGATCTTTTTTGTCCGTGGGTCATAACTGTTCAGATCGAAACGACTTAAAAACCAGATAAGTCCGTCGTCACCCTTCTCATACTGTCGCACGATGTTGTCCAGTCCTTTACGGCTCACAGAGACATCGGTATGGTGGAGATTCCTGCCGTCATAGATCAATAAGCCCTGCTCACTACCTATATATAAAGTATCTCCTATTGCAAGCAGACTGATACAGCGCCCTATCTCAGGCAGTACACGCTCAAACTTAGTTGTGCCACGAGGCATCCGCCATAGTCCTTCCTCTGTGGCGGCATAAAGGGTCTCACCAGCCACCTCACACAAGGCATTCACCTCCATCGTATAACCGTCTGACCCTATCAAGGGAAAAGCGTGCAACTGTTTTCCGTTATACACGCTCACACCACTATTGGTAGCGATCCACGTAGTACCGTTATGGTCGGTAATCACATCACGCACCGTTTCCCCGGACAGTCCGTCGGCAATGGTCAGACTGACCACTGTTTCCTCGCCAATGGATGCCGCCCATACTGGTTGCAGCCCGATAAGGATACCAAATACAAATAGTAGTTTCCTAAGGTTCATCGTTAGTAATTTAACGCAAAGATAGTGTTTTATCCTCAAACCACCAAAGAAAAAATGGAGAAAAGTCATACAAAAAAAACGGCTTTCTCCCGAAAACCGCCTTTTTACCTCAAATTTACTAACAATAACTAATAACAAAACTACTAACCAATGAAAATCTATTTACTCTTATCTTTAATACGATTGGCTAGCAATATATACGCACGATCCTATGCTTTTTTGACGAAAAAGGCACAACAGGTCAGATAGATGATCTCCAAGGCAATGACAAGAGCACCTCCCATGATACCAGCCTGTTCGTTGGCGGCACCGACTAAGAAGGATACCGTACCGCCTGCCACCGCCATAATCATCAGTCCACTGATCTCATTACCCTTGTCCGGACGGTGCTTCAAGGCGATGCCGTAGATAATGGGGAACACACAGGAACAACAGAAACCGATGCCGCCGATACAGACGAAGTCCAGCATCTCATGACTGATAAAGGCCAGAACGACCGCAAAGACCAGACAACCGATGATATTGATACGGAAATAGCGTATCTCCGACATCTTCGTCATCAAGAACACCCCGATGAAGGCACCGATGGTACGACAGACGAAATACACCTGCGGGGCGATGCCTGCCGCCTCCTTGGTATAGGCGAAACGGGAGATCATCACCTTGGAACTGAGGAAATTAGTAGACACATCGGTGCCTACGGCAAAGAAGATACCGAAGAACAACAGCAGGATGGTCTTGTCGCTGAGCAACGCCAAGGTCTCACCGATACCAGAACCTGTCTGAACGGGTTCCCGCTTGATAGGTGTCAACAGCAGCCACAGACCGGATATCAAGGTGATAGCACCCATGATGGGAAAACAGTAGTACCACTTCCCTTCGTCACCACCCCCAAACACATTGACGGCAATGAGAACGATGAAAGGACCTACGAACGAAGACACCGCCTTGACGACCTGTCCTGCCGTCAGACTACTGGTCAGCAGTTTCTCATTAGTCACCACGTTCTGCAACAGGGGGTTGACAGATACCTGGAGAATGGCATTGCCGATACCCAGCAGGGCATAGGCTGCCAGCGTCATCACACTGTCATAGTGCAAGAGCGGCAAGATCATTCCGATAACGGTAATCACCATCGACAGCAAGACGGTGTTTTTCCTACCGATACGGTTCATCATTACCCCGAAGGGGACTCCGAGGAGGAAGAACCACACGAATACGACGGAGGGAATCAGACCGGCCATGGTCGACGACCATCCGAAAGCGGAAGCGGCATAGTCGCTGGAGATACCTACGATGTCACAGAAGCCCATGACGAAGAAACCAAAAAGGACAGGCAATGCTGTCAGTACTGAATTTTCCTTGTTTGACATATCTTTTTCTCTTTTATATTTCACCTCTTTACCTTGATTATAAACGGATTCCTCCTTGCTTGCATCACACCGTCGACATGTGCCTGCCACTCTTTCTGGGACCGCACATCATACTCGCTCCAGGCTGCTCCGAAGTAATAGCAGAACACGCCGCACTCATATTGCCGACAGATACCTAAGGCATGACCCTCCATCGTGGTGATTTCCACAGGTGTATCCGGAAACAGCAGGGCGACATAGATCTGTGTCTGGTGCCGATCAGGGTCTATCGTGGGGTCGGCATAGTGTACATAGTCCTTACCCATGACGATGCTCGTCGTATCGGCAGGACGGATGGCAAAGCCTGCCACCACATCCGTCGGTGTCCTCAGTCCGTCGTACCACACCTGCGCCTTGCAGAAATGGGTGCCCTTGTCCAGTGTCAGGATGCGATGCTCCGTGATACCGTCCTCCGTCGTGGGGAAGTCGACCCGCACAGTGAAACGGAGCGGTCCTTTGTCGAGGATCTGATAGGTCGCATAGCACCAGGGGTATTGTATCCTCCCGTCCCGAATCAGCGCAGGGGTACCCAGTCCCAGCGTGGGTCCTACCCCATAGCAGTCGAGACCCTTCCCGTAGTCCAAGTGGAACGACATCCGGGGGTCGTTGCGGTAGAGTTCCTCCAGCACCAACTCAGGAGTGCGCTTCACCCACACGTCATGACCGAAGCCCTTCTCGCCCTTACGTTGCAACGCTGGTCCATAGAGACGGAACCCGATGCGGTCGTTCTCGAAGGCGATATCGTCGAGACGCTCGGGATACTGTCTGCCTCCCACCGACGAGCGCACGGGGGCGGGTATTCCCTCCTGGATGGTATAGGTCGCTGTGCCCGCAGGTCTAACATGCACGTCAACGAGCAGTTTCCCGTCGTATGTCAACTGCGCAGTGCGCTCAATCCCGAAGGCGTCACGCACCACAAACCCGGCAGGCAACCCGAGTCCTGTCGTGTCAATCTCCACCACCTCCTGTCGTTGCTCCTGGGTGGGGTTCGTCACCGCAATGGTGGCGGCAAATAGCATGGATAGCAGATGTGTCATCTTACCTTTTCTTTAAATACGAACCACGGAGGGAGAATACGTAATGGAGGTGTCAGCCGTGCCTTTCTGGAACAAGGGTTTACGTTTGTGCGGAAGAGTTTCTCCCGTGGCTATCTGGTCGCCCGTCGTTCTGCCGATGAAATCAAGTCGACACAACGTCTGATGGCGGCTTGCGACGGTGGGGAGAAAAATACAGATACAGATAAATACACTGATTTTTGAAACCCTATATATGCGCGCGGGCAGGAAAATTCCAAATTTCAAAAGTTCCTGCCCGCGCACGTAAGAAGTCTTAGAAAATAAGTGTATGTATCTGTATGTGTATGTGCCAATATCTAACTTATAATCAACAAAAACGATGAAAGAACTACATCGGGGAGCCACCTTAGGAAGGCGGCACCTCCTGCCCCCGCAGGTGCCGCCTCCGCCCCCCGGAGCCCGTACCTCCGAGGGGCGAAGCCTAGGGCTTCGTGATGTCGTTTCTCTCGGGGGGGCGTGATATCGTTATCGCGATATACGAAGGCACCGATATACGAGATTTTCGATATACGAAGAAACAAAATTCCCCGCAAATGCCCGAAGGGCACAGCGGGGAATTTTGTTTCTTGTACCTTTGCAACGGATATCCAAAACAACTTTAGTATTCACCATTTAAACACACAAAAAAGTATGGCAACAAACAAATTTTCCATTCATTCCCTTCCTTTCATTTCTTCCAATAGACGACGTAGCGACAGTGCTGGAGGTCGTAGAAGGGTTGGATGTGGATGCCGTTGCCGTCTACGAAGCGGAGTCCACCGAGGTGCTTGACCTCACCCAACGGAACATTGGGGTGCTTGCCATAGTCGAAGGTATAGTAGTCATTATGCTTCGTGGGGTCGCTGAAAGGCTTCTCTACCTCACCCAGACGACCTCCTAAGACGACGGGACCATACAGGAGGGCGACGCGACTCGGGTCATCCTTGGTGGTCTCCTCACGGAGTGTCATACCGAACTCTATCGTTAATTGTTGGCTATCTGCCTTTGGCTTTTGGCTCACGCTGACATAGCCGTCTTTGCCAGCCTTGACTTTCCGACCATTCACCTTCATATACGTTGCCCAATACGGGTAGCGCAGTTTCACGGTCAACGGTTCACGGTGATTGGTGATCGTGATTGTCGTCTTATTATCCTCCGGGAATGCAGTCACCTGCCGTACGACGGTACCGTTCCAGTTGAGTTCCGAAGGGATAAAGAGGTTGACATACAACTCCCGGTCGTTATGGAAATAGATACTCGACTGATATTTTGCATGGCTCTCAAAACCCGAGCCTACGCAACACCAGTAACTGCTGTCACGGGTAGAATAGAGACGGTAGCCACCCGTCATCAGCGGTGTGAAATAGCACACCATCGAGGTCAGCGTGTCCTGTTGTCCGAGGATATGGTTATAGAGGGCACGCTCGTAGTAGTCGGCGATCTTGCTATCGGGCTGATACGTGAAGAGACGGTCGGCGAGTTTCAGCAGGTTATACGTACAACAGTTCTCGCCGTCGTAGCCAGTCAGGTGCTTGCTTTGCGTCTCGGGCTTGAACAGGTGTTCTTTGTCGGACACCTCTCCCGTCACAAAGGCATGGTCGCCCGTCAGCGTATTATATAATAAAGTAGCAGCACGGCGACTGTCTTGATTTCCAAACAACTCATAATTCCTACATTCGCCCAAGAGTTTGGGAATAAACGTATTGGCATGGTTGGTGCCCAGGTCGTTATTACCAGCCTTCAACGGGTCTATCTTATCGTTATGATAGAAGAAACGGGCTACCTTCAAGTATTTTTCCTCCTTCGTTATCGCATAGAGGTTATACATTGCCTCGTTGAAGCCGCCAAACTCGTTGCGAATCATCTTCAAGCGGGTCTCCTCACTGAGCGGTTTCAGTTTATTATATGCCCAGTCACCCATCCCTTTTGCCACAGACAGGGCAGTCTCATTACCACAGAGTTGATACTGGTCAATGAGTCCCTGGAGGATTTTATGGAGTGTATAGAACGGTGCCCATACCGACTTCCCTTGGATATTACGGTCAATAAGTCCCTCTCCAAAGGCGGAGAGATAGCCCGTGCCATACTGTCGCTGCACCTCTGCCAACCCTTGCACCAGTGAGTCCGCTTTTTGTTTCATCTGTAGATAAGCCATCGCTGACAGCAGGTGACCCGTGACGTGTCCACGCAAGTCGCAGTCGAGCGACTCCCAGCCACCCAGTCGGAGACCAGCATCGTAGCCACCCTCCAAGGCAGAATAGACACCTGCCGTATTGCGGAACGAATGCAACAGCCTATTCACGGGAATACTGGAGATCCATGCCGAGTCACGCTGCATATTCTGTTGGAAACGAGAGGGCAGCAGTCGCACGTCCGTCAGTGCAAAAGGCTGTACGACGGTTTGGGCTGAGACAGCCATCGCTGTCAGTGCAAAAAGATTCAGAAGGTATTTCCTCATAGTAAACTTGGTTTTTCATTATTTGGTGATTCTTACCCAATCAACATCCATCCAACCACGGTTGGCCTTCCGGTCACGGCACTCGGAAACAAAACCGAACTTGGCACCAATCCACTTACCCTCACGCATTGTGAAAGCCTCGCCTGCGTCCTTAAAGCGTTTGCCATCCATACTGTAGGCGAAGCGGCACTGGCCTTCCTTGACAGTGATGCGCAGGTACATATCCATATAGATGGCAGGCGAATAGGGTATGGTGTCTCGGTCTGTGGGGTTCAGCGTGGCAAGGGTCGTCCGTTCCTCAGACTGTCCCTGATCAGCCCCCATGCAGGTGTGACGCTGGAGAAGGAATGCGTCCCCCTGCCGTAGCACGACCAATGCGGAGTAGTCGCGCCCCATCATCACAAGCCCCCCATACTGACTGTCCTCCTTCGAGGCGAAGCGCACCTTGGCTGTAACGGTAAAACAAGATGCCGTCGGTTTCTGGAGCAAAAGATTGGGAACATCCCAAAGGCTTCGATAGTCCTTAGGCAGATCATAAGTGTAGAGACGCATCATGCCATCAGCGGTGGGCATCCCGTACTTCTGGTCGTAATTGGCATGCCACTGCCATTGCTTACCCATCTCACCGTCATTGAACTCGTCAGACTCCTGAGGAGTGGCTATTGGCTGTTGACTACTGGCTGTTGGCTTGTTATGGGTCATCACGGGTTCGCCGTCCTTACCCATCATAGGCCACCCTGTCGACCAGTCGACGGGTTGCAGGAATACCACACGGCCGTAGGCTCCCTTGTCGTTGAAGTGCAGGAACCAGTCTTCACCGGATGCGGTATGCACCCACGCCCCCTGATGCGGTCCGTTGATAGTGGTCTTACCCTGCCACATCACCCGTTTCCACTCATAGGGACCATAGGGCGACTTCGACCGCATGGCCAGTTGCCACCCCATGGCGACACCTCCCGCTGGACACATGATCCAGTAGTAGCCATTATACTTGTAGAACTTCGGACCCTCTGTAGTATGGTTCACCTGTCCGCCATCGAAGACGATACGGGGCTGTCCAATGACTCTTGTACCGTCTTCTGACAGTTCCCGCACCGTCAGCACACTGTTAAAACCACTGCGGGAGTTAGCCCATCCGTTGACCAGATAGCAACGACCAGTCGACTGGCCTTCACCGTCGCCTTCGTCCCATAGCGGACAAGGGTCTATCATCCCCTTACCAGCAATCACGCAGACAGGTTCTGACCACTCCCCTGCCGGGTCCTTGGCCTTCACCATCATGATACCATAGTCGGGGTCACCCCAGTAGATATAGAACTCCCCCTTATGATGACGGATGGACGGTGCCCACACACCCTTACCGTGTGCAGGCTTATCAAAGACCTCCCTTGGCTCCTGTACCTGTAAGGCATGGCCTATGATCGTCCAGTTGACTAAATCTTTGGAATGTAATATCGGAAGCCCCGGCATACAGTTAAACGAACTGGCCGTCAGGTAATAATCCGCTCCTACCGCACACACGTCCGGGTCGCTGTAGTCGGCATACAACACGGGATTGGTATACGTGCCGTCCCCGTTGTCGGGAGTCCATACCTGTGACTTGTACTGTCCAAAGGCTGAGAAAACAGCACACAAGGACACTAAGATGAAAAGGATTCTTCTCATATCATTTAAGGGGTATAAAGTGAAGGGCAGCACCGCCACTGGGCTGTAGCACCAGTTCTATGGGTTTCCCTGTCTTGATAGTCTTCACGGTAGCACGCACCTTCGTGCGGGTGTCCAGTCCTGGATCGTCGTTATAGATGGTGACTTCGTACTTGCCTTGTGGCAGGAAGTCGGTGGGAATGGTGACGGTACGTCCTGATGTGGAGGTCATGGCACCCACATACCAGTCGTTGCCAGAGCGACGTGCCTGGATGATATACTCCCCAGGGGTACCGTCGAGGGCAATGCTCTCGTCAAACACGGTCGGACAGTCACGCCAGAACTTCAACTCCGCACTATCCCACCCTTTCGGATAAGGATTGTCATACCAGAAATAGAACTGGAGGGGCGAGTAATAGACGGCAGCCATCGCCAACTGGTGGCCCTTGGTGTTCTTCACACGACTGTTGAAATAACACAGTGTGTAGTCGCCGGGACCGCAGAGATAGCGGGTGAAGGGCAGTGTGACATTATGCGTGGCATCAGGCATCTCCTCGTTGCCCCGGATGCCCTCCTGTGTCAACAGGTTCGGATAGGTGCGTGATAAACCTGTGGGACGATACTCATCATGGATGTCCACCATGAGATGGTACTTGGCGCACTTCTCAATGGCATCATGCAGCCACGTGGACCACTGTTGGTTTCCAATGTGTACAAAACCGAACTTGATACCACTGATGCCCCATTGCTGATATAACGGCAGTAGTTCGTCTAATTGCTGATAGAGGGCACGCTGGTTGACGTACACCCACACACCGATACCTTTGCTCTTGGCATACTGGCACACCTCGGGCATGGTGAAGTCACGAGTCTCTATGACTTTCGTGGCATCACTCGACACCTTACCCTCCGGACCATACCAACCAGCATCCAACTCCACGTAGTCGAAACCGAACTCCTTACAGTAGTCGATGCTACGGAAGATGGCCTCCTTGGTCAGTTTTCCGCTACGAAACGCCTTGCCAGGACGAATCCATTGAACATCGACCAATGAACATTGATTATTTAAATTGAGGATAAGATCCTTGTGATTGATCAGGTCAACGGCTCGTTCACCCGCCATGATGACACGCCAAGGGGTGTCATAGGGAGAGATGATATCAGCGCCGTCATACATAGCGACCTGCAACTCATGATCCTTCTTCTGTTTGAATTTTCCTCGGGTATAGTCTTTCATCGCCGCCTCTAACAAGGCAACATAGGTACCGCCTGGCTGTTGCAAGAGCAACGGTCTCTCAGACTCAAACCACATTCCTTTCAGAGGACGACGTTCATATTCTCCTTGCGCCCATTCCTCATACCATGCAGTTGTTCCCTCAGGCATAGCGAAAGAGGTCCGTTCACCTGTGATATGCAGGAAGAGACTGTTGGCCGTCTCTGGGAAATGATAGCGGAAGGCGACACCCTCATTATAGGCACGGACGACGATATCCATCGCATAGTATTTCCGTTTGTCATAACCCTCCGACACGGTACCCTGTCCGTCACTCCCCTTCTCATAATGCAGGACGAGTTGGTTGTAATGGTCACGGATACGGGCGTTCTCCCCATATAGCGGAGTCCATGTGGTATCGACTGTAACACGCTCTTCCCCCTTCATGGCAAGGTCGCTACACCAATTCTCGTGGATGCCACGTGGTACACCCAGTGCCGACTCGAACAGACGATTATCAATATCAACACCCAACTGGCTTTTCTCGATGATGGTCTTATCCGCAAAGGTAACACGATAAGTCATCCCATCGATACGGATAGTGTATTTCCCGTCGGGCGACGACAAGGTTTGTCCTACTACCCATAACGGCATCGTTGTCAATACAAAGAATAACAGTTTTCTCATCCTATTTCTTGAATTTGATGTTTTCCACATGGGAACCAACGAACATCGGCACACAATCTGCGGTACTATACCACTTCGGCTTACCCGGCATGTCATCGTATATCGTCTTCCCGTTGATCTTAAAACCCTCAAAGGTGACGTTCCTCACCTTGTGCTGGGCATCATAGCCCGTGATGACCGACATATTAGGCAGTTTTCCGTAATAGCGGATATTGCGGAACAACACGTTCTCCACACCGGCACCCGCCGCCGTACAGTACTTCTGGTTCCATCCCACCTTCACCTGCGTGATGGATCCCTGTCGGATGCCCTCGATACGGATATTGTCGAAGGTAACATCCTTCACGTAGTTGCCGTCCCCACAGTTGATGGCCAGACACCCTTGATAGTCCACCTGCGGTTCACTCTGACAAAGGATGTCGATATTGTCATATTGCAAGTTGACAATACTGTCGCCCACCTGTGGATTGCCATGCAGACCAATAAAAACAGGATGAGCCACATCCGCCCAAAGAGTGGAGTTCGTCATACGAATATTACGTACTGAGCCAGAGAAACCTTTACGGGTAGCATAGGCGGTAGTGCAGTCGTCACTGTTCCGACAGAACACACGGTTGTAGAACACATTGGAGGAGGCGAATACATTCAGACCGTCGCCCCATTGGGGATGTGAGATAGAACGCACGTCGTGGAGCGTCACATGATCGGAACCGCCGATGGGACAGGTATTGACAATCAGTCCATCCACCAGCACGTTCTTAGAGCGGTGGATATGACAACCCTCATAGCCATTGACAGGACGGGCGATGCCACGTCCTAGGATACGCACATTCTCCGCATCCTCAATAGCAAAGGTACCAGAGAAATAACTGCCGCCAGCCAGATAGACCGTAGTATTCGAAGGTACCTTGATTGTCTCTTCTGAATACAAGCCCGGGGCATAGTAGCGGAAGTCACAACCCTCCGCCTTTGCCTGCTGTTCCGCCTCCTCTTTGGTAACGGGAGGCTTCGACACGAAGAGCAACAGGTTGTCAGTGATGTTCCCATCGAACTCCACACTGACGTTCTCGGGTTGGAACAACAGGAACTGCACCACAGAGTCGTTCTGCACATTGGCAATGGTTCCCCGATAGTCAGGACGGATACGTGCCGTCTTGTATTTCTTGTTTTTACAAACCACCCGAACAAAGACATCACCCGTAAAATCGAAAAACGCATAGGATATCTCCGAGATCTTGTGCGACCCGTCGCCTTGAGGGGCGTTGACCTTTGCCATATAGGTGTCTATCTGTGTCCACTCCTTCTGTCCGCGAGGCTGAATAAACACATCGTAGTCGTGCTTCATCGGTGCCCCCGCAGGTGCCGGGTAGGTATAGATGCTATGTAACTTAGCCCCCTCCTTGACCCCTGGGACGAGGAAGGTACGTGCCTCCGTGTTCACTTTCACCTTACCAGCCTTTTCCATCTTAGCCTGAATGGCAAGGAGTTTTTGGGTGTAGGGCATCTTCAGTCCCTTACGACCCACATAATGACGATAGGGTTTGTCGTAGATCTCCCATACCTTACCACGTCCCATCTCTCCAGGTTCCGTCCAGTCGTTATAGAGTCCGGTGCAGTCCGTCCATGTCTCAAAAGGAACGTCGTAGCCGAGGTTGTATCTTGCGGAATACTCCACCCCCTTCATCATCCTGTTGTCGAGGGCACCCCACAGGTCATTACCCTTATCCCATGCCATCTCACAGATGTCACAGAGCATACCGATACCCATCTGCGCATGTCCTTGGTCACGCCCAGTCTCCTGACACTGCCCCGTAGGACCGATATAGTTGGGTAATGACCCGTTGTCGTTGGCATGCAGGAAATAGTCGACGGAGGCTTGATAGAGCACACTGTCTTCCAAAAAGATACCACAAGCCATCCGCAGACGGTTGACGATAGCACCCCAGTTACCGTTGGCATAAGGACTGTCTGCCTCAAACTTCTCCATCAGGGGAATCATGGAACGGCGCGCCATCGCCTCCCACTCAGGAGTCTTCCATTCTTTCAGCAAGGTCATCGCACGTACTAGATTAAAACCCTGGATAGCACACAGGGGTGCGTCATGACCATCGAAACGCTGCAGCGTCTTAGCATAGGCGTTGATGATCTCCAACGCCTTATCGGTATCTCCGCTTTGTGCACAGGTCAAAGCGGTGTACATATCCCGCTCACTACCTGCCTTCGTGTTACGGTACTGTCCGTCACGGGCTACCACTTCATAGGGTCCTGCCATCTTATAGTCGCTCTGTGCCATCGTCCATGAGAGATGACACATCAAGAAGAACACACCTACTGCTAAACGTTTTATCATACGGATTCGTTTTTCTAAAAATACGATTGATGGTACAAATATACTTAAAAAAGCGTTTCCTTGCAGACTAATTACGTAATTTTTTCCGTTAATACGTATTAGATAGAAAAACATTAGACATGAAGAAAATCCTTTTTGCCCTCACTATCTGTACATTGACCGCCTGTCATACACAGGAAGAAGGAATGAATGTAGAAGAACCGTTACAATATTGTGTTAGTCAGGTAAACCGTGCCCTCGATAACTTGCGTGACAGTAGCGGCAACTACGACTATACCATGGAACCACGTAACATCTTAGAAGGTGAAACGACCTGGAACCGTCGGAAGGCAAGTGCCGAGGAATGGTGTTCCGGTTTTTGGCCCGGCGTGCTATGGATGACCTACAGTTACGCCAAGGAAGACTGTATCCGTCAAGTAGCAGAGGGCTATACGGAGTCTTTGAGTTTTCTGGCTAAACAACCCGCCTACGATCATGACTTGGGTTTCCTGGTCATCAATTCGTTTCTGAAAGGTTATGAGGTCACAGGTAACGACGAATACAAGCGCATTGCGCTGGCAGCCGCTGATACACTGGCTACATTATATAATGAAAAAGTGGGGACGATCCTCAGTTGGCCCCGTCACGTCAAGGACTATGGCGGTCATAACACCATCATGGACAATATGATTAACTTGGAACTACTGTTCTGGGCAGCGAATAACGGTGGTTCGGAAACCCTCAAGGATATTGCCATCAAACACGCAGAGACAACAATGAAGAATCACTTCCGGCCCGATGGGTCATGCTATCACGTGGCTGTGTACGACACACTCGACGGTCATTTCATCAAGGGTGTGACGCATCAGGGCTATAGTGATTCATCCATGTGGTCTCGTGGACAGTCCTGGGCCATCTACGGTTATACGATAGTCTATCGCTTCACCAAGGATGTGCGTTTTCTGGATCATGCCCAGAAAGTGACGGATATCTATCTGGAACGTTTGAAGGAGACAAGTAACGACTGGGTACCCATCTGGGACATGGACGACCCTCGTGGACTACAGGCTCCCAAGGATGCCTCTACGGCCTGTGTCGTTGCCAGCGCACTGATAGAACTCAGCCAATATGTGGATGAGGAAAAAGGAAAGACTTATCTCCATGCGGCAGAAAGGATGCTGAGCGACCTCAGTACAGAAAAGTATCAGAGCAGGGAGAAGAATGTCTCTTTCCTCCTGCACTCCACAGGACACCATCCTGCCGGCAGTGAGATAGATGCCAGCATCATCTATGCCGACTATTACTATATTGAGGCGTTATTACGGTGGAAAAATATCGTCCTTGAAAAGAAATCGTAAAATATTTAGGGTTTTCTTTTTGTGGTTTCCCCACTTATTTGTATCTTTGCACCCGAATTTGGGAAAGAGAGGGGCATAGCCCAGTTGGTTTAGAGCGCTGCAGTCACATTGCAGAGGTCCCCGGTTCGAGCCCGGGTGTCCCTACCTGAAGAAAAGACGAAGCAACAATTTTGTTGTTTCGTCTTTTTTTGTGGCCTTGAACCAGTTGAGCATATCATGTTCCTCAAGTCTGTGTTCGGAGGGACGGCGATGATAAGTTTCCATAAACGACATCATCTGCTCATACTGCTGCTGCCATCTTTCTTCCTGCGTCATTATAATCCTGAGCCGTCCAACTCGTCAATATACTCCAAACAGAAGTCTTCCAGGCCGATGTAGTAGATGCCGTTCTCGTCAAACCATGGTACGATATTGCTCACCTCCTGTATTTCATCGAGTAGTACAGAGTATTGCTTTGTCGTATCTATCCATACTTTCGAATATTTTGCGTATTTACGCATCTTTTTCGGATAAAGCGGCAAAAGACAGGATGCGTATTTCACTGATTAGAGTGTGAGAGAAGAACCTCGTCAAGGAATTCCTCCACTGTATAGACTCTGTCATTTACACATCCATAATGAACAGGGTAGGAAATTGTGGCGTATTTCTTGAATTCCATATTGATGAGAAATAATGTCATCAAACTGGGTGTGTCATGACACGCTTTGAATAGAGAGAATACGAGGTTATAACACGTCTTCGCCGCCTTTGTTGTCACCACTTCGGAGAAAAGGGAAAGAGGTACTGGCAAAAAGGGAGAAAGGTAGTATGTAACCAGATAAGGCCGGACGGACTTATATGTACGAGCGACCGCTGAATTCTGAGTTCTAACGCTTAGAGATGTGGCAACAATCCATCAACTATCTGGCTAAAGAGTGGACCACACATACCTCCTGCGCTGGCAGGCAATCCGTCTTTCTCCAATTCGTCTATCTGAAAATTCTCACTCGCATAGTAATTCAGTAGCCACCATGCACCCTTTCTGCCTAAGAAACCATGTTCATCTGCTTTCAGGTAATATTTTGCTGCTTGTTCCGGGTCATACACACTGTCGCACACCTCTCCGGCATACATCTCTGCCAGGAACTTGTTGGCAAAAGGAATTTTATCTGCCATATTAATGAGCCTTTCAGCATTATACGGTTGTTGGTTCTTTCCCAGAAATGCCGGAGCCATGCACATAATCAGTTCACCGAACGAACTGCCTTGTTCTTCTCCGTTTTGCCCTTATTTTACAGTCATTCTGCGTTAATTCTCTAAAATCGGTCTTTTGTTACAACCTTTTTCGTAACTTTGGCTTCGCCGAACTTACTCGGCACTCGAAAGAACTCAAATAAATTTGGTTCTTTACTCGTTTTTTCGTAACTTTGCACAAAGTTTAAAAACCAATAACCCTCATGGACGACGAAATCAAGGACGACAAGATGATAGAAGAGACCCCCGAAGAGTCACAGGAAGGCACCGAGGTAGAAGGCCATTCCGACTATCAACCTGTAAACCGATTTGACGCAGCAGCAGTACATCATCTGAGCGGTATGTACCAGAACTGGTTTCTGGACTATGCCAGTTATACGATTCTAGACCGTGCTGTTCCGCATATCGAAGACGGTTTGAAACCCGTGCAACGCCGTATTCTGCACTCGATGAAACGGATGGACGACGGGCGTTTTAATAAGGTGGCGAATATCGTGGGCCATACCATGCAGTTTCACCCTCATGGTGATGCCTCTATCGGTGATGCCCTGGTACAGTTGGGACAGAAAGACCTGTTGGTGGACACCCAGGGTAACTGGGGTAATATCCTGACAGGTAACAAGGCTGCCGCCCCCCGTTATATCGAGGCCCGTCTGTCGAAATTCGCCCTAGACACCGTTTTCAATCCCAAGACCACCGAGTGGCAGATGTCATATGACGGTCGTAACAAAGAGCCGATTACCCTTCCCGTGAAGTTCCCGTTACTGTTGGCACAGGGTGCTGAGGGTATTGCTGTCGGTCTGTCGACCAAGGTACTGCCCCATAACTTCGTGGAAATCTGTGAGGCAGCCATCAGTTATCTGCATAATGAGGAGTTCCATCTCTATCCCGACTTCCCCACCGGCGGCAGTATTGATGTCTCTAAATACAATGACGGACAGCGTGGCGGTGTACTGAAGGTACGTGCCAAGATTGAGAAACTAGACCCCAAAACCCTCGTTATCCGTGAGATACCCTTCTCGAAGACCACTGAGACCCTGATAGACTCCATCCTGAAGGCTGTCGACAAAGGAAAGATCAAGGCCCGCCACGTAGAGGACCTGACGGCTGCCAAGGTAGAGATACAGGTACAACTGGCACCCGGTGTCTCATCTGATAAGACGTTGGATGCCCTCTATGCCTTCTCCGACTGTGAGATTAACATCTCACCCAACTGTTGTGTGATTGAGGATAACAAACCTCAGTTCCTCACGATCTCCGATGTGTTACGTCATAGTGTCGACCGCACGAAAGAACTGATTCGCCAGGAGTTGGAGATCCGCAAGGGAGAACTGTTGGAACAGTTGCATTTCCAGTCTTTGGAGAAAATCTTCATTGAGGAGCGGATCTATAAAGACAAGAAATTCGAGAACGCACCCACCGTCGATGCCGTCTGCGAGCATATTGATGAGCGGTTGACCCCCTACTATCCTCAGATGGTACGTGAGGTCACCAAGGACGACATCCTCAAACTTCTCGAGATTAAGATGCAGCGCATCCTGAAGTTCAACAAGGATAAAGCCGATGAGTTGATGGCCCGTATCAAGGCAGAGATTGACGAGATAGACAAGGACCTCGCCAACCTTGTGGAAGTCACCGCCGATTGGTTTCAGTTCCTTAAGGACAAATACGGCAAGGACCATCCACGACTCACGGAGATCCGTAATTTCGACACCATCGAGGCTACGAAGGTGGTGGAGGCCAACCAGAAACTGTATATCAACCGGGCAGACGGCTTTATCGGTACAGGACTGAAGAAAGACGAGTTCGTATGCAACTGCTCTGACATCGACGATATCATCATCTTCTACAAAGACGGTAAGTTCAAGGTAGTCCGTGTGGCCGACAAACTTTTTGTAGGGAAGAACGTACTATGGCTGGGTGTCTTTAAGAAGAACGACCAGCGCACCATCTATAATGCCGTATACAGAGACGGTAAGAAAGGTACCTATTTTATTAAGCGTTTCAACGTGTCATCGGTCACTCGGGAAAGGGAGTATGATATCACGGCAGGAACCCCCGGTTCAAAGGTCGTCTACTTCACGGCCAACCCCAATGGAGAGGCGGAGGTCATCAAGGTGACCCTGGAGCCCGCCCCCAAACTCAAGAAAATATTCTTCGACAAGGACTTCTCAGAGGTCGGTATCAAGGGACGTGGTGCCAAAGGTGTCATCCTCACCAAATACCAGGTACACCGTATCGGCTTGAAGAGTCACGGCCACTCCACACTGGGAGGCAGAAAGGTATGGTACGATCCTGACGTGAACCGCCTGAACTATGATGAGCACGGACAATTGCTGGGTGAGTTCAATGACGATGACAACATCCTCGTGATCCTCAAGAACGGTGACTACTACCTCTCTGGCTTTGATGCCAACGTACACTTTGAGGATACGATTGCCCATCTGGAGAAATACGATGCCGAGAAGGTATGGAGTTGTGTACTCTACGATGCGGACAACCAAGGCTATCCCTATGTGAAGCGTTTCCTCATGGAAGCCTCGAAGAAGAAGCAGAACTACCTAGGCGAGAACCTTAACTCCACACAGATCCTGTTGACCGACCAAGTATTTCCCCGTATACAGATCAACTACGGTGGCGTTGATGAGTTCCGTGGCTCCGAGGAAGTGGATGTAGAGCAATTCATTGCCGTCAAGGGCTATAAAGCGAAGGGTAAGCGTCTGACGACCAACCAGATTGCGAGTATCGTTGAACTGGCCCCCCTACGTTTCCCCACCGAACCCACCGATTCCACCGAACCTACCGAACCGGTCGAGGAAGAGGAAGATCTGGACCCTGACGCAGGAAAGAGTCAACAGCAAGTGAAAGACGAACTAACAGGACAACAAACCCTTTTCTCAGATGAAGACTATCAGTAAAGTATCAGGCAATTGGCCGTTAGTACTGGGCTTTTGGTTCATGAGCCTATTAAGTCCATTAAACCTATCAGCCCAAAATGACTCCGCCAAGGTTATCACGAGCAGTAGGATGATCGGTATAGGAGGTACTAACATCCTGGACACCTACCTCTCAGCAGAACATTTCAAGGGAGCAGGAATGAGTTTTCTGGCAACGGTAGAGCGTAAGCGGCCCTACCGTCGATGGAGTACCCTGATGGAACATGAGGCCAACCTCTCCTTGGTACATGACCGTGCCGACTCTCAGAAAGAGATGGAGGGAGTTTATAACTTCTACTGGGGAAAACTCTATAACTGGTCGCTTTTCAACCAACGGTTGACGCTACAGGCCGGTGGACTGGTCAACGCATCCCTGGGGTTCATCTATAACACCTCCAACTCCAATAACCCCGCTCAGGCCCGTGCCCATCTGAACGTGATGCCCACCGCAGTGGCCTCCTATCGCTTCACACTCTTCAAGAAACCTATGCTGGTGCGTTATGAGGTGAACCTCCCATTGGCCGGTGTGATGTTCTCACCCAACTACGGACAGTCGTACTATGAGATCTTCTCACGTGGCAACTATGACCACAACTGTGTCTTCACCACTTTCGTCAACGCCCCTGAATGGCGACAGATACTGACCCTTGATGCCAACCTCAAGGGATCGTGGATGCTCCGGATCGGTTATTTAGGGAACTACCAGCAATACAAGGTGAACCAACTGAAGCAACACGTATACACCCATCGGTTACTCATCGGTTTCACCAAGAAATTCTCAATTATTCCGCACCGTCTATGAAGAAGATTCTATTATCTATAGTGCCTATAGTAACGATAGTGACTATACTATCCTTTTCCTCCTGCGTGGATGAGCAGGAGCGTCCAGATACCCCCGCAGGCAACTTTGAGGCCCTGTGGCAGATTATCGACGAGCATTATTGTTTCTTTGACTACAAACAACAGGAGTACGGACTGGACTGGCAAGAGGTATACCAGAAATACAGGGTACGCATCAACGAAGATATGACAGAGCCCCAACTCTTTGAGGTATGCTGCGACATGCTGTCTGAACTGCGTGACGGACATGTCAACCTGTCCTCCAGTTATGACTACGGACGCTATTGGACATGGCAGGAAGCCTATCCCAAGAATTTCAGCGACACCCTGTCACGTATCTATATGGGTACCGACTACAAGATCTCCAGCGGTCTGCGCTATCGGGTGCTGGACGATAATATCGGCTATATCCGCTATGAGTCCTTCCAGAATGGTATCGGAGAAGGTAATCTCGATGACGTACTGACCTATCTCATCCTCTGCAGAGGACTGATTATCGATATCCGGAATAACGGCGGAGGCGACCTGACCAATGCCGAGATGTTAGCAGCCCGCTTTGTCAATGAGAGGACCTTGGTAGGTTATATGCAGCATAAGACAGGTAAGGGACATCAGGACTTCAGTAGTCTGGAGCCACAATATCTGGAGCCATCCAGTAATATCCGATGGCATAAGCCAGTGTGTATACTGACCAACCGCTCCGTATTCAGTGCCGCCAATGAGTTTGTATCTATGATGCACGCCCTTCCTCAGGTGAAGATAGTAGGTGACCATACTGGTGGAGGTTCCGGTCTGCCGATGAGCAGCAGTCTGCCTAATGGATGGAATGTCCGCTTCTCCGCCTGTCCGTCCTATGACAAAGACAAACAACAGACGGAATTCGGTATTGCTCCCGACTATTTCGTACAACTGGAAGATGAGGACATGGCGAAGGGTATTGATACCATCATTGAGGCTGCACGAAATCTTTTAGCCGAAGGTACTTTCGTTCGACAATAATAATAAAAAGTTGCTTTTTTATTTTGTATTGTCCCCACTTATTCGTACCTTTGCACTCGCTTAGCGCAAAGAATGGGATTAACCGTCGCGCCTGTGGCGGAATTGGTAGACGCGCTAGACTTAGGATCTAGTGTCTCACGACGTGCAGGTTCGAGTCCTGTCAGGCGCACCAAAAGAAGAGTCGGCATAGCTCAGTTGGTTAGAGTATCACCTTGACATGGTGGGGGTCCTTGGTTCGAATCCAAGTGTCGACACAACAAAAGAGGATATGTCACTGATGACATATCCTCTTTTGTATTATCACATAGTTTCTATTCCGACAACATCGTTACCTCCAGACACCGCTTGGCATCCAACAGTCGCTGTGCCATCCGCTGCACCTGCTGAGGGGTCATCTGCTCTACCATCTGACAATAATCCTTGTCGAAGTCGACATCATCATCCAATTCATGCCAGATGACATAACTCCAATAGTCATTCGTGATGGCAGCCTGCGCATACTGTTTCACCAGGTATTCCTTGACCTTCTGCATCGACGAGGCAGCAGGACCCTGCTGGGCTATCAGTCGCAACTGTTCGTAGATGATGGGGTTCAGTTCCTCATAACGCTGCGGGTCAGCATTATAACTGATACGCATCATGGTGGTAGGATGGTCGTCCTTATCGAAGTTGACTCCTACACGGACCCCATAGGTACCTCCCTTTTCCTCACGAACCGAATCCGTATAAGCGATCTGCAGCACACGATTCAGGAAGTCAAGTTCCAAATCAGCCTGAGCCGTGAAGGGGATATCTGCGGTGTAGTAGATACTGACATTCGCCAGAGGTACAGCCTGTTTCTTAGTAAACTTCACTACTTTCTGTCCATCCACGATCTGCGGGACATTCGCCCAGTTGGTCTTCTCACCCTGATGAGTAGCGGGTAATGTGGCTAAATACTGGCACAGGTAACTACGTAACTGTTGCTCATCGAAGTTACCAATGATGACCGCCTTGAAATTAGAGGCATCACTGAAACGCTCCTTGTAAATCTCGAAGATACGGTCGTAACTGACCTTATCAAGCGTCTCCTGCACCACAGGAGCCATACGGGGATGATGGTTGTAGAGCACGGCATAGCAGGAGTCGTTAAACTCCACACGCGGTGAGGCGTTCCGATTGGTCAGGAAAGCCCGCTGACGATTCATCAGACTCTCGAAAGCCACTGTGTCACGGCGAGGCTGTGTGAAATATAGGTAGGTCAGTTCGAAAAGACTCTTCATATCCTTGATACTGGAACCACCACTGATACTCTGTCCACGAGACCCCACCGACGGCTGTACACGTACAGACTTACCTGTCAGCATACGGCGCAGCGTCGTCTGGTCAAAATCACCTACGCCCCCTTCAGTAACGGCAGCCGACAGGATATTAAAGTTAGGAATATCCTCATCGCCATAGCGTGACGTTCCACCTTCGGCCGTCATGCGGAAACTGACAGCATCGGCCTCATAATCAGTCTTCTTGGCATAGACCTTCATCCCGTTCGACAGCGTCAGTTCCGTGAACCCGTGACGATAGGGTCTCTCACTGGTAACCGTACCGGGCTGCGGTAACTGACTGATCAGTTGATCAGCAAGTTGCTGTTCCGTATAAGGAGCATATTGCTGTCGTTGGGCAGCAAGGATGACCTCCTCTATCTGCTGCTCAGTAGGTAAACTGACAGACTCCTTGTCAGGAGCATACATCACCACGACCTGATTCTGGTCTGTGATCAACTCACCGACAGCACGGTTTACCTCATCAAGTGTCACCTCACGGTCAAACAGGCGGGCATTCTCCAGATCCTGCTCTGCCGACTGTAACGGTTCCCAGGCTAGGAAGTTCTCCACACACTGATTGACATAATGAGAGTTACGGAAATCGTCACGCATATTATAGCGACGCTCGGCAGCATTCAGATACAGTTTCTTGGCACGCTCCAGTTCCGATTGCGTGAAACCGTGTTGACGCGTACGCTCAGCCACAGCAACCGCTGTGAGGATACCCCCAAGGATCTGATCCTGCTTACAGGAAATACTCAGTGAGAAGGCCTCTTTGGTACGACTCAGGAAGAACGTAGACGCACGGCCCGTCGCACTCTGGAAAGGAGGATTGGCCAATTGGCGCAGTTCCGACAACCGGTCGTTGAGCATCGTACCGATCAGTCTGTCCACATAGTCACCACGCAGATATTTCATCGAGTTCTTCTCATGATCAGGCGTAGCGTCACGTTTCTGGTAGAGATGACAGAGTACGATAGGCTGCTCAGCATCCTTCTCGATCACCACCAGCATCGAGTCATTATCAGTGACAGGATAGTAGATACGCTCTGCACGCTCTTTTGGCAGAGGGATTGACGAGAAGGTGTTTTTAATCTTCTTCTCCATCATATCCACATCGAAGTCACCCACAACAATGATCGCCTGCAGGTCAGGACGATACCATTTCTGGTAGTAGTCACGCAGATCCTGGTAAGGGAAGTGGTCGACGATATCCATTGAACCGATAGGCATGCAATCCTCGTACTTCGTACCTTTATATACCTTAGGCATAGCCTGTTCCATCAGTCGCTGCACGGCCATACCCGCACGACGGGTACGCCACTCTTCGTGGATGACACCACGCTCTTTGTCAATCTCCTCATCCTCCAACAACAGGTAGTGACTCCAGTCATGGAGCACCAACAGGCAGGAGTCGATGATACCCTCGCGTTTCAGCGGGGCTGAACCGATATGATAGACTGTCTGGTCAATAGAAGTATAGGCATTGAGGTTGGCACCAAACTTAACACCAATGGTCTCCGCCCAAGGTACGATACCCAAATTCTTTCCTTTGCCCGGGAAGTTCTTCGTACCGTTGAATGCCATATGCTCCAAAAAGTGAGCCAGTCCACGCTGACGCGGCTCCTCTTGAATACTACCTACCCGTTGGGCAATATAGAAATCGGCAAGACCTGCTTCCTTGGCATTATGCCGGATATAATAGGTCATCCCGTTTTTCAAGGTTCCCTTACGGATACTAGGGTCAGAAGGCAACTGTGCTGCCGTCGACAATGACAGCAGCACCAGTGCAAAAAGGGATAAGAGGTTTCGTCTCATCATTCCTATTTAATTATTTCAACATAGAAGGAACTGCCTCTGCCTCGAAGTCGTTGGTTGAGTTGTTCGTATCAATATACTTGCCGTCACTATCCTGCTTACGGATGACAGCCTTGCTATAGCGGCTCTTGTCATTGAGTGTCCTACCACAATAAGTCCAGCCATTATCGATATTGGCAGGCAATACATTCCACTGCCACTCTTCCTCCACGCTGAGATTGACACCATCAATCACCCATTTCATAGGAATCTTATAGGTATTATTGACTTTCATCTCATAGGAGTTGCCATTGAAAGTCATGATATACTTACCGTCATAGACATACTTCTCCAACCAAGTATCCTTGTTTTCCTGCATCTTCACAATAGCCATCGCCTTGAAGCCACGGTTGTGCATGGTGTACAACGTAGCGGTATAACAGAACCACTTGTCCAGATTGGTCACTTTCTCGTTATCCACATCATTATAGTTGGGATTACTGCTGACATCATAGAACTCAAAGTCAGCACCGCTCAAGTCAAACGAGTTGGCATTACCCTCTGTATGATTGATTGCATTGACTGCCAAGGTCAGCGTCTGACCAGGCTCTACGGGTACGGACTTACCTGTACCGGGAATCATATAGACTGCGGCAACAGCCATCGTATCCGCATTGATATCAGGCTCATAGGCATAATTATTGGTCGACAGGAAAGAAGACTCAACAAAAGCCAGACTGTCAGCATAAAGTGTCACATCAGAGTTATTGGTGATCTTGATATACTGGTCGTTAGAGTACTGCTTACCCTCGGGAGTTGTCGTACCTGTGAAGAAAATCTCGCTGATAACAAAACCGCCCTTCGCCGTAAAGGTATTGATGGTAGCACGAACAGCAGGAGATTTGGTAGAAATAGCCACGTTCTCCTGTTTGAAGTCAAACTTGGTAGAACCAGCGACACCATTTACCGTGAAGGATATCTCACCCTCAGACTGTACATTATAAGTACCCTCAGCCACATCCTCGAACGAGACGACAAAACCGTTGACGGTCTTCTGGATGGCATTCGTTGCAACATATACCTCACCGGTATTGACATCTGTCAATGAAGTCTGGTCACTCAGCACTTCCACATTATCCAACCCTAAGGGCATGTCAATAGTCAGTGTCACTGGCTCATTAATGATGACTGGACCATCGTCACTGCTACATGATGTCATTGTCGTTCCCATCGCAAGGAGCATCATTAGGCTCCAAAACAAACTTTTCTTTTTCATTTTCTTTTCTTTTTGTTAATACTTCTATTCGTTATCTATACTTGTTTAAAATGTCATTCCCGCATTCAGACTCACCCGTGTCTCATGACTTCCGACAGAGCAATGGGTATAGCCTCCCCCTATCTGAAGGAACACCCCATAACGGCTACTCCCGATACGGTAGTCACCACGGATGTATGCATCAGCCTCAAAGTAGTTAGCCTTCATGAAATCATAATTAGTATATAGCATATCCACCACACCAGCCTCTGTATTGACCACTGGAATATTCAGTTCACTGTCGGTATTCGCATAATATCCCCCGTGAAGGCCACTGGTAAGTGTCAACTGCTTCGTCAACCCTGTGATATACTGTCCTTCCAGTTTTCCATACATCTGACTATACCCCATCTTACGTGCCGGCTCCACATATTCCTCTTTGTTCTGGCGGAACCCACCTTTGAGCATCACATGCCAACTGGACAGGCGTTGCCGTCCATATACCGCCTGGAGATAGGTATCCAAGCGATGGTTCTTATACATCGTGAGCGTTGTCAGTATCGGATAATTATTAGACAAGGAGGAACCTACCATATTCTCATCACCTAACCGACGTACATAGGAGACATGGGCTGAGAGTGCGAAATCATTGGCTCCATGATGACACCATCCAAACTGACCACTCATCTGCTCCGCATATAGTTTAGTAAGAGGTAAGGAGTTCAAGGAGGCAGCAATGCGCTCATACCGATGCTCGCCTAGGCAGAGATCGGCAAAAAAGCCGTTGCCGCTACGTGGTACCGCACTCAGATAGAGTTGTACCCCACCTCCATTAAAATACAGGTTATTGACCTCTCCGGAGAATCTCACATAGACAGCACCCAGACCTGTCATCTGGTACTCAGGAATCACACCCGTCTCACGGTAAAATGTCACATTATTAGTCTGTTTATAGATATTCGCCTCAATAGCAGCCCCCCAATGATAGGTATTGGTAACATAAGCCGCTCCCCCTCTCAACCGCAGGTCTGTCACCACAGAACGCATACGAGGATCGACGGTACGATACTCATGGTCAGCCCTAAAGAGCAACTCCCCACCCAATAGGAATGAACCTCGCTGTGTCGCATAGCCGCCTTCAAACACATAACGTTCCCGTTCGGTATCACCGCCCAGGGTATCAGCCAGGATATAAGGTTCCAACAAATCATAGTCTGACACAGAATTCCAAAAAATGTCACGATTCTTACCTGTCATATATGAGGCATTGCCCCATACAGACGTACGTTTAGAAAGACGGAGAAAGGTCTCTGCCTCAATATCATAATAGGTCTTACCCGCTCCCTTCTGAAGGACAAAGGCCTCCGACTGTTTACTATTATCCACCCCCACCCGCAATTGGGAATGAGCATGTTGGTAAGCCTTTCCGTGCAATGCCGGATTTCGCCATGACTCACTGGAGATTTTATGCCATATACTATGACGTTCTACCTGAATAGAATCTGCGGGAACGCCCAGACAAGAGAGCGTGCTCATCATAGACAGGATATATATAAACGATATTCTTCTCATTCTTGTAATAATGTGATAGATAATTCTGCAGTACTGATTGGAGTATCCGCAAACGGGACATAATCAGCATGTGCCCTGTAATGGCTGACACGTGACTGTCCATCCTGATCTGTATATTGTATCATTCCTTCTACATCCACCTTATAAGCACCTCTTAGTACCTGCATTCGAAAACCGGTACCCTCCATGTCTGCCGTCGACTGACTGAGAGTGGTATTCAGACTCTGCAGTGTCATGGTACCTTGTATCTGCTCTACGGTGATATTATCCGGCATCAACAGGGTCAGCCGTGCCTCAGTGAAATAGTCGTCTTGCTCCTGATGGCAGGATGCCAAGAGTGCTATCATCAAGAGCGCTATATACAAAAGTCCTTTATTCATAGTTTCACATTCATTTCTAAACCAAAATAGGGAGTTACATGTCTACGGAAGGTATAGCCATTACGCTCATAATCCGGGGTATAGTCCCATATCTTATTACAGAACATAGCAACCTGCAGCCTGTCGCCAAATAGTTTCTTGGTGACTTTCAGGTTGAGATTCATGGAGAGAGGGACACGATTGAGTTCATAGAGTGACTCCGTATTGGTACGAATCAACCATTGCAGATAGGTATCATTCTCATCACCCGCCTGCCAGTCATGAACAGTCCCGTCAGGAGCAATATACTAATCGGGGGTATTGCTGGTACGATTACGTTGAGTCATGGTGAACCACAAGAACTGCGCAGAGACGGAGAAGCCCAGTTTCAGGCGTGGGATATCCGTATCGAACGTAAAATTGGTATTGAGTGTCTCTGTCATATTACCGTCATTATCACGATAAAGACCCACATACTGGAAAGAACGGTTGTTGATAACAATACTGGGACGATAGGTCTCCAGCATAGAATTACTATACTGCGTACGGAACCAGGCACCATTGATCGTCAGTCTTGTCAATATCTTCGGCAGACGAACCGTCTCTAAGGTATATTCGATACCTTCCTTCACCGTACTGCTGCCATTCGTGTAGATGCCATAACCGGCCAGTTCGTCTCTCATGGTATATGGCAGTCCCTCTAACGATGGCGGACCAGTCAGTTCACTACCAACAATCCCGGATGCGTCATATTCCTTATACTGAAAACTCTCATAACGGGTCTGTGAACGAAATCCTGACGTAAGCCGTTCACGGAAATAGGTCACAGAGAGACGGTTACCCCCCAGATTGACATCTGCGGAAACTTCCCATTTTAAGTTACGGGCAGCCTGTAACTCCACATTACGAGGGTCACGTATATAGGTCATCAGATTCACGCGACGATAGTCTGCATTCTCGTGGTAATAGTTTAACTGCATAAAGTCAATATAAAGCAAGTCTGGGAAGAGTTGCTCCATGGTGGGCATCTTCGTATGTTGCCCAACGCCACCGGCTAGACGGATAAACAAGGGTTTACCAAATAGTGACAGACGAGGTAGCGTATAACCGGCATTAATACGAGGATCAAGATATACCTTACCATGCATCACATACGTAGTGGGTAGGTTCAACATCTGTGTAGCCCGTAAGCCACCCGAGAATTCAAAGGTACCGATTGTTGTGGGCCATTTGATATTCTCCTCGGCAAAGAAAGACAACCGATGATTCGCTGGTATCTGGTATAGCGGACGCTCACGAGTGGAGATTCCTGGATATAACGGACGCTCTGGATCATATACCTGCCCTTTTCCGTAGTTCTTATCAAGACTCCAGTCTGTTCCTAACAACAGTGAGTTTGAAATTTTCTGACTGGGAATCTGCAGACGGATATCCAGTTTACCATACAGATTAAGAGGCTCTCCTATGGCTTCATGGTCTGCCATGTATTTCCAAGGTAAGAGGACGGCATCCTCCTCCCCTTCCACACGATTGGTGGCAGCCACCGTTGTACGATTCAGTTGTATCAAACGGCGTCGACTGATTTTGTCATACTCATACGACAAGGAGAACAATGCTCTTGCAGACTTGACCCATGAGGGTCGTTTTATTTTCAGAGTCAACTCTGACATGAGTGCCATGCGATTATACTGCGACTTATACGAATCCTCCACGCTATAATTCAAGTCAGGATCCACCTTGTCGTTGTCAAAAGACCCTGTATAATCAACATTGGTAGTCCAATGAAGTTCATGACCGGCAGACACCCATTGTTTATTCAAACGGGCAGACAAGGACAGACGCTTATAGTTCTCTAACGTATTGCGAGGGTCGGCTTTGGAATTAAGATAATCCGCACTCAGGTTCAAACTTATACGATGCTTCTTCCATTCCAAGCCTTTTGACACATAAAACAATTTAGAGCCCATGTCGGCCTTCAGACGAAAACGCAAGTCATGTCCTCCTTTCTTACGCTCTATCTTTACCAAGCCACTGGTTAAGTCACCATATTCTACAGAGGGAATACCACGGACGATTTCCACCTTTTCAATATCATCCGTAGAGATGCTACGCATATCAACACCAGCATTCGTAAAATCACGATAGGTAGCCTGCGTATCCCATGCTCCACTCAAATACTGCATATTACCATTGGTAGAGATAGGAGCACCATCAACCATGAACTGAGTACCTAAAGAGGTAGTGGTATACTGACTACCGCCTGCGGCAGCCTCACGGATATGGATCAGATTAGGGCTACTTAGAGAAGGAGTCTCCGCACGTCCTCCCGGCAATAGTTCCAACAAATCGGCAAAACTAGACGGTTGTAAGTGCTCCATCGCATGTTTCTCAATGACAGACGCACTGGTCAGTCCATGACTCTCCTGTGCTGTAACAACCACCTCACCAATCTTGCTAACCTCTGCCTGCATCCGATAATGTCCGTCTTTTGCAGGGGGTGTCACCAGAGTATGATACCCAATATAGGTAATCTTTAAACGTACCTCATTATTATTAGGTATGGTAAAACGGCCATCTGTATTAGTGACTGCCAGAGGCTTCCCACTCTTTGCATCGGCTATGGTGGCTCCCACGATGGGCTCCTGTGTGTCTTGGTCGACGACCCATCCTTTTATAACATTTTGAGCACCAGCAATTTGAAAGAGCAAGACCAAAAGCGAGCATAAAAAGAATCGTTGTATCCGCATCTCATAAATCATTTGAATGCAAAGATACAACGATTCGATGGTACCTACAATACCGACTTTTGGCTATTTTACATCATCCAAAACACGGTAGATTTTTCTGTTGAACCAGGTATTCTCCTATCTGAACAGCATTCAGGGCAGCACCCTTACGAATCTGGTCACCGGAGAGCCAGAAAGTCAGTCCGTTCTCATCAGCCAAATCCTTGCGGACACGTCCTACATAGACATCATCCTTACCGGCAGTCTCTAATGGCATCGGGTAAACCAAATTGGCAGGATCGTCAACCAGCGTACATCCGGGAGCAGCAGCGATAGCCTTCTGGGCCTCCTCAACACTGATAGGACGTTCTGTCTCAATCCATACACTCTCCGAATGAGAACGCAGTGAACTGACACGTACGCACATGGCCGAACACTTAGCGTCTGTATGCATGATCTTCTGTGTCTCGTTATACATCTTCATCTCCTCTTTCGTATAACCATTAGGTTGGAAGACATCAATTTGCGGAATCACATTATAGGCCAGTTGATGAGGGAATTTCTTGACGGTCTTCACCTCACCGTCCTCCACCATTTCCTTATACTGCTGCTGTAACTCCGCCATCGCAGCGGCACCGGCACCTGAAGCACTCTGATAACTGCTGACATGGATGCGCTTGATATGGCTGAGTTGCTCCAAAGGCTGAAGAGCCACCACCATCATGATCGTCGTGCAGTTGGGGTTGGCAATGATACCACGGGGACGATTCAACGCATCCTCTGCATTGCACTCCGGGACGACCAAGGGAACATCCTGATCCATACGGAAAGCAGAACTGTTGTCAATCATCACACATCCGTACTTAGTAATCGTCTCCGCAAACTCCTTGGAAGTACCGGCACCAGCAGAGGTAAAGGCAATATCAATATCCTTGAAATCGTCGTTATGCTGTAGTAATTTCACTGTCAGTTCCTTCCCACGGAAAGTATATTTACTGCCTGCGCTACGTTCTGAGCCAAACAATACAAGTTCGTCCATCGGAAAATTTCTCTGGTCGAGGATTCTTAGGAACTCCTGACCTACAGCGCCTGAGGCACCAACAATTGCTACTTTCATAAGTCTAAATCTTCTCTTAGTTTATATTTTGGCTGCAAAGGTACAAAATAATTCTTAATTCTTAATTTATTCGTACCTTTGCACTCGTCATGTTGATTCTAACCTCATATTTTCCGATTACAAGTCCGACATTGATTTTCTTCGTCGTACTACTTATCATTCTGTTTGCTCCCATCATCATGGGTAAGTTGCGTATTCCGCATATCATAGGAATGGTATTGGCCGGTATGCTGATCGGAAAATACGGACTGAACATTCTTGAGCGTGACTCTTCCTTTGAACTGTTTGGCAAAGTGGGACTGTTGTATATCATGTTTCTGGCCGGTTTGGAGATGGACATGGAGAGTGTGAAGAGAAATTCAAAACGTTTCTTGATCTTTGGCCTGCTCACCTGTCTTGTACCGCTTATCATGACTTATTTCATGGCATCATGGTTATTAGACTACTCCTCACAGGCATCATTCCTGTTGGGATGCATCATGGCATCAAACACCTTGATAGCCTACCCGATTGTCGGACGCTACGGACTACAGCGTGACTCTAGTGTGATGCTGAGTGTCGGCTCTTCCATGATTTCCCTGTTTCTGGCACTGCTGATGTTAGCAGCATTGGCGGCCTCTTATGGAGAAGATACCGGTTTTGTGTTCTGGTTGCTCTTCCTCCTGAAATTCCTGCTTTTCTGTGGTTCCAGCATCTGGTTGATTCCCAAATTATCACGTTATTTCCTGCGCCGTTATTCAGATGCCGTGATGCAGTTTATCTTCGTACTTGCCGTGATGTTCCTCAGTGCGGCTGCTTCGGAGGCTGTTGGCGTAGAAGGTATTGTCGGTGCTTTCATCTCAGGACTTATATTAAATAGGTATATTCCCCATGTATCACCACTGATGAACCGCATTGAATTTATTGGTAATGCGCTTTTCATTCCTTACTTCCTGATTGGTGTGGGAATGCTTATCAATATCGGTTCTCTTTTTGCCGGTCCGCATATGTTGTGGATTGTGTTGCTGATAGTGTTCTTCGGCACATTCGGGAAAGCGGTGGCTGCTTATCTGTCAAGTTTACTATTCCGTCTTCCACAATCAGCCGGTAATATGATGTTCGGCTTAACCAGTGCCCATGCCGCAGGTGCCATTGCCATGGTCATGGTAGGCATGCAACTGGAGGTGAGTCCGGGGGTCTACTTGGTCAACGATGAGATGCTAAACGGTGTCGTGATCATGATACTTGTCACTTGTATCATCAGTACGATGGTGACAGCACATGCCGCCCAACAAATTATCCTGCGGGAGAAGACTCATCTAAAGACAGAAGATGCCAAACGGGATGATGAGAAAATCCTCCTTTGTGTGAAGTACCCTGAGATCGCCCCCCAACTATTGGAACTAGCCATTATGATGCGCAACCAACAACTCAACCGTGGAATTGTGGCACTGAATGTGGTCTATGACGATAGTAATTCCGCAACGAATCGGGAACACGGTTTACGCCTGTTAGAGCAATTACAACAACAGGCCAGTGCCAGTGAGGTGAAGATGCAGACACAGGTACGCCTGGCAACCAATATCGCCAATGGCATCAAACATGCCTTCAGAGAGTTTGCCAGTTCAGAAATTATCATGGGAATGCACGTTCACACGGAGGTGAATCCCAAATTCTGGGGAGATTTCATCCAAAGCCTCTATAACGGTTTGAATCGTCAGATTGTCCTCACACGTTTCGTACAACCTCTGAATACCTTACGTCGCATACAGGTATGTGTTCCCTCTCGTGCAGAGTTTGAGCCCGGTTTCCATCGCTGGTTGGAGAGACTGAGCAGGATGGCGGAGAATCTGGACTGCCGCATCCAGTTTCATGGCCGCAACGAGAGTCTGGCTCTTATCCGGGAATACATCAACAACCTACATCCGGGAGTGCGTGCAGAATATACCTATATGGCACACTGGAACGAACTACCCAAATTGGCGGAGAATATCAACGAAGACCATATGTTTGTGGTCATCACGGCACGTAAAGGGACTATTTCCTATAAAAATGCCCTTGAACGACTGCCTAACGAATTGATGCAGCATTTCTCCGGCAAGAACCTCATGATTATCTTCCCAGATCAGTACGGTGACACGAAGGAAGAGAGTATGACATTCACAGAGGCACAGCATCAGGAGGAAAGCAGTATCTATGATACCATTCTCCACTGGATAAACAATCATCGTAACCATCAAACCCATTAGTTCATCCGCTCTATGATAACAACCCAAGGAATCAAAAAGAGTTTCGGTTCACTCGAAGTTTTGAAAGGTATAGACCTCCATATCGACAAAGGGGAGGTGGTCAGTATCGTAGGCCCCAGCGGTGCCGGAAAGACCACCTTATTACAAATCATCGGAACACTGGACCGTCCCGATGCCGGTACGGTATGCATCAATGGGATAGACATCAGCCATATGAGCAATAAGAAACTGGCAGACTTCCGCAACCAACATATAGGCTTTGTCTTTCAGTTTCATCAACTGCTACCTGAATTTACAGCCATTGAGAATATTATGATACCTGCTTATATCGCAGGGGCCTCCCATCGTGAGGCAAAGAAGAAGGCAGAGGAGTTGCTTGACTTTATGGGACTAACCGACCGTGCCGGTCATAAACCCAACGAGTTGAGTGGTGGTGAGAAGCAAAGGGTTGCCGTTGCCAGATCACTCATCAATCAACCCGCCGTCATTCTAGCCGATGAGCCCAGCGGTTCACTTGACTCCAAAAACAAGGAGGAACTGCACCAACTGTTCTTCGACCTACGCAACCAGTATGGACAAACATTTGTGATTGTTACGCATGATGAGCAACTGGCTGGTATTACCGACCGTACCATCCATATGCGTGATGGTCAACTAGAGACCCTAGGAGAACTAGGAAAATTAGGAATACTAGATAAACCAGAAGAACTATGAAAATCAAACTCGGTGACTATAACACCCTGCGCATCGTCAAAAGCGTTGATTTCGGTCTTTATCTGGATGGCGGCGACGAAGGTGAGATTCTATTGCCCAGCCGTTACATTCCCCAGGGGGCCCAAATAGGGGATGACCTTGAAGTATTTATCTACCTGGATCAAAACGAGAAACTCATTGCCACCACCCTCAAGCCCCTTGCCAAGGTAGGGGAATTCGCATGGTTGGAGTGTGCATGGACGAATGAATATGGGGCTTTTCTTAACTGGGGGTTGATGAAAGACCTATTCTGTCCATTCCGAGAGCAGAAACAGCGGATGCAGAAAGGGCAGCGCTATTACGTCTATGTGATGGAGGATGAGAAGACCCATCGTCTGATGGCTACGGCGAAGGTTGAACGCTATCAGAAACATGACGGTTATCAGAGAGCCTTGGACTTCTCCGAAGAGTTATTACGATATCTCCAAAACCATGACGGCCATTGTGATCTGGGCGACAAGAGTCCTTCCGAAGATATTGCCCTACGTTTCGGAGTATCCAAGAAAATATACAAAAAAGCAGTCGGCGACCTTTACCGCCGCCGACTGATTCATATTACTGATGAGGGAATCTCCCTCATTTAGAACTCTGCACTCTTGGGAGTACGTGGGAACGGGATGACATCACGGATGTTCTGCATGCCCGTTACAAACAGGATCAGACGCTCAAAGCCCAGTCCGAAGCCTGCGTGTGGACATGTTCCCCAACGACGGGTGTCGATATACCACCACAGGTGGGTCATATCCATCTGGCGACGGTTGATCTCTCCCATCAGTTTGTCATAACTCTCCTCACGGACAGAGCCACCGATAATCTCACCAATCTGCGGGAACAGCACATCAGTACCCTGCATCGTAGGACCGGGAGCCACTGCACCTTTATAACCTATAGAGCCACCGTCAGACGTATCCTCGTTCTGCTTCATATAGAACGACTTGAACGCACGCGGATAGTCTGTCATAATAACAGGTTTCTTGAAGTGTTCCTCAACGAGGTAACGCTCATGCTCACTGGCCAGGTCATCCCCCCAATTACAGGGGAACTCAAACTTCTTACCCTTCTTGATAGCCTCTTGCAGGATATTGATACCCTCGGTATAGGGCAGGCGGACAAAGGTCTCCTTCAAGACTCCCTCCAGACGAGCAATCAGCGTCTTGTCAATCATCTGGTTCAAGAACTGAAGATCATCCTTACAGTTATCAAGTGCCCAACGGACACAGTACTTAATAAAGTCTTCCTCGAGGTCCATCAACTCTTCCTGATCCAGGAAAGCCACCTCTGGCTCAACCATCCAGAACTCAGCCAGATGGCGGGGAGTATTGGAGTTCTCCGCACGAAACGTAGGACCAAAAGTATAGATAGCCCCCAAGGCCGTAGCACCCAGTTCTCCCTCCAACTGACCAGATACCGTCAGAGAGGTCTGCTCGCCGAAGAAATCATCATCATAAATGATCTTTCCGTTTTCATCCTTTCTCAGGTCATACAGGTTCTTGGTGGTCACCTGGAACATATTTCCTGCTCCCTCGCAGTCACTTGCCGTAATCAGCGGGGTGTGGAAATAGAAAAAGCCATGCTCGTGGAAATAGGTATGGATGGCCATTGCCATATTGTGACGGATGCGCATCACAGCACCAAAGGTATTGGTACGCAGACGCATGTGCGCATTCTTGCGCATCACCTCAAACGACTGTCCTTTCTTCTGCATCGGATAAGTATTGTCACAGGCACCATAGAGTTCCAGACTGGTAGCCTGAATCTCTGAGGTCTGACCAGCCCCCTGACTCTCCACAAGTGTACCGACAGCACTGATACATGCACCTGTCGTAATCTGCTTCAGCAGTTCCTCGTCAAACTTAGCGGGGTCAACGACCACCTGTACATTCTTAATAGTAGAGCCGTCATTCAGCGCAATGAAGTCAACAGCCTTAGAACTGCGATGCGTACGCACCCAGCCCTTCACACAAACTTCTTTTCCGAAATCAGTACTTTTCAGTACATCAACGATCTTTGTTCTCTTCATTTACTTTTTTACCTTTTTACCCTTTTACCTTTACTCGTAAGCACCCATGCGCAGACGGTCAACCTCTTCCTCCGTGAGATAACGCCAGTCACCACGACGCAGATTTTTCTTAGTCAGTCCGGCAAACTGTACACGATCGAGTTTGGTCACTTTATATCCCAGGCTCTCAAAGATACGGCGCACAATACGATTCTTACCTGAGTGAATCTCAATACCCACCTGTTTCTTGTCTACAGGATCAGCATACTGGATATCGTCAGCCTTGATTTCACCATCCTCAAGGTTGATACCCTCTGCAATCTGCTGCATGTCATAGGCTGTAACATTCTTATCCAGATGAACATGGTAGATTTTTTTCTTCAGGAATTTCGGATGGGTCAGTTTAGAAGCCATGTCTCCATCGTTTGTCAGCAGGAGTACACCCGTTGTATTACGGTCGAGACGACCAACAGGATAGATACGTTCAGGACAAGCACCTTTGACAAGATCCATCACCGTCTTACGCTGCTGAGGATCATCACTCGTCGTCACATAATCCTTCGGTTTGTTGAGCAATACATATACTTTCTTCTCTGGTGTAACAGGGGCATCGTGGAATTTCACCACATCGGTGCGCAACACCTTAGTTCCAAGTTCCGTAACCACTTCGCCATTCACCGTTACCACACCTGCCTGAATGAACTCATCAGCCTCACGACGGCTGCAGACACCGGCATTGGCAAGGAACTTATTCAGACGAATCGGCTCATTGGGATCATAGTTCTCCTCCTTGTATTCAATACGCTTCTTAAAACTGTATTTTGCATTGGGATCATAATCAGCGGTGTGCTGACGATAACCGCCACGCTGCTGATAGCCGCCACGAGGCTGACCATAACCGCCACGCTGCTGATAGCCACCGCGAGGCTGACCATAACCGCCACGCTGCTGATAGCCACCGCGAGGCTGGCCATAACCGCCACGCTGCTGATAGCCGCCACGAGGCTGACCATAACCACCACGAGGCTGGTAACCACCCTCCTCACCTTCTGCCTGTTGGTTATAACGAGGACGATAGCCCTGCCGGGCTTGCTGACCGTATTCCCCCTGGGGCTGATAACCGCCACGAGGCTGGTAGCCGCCTTGCTGGTAATTATTACGAGGACGATAACCGCCCTCACCATTATTATTGAAACGAGGGCGATAACCTCCCTGACGCTGAGGAGCACTACTCTGCAAGCCTGCTCCAAAACCCTCAGGACGGAATCCACCTTCCTCTTGATTACGATTATAGCCACCCTGATTATAAGGACGTACCTGTTGATGAATACGTGGACGCGGTGAACGCCCTGGTTTGTAACCTTGATAACCACTCGTCTGGCTTGAATAGCCCTCACGGCTCGTTGTCTTCTGCTCACCAGACTGTTCTTCTGTTTTCTTTTCGTTCTCTAGTTCCATAATTGTTGTTGATTTTTTAGTTCGAAAGCCTCACGGCTCCCTTTGTGCTGTTATTACTTCAAATTAAATTCCCGTATAATTCATTGGCGTAATTGCCATTAATTCCTCTTTCACCTCTGCGCTGACCTCAAGTCCGTCAATGAACTCATGAATCAGTTCGGGGGTCATCTTCTGATTGGTACGTGTCAAGGCCTTCAGTGCCTCATAAGGATGCGGATAGGCCTCACGACGCAGGATGGTCTGAATAGCCTCAGCCACCACAGCCCATGTATTGTCTAGGTCTTCCTGTAGTTTCTCCTCGTTGAGGATCAACTTACGCAGTCCTTTCAAAGTACTCTGAATAGCAATCAGTGCATGTCCCATAGGCACACCCACGTTACGCAGTACCGTAGAATCCGTCAGGTCACGCTGCAGTCTGCTCACCGGCAGTTTCTGTGCCAAGAACTGCAGGATGGCATTGGCTATACCCAGATTACCTTCCGAGTTCTCATAGTCAATAGGGTTCACCTTATGCGGCATCGCACTGGAGCCAACCTCTCCAGCCTTGATTTTCTGCTTGAAATACTCCATAGAGATATACATCCAGAAATCACGGTCCAGATCGATAATAATGGTATTGATACGACGCATGGCATCGAAGATAGCACCTAACCAGTCATAATTACTAATCTGGGTGGTCCACTGCTCACGCTCCAGTCCGAGTTTCTCAGCGACGAACTGATTACCGAACTCACGCCAGTCATACTGGGGGTAGGCCACGTGATGAGCGTTGTAATTACCTGTAGCACCACCAAACTTAGCCGTAATGGGGGTATCCTTCAAACCACGCAACTGCTCTTCAAGACGATAGACATATACCATCACCTCCTTACCCAGACGGGTCGGAGAAGCCGGCTGACCATGTGTCTTGGCAAGCATGGGTACGTTCTTCCATTGCTCAGCATAGTCGTTCAACTGCTCTATCAACTCCTCTACCATTGGATAATACACCTCCTCCAGTGCTTCCTTAATAGAAAGGGGTACACTGGTATTGTTGATGTCCTGAGAGGTCAGTCCGAAATGAATAAACTCCTTGTATTTCTCAAAGTCACCGATTTTGTCGAGTTCCTCCTTGATGAAATACTCCACGGCCTTCACATCATGGTTGGTTGTCTTCTCGATCTCCTTCACACGAGCGGCATTCTCCTCCGTAAACTGACGATAGATGTCGCGCAAGCGTTCAAACAGGCTATGGTCGAAGTCTGCCAGTTGAGGCAAGGGCAGTTCACATAGCGTAATGAAATATTCAATCTCAACACGAACCCTGTAGCGAATAAGTGCATATTCCGAGAAATATCCTGCCAACTGCTCTGTCTTGTTCCGATAACGGCCATCAATAGGCGAGATGGCTGTCAATACGTCTAATTTCATTTTTACCTTTATACCTTATTAATATAGCCATACTTTCTTAGAGACTGCAAAGGTACGAAAAGCCCTGCAAACCACCAAAATAAAATCAGAAAATTAACAATCTGTCATCATTATTCTATCTTAGTGCTGTTGATACGTGAGCGAATGGAACGAACTGTATTCTGCCCAATGGCCATTACATGTTGCAGTTCCTCGTCTGTCTTACCAAGATGTTGCATTAGTGCGAAGAAAATATACTTAGACGACAGGTGTCGATAGGATGTTTCCATATGGGTAACAAAAGCAGCGTCAATAGTGCGATAGTACTCGATGCAGTCGGCGAAGTCATTACGCTTCCAGCGAATTGTTGTACCTCCAGACATCACCTCTTCGTAACGCTCACGACCATTTTGGAGCAAAGTCCCCTGCTTCACCTGCAGTTCGTTAATCTTCTGTGTCAGACGCTCGACCTCCCTAGAGTCGCTTTTACCCTCCTGCTCCAAAACCTTCAACTCATTACGATATCTATCCAACTGCAATTTTGTGTTGTGCAGTTCCTCACGACTTTTCGTGTTTCGATAAACCAAATAGGTCACTGCTGCCATAGAGAGTAGCAGCAACATTCCTACAAACAGAACTATCATATATAATCGATGTTCCTCTACAGCCTGTACACGATCGATTTCGAATTGTTCCTGCAACCCACGGATGTTATCTGCTTTCTCCTTTTGGGTAATACTGTCTTTCAGACTCGCTATCTGCATCGCCGTCTCACTGGCAGACTTATAGTCACCCTCGTCTTGTTGACTTTCATAGAGTGCCTGCAATATCTCCGCCTTCAGATACATATTATCTGTCTGTAAGGCCTTGTGCCACATCTCCAGAGCCTTCTCACGCTCACCATTTTTATAATAGATACGCGCCAGTCCTTTATACGCAAACACATTAGGCTTTATATCTACAGATTTCCTCAGATAGTCTTCCGCCTGTTTGATATCGGAATCGAAAAAAGCATTACCAATATTGGCATAGAAACTATAACGCTCATTCTCTGGGAGTTGATCTACAAGAGGAATACATTTGTCAAGATAATATTTGGCAGAGTCTTGATTCCCCATATCATGATAATCAATATAAATATTCATGAGAGAGTAAGCAATATAATAATCATCATTCAATTTGTATGCAGACTTAAGTGCCTTCTGTGAGTAATCCAAAGAATAATTCCACTCATTAACCTTATGGTTTAATCTCCCCAAAATGGAATAAATCAAATTAGATAACTTTAATTCAGCAGGTACATCTTTTATTAACTGTTCTGCTTCCTTTAGACAGATAACAGCCTCCTTTATGTTTCCTAAATTATCCAAAACAAATGCCTTATAGCAATATGCCCTTGCTAATTTTAATTTATCATGTTTCTTATAATATTCAATAGAAATATCAAGTGGGGTCGCAGAACTAATTCTTCTTTGAAGCCTGATTTCTGTTCTCATTTTTAAAAGCCAATAGTATGCAAGGCATTCTTCGTCAGCAATTAACGATGGTTCAATCTTATCCAGCATTGTCAGTGCTTTTCCATTACTCTCATTTTCTGCAACACTATCAATCTCCACCAACTGTTGCTTCAGACTACTCTTATGACAACCTGACAACACAAATATCGACAATACAAGTAAGATACTTAACTTTTTCATTAGATGAGTGTTTTAACAACTGCAAAAGTACAATATTTTAATGAGAAGAGGGAAAACTTCGCAATTTTTCGTATTTAATGTGTTGCAAAAGGAAGCGTTGCACGAACGTTGCAAATAGCGCAACACACTCATGTCCAATAATTTAACCCGCCCACATCCTTGCAGCATCAACTTCCAAACGCAACGCAAAAAACTTGGGAACTACTTGTACTACGTCTAATTTTGCAGTCGGAAACAAATCCAAATTAATCATTTAATGTTAAACAAAAAAAAGAACGATGAAAAAAGTAATTCTGACTATTTGTATGGTAAGTCTATTACCATTTATTAAAAACACATCTGATGGTGTGGAATGTTATGCAAATGATGACACAAAAGTTATCTATCCTAATTTTCCAAATTTTGCCCCATCCATTCGTCTTACTTTGATGAAGCAAACCAGATACTCTACATTTACGGATGCGAATATGAAAAGAAAGTAGAGGTCATTGTACGACACCAAGGGGTGAATGCATTAGAAGACACGATTCTTCCTAGTTCACGACCCACACAATACGATTGCAGCGGATGAGAACCTGGTAGTTACAGAGTAACTATTAGCATTGACTCAACCGTTATTACCACATTTTCGTTTGAAATCGATTAATATCATTTATAATCATTCATTTATTACCAATTTAAGCATTTACAATTATGAAAATGTTTTTTTATATTACAATCATGGCCATTTCCATTCTCTTAACTTCATGCACCAATGAGAAGCCATGGGTAGAGCAAGTCGAATTAAAATCATATGCTCAAAAACTGAAGGTTGAAACGTTAGAAGATGTTCTTAGAAAACAAACGTCTTCAATGAGGGGAGGAGAAAATGAATACATTCCAGAAGAATTCGAAGAACAAATAAATATCGTAATCTGTTCGTGGGATGGATGGGGAAGAAAAAAATACAATTGCCAACATGGATGGGGACTATGCGGATTCCGTTGGTTTCCTCGCCAAAGCACATATTTAGGTGACCCAATAGAAGTTGAGATACCCAGTACAGATTCTTATGCTGGTGAAATCAAAGAGAACCTACTTGGGAATAAGTATTTAGAAATACTTCTTACAGAAACTCCTGACAGCAACGAGGTGCCTCCTATTTACATTGACGAAGACGTTCTTGGCGATCCATTGCAAAAAACTTTCTTAGACGAGGAGAATCAGCCTATTGAAGGGTTACCAACAGACTTGATTTTAAAACATGGTGTTTATTACTATATTCCCACTATAGGGCAATATGGTGGCTACAGAATTACCGTTGAATAATACTGAGTTAAGAAAGTTAGCAACTAATTCAATCATCAATATGAAAAAAATTGCATTATTAATATTATCTATTGTATTTGTCTTAAATTCCAGCAATGCACAGGACAATTGTGAAAAGGGACCATCTGGTTCACTTAGACTAAATCTAGAATTAAACGCCATGACCTCATTGAGGAATAAAGGAATGACAACACATGGATATAATTTTGATTTAGGCATCAGTATCTATAAGAATCTCTATGCCTTAGGAAGCGTTGAGTTGATGAACTATCATGATCGAAATGGAGAACATAAAACCTATTATAATTGTTCTGACCTTTCTGGTGGTTTGGTTTATAATATCATCGACAAAACCAACACAACAATTCCATTTAAAGTAAAAATCGGGACAACACTGGGGAATCCTGAATGGAAATATACCCTCTACGATGCATCCTTGGCTCTGAATCAGAGAATTGGCAAATCAAATACTGCTATCGTCCTTGGATTAGGATACCGACACAACAAATCACGAACAGAAGACATCCTCTCTCATAGTTTTCTCTATGCATTCCTTGGGCTCAAATTATAATCTTAACAAAATCTTATGTATTCATTCATCTTAGTAATTGCCTTTTATACATACATGTTCCTAACAAGTAAGGAATTTACGAAATTAGAACATTACACTGGTTCACTGACATTATCCATCTGAATGATTATACACTACTTGTGTTATGACAATTGGACACTCATTCTTGCGCAGACCGTTATAACTGGAGGTATCACCTTCTTCCTCTCCTATCCGAAAACTAAGTATAAAGACTCTAACTTGACTTTCACAACTTATTCAAGAAAGAGGATAAAGGCATCAAGCAAGAAACAGGAAGAGTTCCTATTTTGACTCGCTTTTATCATATATACTCCTCTCATCTGGAGATTCAGAGACAATTTATATCTCACAGCATGCATACCAGCGGTATACTTGATTGCAGAAAGGATTACCTATTTGTGTACAAGTAGTAAAAAATAAGTAGAAAAACAGAGCATCTGATTCACAATATGAGGAAAACTACCGTCTACTGGATTATTTCAATCTGCCTGTTAGGAGCCGTCCTATGTGGTATCTTAACATGGAATATGTATCAGAAAGTCAAATTCTATGAGCAGCGGATAATGGAGCAACACATAGAGACTGGCAGATAGCAAACTGGCCTCCACAACAATAGCATGTTAAGAGGAATACAATGGCATCGCTTGCAGTAAGAGATAGTTTCTATGAGAGAAAGAGATGGCATCTAAGGGGGGAAGAGATGGTATCTAAAGAGGAGAAAGTAACGTTCTTTCTGGTGAATGAGCGGGCGGTGCTGTTATTAGCAGCGGGCGCTGCTAATATTGACAGCGGGCGCTACCATAGTCAGCAGCGTACGCTGCTGACCTGTTTGTGAATCCCATAGACTATTTCAGAAGGGTGGCTACTTCCCTTCCACAAAGTAATAATGCCACTGACGTCCTTCACGAAAACGCTCCAACAGGGGGTCGTCGCCTTCACAAAGGGCATTCAGATAGTTTTTTGCCGTCGTGTATTTCAGTCCACTGACAACCTTGAAAGTATTGATTGTCGTATAACCCCATTTCGTCATGCTCTTCCGCAGTGCCTTTTCCATTGCCTGCGAGTCGTGCATCTGGGAATTCCCCACATGACTATTCCCCTTTCTGCAACCATGATGGCGCTTTCTCACTTCCTCCACCAATCGTTTGGAAGGAATAAAGTCTATACCAGAGAAGATCACATCCCTGCTAGTTACCATAGCGGGGTCGGTATGGTCACCAAGAATCTTTAGTTTGGGAGCAAAAGAGCCGATAGGTGTTTCGATGCGATAACCCTCAGCGAGATAGATACCGCCCACCTCTAAAAAGGTATTGAAGAGGCGTGTCATTTCCCCCTTCCCCATCTGTCGATGTTGGAAACAGAGGTCGTCAAAGAACTCCATATCCAGTTTGCGCCCAGAAACAGGGCGAGCGTAAAGCAATGGTTTGCCGTCATCACCGTTGGTGGGACGCGGATGGAGTTCGAATAGTATTCCGTCAGTTTTACGGGGCATAGCTGAAATATTTGATGATATCATTTACAAGAAAAGTCTCTCTCCTCCAGAGAAAGACTTTCTATTTGTGGGCGTTGACGGATTCGAACCGCCGACCCTCTGCTTGTAAGGCAGATGCTCTAAACCAACTGAGCTAAACGCCCTTACGGGTGCAATTATGGTGCAAGCCGAATGCAGAAAGTTTACTTTTTGCCGAGGCGAAGCCCATAATGGCAGGCGATTTTCTCAAATCGACTGCAAAGGTAAGGCAATTTTTTCAAACTGCCAAACTTTTGCACCACTTTTTTCATTTTTCCTTATAATTTATACAAATCACTCGCTGCCATGAGGTCGATTTTCTTCTCTGACAGGATACGCTCACAGGCCTCCAGATCAGTGGGACGAATAATCACATGGGCCACATCGCCATTGGCAAACGAATACATATACTCAATGAATACGCCGGCATCAGAGAGCAGTTTCAGCACCTTAGCCAGTGACCCGCTGGTATTCGGGCAGATAAAACCAATGACATCGGTAATCTTCACTGCGAAATGGGCAGCCTTCAGCACTTGATAGGCCTTGTCAGGATCACTGACGATACAGCGCAGGATTCCGAAGTCCGAATTATCGGCAATACTCATTGCTGACAAGTTAACACCAGCCTCTCCCAACACATCAGTCACCTCTGTGAGACGACCCGACTTGTTCTCCAAGAAAATAGACAATTGCTTTGCTAACATAATATTTCCGTTTTAGTATTTACAGTTTACGATTATCAATCACACGTTTGGCCTTACCTGTAGAGCGCTCAATACCTTTAGGCTCCACCAGTTTGATCTTAAAGCCCAGTCCGATCACAGAACGCAACTCCGACTCCAGTTTCTTCTGCAGGCCGACCATCGTCGACATATCATCGGTGAAGTATTCCTCCTTCACCTCCACCTTCAACTCACTGGTATCCGTGTTATTCACACGGTCAACTGTCAACAGGAAGTGAGGCTCGTACTCTGGCAATGACAGTATGACGGCCTCTATCTGAGACGGGAATACGTTGACACCACGAATAATCAGCATATCGTCGCAACGGCCAAGGATTCGATCCATACGTACCAAAGTACGTCCACAACTACATTTCTCATAATGAAGAGCCGTCAGGTCGTGCGTACGATAACGCATCAACGGCATACCCTCTTTAGTCAGATGGGTAAAGGTCAACTCGCCTAACTCTCCTTCCGGCATGGGCTCACCCGTCTCTGGGTTCAGAATCTCAGGATAGAAATAATCCTCATTCAAGTGTGTCCCGTTCTGGCACTCACACTCATACCCCACACCCGGACCGGCAATTTCACTCAGTCCATAGATATCGTAAGCCTTAATACCTATCGTTGCCTCTAACTTCTGACGCATCTCTTCTGTCCATGGCTCAGCACCAAAAGCCCCGATCTTCAACTTAAATTCCTCACGCGGCCATTCGCTCTCGCGCATAGCCTCACCTAAGAACATCGCATATGAAGGAGTACAGCAAAGTACGGAGGCTCCAAAGTCGTGCATCAAGGTGATTTGCTTTTGTGTATTACCGGATGACATCGGGATGACGCTGGCTCCTATATTCGTTGCTCCGTCATGAGCACCGAGACCACCAGTAAACAGACCGTAGCCATAAGATACTTGGAAGATATCGTCCTTCGAGGCTCCATAGGCCGTGAAAGCACGAGAAATTGACTCTGTCCACATAGCCAGGTCTTTACGGGTATGCAATACCACCACTGGCTTACCAGTAGTACCAGAGGAAGCATGAATCCGGACAATCTGGCTCATCGGTACGGCTGCAAGTCCGAAAGGATAGTTATCACGAAGGTCAAGTTTGTTGGTAAACGGCAACTTCACGATATCATCAATATCCTTGATGTCGCCAGGCTCCAAGCCCATTTCCTGAAATTTCTTACGGTAGAAAGGTGTGTTATGATAAACATACTCCGCCATCTTTCTCAGTCTGATGCTCTGGATCTCACGCAACTGCTCACGATCCATGCACTCCACAGTCTCATTCCAAATCATTTGTCTCTCTTTTTTGGTTATTGATTTTAGTTTAATAGTTCTGTGTGATGCAAAGATACAAATATTTGAGAAAATGACAAAGAAAAAACCGCAAAACTATTAGTCTTGCGGTTTTTCTTTATCTAGTTAAGAAGAATTACTTCAACTCAACAGTAGCACGACGGTTGTAACTGATTGGTGACAGAGTGTCAACACCACCAGCAGCATTGATCTCGATGTTAGAGCGATCAACACCCATCTTAACGAGAGCGTCAGCAACAGCCTCAGCACGCTTCTGAGACAGACTCTGGTTGAGGTTAGCGTTACCAGTCTTGCTATCTGCATAACCAGTTACAACAACCTTAGCGTTGTTAGCCTTAGCAGCGTCAGCAACAGACTGTACGTTCTGCAGATCCTTCTGAGAAGCAATCTTAGCCTTGCCAAGGTTGAAGAATACAGATACAGGTGCAGAAACATACTCCTTAACGATCTTCTCGCCACCGTCCTTAGCCTCTGGGCACTTGTGGTTCTTAATCAGGTTGTTCAGACGAGCATTCTCTGCGTTAGCGTCAGCCAACTGAGCGTTCAGAGCGTCGATCTGACCCTGTGACAGAGCCTTGATAGCCTCTACGTCCGGAGTCTTGTTCCAACCGGTCTTACCGAGTTTGTAAGTCAAACCGACTTCAACACTGAGGGTACGATCCATGTTCTTGAAAGTGTTCTTGGTGGTTGAGTTGGTAGCACTGAAACCATCGAAACGAGGATCAAACAGACCATAGTTGATGTCGAGGTTGATAGCGAGTTTGTTGCTCAGACGGAAAGTATTCAGGATACCTGCATTCAAATCAATTGCATAAGTGTTGAAACTCATGTTACGACCTACACCAGCACCAGCATAAGGAATGAAGTTCCAGAAACGATTCTCGTTGTAACCACACAGCATGTTGCTGAGGTTGAACAGAACCTGCTCGTTGATTACCCAATACTTGCTAGCATTAATGCTCTTGCTGTCAGAGATAACTGAACGACCCCAGATACCAGTGAACTTAGTACGGAGACCGATACCAGGAGTAAACCACTTACCAACAGCCACTGAGAAGCCGAGGTTTGTACGATAACCCTTGACCAACTTTGAAGGCTTAATGAAAGAACCCTCCTGGCTTCCCCAGAAAGAAGTTCCTACAGCGTTAGCCTGAACAAACCAGTTGCTCCAGAAAGAATTAGTAGATACGCTGTACTTCTCTGTAGGTACAGCATCCTGTGCCATAGAGGCAACAGAAACACCGGCAAAAGCCAGTACCATTAAAATCTTTTTCATACCTATACTAATTTAATATAAAAACAATATGCACTTTTATCAATTATTGTGCAAAAGTAAACATTTATTTTCAATCTGCAAACTTTTTTGGGAAAAAATTGCACTTTTTTACGAAAAAAGTTATCATATATCTATTTCCCGCAAGAAGACCTTGACACATCAACCTAATAGTTGTTCTATTTCTCGCTGGGGTAAAATACATAAAATCGTTTTTCCGTCTGGCGTATAATTCACATTAGAGCAGGAAAAAAGTTCATTGACCATATTCTCCATCTCCTCATTGCTAAGTACTTGACCTTGTGGGATTGCAGCATGCCTGGCCAGAGAAAGAGCAAGAGAGGCATGGATCTCCTCAAGACTACTTTTCCCGTTCTCAATAGTATCATGCACCAAGTCCTGTACCAGTTGCACATAGTTCAGTCCATCCAACCCGGCAGGCACAGCATGTATTCCATAACTATATTGTCCTAAATCCGTCAACTCAAAGCCCATAGTTTGCAATTCCGGCAATATCTTTTCCAAGATAACCGTATCAGAAGGGGCAAAACGGACTATCTCCGGGAAAAGCACTCTCTGGCTACTGACCGTTTGCGACTCCAGTTGAGACAGATATCTCTCATAGCGAATACGGACATCCGCACGATATTGATCTATGATCATCAACCCCGACTTGACAGCCGTCATAATATAACGCCCCTTATATTGGTAATGAGCCGGCGACTTGTCGGCTATATCAAATACCTCGGCCTCCATCGGATCCTGCTGATGATTGGGAAGTTGATCATATAACTGTTCCCATCCTTCCACCCTTTTCTTGGGACGCTCTACGGGGTGAGACTGGACAAAAGGATTATAGGAAGGCTGGTGTGTCGGTTGAGGAGCCACTACCTGTTGCGTAGGGTCAAACACAGGAATGTCGGGACGCCCCTCGGTATCAAAGTCTATCTGAGGAATCTCACAAAAGTGACCTATCGCATCCTTCACTGCTGCCAATAGTATTTGCCAGATGGCTTGCTCGTTCTCAAACTTAATCTCCGTCTTGGTTGGATGAATATTCACATCAATATCAGAAGGCGGTACCTCGAAATAGATAAAGTAAGGCACCTGCATACCCATAGGAACCAATCGATCAAATGCCTGGGCGACAGCCTTATGAAAATAAGCGTGTTTCATAAAGCGGCCATTGACAAAGAAATAATTATGGACACCCTTTTTCTTTGCCGATTCCGGTTTTCCCACATAACCGGATATTTTACAAATAGCGGTATCTACTTTTAACTCCAACAGATCCTGATTAAACCGTTTACCAAACACATCAACAATCCGCTGACGAAGCAATCCGCTTTTCAGGTTCATCAACTCCTGTCCGTTACTATAGATGGAAAAATTAATCTGCGGATATACCAGTACGATGCGCTCATAGGCTGTCAGAATATTATTCAGTTCTGTAGCATTCGACTTCAAGAACTTCCGGCGAGCCGGCACATTAAAGAACAGATTCTCCACTTTGAAATTACTTCCCACAGGACAACTGACCGGCTCTTGGGACTCCACTTTAGAACCAGAAAGGCATAGACATGTTCCTAACTCATTTCCTTCCATCCGCGTCCTCAGTTCTATTTGCGATACGGCGGCAATAGAAGGTAAGGCCTCTCCTCGGAAGCCCATCGTTGTCAAAGCAAAAAGATCATCAGCCTTACGGATCTTCGATGTCGCATGACGCTCAAAGGCAAGCCTCGCATCAGTTTCCGACATTCCCTTCCCATCATCAATCACCTGGATGGAAGTACGACCGGCATCCACAACCAATACACGGATAGTACGAGCCCCTGCATCCACCGCATTTTCCACCAGTTCCTTGATGACGGAAGCGGGACGTTGGATGACCTCACCCGCAGCAATCTGATTGGCTACCGCATCCGGTAGCAATTGAATCACATCACCCATCTTTCTCTTCCTTTCTTTGTATTTTCTGTTTGGGAGCCTCGCGACGTTTCACCTCCTTCAACTCCTGCCCGGCCTTTTTCGGACGCCAGTTAAAGATATCCTCCTTATTGCGAGGACGAATATAGTCAAACCATGCATATTGAGGAAGAAAATACTTTGAGGGGGGAATCTGTGTCATCGGGTAAAGGGTTCCTACAGGTTTCTCCATCCAGATTCTCTTCATCTTCCTATTTTCCAAGTACATCTTCATCAGAGGTGTTTCCGTATAGTTCAACCCTATCAACGAACTGTCGGACTCATCTACCGGATAATAGACAATCAGTACATTACCTACCGCATCGGTCTCCTTGATCTCTCCTTTCTCAAAGAATGCCATCATCTCCTTTGATGACACTTGGTTGAAATGAATCGTATCAGGCATCTGTTCTGTAGAGAAAGCCTGTCCTATCACATGCGCCCTATCAATGGTAGAGTCCTTCATATAGACCCGGATCTCCTCGCCCAACAATTGTTGTCGATTATTCCAGACAATGGGATCCCGATACATCGTCATACAGGAATCTTTCGAATTGTACACCAAGGAATCACATACGGCCTGAACATCGATACGATACGCGCGTACCTTATTATACGCATGTATCTTACGGTATACTGAGTCCGTATTGATATTGAAGGTATATAATTTAAATGTATCAGCATGCATATACAAGGTATCTTTCTGAGAATAGTCCATAGCAACAGCCCTCCTGGTTGCCATCGCATATCCTGTCGAGTCATTATACTCACAATAATCACCTGTCAAACGGTTTTTATTGACAGAGTCGGTATATACAACATTCCAATAAGCATAACTGGTACCTTGTTTCCCGTCATGATAAACACTATCTCCCACTATCGTCCGTCCCTGATCTTTCATGACAGAGCGTCCAAAGAGTTCAGAAGTCTCGGTTTTTGTATTATAATATCCATCCTCACTGTAAATATGACTGGTACCGGATGTGATATTGGAAGGACCGACGATATGTGCACGAGAGGTCTGCGTATCATAATACAACGAATCCGTTGTCAGATAGAAATTCTTATCTCGCAAACGGACATCATAATAGAACATTGCAATCTTGGTATCCGTGTGGTATTCCCCCCAGTCACTCGTCAATGTAGAATTATTATCTACCAATTTTCCGCCTTCGAAGAAGTTACCGAAGTTATACAATCGGTCATAGTCAAGACTATCAGTATATAAGGTAGACTGGCGGTGTTTCAGGATGACATTATAACGAGCCTGAGCAATCTGGGCATTCCCATCATAATAAGCATAATCGCTAAAGAGTTTTAGCGTGTCACCTTGTAGCATTTTCACATGTCCGAATGCCTCAAAGGAATTCGTCTGTTGGAAGAAATTAGCACTGTCACAATACAGGTTTGCCCCCATATGGCGGAAATGCACATTACCCACCAAAATCTGAGCATCACCATTACGATACTGGTCGTAACTCAACTGATCGGAATGAACAAGATAGATACGTTTATCCGCAGGTCGACTGCCAGTAGTATTGCGCTTGCGAGTAGGCTGCATTGCCCATACGAGACCCAGCCCAAAAAGGCACAACAACAGAAAGGCTACAGTCCTAAGTCTCATTTAATCCAGCCTTGATATTCAAATTGGCAATCCTTATATCTATCATTGACACGAACGTAGGTAGACTTGATTTTGTCGACCACCCATTCATGCAACTTATCTTGACGACGCTTCTCAACAACAACGTCTTTCATAACCTGAAAGTCCTCTGTGATGGTCGCCTTATGACCTTCCACACGACTTTTTAACTTGGCAATCACACAGACCGTCTTTCCACGTTCATTAATCATCTGGAACGGTGCAGAGATTTCGCCCACCTTTAAAGAATCTATAGCACGAGCAATCTCAGAAGGAAGGTCTTGCAACTGGAACTTAGAAGTACGACCATTCTGTGTCACATTAGCCATCAAACCATTATTATTACGTGTATCCTTATCATCCGAGATCATTGTAGCACCGATTTCAAAAGTAAATTTCCCATCCACGATATCTGTGCGAATAGAATCCAGACGAGCCAACGACTTATCTATTGCCTCCTGACTAACAATCGGTTTGCGCAAGATATGACGTACATTCACCTTATCACCTCGCTTATCTATTAACTGTATAATATGGAAACCAAACTCTGATTCCACGATCTTTGAGATCTTCTTAGGATCTGTCAGATTAAAAGCGACATTGGCAAAAGCCTGGTCAAGTGTTCCACGACCTGTAAAACCGAGTTCTCCACCACGACGTGATGTACCGGGATCTTCAGAATACATACGGGCAAGTGTCTGGAACGTTGTCTCACCCTTATTAATACGATCCGTATAATCACGCAATTCCTCTTTCACACGGTTAATCTCCTCCTGGTCAATCTTAGGTGTCTGTGCGATAATCTGAACCTCCACCTCTGTAGGAACGAACGGAATACTATCCTGTGACAAATTAGCGAAATACCGCCGCACATCAGCAGGTGTCACGGTGATATCCTTTACCAGATGGCGCTGCATCTCCTGAATTTTCTGACGATCACGAAAAGACTCCCTAAGTTCATTACGAATCTGCGTCATACTTTTCTTATGATACTCCTCCAGTTTCTCGCGAGAGCCAATAACAGAAATCATATACTCTATCTGTTGCTCTATACCTGCCGTAATTTCAGCCTCCGTCACTTCAATACTATCAATGGCAGCCTGATGCAAGTATAGTTTCTGTACTGCCAACTGCTCTGGTATTGCACAGTCAGGATCACCTTTCCATCGAACGCCTTCCTGTTGCCCTTGCAAGCGCATTGCCTCGACATCAGACTTTAGGATAGCCTCATCACCAACTACCCAGATTACCTCATCGACAACACTCTGAACATTCGTACTGTCATTAACTGTTTTTGCCTGTAGAGGCATAGTAGTCAATAGGACCACTATTGCTATAATATTTAGTCTCTTCATCCTTAAAGGTGGTTATTTACTGTCTTTAATACTTTCTTATCCACAGATACAGGATAGGTTTTCCGCAAGTCGGCAAGCCAATGCTTATCCATCTCTTCCTGTAAGTCTGCAACAACAAGTTCACGCACTTCCGTATAATCCTTAGGTTTAAAACCTTTCCGTCTGTACTTCTTCTTGTTTTTCTTAAAATAATATTTCAAAGCATCCTCATCCTCTGCCGCATGCCTCCCAACAGACCGCTTACTCAACTCACATAAGAGCAGTCCCTCGAAGTATTCTCGCTGCAACCCGCCTGTAGGTATTTGGAAATCGTCATTTGTAGCCGAGACGGAAGAGAGCAACTCGCCAGACAAAGGAACTAAACTTGTTCGACGATATATCTGCCTTTTCTCTTTTTCCTCAGAGAGCAGTTGAAGAGATGTCTTTTCACTCCCAGGCTCCTTGCGTTCCGTAACCAACAGGATATGATAACCTAAAGTAGACAGAAAAGGACGGCTGATTTCACCTTCCCGTAAACGGAAGGCCACATCCTCTATCTCCTGAAGCATCTGCCCATGCGCATACCATCCCACGACACTCTTGACTGATGGAGACTTCCCGTCTTGAGAATACACACGAGCCGTCTGCTCAAAATCCGCTCCGCCCTGCAATTCCTTATAAATGGAATTGATACCCTCTTGTGCTTCTTGCAGACTTTCACGTGAGGCTTTCTGAGGAACACGAATCATTATCTGAGACAGACGTATCAGTTCTCCTGCATCGGTATTCACCATCTGTTCTAAGACAGGAGGAACAGCAGGCCCTTCTGATGAAACAACCGACTCCGCCGACCGACTTCCCAGACATTGCGAATATGCCTGCCTAAATGAACTCGTCGCATCAATATGGGCATCCAAGGCTGCCTTCACCTTCAATTTATAGGTAATATACAACTCCAGATAGTCAGCAATGGTCATTTGCCCCGCACGACTGACAGTAGTGTTCTTCAGGTACGACTGTTCAAATTCCGAACGTGCCACAGGCAAATCACCTACCGTGAACAATATCGGATCATCTTCTGCCTGAGCCGCCAAAGGGACAAGCATCAGAACAATAGAGAACAGCCGTGACTTCATCTTAGTCGTTAGGACGTGAATAGTTAGGAGCCTCACTGGTAATAGTGATATCGTGGGGATGGCTCTCATTTACGCCGGCATTGGTAATACGGGTAAACTTCGCATCATGCAACTTTTCTATCGTAGAAGCGCCGCAATAGCCCATTCCAGAACGAAGACCGCCAACCATCTGATAGATCACCTCCTGAACCGTTCCCTTGTAAGGCACACGACCAGCGATTCCCTCTGGGACGAGTTTCTTCACATCTTTCGTGTCAGCCTGGAAATAGCGATCCTTAGAGCCATGTTCCATAGCCTCCAAAGAACCCATACCACGATAACTCTTGAATTTACGACCATTATAGATAATGGTATCGCCAGGACTTTCTTCCGTACCGGCAACTAAGGATCCAACCATCACACAAGAGCCGCCGGCAGCCAAGGCCTTTACGATATCACCGGAATAACGGAGACCGCCATCAGCAATCAAAGGTACACCTGTACCTTGCAAAGCCTGATAGACATCATAAACCGCACTCAACTGAGGTACACCGACACCAGCGACGACACGCGTTGTACAGATAGAACCCGGACCGATACCTACCTTCACGGCATCAGCACCATTCTCCACCAGCATCTTGGCAGCAGCACCTGTCGCAATGTTACCAACCACGATGTCGATATGGGGGAACGAGGCCTTAGCCTCACGTAATTTCTCTATCACACCTTTGGAGTGACCATGGGCTGTATCAATGACAATAGCATCAGCGCCTGCATTCACAAGAGCCTGCATACGCTCTAATGTATCAACGGTTACACCGACACCTGCAGCAACACGGAGACGTCCTTTCTCATCTTTGCATGCCATGGGTTTATCCTTGGCTTTTGTGATATCCTTATAGGTTATCAGACCTATCAGGTGATTATCCTTGTCTACGACAGGAAGTTTCTCGATTTTATTCTCCTGCAATATTTGAGCAGCAGCCGACAAGTCTGTCTGCTGATGAGTAGTCACCAGATTGTCTTTTGACATAATCTCCTCAATGGGACGATCTAAGCGACGCTCAAAACGCAAGTCACGATTCGTCACAATTCCCACCAAGTGTTTCTCGTTATCCACGACAGGAATACCACCTATATGATATTCTGCCATAATGTCCAATGCCTGTGCCACTGTAGAACCAAGAGGAATCGTCACTGGATCATAAATCATACCATTCTCTGCACGCTTGACAATAGCCACCTCACGAGCCTGGTTCTCTATTGACATATTCTTATGTATCACGCCAATACCACCCTCACGAGCAATGGCAATAGCCATCTGGCTCTCCGTCACCGTATCCATCGCTGCAGTTACAAACGGCACATTCAATTGAATATGGCGTGAAAAGCGGGTTTGCAACTCTACCGTCTTGGGCAGTACCTCCGAATAAGCGGGAATCAACAGGACGTCGTCAAAAGTCAAGCCGTCCATTACAATCTTGTCTGCAATAAATGATGACATAAAATAGTTCCTTTAAATTTTATTGCGTGCAAAATTACTCATTTTTTCCGACATGGCAAGCGTTTCACCTTATTATTAATACGATTTAACGCGAAGCATCAGTTTGCCATTTCCGAGATAAACTTAATGCGCACCAGTCGGATCTCGTCTTCCGAGCATTCGCTACCCAGTTCCTCTATGGCCGCCTCCAGCGAATCAGTATCACTTTCAGAGAAATAGTCATAGATATCATCCAAATGATCCTCGTCCATCACTTCATCCAGGAAGTAGTCGATATTCAATTTCGTACCGCTATATACGATAGCCTCTACCTCATCCAGCAGTTCTCCGAACTCCAGCCCTTGTGCATTGGCAATATCATCCAGTGCCACCTGTCGGTCGATTCCTTGGATGATCTTCACCTTCAGCATTGATTTCTTGGCGACAGTACGTACTCGCAAATCTGCCTGACGAGTAATATCGTTCTCCTCGCAATAGCGTTTAATCAAATCCACGAACTCCTGAGCATAAGGTTGTTTCACCTTTCCCTCTCCTACTCCTTGAATATTCTTCAACTCCTCGATGTTGACAGGATAATCCGTAGCCATCTGTTCCAAGGACACATCCTGGAAGATCACATAGGGTGGACGGTTCATCTTCTTTGACACCTTCTTACGCAGGTCTTTCAGCATCGCATTCAGGGTCGGATCCAGTGCACTTGTCCCTCCTTCCTGCTCAGGTGCTCCCTCATAATCGTCATTAAACTCCTTATCCTCCACAATCATAAAGGACTCCGGATTCTTCAGGAATTTTTTTCCTGCGGAAGTAATCTTCAGCAGACCATAGTTCTCCACCTCCTTCTTCAGATAACCTGCTATCAGAGCCTGACGGATAACGGGGTTCCACAGTTTCTCGTTCTCATCCTCGCCAGCACCAAACAGTTCGAGTTCCTGATGCTTGTGGGCAATGATCTCTTCTGTCTCACGACCCATGATAAAGTCTATGACATAATCAGAACGGAAATTCTCTTTGATGGCAATCACCGTATTCAAGACAATCACCAGTTGGTTCTTCGCCTCAATCTTCGTCTTGGGATGCAAGCAGTTGTCACAATTATGACAATTCTCCTGCTCATACACTTCTCCGAAATAATGCAACAACATTTTTCGACGGCATACCGATGTCTCGGCATAGGCAGCCGTCTCCTGCAGTAACTGTCTGCCGATATCCTGCTCGGCAACAGGTTTACCCTCCATGAACTTATCCAGTTTCTGTAAGTCCTTATTGGCATAGAAGGTGATACATAAGCCCTCACCACCATCGCGGCCAGCCCGTCCCGTCTCTTGGTAATAGCCCTCCAGGGATTTGGGAATATCATAATGAATCACGAAACGGACATCAGGCTTGTCAATACCCATACCAAAGGCGATAGTGGCCACAATCACATCAATCTTCTCCATCAAGAAGTCGTCCTGTGTCTGTGAACGAAGTGCGGAATCCAGCCCAGCATGATAAGCCTGTGCCTTGATATCGTTAGCCCGCAGGATCTCTGCCAACTCTTCCACTTTCTTACGGGAGAGACAGTAGATAATACCGCTCTTTCCTGGATGCTGTTTGATAAACTTAATGATATCCTTATCGACATCCTTGGTCTTCGGACGTACCTCATAATAGAGGTTAGGGCGGTTAAACGAACTCTTAAACTCGTCTGCCCCTACGATACCCAGGTTTTTCTTGATATCCGTACGTACCTTATCCGTCGCCGTCGCTGTCAGCGCAATAACAGGAGCCGCGCCTATCTCATTGATAATCGGTCGTATACGACGATACTCCGGTCGGAAGTCATGTCCCCATTCCGAGATACAATGAGCCTCATCTATGGCATAGAAAGAAATCTTAGCCTGCTTCAGAAACTCCATATTATCTTCCTTCGTCAATGACTCAGGAGCCACATACAGTAATTTGGTACGACCGGCTTTGACATCCTGTTTCACCTGATCGATAGCGGCTTTGTTGAGGGATGAGTTCAGGTAATGGGCTGTCCCTTCCTCACTCATGGCACTGATGACATCCACCTGATTCTTCATCAGTGCGATCAGTGGAGATATTACAATTGCCGTTCCGTCCATCAACAATGACGGCAGTTGATAACATAACGACTTTCCACCACCCGTCGGCATCAGGACAAAGGTATCCTTTCCATCAAGCACATTCTGTACAATGGCTTCCTGGTCCCCTTTAAACTTGTCAAAGCCGAAATACTTCTTCAGGGCTTCTGTTAAATTCACTTTCTTTTTTGCCATAGGCTTGTTCGTTTATTGCAAGTGTGACTTATCCAACTGCTGCTGTGCATAGGCTGCTGTCACCTCAAAGGATTTTGTTCGTTTGGAAGGTATTTCAAACATGGCATCCATCATGATACTCTCTACGATGGAACGAAGTCCACGGGCACCCAGTTTATATTCTACGGCCTTGTCGACGATGAGTTTCAGGGCCTCGGGTGCGAATGTCAACTTGATGCCATCCATCTCAAAGAGTTTCTCATATTGCCTGACGATAGAGTTTTTAGGCTCCACAAGGATACGCTCTAACGCCTCACGGTCTAACGGATTCAGATAGGTAAGAACCGGTAGACGACCGATGATCTCAGGTATCAGTCCGAACGACTTCAGGTCTTGCGGCAACACGTATTTCATCAAGTCGCCCTTGTCGATCTTACGGACATTCTGCACGGAGTTATAACCCACGACATGTGTGTTCAAGCGCTGGGCTATCTTACGCTCAATTCCATCGAAGGCTCCCCCGCAGATAAAGAGGATATTCCTGGTATCTACATGGATATATTCCTGATCGGGATGCTTACGACCACCCTGTGGAGGTACATTGACGATAGTTCCTTCCAACAGTTTCAGTAAACCCTGCTGAACACCCTCGCCACTCACATCGCGAGTGATACTGGGGTTATCACTCTTACGAGCGATCTTATCTATCTCATCAATGAAGACGATACCCCGCTGAGCCGCCTCCAACTTATAGTCTGCGACCTGCAACAGGCGGGAGAGAATACTCTCCACGTCCTCACCGACATAGCCCGCCTCCGTGAATACTGTCGCATCGACAATGGTGAAAGGCACGTCGAGCAGTTTGGCGATGGTACGGGCAAGCAGCGTCTTACCCGTTCCTGTTGAGCCCACCATAATGATATTACTCTTCTCTATCTCCACCCCGTTCTCATCAACGGGCTGCCAGAGACGCTTATAGTGGTTATAGACAGCCACAGAGAGGAAACGCTTCGCCTCGTCCTGGCCGATGACATACTGGTCGAGATAGTCCTTGATCTCCTTGGGCTTAGGCACTTTCTTCAAGTCGGGAGCACTTTCAGAAGTCTTTTGGGCCTCAGGACCATAACCATTGGCCTTCACGATCTCGTAAGCCTGCATGGCACAGTCCTCACAGATATTACCATTTATACCCGTGATGAGCAGTTTGACCTCTTTGTCGCTTCTACCACAGAAACTACATACCTTTTTCATTACTTCTTAGCCAACACCTGATCAATCATACCATATTCTTTTGCCTCCTCTGCCGTCATCCAGTAGTTGCGGTCTGAGTCATTCCACACCTTGTCGTAGGGCGTATGAGAATGCTCTGAGATAATGGTATAGAGTTCTTTCTTGAATTTCATGATTTCCTTGGCCTCAATCTCAATATCGGAGGCCTGGCCTTGCACACCACCCAATGGTTGGTGAATCATCACACGACTGTGAGGCAACGCAGAGCGCTTGCCTTCCTTGCCGGCCACCAACAATACGGCGGCCATAGAGGCGGCCATACCTGTGCAGATAGTAGCGACATCAGAAGAGATAAACTGCATAGTGTCGTAGATTCCCAAACCTGCCGTTACACTACCGCCTGGGGAGTTCAGATAAATTGATATGTCTTTCCCGCTATCTACAGAATCGAGATACAGCAACTGAGCCTGCAACGTATTGGCAGTATAGTCGTCTATCTGTGTCCCAAGGAAGATGATGCGATCCATCATCAGACGGGAGAACACATCCATCTGCGTCACATTCAACTGACGCTCTTCAAGGATATAAGGATTCAAATACTGGGCCTGCATACTCATCACCTCATCAAGTACGAGACCGTTCATTCCTAAATGCTTGGTAGCATATTTTCTAAAATCGTTGTTCATAACTTCTCTTTCGTTTTAGCACTTTTAAGCAATCCCGCCAAACGGGAAACGATATAAGCCATAAGGCTACGAGATACAAAATTACGAAAAAAGAGTCGGAACGCAAAGCATTCCGACTCTTTTTTTGGTTAAAGAATTATAAAGAGGAATCTCTTTCCTTTCTATTTTCTTTTCTGACTATTTCTCTTGCAACATCTTCTGGAAGTCCTCCAGTGTGATGTCTTTCTCATTCAATTTCACCACATTCTTCAGTGCTGCGGTCAACTTCACGTCAACGGCACGGTCTACCAGACCCTCTACATTCTCGCGTTTCTTCAGCATCTCAGTGGCATAGTTCTCCAGATACTCATCGGGAACGTTAGACATTCCATACTGAGCGAACTGGGCACGGGCAGCCTCCTTGGCGACATTCTTCAAGTCGTCGTCCTCCACCTTGATCTCCTGGGCGGCAACGAGTTGCTCCTTGATCAGGTGCCAGCCGAGTTCCTTGATGCTTGCCTCGAAGTTCTTCTCCACGAAGTCAGCACCCTTGTCCTTGTTGTTGTTCAGCATCACACGCTTCAGAATAGCCTCTGGGAACTCCAGTTTGCCCACCTTCTTCTCCATGTGCTTACGGACATCGAGCAGGAACTTATAGTCGCTGTCTGCCTTGAACTGCTGACTGATCTGGTCGGCTATCTTCTGGCGGAACTCTTTCTCATCCTTCACTGTTCCCTCGCCGAAGGTCTGGTCGAACAACTGCTGGTTGACCTCAGCCTTCACAAAACGGCTGATCTCTGTAATCTGATAGGTGAAGTCGCCCTCGTGGTCCTTCACGTCGTCTTTCTGAATCTTCAACAGGGAAGACACCTCTACGTCACTCTCGGGATATGCCTTGCGGGGATTCCATGTGATGATGTCGCCCAACTTAGCACCATCGAAGAGTTTCTTCTGGTCGTCCACCTTCATATACTGGGGCATCAGCACAGCGTCGGCAACAGTGATGCCATCCTCTTTCACATTACCCTTCTCGTCCAACTCACGCAGGTCGCCCTTCAGCATGTCACGCTGCTCTGGGTCAAACTGCTCAGCCTTCTCATACTGGCCGGCACGCTGCTGGTACATCTCCACCTGCTGGTCGATGAGTTTGTCGTCAACGGTGATGTTATAGTAGTCAATCTTGTCCTTACCACTCAGCGTAGCCTTAAACTCAGGAGCCACAGCGATGTCGAACTTGAAAGTCAGTGCATCGTCGCTCTCGAAGTTCAACGCCTCCTGCTGGTCACTTGGCAGGGGCTCACCCAGCATCTGAATCTTATTCTCGCGGACATACTCATAGAGTTTCTCACCCAGCATCTTGTTCACCACGTCCACCTTGACGGCAGCACCATACTGGCGCTTGATCAGACCCATTGGTGTCATACCAGGACGGAATCCGGGAACATTAGCGCGTTTACGATAATCTTTCAGAGTCTTCTCGACTTCTCCCTGATAATCTTCTTTCTCCAGTGTAATGGTCATCAAACCATTAATCTTGTCAGGAGCCTCAAATAAAATATTCATCTTTTTATACCTTATTTATATTTGTATTTTCTGTTTTGAGCGTGCAAAGGTACAAATAAGTGAAGGAAAAACCAAATAAATCAATACTTTTTATTATTTTTGCACCAAACTTTTAAGATACATTGTGACTATGGCATACACAGACAGATTCGGACAGTCGGACGACTATCGGCGTGAGGAACTGATACACATCATCGAGCGTTCCGTGGAGAACCTCACCCTCCAGGAGTTAGAAGCCCTCTATTACGACATGTCGACCAAGAACTATATTAATGAATAAGAGTAATGATTTGAAAGAAGCGGGATTAATTAAATAGGAGGTTAAGTTATGAACACAATGACGTATAAAGGCTATTTGGGATCTGTAGCCTATAGTGAGAAAGATAATGTCTTCTTTGGGAAGATTGAAGGTATCAATGGCTTGGTGAATTTCGAGGGCGAGAGTATCAAGGAATTGACAGAAGCCTTCCACGAGGCTGTTGATGACTATCTGGCATATTGTAAGGACGAGGGGATTGAGCCAGAGAAGAGTTATACAGGTGTATTGAATGTAAGATTGAAGCCTGCAGTGCATCGTCAGATCGCCATGCTTGCCAAACAAGCAGGAATGACTATCAACAGTTATATCAAAGAGGCACTGGAGGAAAAAGCAGAGGCTGCTTTAGCACTATAATTAGACATGGAAGAGGGCAGCCATCGTGATGATGGTCGCCGTCTTCCATTTATGGATCAAAGTGGATTAGCAGAACCGCTGTTTCCACAATTTATCTTAATTATTTGGTCGTTTTAAATCTCAAATCAACATTTTTCGCTATATTCGCAGCATGAAAACATTAAAAAAAATATTAGCAACAGTTCTCGTTTCATCTCTGCTTTTATCTTGCTCATTAGAGTATAAGGCAAAATCAAGATTAGAAACGTACGTAAAATCGGTGGTCGCTGACCCTGATTTTTCTATAGAAGACAAAGAAGTACGATGGTCTACGGACTCTATATGTATAATTCACTACAAACTGCGTTCAAGGAACGTGTTCGGTGGATGGGAGTTAGAGGACGAAGAATACGTCTTGCTTAGAGACAGAAGTGGCGTATTATTTGAAATGTCTTTGAATGCGACGAAGTATGAAGAAATTTCTGTATTTATAGATGGATGGAAAAGAGTGTAAAAAATAACGAAAACGATGTTGGACACGCAGTTTACAGTAATGCGTACAGAAAGATCAGATCTAAAGGGCGTAAAGTCGAGTAACTGCACCTTCCCCCCCTCATGAACTCGCTCAGATTAACCGCCTTGCCCACCATGCTCTCCGTGTTCTGTAATATTACCTATCATCACATTGCATAGACCACCCTATTATTATAAAACACAAAACCTGCTACCTCGCAGAAGTATAATTTATTCACATACTTTATTAAAGAGGCGATTTATACGAACTTAAAGAAGGAAGTAATGAGAGTTACAAAATATTGCAGAGAAAGTGAGCAATTAAATAAGATTGAACATCACGTCCCCAAATTATGCTTAAATATTCCTGATTACGACATTTCTGTTGATGCCGAGTACGGTGATGAAGACAATCTGTTATTGGATTTGTTTAAGTCTATACTCTCAGTGTCCGAAGAATATTTGTTTGTCAATTCAAGACCATCTCAACACCATACCGAGAGGGTTTTTGCATATGAACTATATAGACAATGGGCTAATCGGATTCAAATAAATTATCATGGCAATTTAATTCTAAATGGAGAAATCGGAAAAGAAACGAAACTATTTGACAGCATTGCAAATGAAGGATACAGATTTCCAGACTTAGTGTTACATCATAGTCAAAATGACACTAATTACCAAGGAGTTATTTGTGAGATTAAAACATCGATTGTTGGGGTTACAGATTTTGAAGAAGACATTAATAAATTGAAGCATTTTGTATGTGGTGATACAAAAAAACGCATTTTCAAATTTGGAGTGTTTATTTTAGTAGGCTCTCCTATTAATAAAATCATTCATTTGATGGATAGAATGGACTCACATTATGATAAGGTTACACAAAAATGTAGACTATCAAATATAATATGTGTGGCATATAATCATGGAGAGTTAGAAACCATACGCTACGATTGGCTATTAGACAAACTCACAAGGGAGAAATTAAAAAATCATATCAAATAATCCTTATGAACATATCGTAATTAACACAAGAAGTACAATAATAACAATAATGGTTATAGCAATATGACTAAGTTTCTTTTGTCTTATCTCTTGTTCTTGTTGTTTCTGTTCTAATTCTTTTACCATTCTTGCAGTCATGCCAAATTCATTTGCAGGCATTAATTCTATTTTACGGCATATTGAAAAAATACTACTTTTGACAATCTCTATCATTGAGTTGTCTACTATATCTAATTCTGCATTTCTTCGAATGATGACATTTAAAGTTTCTGCCATAGTTTCTATGCTTCTTTTGCATTGATCAAACGGGATCTTAATAGATGGAGATAAGATATCATCTATATTAATTGTTAACTCCAGATCAGGTAATGAATCCATATATCTATTCATCATGTTTGCATACTCTTCTGCAGAAGAAAAAGAACTTCTAGTATTCCTTTTCGCTGTTAATCCTCCTATAACAGCACCCACGCCACCAGCAACGGCACCTCCTATAACGGCTCTCTTTATCATGTCTCCATTATCTGTCTTCGTAGTGGTGATAGTCGCACTATACAAAGGCTTTCTCTTTTCATTTAAATTAACTACGCTATAACCAATAATTATACTGAAAGGAATGATTATTATTTCATTTTCAGTAATTACAACAAATCTCTTTGCTTTTTGATATATTCTAAATTGATTAATCAAACGGCAATTGCCATTATCATTTGGGTCATAAAAAGAGTCTATTGTCTTATCTGGTTTACCCGACAGAGATTCAACTTGTTCTGCTGTTAAATCAAGAATAATTCGAAGGTCCTTTCTTTCAAAATATTTATACATGATATGCTAATTTTATATAGTTATACTATTAGTGGTGCGATAAATTTTAATTAATTGATATAAATCCCTTTGTTAATAAGGGTTTCAGAGCGTTCTTTGATTTTTCGATTTGAAACTGACTGAGTAATTTTGCAGCCAAAAACTGCAAGATTATGAATATCGGTCGCTATATTTTCGCCCAAGTTGTGGACTTTCTTCCAAGATACCAGTTCGACAAGGCCGTAGCCAAGTATCGTGGTGACTGGCACGTCAAGGACTTGACATGCTACAGCCAATTGCTGCACCTGTTGTTTGGTCAGATTACAGGTTGCGATTCCCTGCGTGATATCTGTCTTTGCCTGAAGGCGCATGAGGAGAGTCTCTATCATCTTGGTTTTCGAAAGACAGTGGAGCATACCAATCTTTCCCGTGCAAACGAGAAGCGCGACTATCGCATATACGAAGAATTGGGCATGTATCTCATCAGTATCGTAAGGCCGCTGTACGCTGACACTTCGGTACCGGAAATCACCATTGACAATGTACTCTATGCCCTGGACTCCACGACCATTTCCACCAGTATTAAACTGGCTGCATGGGCCTTGGGAAAGTACAGTAAGGGAGCCGTCAAGATGCACACTCTGCTTGCATTGCGTGGAAGCATCCCTGCTAATATCCATATAACGGATGGCAGATGGCACGATAGTAACGAACTTGACCTGCTCACTCCAGAACCTCAGGCTTTCTATATGATGGACAGGGCTTATGTGGACTTCGATGCATTGTTCCGTTTTCATCTTGCCGGTGCCTATTGGATAAGCAGGCCTAAGTCTAACATGAAGTATGAGATCATCAGCCATAGGAGCCTGAGGGAAGCAGACAAGAAGGCCGGCATCACAGGTGACTTCACTATCCGTTTGACAAAGGCGAACACGATGTCGTTGTACCCAGAACCGATAAGAGCCGTATGCTACTACGATGAAGAGGCTGAAGATGAAATCGTATTCATCACCAACAACATTGAAATCAGCGCACTGGAGGTCGCCAATCTTTACAGGCATCGGTGGGATATTGAGGTTTTCTTCAAGTGGATTAAGCAGAACATCGTTGTTAAGACCATGTGAGGATACTCTGAAAATGCTGTTCGTACACACCTCTGGGTGGCGATTATCGCATATCTGCTCATTGCCAAGATAAAGCAGGACTACAACAGCCCGCACTCTATAACAGAGGTGGCGACGCTGATAAGAGTCTCTGCATTGGAGCGCACTCCACTCAGAGAACTTATTACTCAGCCAAACATCTTGGTCAGTCTCAATCATAATCTCACAGAATTGTCTCTATTTGATGATATGTAAAACTTAACGCGATTTTATCGCACCAGTATTATAGTTATACAATAAAAAACGTGGACTACTTACTTCGTCTACGTCTTCCTAGCGTCGCCAAACGCCAAATCATCTTAAACGAGTAAAGTCCACGCCGTTAGGCGCGAACTATCTACTTCAGTTCTTGATGATTCTTCAATATTGGCGATATTTGGAAGACAAGAATCAAAAGTGGACGTTCTGTCTTATGTCCTTTCAAATATTTTTATCTCACCTCATAGCCATTTACTGTTTTTAGGGTTCAACCATTATTTACAATGCAAATATACGCACTTTCCCTGAAACTTCCAAATTTTGAGGAAGGAAAAGTAAATTACTTTATTGATAAATAGTAATTGGAAAAGCAAAGGTTGCACTAGCACTAAAAGAAGCCATACAATCTCACTTCTTTCCTGACTTCAAAAAACCTTTTTTAATTGAATTCTCAAACTCTTTATTGAATGCAATGAGTTCTGGCTCTTGACTAGTTACAGAAGCGGCATAGCGTGCTTCTTCATGCATACTTAGCCATTCCTGAAGAGTATCAAAACTTTTTTCTGACAATACTTCCTGAATAAACTGCACCTTGAGCGATTCTAATGTCGTTTCCATCTTCTTCATTTAGTTGTGATTCAACTATCAAATCCTTCTTAAATTGTCTTTTTAAGATTGTCAGGATGCATTCGCATATCCCAGAATGCGGCTATACGGAGGACATCACCCTTTACATAATAAATCACCTTATAATACTCATTGATGATGGACGCACGATAACGTATCTTCCTGTCACTAAGCAATGGCTCTGGGAAGCCACTTTCTGGATGCTTTAACAGGCGCTCTTGTTTCTTTAGATATTTCTGATGCAGATTAGCAGCAGCCCGTTGCCCACCCATCTCATTGTAATATACGAGAATACGTAGCCATTGACGCTGTGCCCGTTTCGATACCTCTATTTGCATTACTTTTTAGCAAAACCATCAATTAGTGCTCGGCATTGAATATTGAATTCTTCACCTGTAAGCACATCACCACGCTCAAACTCTTTCTCTGCCTCGTCAATGTCTGACAGTGCTTCCTCCATCGTCTGTAGGACTGGAGGCACCACACTGTCGTCGGCTATAAGCCGTTCAGCCAACCACTTACGATTGCTGGCTGTGAGCGAAAGCCCTTGGATGTAGGTCCAGAGATTATTCATTGATACCGCATTCATTGTCTTTACATTTAATTTCATTGGCAAAGGTACAAAAAATATTGAGAATATGGCAAAATAACTAAATAAATTTGCAAGTTCGCCCAAATTGCAGTACCTTTGCACCTCGTATTATATATTTTATATATAAAGAGATGAACGAAAAGATTCAAAAGACCCTTAAGTCAGCAGAGACTGAAGACTGGTTAGACTTACATGTGGTACGCCCCTTCTGCTATTGGTGGGCAGTGTTTTTTGCCAAACTTGACATACATCCCAATACCGTCACCATCCTCTCGATGATCATTGGTGCAGGCAGTGCATTCTTCTTTGCCTGCGGCAGTTTCTATTATGAGGGCACTCACGGACTCGTGATGAATATCATCGCCATCCTGCTGCTGTGCCTCGCCGACATCTTCGACTGTACTGACGGGCAACTGGCCCGTATGACGGGTAAGAAGAGTCGACTGGGCCGTATCCTCGACGGTGTGGCAGGTTTCACTTGGTTTATTCCCATCTATCATGCTCTGGTATACCGTTTCTACCTGCACCACGACATCGAGTTTGCCTGGCTGGGGATTGAGAATACGGAGCAGAATACCCTGATAGCCACCGCCATTGTCTATGCACTGGGTATCATCTCCGGGGTGGCAGGACTGGCAGGACAGCAACGCCTGGCCGACTATTATATACAGGTACATCTATTTTTCCTGAAAGGAGAGAAAGGTTCCGAATTAGACAACTCTGCCAAACAGCAGGAGATCTACGACCAGATGACGACGGAGACCCCTTGGGTGGAGCGTTATTTCCAGAAGACGTATATCGACTATACTAAGAAACAAGAGAAGAAGACCCCTGAGTTCCAGCGGTTGCTGAAGACGATGCGCGAAGAGTATGGCAGTCTTGACAATATCCCTGCTGATGTTCGTGATGAGTTTCATGACAACTCACTGCCACTGATCACATGGAATGGTCTGCTGACCTTCAATTTCCGTTCCGCATGGCTCTTCCTGTTCTGTCTGGTAGACCTTCCCGTGATGAACTTCGTATTCGAGATTGTTGCTATGGGACTACTCGCCTGGTATGTCAACCATCGCCATGAGTCGTTCTGTAAGCGAATCAGAGAGAAAATCGCCAACAGTTAATAGCAAATTGCCAAAAGCAACAATATGAAGTGGACCAAGCAAAGACTTAACAACCTGTTCTTCTTTCTAGGTATCGCTGCCATCGTAGTGATGCTGCTGACCTTTGATGTCAGTTTCGTGGAACTATGGGAGCATATCTGTCATGCTGGCTATTGGCTGATTCCCATCATCGGCATTTGGATTGTGGTCTACGGACTGAACGCCCTCGCATGGCAAGCCATCATCGAGGGGAATATCCAAGGGAAGATGCCTGTGAGTTTCTGGCGACTCTATCGACTGACCATCACAGGCTATGCTCTCAACTATGCGACACCTGTGGGAGGACTGGGTGGCGAACCCTATCGTATCATGGAACTCTCAAAGGATATCGACAAGCAACGTGCCACGTCATCCGTCATCCTTTATGCGATGATGCATTTCTTTGCCCATTTCTGGTTCTGGTTTATCTCTATATTCCTCTACCTCCTTCTGGCAGCCATCGGCGACCTGCCCATCACCACTGCTATCGGTATCGTATTGGGTATTATCGTCGTATTCTGCCTGTTCTTCTTCTACCTTTTCTCACAGGGCTATCGCAACGGACTGGTGAAATACGTACTGGGGGTGGTAGCCAAAATTCCTGGTCTGAAGAAATGGACACTGCGCTTCTGGGCACGTCACTCAGAGGCCATCGAGAATATTGACCATCAGATCGCGGCACTCTATGCACAAGACACCCGAGCATTCTACAAGAGTCTCTTCTTGGAATATTTCTCCCGTGTGGTACAGAGTATGGAGGTAATGTTCATGCTCCTGCTCTTCGGGATTGACTGCGGAGGCGGACTGGGCGGTCTGACGCTCACCTTCTTGCATAGTATCCTGATAGTGGCCTTTACCACCCTCTTTGCCAACCTCATCGGCTTCCTTCCCATGCAGTTGGGGGTTCAGGAAGGTGGTTTCGTCCTCTCTATCGCCGCCCTCGGGCTCTCCGCTGCCCTTGGTATCTTCGTGAGTATCATCTGCCGTGTGAGGGAGATCGTATGGATTGCCATCGGAATGCTACTCATGAAAATAAAGTAAAAAAGTAAAATATATAAAGATTATGAATTATCTCGACAGAAACGAATTTAACTTTGAGCCTAGCCAGAAAGTGGTGGAGGCCATCAAGAATTTCGATCCTAAGACGTTGTGTTTCTATACCCGTATCTATGACCAAGGGAAGAAAAGCGTCATCTCCGTCCGCCTCAGTGAGATCTACGGGGTGGATGAGCAACAGGTACTGCTGACTTATGGCGGCGAGGACATGCTGAAAAACGCCATCCATTATTTCCTCTCTGCCAACAGCCAAGAAGGAACACCCAACACCAAGATCCTCATCCCTGAGTTCTCGTGGTGGTATTATAACCGTGTGGCCAGCGAGTGTGGCGGTACGTTTGAGATGTATCCCCTCCACGAGAAGGAGGACACTTTCGCCTACGACATCGACGAGGTCATCGAGTATACCAACCGTGTGCATCCTCGTATGCTACTACTCGCCTCACCCAACAACCCCACAGGTAACGGACTGACTCCTGAGGAGATTGGACAGATCATGGAGAATATCCCTTCTGACACGATGGTACTCATCGACGAGGCATACGCTAGTTTCATCAGTACAGACACGGCCTATATCGCTCCGCTGGTGAACAAATACAACAACCTGATCATCTCACGCACCCTGTCCAAGTTCTATGGACTACCCGGCCTGCGTGTAGGTTTCGGATTCATCGGTAAGGGACATGACCAGTTTGAGAGTTATATCAACAAATACCTGGGGTATAACCGTTTCTCTGAGGCTGTGGCACTGGCTGCCCTCGACAGTGACGACCACTACCGTAAGGTGGCTGACGATATGGAATGGGGCCGCCAGTTGTATAAGAAGGAGTTGGGCAACCTGCCCGGTTTTAAGGTATATAAGTCTGTCGCTAACTTCATCCTGATCAAATATCCTGTGGAGATCAAGGAGCAGTTGATGGAGGCCCTGAAGGTACAGGACTATAAGATTAAGTTCATGGGCGACAAGGGACTGGAGTCATGTCTGCGCATCACCCTGGGACGCAAAGAGCAGACCCAGACTGTTGTTGACACCATCCTAAAGTGTCTTAAAGCATAATATTACTGAGCGAAGCGAATTTAATGTTTAACCTTTAATGTTTCATGTAAGATGATAGGAGTGATTCTTGCAGCAGGAATGGCAAAACGCCTGCGCCCTCTGACAGACACAAAACCCAAGTGCCTGCTGAAGGTGGGTGAGCGTACGCTGTTGGAGCGCACTGTCCGTGCCATGCAACAGGCGGGCATCAGCGAGTTCGTGGTGGTCACTGGCTATCGTGCGGAGCAGATCGTCGATTTCCTTGATCATCTAGATCACCTAGAAGGACTGGTCGCCCCCACCTTCCACTTCCTCCATAATGCCGATTACGAGCATAACAACAATATCTACTCATTATGGATGGCTGGCGAGTTCGTTCGCGGCAAGGACTTCCTACTGATGGACAGTGATATCCTCTGCGACCCTGCCGCTGTGACACGTATCGCCCAAGAGACGGAACCAGCCCTTGCCCTCAACCGCCATGAGTGTGGCGAAGAGGAGATCAAAGTCATCGTCGATGCCGACGGGCATATCACGGAGATCAGTAAGATATGCAGCATCCAGGATGCTATCGGTGAGTCGGTGGGTATCGAGAAAATGACGGCAGACTATAGTACTGCACTCTATCAGGAACTCGACCAGATGATTCTGAAGGAGGGACTCGTCGATGTGTTCTACGAACGCTGCTTCGAACGCCTCATCCCGCAAGGACATACTTTCAAGGTGGTTGACACTACCAACTATTTCTCGTATGAACTGGATACGCCTGAGGACTTTGAGCGAGCCAAGGAACTCATGCCTAAAGAACTCTTATAAATAAATGGACGAGACGACAAACAGACAGGACGAGCAATTGGTGCTCCGCACGGAAGGACTCGTAAAAGTGTATGGCAAGCGCACTGTGGTAAACAATGTGAGTTATGACGTACGACAGGGAGAGATTGTAGGACTGCTAGGACCTAATGGTGCAGGTAAGACGACCTCATTCTATATGACGACAGGACTTGTAGTACCCAACGGTGGCCATGTATATTTAGGTGACGAGGAAGTAACTGACTATCCCGTTTACCGTCGTGCCCGTGCCGGTATCGGCTATCTGGCACAGGAGAACTCCGTTTTCCGTAAGATGTCTGTGGAGGACAATATCCTCTCTGTACTGGAGATGACCGGTAAGCCTCGTGACTACCAGTTGGAGAAACTGGAGAGCCTGATCAAGGAGTTCCGTCTGGGTAAGGTACGCAAGAACAAGGGTGACCAACTCTCTGGTGGTGAGCGTCGCCGTACAGAGATTGCACGCTGTCTTGCCATTGAGCCGAAGTTCATCATGCTAGATGAGCCGTTTGCTGGTGTTGACCCGATTGCCGTTGAAGACATTCAGCAGATAGTATGGCAGTTGAAGTATCGCAATATCGGCATTCTGATCACTGACCATAATGTACACGAGACATTAAATATCACTGACCGTGCCTACCTCCTGTTTGAGGGACGCATCCTATTCCAAGGGAGTCCCGATGAATTGGCAGTCAATCCCATCGTAAAAGAGAAATACCTTGGTTCCAACTTCGTTCTTCAAAAGAAGAACTTCCAACAGATGGCTGAGGAGAAACGAAAGAAAGAAGAGGAAGAAGACAGAAAACAAGAAAAATGATGACGTTACTACATAGGTGGCTTACCGCATTCGGCAAATTCCTTATCTTGATGGGACGGACGTTCCAAAGGCCGGAGCGTTTACGAATGTTTGCCAAGGAGTATATCAAGGAGATGGCACAACTGGGTGTCAACTCTATTGGTATCGTATTGTTGATATCTTTCTTTATCGGTGCTGTTATCTGTATCCAAATGAAACTGAATATCCAGAGTCCTTGGATGCCTCGGTGGGTGAGCGGCTATACCACCAGAGAGATCATGCTCTTGGAGTTCTCATCAAGTATCATGTGTCTGATATTGGCTGGTAAGGTTGGCTCTAACATCGCCTCGGAAATAGGTACGATGCGAGTAACCCAACAAATCGATGCATTGGATATCATGGGCATTAATTCGGCCAACTACCTGATACTGCCTAAGATAACCGCCATGCTTAGCATCATGCCTATCCTCGTCATCTTCTCCTCAGCGATGGGGATTATAGGAGCATATGGTACTGCCTATATCGGACATATCATCGTACCGGACGACCTGACATTGGGACTACAACACTCTTTCCAGCCTTGGTTTGTATGGATGAGTATCATCAAGAGTTTGTTCTTTGCCTTTATCATCTCAGCAGTACCCTCCTATTTCGGTTATACCGTAGAAGGGGGTAGCGTGAACGTGGGAAAGGCATCTACCGATGCCGTCGTGAGTTCCAGTGTACTGATTCTCTGCAGTGATGTTTTCTTAACACAACTACTGTCATGATTGAAGTAAAGAACCTTTGTAAGAGTTTTGACGGCAAAGAAGTGCTGAAAGATATCAGTACGGTGTTTGAGAACGGAAAGACGAACCTGATCATCGGCCAGAGCGGTAGTGGAAAGACGGTACTGATGAAAAATCTGGTAGGCTTGCTTGAACCTTCCAGCGGACAGGTGCTCTATGACGGACGTGACTTTGTGGCCATGTCGAAACACGAGAAAATCATGATGCGCCGTGAAATGGGTATGATATTCCAAAGTGCGGCACTTTTCGACTCCATGACGGTACTGGAGAATGTGATGTTCCCACTGGATATGTTTTCGCCGATGACACTACGTGAGCGTACCAAACGGGCGATGGACTGTCTGGACCGTGTGAATCTGGTTGGTGCGGAAGAGAAATACCCGGGTGAGATATCAGGTGGTATGCAGAAACGTGTGGCCATTGCCCGAGCCATCGCCCTCAATCCCAAATATCTCTTCTGTGACGAACCCAACTCTGGTCTGGACCCCAAGACATCATTGGTTATTGATGATTTACTGCACAGTATTACCCAAGAGTTTGATATGACAACCATCATCAATACCCACGATATGAACTCGGTAACAACGATAGGTGAACATATCATCTTTATCTATGAAGGTCATAAGGAATGGCAGGGCGTTTCCGCAGATATCATGCGTTCCACCAATAAGCGGTTGACTGACTTTATTTTCGCTTCAGACCTATTAAAAGAGATGCGTGAAGTCGTCAACGCATCTTCCACTGTCCATCACGAAGCACCATCGGAATAACAATCTCTTCCTTGACGGAGTCCTTGAAGGTCAGAAGCAGGAATGCCTGCATGACCTGTTGAAGACTATCGTTCCTCGCATTGGTAAGGGCGACCCCCACAATACCACCATGATTGTTCTCTTGCTCTTGCATGAACCGCTCATAGGCATGCAACAACTCTTGACGGTAGCCGCTTGGCAACGAGTCGCTATCTGCCTTCCCTTGCAGAAAAGCCTCGTAGTCGCCAGCCAACAGACGGTCGTAATACTCCTTTGCCGCCTTTCCTGCCAACTCTTCGGGAGTTGGCTCCTGGTTAGAACAACCCTGCCAACAGCCAACAACCAGCAACCAACAGCCAAAAGCAAAAAAGTTCCTCATTTCTGTCGCACAAATACATTGATGGGGGTTCCTGTCAGAGTCCAGTTCTCACGCAACTTATTCTCCAGGAAACGCTTATAGGGTTCCTTCACATATTGGGGAAGGTTCGCATAAAACACAAAAGTAGGAATCTGGGTATCGGGCACCTGACTGACATACTTGATCTTGATATACTTACCCTTGATAGAGGGTGGCGGTGTCGCCTCAATCAAAGGTAACATCACCTCATTGAGTTTGGAGGTACCTATCTTGATCGTACGATTCAAATAGACTTGCTTGGCAGTCTCCAACACCTTAAAGATACGCTGCTTCGTCACTGCGGAGGCAAAGATAATGGGGAAATCGACAAAAGGAGCCATACGGTTGCGGATGGCATTCTCGAAGGTCTTGATGGCGATCTGCGACTTGTCTTCCACTAAGTCCCACTTGTTCACCACAACAACCAAAGACTTGTTGTTCTTCTGTATCAACTGGAAGATATTCATATCCTGTGCCTCAATACCACGGGTAGCATCAATCATCAGGATACAGACATCTGAGTTCTCGATGGCACGGATAGAACGCATCACACTATAGAACTCCAGATCCTCTGTCACTTTGTTCTTACGACGGATACCTGCCGTATCCACCAGATAGAAATCAAAACCGAACTTGTCATATTTTGTGTAGATAGAGTCACGGGTAGTACCTGCAATCTCCGTCACGATGTTACGATCTTCACCGATAAAGGCATTGATGATACTCGACTTACCTGCGTTCGGGCGACCGACAACTGCAAAGCGCGGAGTACCGTCCTCGATGTCATCCACCTCATCAGTCTTGAGTTTCGACAGCACATGATCAAGCAGATCACCTGTACCAGAGCCTGTAGCGGCACTGACACAGAAAGGATCACCCAATCCGAGTTTATAGAACTCATACTGTCCGTACAGGTCCTTTCCGTCATCAGCCTTATTCGCCACCAAGACAACAGGGAGTTTAGAGCGACGCAGAATCTGGGCGACATCCATATCCAAATCAGTCACACCGTTCTTGATATCTACCAGAAACAGCACTAAGTCCGCCTCTTCTGTGGCGACAGTCACCTGTTTCCGAATCTCTTCCTCGAAGATATCATCTGAGTTAACGACCCAACCTCCCGTGTCTACCACAGAGAACTCACGACCGTTCCACTCACACTTGCCATACTGGCGGTCACGGGTGGTACCTGCCTCGTCGCTCACAATAGCACGACGAGAATTTGTCAATCTATTAAATAAGGTGGACTTACCGACATTCGGACGTCCTACAATCGCTACTAAATTTCCCATATTATCTTATTCCGGATTATAACCAAACGAATCGAGTTCACGCTGTGATGAGCGCCAGTCTTTATCCACCTTGACATAAGTCTCTAAGAAGACGCTCTTATCAAAGAATTTCTCCAAAGCCTTACGAGCCTCCGTTGACACTTTCTTCAAAGCAACACCCTGATGACCGATGATAATACCCTTCTGCGAGTCACGCTCCACATAGATGACTGCATTGATATGGATATTCCTAGGAGTTTCCTTGAAACGCTCCACGCGTACCTCAACGGCATAAGGTATCTCCTTGTCATAATAAAGAAGTATCTTCTCACGGATAATCTCCGATACGAAGAAACGGGCTGGTTTGTCCGTCAACTGGTCTTTATCGAAATAGGCAGGGCTCTCTGGTAACAACTCCTTGATGCGCTTCAGCAGCATATCCGTACCAAACTTATTCTTGGCTGATATTGGAAGGATCTCTGCATTAGGCAACAAAGCATGCCACTTCTCCACGATATCTCCCAATTTACTTTGGTCAGTCTCATCAATCTTGTTAATCAGCAGCAACACTGGAATGGTCATCTTCTGCACTTTCTCCAGAAAGTCCTTGTTCTTCTCAGGGTTCTCCACGACATCAGTCACATAGAGCAACACATCCGCATCCTGCAGAGCAGACTCTGAGAAAGCCAACATAGACTCCTGCAACTTATAATTGGGTTTCAGCACACCAGGGGTATCACTGAACACAATCTGCATATCATCGGTATTCACGATACCCATGATACGATGCCGAGTGGTCTGTGCCTTAAACGTAGCAATCGAAATACGCTCACCAACCAATTGGTTCATGAGCGTACTTTTACCTACATTGGGATTTCCTACGATATTAACGAATCCCGCTTTATGAATTTTTGTTTCCATCATACGCCCATCGGTAGTAACTTGCTCCATGAACGAATCCGGCTCCAAAGGCTGTCATAATGATGTTATCACCCTTCTTCAACAGATGCTCGTTCTCCCATAGTGCCAGAGGAATCGTTGCTGCAGAGGTATTACCAAAATGCTCGATATTTACCATCACCTGCTCCATCGGTAATTCCAACCGCTTAGCAACAGCCTCGATAATCCGCATATTCGCCTGATGAGGGACGACCCATTGGATATTGTCCTTGTTCAAACCATTTCGCTCCGCTATCAACGCACAGTCATCGCTCATATTGGTTACCGCATAACGGAAAACCGTGCGACCTTCCTGATATAGGTAATGGAGTCGGTGGTCAACGGTGAAATGACTAGGCGGACATACAGAACCTCCCGCTTTCAGATGTAAGAATGGAAGGCCCTTTCCATCCGCACGGAAATAAGAGTCCATCACTCCGATATTCTCTTCTTCCGTACCTTCAACCAAAACTGCAGCAGCGCCATCACCAAACAAGGGACAGGTTGCACGATCCTTATAATCAATGACTGATGACATTTTATCAGCCCCTATGACTATAATTTTCTTATAGCGACCACACTGTATCATGGCTGCCGCCACATCAAGTGTATAAAGGAAACCGCAACAAGCAGCCCAGAAATCAAAAGCGAAAGCGTTTTTCAATCCAAGTTTACCCAGTACAATACTGGCTGTAGAAGGGAACTTATAATCAGCCGTTGAGGTGGTGACAATGACAGCATCAATAGTATCCGGATCAACACCAGTCTTATGCAGTAATTGCTTGGCAGCCTTACGTGCCATATAACTGGTGCCCAAGCCTTCCTCTGTGAGGATATGCCGCTCCTTGATACCAACACGAGTCATAATCCACTCATCGTTAGTGTCTACCATGCGGGACAATTCCTCGTTATTGAGAATATAGTCAGGCACATAGCCACCAACACCGGTGATTATCGCATTGATTTTTCCCATTATTCAGTTGCTTCGTCCATTACAATAGCAATCTTGCCACGATAGTAGCCACAGGTGGGGCATACCGTATGATATACGTGATAAGCACCACAGTTAGGACATACTGCCAGTGTGGGAACTACTGCCTTGTCATGAGTACGACGCTTCAGTGTACGAGTCTTTGACTGTCTTCTTTTAGGATGTGCCATAATTCTATTACTTTTTAATGTTTAATTTTTAATCTTTAATGTTCAATTTCGTAAGTGCTTCCCACCGCGGGTCAATCTCATTCGCCTCCTCTTTGCCGCTTCGGACGGCACCGCTCAACTCTTGGAGTTTTTGCGTCATCGCACTATTGCATTTTCCAGGTGCATGAACGTGCTTAATGGGTATGGCTAGTGCTATAAACTCGTAGATGAGCCATGATGTATCGAGTATTCCTTCGTTCTCGTCAACAATCACGACATCATCATCCTCAGTGTTGGTTTCAGTCCCTAACTTGACTAGCAAACGGTTATCTGTCTCAATAGGTTGTTCCATATCTTCTAAACAGATGTCACAGGGTACCGTCACCATGCCCTCAGTATGAATTTGAATTTCGTAAAAGCCGATTGCCTTGCGTATAGACATCGACACATGCAATACTCCACCATTCACTTCTGAGGCATTCAGAGTCTTAAAGAAATCATTATCAAGGCTGAATTCCAAACGCTGTTCGTCGGTCTTCATTCCTTTCAAGTCAATCTTAAAAGTCTCTAAACTACACATAACTGCACTTTTGGCTTGCAAAGTTACAAAATAATTACGAATTACGAATTGTCAATTACGTTTTTTTTGCTTTTCCGTTGAAAATCAACCACTAACAAAGCAAAAGATTGCACACTATCAGGGTAGAATGTGCAATACTCATTGAGGAATTTCAATTCGGAAGGTTGTACCTTTCCCTATCTCTGATGACTTCACAAAGATATGCCCATGATGGTATTCCTCAACGATGCGTTTGGCAAGGGACAATCCAAGGCCCCAACCTCGCTTCTTGGTCGTAAAACCGGGAGTGAATACATTTTTGATATCCTTTTTCCTAATACCTTTTCCAGTATCTTCTATCTCTATCAACGCCCTACTGTTTTCCTGCCATAACGTCATCGTAATGGTTCCCTCTCCCTCCATTGCATCTACAGCATTCTTACAGAGATTCTCGATCACCCACTCAAACAGTGAGGCATTCATCTTGACAATGACATCCTCGTCTGGCATACGACTTACGATCTGAACTTTCTGTGAGGTACGGCGACCCATGTACTCTATGACATGTCGCAAGACTTCATTCATAGAAGAATCTACAGGCTCAGGTACTGATCCTATCTTAGAGAAACGTTCGGCAATACGCTCCAACCGCTTCACATCTTTATCCATCTCCGGTAGAAGTTCGTCATCTGGATAGGTTTCCTTCAACACTTCTGTCCATGCCATCAAACTGGAGATTGGCGTACCCAGTTGATGAGCCGTCTCTTTAGAGAGCCCCACCCAGACTTTATTCTGTTCTGCACGTTTTGATGAGAGTAAAGCAAAAACGGCCACTACGGCAAAAATCAAGACAATACCTAACTGCACATAAGGCCATGCCGCCAACCGCTTCAACATGACAGAGTCGTCATAGCACACCAACTGATAATCAGTAGAATCGCCTATTTGTATTTTGATATAACGGCCAGCATCTTTCATCTGCTTACCCTTATATTCTAATAAAGTAATGGTATCCGACGCATTCTGTGCCCTCATTTCAATATTGCGAAAGTCTGCTATATGTCCTTGACGGTCAAGCACTATCACAGGAATAGTGTTATTCCCCTCCATTACTCGCAAGACCAATGATAAATCCGTATTCTCGTCCGCCTCATTCAATGTATGAAGGGCCTGAGCCCATACCTCCATCTTCTTCCGCTCTTCATTGGAGAGGTCACGAACAAGAAAATGAGATACCAACAAAGAGGCTGTGGCTATCAAAAACGCCATCAACACCAAGAAAATCTTTACTTGTCGGATTCTATCTGTCCACTGCATACAAATAAAAAACGAAAAAGCCCTAAAGATATTGTATCTTCAGGGCTTCATCACCAGAAAAGTGGCGGCCTCCTACTCTCCCGCATTGCATTGCAGTACCATCGGCGCAGGCGGGCTTAACTTCTCTGTTCGGAATGGGAAGAGGTGGGACCCCGCCGCAATAACCACCTGATATAAGGC
>JAFTFG010000021.1 GCA_017449675.1 Prevotella sp.
ATTCGACTATCATTGTATGAAACAGGAAGAAAGACAAACTGGCGAGATCGTATTGTACCAACCTGACGAGACTATCAGGCTGGAAGTGAGGATGGATGATGAGACCGTGTGGCTGACTCAGGCTCAAATGGCGGAGTTGTTTGATAAAGACAGGACTGTTATAGGACGTCATATTCGTAACATTTATAAAGAAGAGGAATTAGAAAAGGATATCACATGTGCAAAATTTGCACATATGGGGATTGAAGGCGATCAGCAATATGAATATACAGTTTATAATCTAGATGTTATTATTTCTGTTGGATATCGCGTGAAATCCAAACGCGGAACCAAGTTTCGCCAATGGGCAAATAAAGTGCTAAAAGAATATCTGCTGCGTGGTTATGCAGTCAATAATCGTATTGAGCGTTTAGAGCAACGGATGAGTCGGACGGAGGAGAAGATTGATTTCTTTGTCCGCACTTCCCTACCGCCTGTAGAAGGTGTCTTCTACGACGGACAGGTATTTGACGCATACCGTTTCGCATCAGACTTAATCAGAAAGGCAGACAGGCGCATTGTCCTGATTGACAATTATGTGGATGATAACTGACGATGATGTGTATCATATCGGTGCTTCCATCAAGGACTTGGGGAAGAAGTGGTTTGCTTTTGCCTTGATGAAAGACATCGTAGCGGATGATTTCATAAAAAGATTAGAAACCGGGGACTCTGAATGATTAAATCACAGGGAAGGTGGTTTGCTTTCACCACCTCACATGCAACTGATGAAGCATTGTTGTACTCTCCCCGCAACTGCCCGTATGCTGGATATGAATACCCCCGTAGGAGTTGGGGATGACTGTAGCCTGTAGGTCGACCATATGCGGCAGGTCGCTACCCTCTGGTTGTGGCATCTTCGTCTCCACATGTGCCGTGAGTCTGTTACCGATAAAATGGAGGGAAATGGAGCATCCTGTCCGATAGCACGTACTGGAGACAGGTTCTGTCAAAGGTATGACCGTCCCATGGTCATAAGCCACCAAGAGGAAGTCAACCGCCTTAGCATGTTTCGTGGTACGGATGATACGCAGTCCATAACCCGTGAGTGTCTTCGTATCAAACTTCAGACAGACATCCATATACTGGCCGGTGGCAGAGCCGAATCCCTGCCCCGCCGTCTTGGTGGGATCGACCTCCAACACCAATGACATATCCCCATAGGTACCAGCAGCAGGTGTATAACGCAGGCGAGCACCCCGCTGATGCTGTAAAAGACCCATTCCAACGGCTCCGTTGAAACCCTTGCCATATTCCCACATCGGTTTCGTGGAATCAAACGACCAGTCGAATTCCACCGTATCGGTAGGTTTATAGCCGTCAACCGTCCATAAGCCCTCCTGAAGAAGCGGTTGCCAGTCACAAGGGAAATCATGGAAATCAGTATGATATTCCCGCGAAAAGGTCTTAGTGGACGCAGGTACCTGCCACTGCACCTCAGCAGCAGGTCCGTAGTCACTCCGATGATGTTTGGGACGGATCCTGGCCTTCAACCATTTTCCTGCATCCGCCGCCCCCAACTGATAAGTGCGGGAAGGTGTCGTATGACTGGTAGCCACCACCGCATACTGATCATGATCCCTACTCCGCAGCCACTCAATCAGCGACTCATCATGGTGTCCCTGCAGATCCAACGAATAGTCGACCACAGCCTCGCTCCCCCTCATCATGATAGTTGGTTGTCGGAGGAAGACAGGAGGAGGCAGTTCTGAGGGGAGCACCCGCAGATGACAGACCGTCTCACGGCCGTCCCCCGCAGTGGCCATCACACAGAAATCAGCGGTTTCATCGGAGTTGTTCGTAGGAATGACACGCACAGAGTCCTTCCCTATCGGCACTAGCGATACCATTCCCTCGGCCCCCTGTTGCACATGCCATTGTACAGGAGCAGAATCCCTACATACCAATATAAGTGCATCCCCACCCGTACGCAACGTTTTCTCATGACAGTTGATGTCAAGATAAGGAATCTGCTCGAAGAGAGAAGCGTCCTTATGATCAACTATTATCGTGTTCTGAGACTGTCGATGACCTATCGTATACGGTCGTCCGTTCAGGGTGAACTGCCGCTGATAGCAACGCAGCCATGGCTGCGGATAAGCCGTCCACCCCAGATATACACTGTCTGACGGAGCATGGAAACGACTGTCAACCACCGTCACCGGGCCACCCTGTTTACAGAAATACGCCTCCGCCGACTTGTTTTTCAGGAAGAAATCACAGTCGATGAACATAGCACCCTGCCCATAGGTGCTCCACAGCGGCTTGGTACCATAGAAGTCGAAATCACAATGCCGATATACCGCATGTCCGTTCAGTGCGTCATCCGTACATTCAAAATGACAATCCTCATAAGTGCTCTGATGCGCCCCATTCAACGGATTCAGGTTCAGACGACTGATGAAACGGACGTTTTTGGCCGTCAGGGACTCCCCATGTACATACCCCACATGAGCCTGCGTTATTGTCTCACTACGTTTCCGTCTGCTCAGCACTGGACGATAAGGATAGTCCAGGTCCACATTACAATAGTTACCCATCGTCAGGTTCTCCACCCGTAAGTAGTCAACATGAAAGTCGAACATGGTGAAGTTACCCACAGCCCCCTGTGTCTGTCCCCGTTGCGAGGCAAACACCACCTCACGGGCATCCTGACAGAGTCCGATGAGATCGAGTTTTTGGGCATGAATCACCATTCCAAACGGTTCCCGTCCGTTCTTTCCCGTCACGACCTCGGGATGGTCAGGATTGTCGACCCAGTAGACCCAGGGTTTTATATATAAGGTGGTAGTATCAGAGAAATGGTTCACCGCCTCTCTCAGGTTGTTAAAGACAAAAGGACGGGCGGCCACCTCCTCATCAGACAACGAGCCGTCGAGTAACAGATGACGCTCGTCGAGCGATTGGGCATTCACAGACAGGACAGTCGTCAGCAGCAACAAAATAGTAATTATCAGTCTCACCATAGCAGTGTTTTAGGAATTCTTGTTTTTCATAGAACGTCATGAGAAAACTTTTATTACTTTGTCCGTCTGTGAGTTTTTAACTTAGCCTTCTCAAAACTCGGAAAAGATCAAATATCTTTGGCTTTTCACTCATTTTTTCGTAACTTTGCGGAAAAATAACCACGATGAGACTGATAACAACCCTTCTGTCACTGACCTCGCTATTGCCTACCCTCGCCCAAGAACAGTTGCCCATGCGACTATGGTACGACCGGCCGGCCACCTATTTCGAGGAGTCATTACCCATTGGCAACGGGAAATTAGGAGCCCTGATATATGGTGGCACCGACACTTGCACCATCCACTTGAATGACATCACGCTATGGACAGGATGTCCTGTCGACCGGAATGAAGGAGAAGGGGCCGCCAAGTGGATTCCCGAGATCCGTGAAGCACTTTTCAAGGAAGACTACGGCCGGGCAGACTCGTTACAACTGCATATCGAAGGACATAACTCGCAGTTCTATCAACCCCTTGGTACCCTGCAACTCATCGATCTGAACACAGGGAAGGCAACAGAGAAAAACTATTATCGCCAGTTAGACCTGGATCATGCCGTCTGCTACGACACCTATGAAAGAGAAGGCATCAAGACCGAGCGTGAGTATTTCGCCTCCAACCCGGACAAACTCATCGCCATCCGACTGAAAGGAGATATCCATTGCAAGTTACTGTTGACATCGCAGATACCCCATAAGGTGAAAAGCAGCCACAACCAACTGACCATGACAGGACACGCCATGGGTGATGCCCAGGAAAGCATCCACTACTGTACCATGCTTCGGGTGAAGACCGACGGACGGGTAGAGGCTGCTGATTCGACATTGACTGTCAGCCATGCCAAAGAAATGGTCATATACGTGGTCAACGAGACCAGTTTCAACGGCTACAACAAGCATCCCGTAAAAGAGGGAGCCCCCTATATCGAGTGTGCCACCGATGACATCTGGCATACGGAAAACCTCAGTTACGATGAGTTCCGTGAGCGTCATATCAGTGACTACACACAGTTTTACGACCGTGTCCGGCTGAGGTTGGGCAAGTCTTCGGCATCCGACGACAGACAGGACATACCTACCGACCGCCTGCTGAAAGAAGGTAACAGCCGCTATCTGGAGACCCTCTATTTCCAGTACGGACGATACCTGCTCATCTCCTGCTCACGCACCCCTGGCGTACCTGCCAACCTACAGGGACTATGGACCCCTTATCTATGGTCACCCTGGCGGGGTAACTACACCATGAACATCAACCTTGAGGAGAACTACTGGCCGGCCTTCGTGGCCAATCTCGCAGAGATGGCAGAACCGCTGGACGACTTCATCCGAGCCCTGTCCGAGAACGGACAACACACTGCCCGTAACTTCTATGGTGTCAACCAAGGGTGGTGTGCCAGCCACAATAGTGATATATGGGCCATGACCAACCCAGTGGGAGAAGGTAAGGAAAGTCCGATGTGGAGTTGTTGGAACATGGGCGGTGCATGGCTCGTCAACACCCTATGGGAACGCTACCTCTTCACGCAGGACAAAGCGTATTTGGAACATGTGGCCTACCCCCTGATGTGGGGGGCTTACCTGTTCTGTCTGAACTGGCTTGTTGAGAACCCTCAGGTGCCGGGAGAACTCATCACGGCCCCCAGTACCTCACCCGAAAATGAGTATGTTACGGACAGCGGCTATCACGGTGTGACCTGCTACGGTGGTACGGCCGACCTGGCCATCATCCGCGAACTGATGTTCAACACCATACAAGCCACGATGACATTACAGGGAGACAGTATTGACGAGGGTATGATACGCATCATGTCACTGCCGCTACTCACCCTACACCCCTATACCATCGGGAAGGACGGTGACCTGAACGAATGGTACTACGATTGGCGCGACTGGGATCCGAAGCACCGTCACCAAAGCCACCTCATCGGTCTCTATCCCGGTCATCATCTGGCCGCCATCGTTCCGGCCCGGCAGACAAGCGAAAGCATCTATCCCACCTACGATGAGATCCTGAAGGCCTGTGAACAGACACTCATCCAGAAAGGAGACGAGACAACAGGCTGGTCTACGGGTTGGCGCATCAACCTATGGGCACGACTGAAGAACGGAGAGAAGGCCTATCAGATATACCGCAAACTACTGACCTTCACAGACGCACAGGACGACCAACGCACGGGAACCCGTCATGCGGGAGGCACCTACGCCAATCTCTTCGACGCTCACCCACCCTTCCAGATCGACGGTAACTTCGGAGGGACTGCCGGGGTCTGTGAGATGCTGATGCAGTCAGATGACGGACACATACAACTGTTGCCCGCCCTCCCTCAAGAGTGGCAAGACGGGAAGGTCAGCGGTCTCTGTGCCCGTGGCGGCTATGAGGTCAGTTTTGAATGGAAAGACGGGAAGGTCCGTACTGCCGAGATCAAGGCAAGACAAGACGGTACCGTCACCCTTTTCTATAACCAACAACAGAAGATTATCCACTTAAAAGCAGGGCAGACAATGCCCATCAAGACATGGTAAAAATCAAAGAAATCAAAGAGGCACACCTCGAAGAGGCTAAACAATGGGGGAATGCCCTATACCTGGAAGCAGGACTGGTCTTGACAGACCAAATCACCGACACTCCGGTCTCCAATGTGCCTACCCGTATGAACTTCATCCTGATGGCTCTCTGTAAACAAGGGAGGGCACAATACTCTATCGACACCCGAGAACAGACCGTCACCCCCGGTGACCTGCTCTTCATCTCCGAACGGCATATTGTAGACAACTACAAGGCATCACCTGATTTTGAATGCCAGTGTATCATGCTGTCCACCGCTTTCTACCACAGTTTTATTCTGAACGTGCAGAACGTATCGTCACTACTGCTCTTCTCGATGAACAACCCCGTTGTCTCTCTCACCTCCGATGAGATTCAGGTGTTCGGCAACTATTATCAGCACATCCGTGAGAAGATAGCCGATACGGCACACCACTACCGTACCGAGTTGGTGAAGGCCCTGCTGTTGGCGATGTTCTATGATATGAGTAATGTCATCTGGCGGGTCGAGCAAAGCGGAAAAGAAGCGATATCCCGTGCGGATGCCATCTTCGCACAGTTCATCCGATTACTGGAACAGAACTTCCGCCACGAGCGACAGGTCAAATGGTATGCGGAACAAATATGTATCACTCCCAAATACCTCTCTGAGATTGTCAAGCAGGTCAGTAAGCGCACCCCCAACGACTGGATCGACCACTATGTCGTTCTGGAGATCCGTGTATTACTGAAGAACTCCACCAAGAGCATCAAGGAGATTGCGGAGGATTTGCATTTCCCCAACCAGTCATTCCTGGGGAAATACTTCAAGGAGCATATCGGAGTCAGTCCCTCTAAGTTCCGAAGAGGGTAGCCACTTCACACAACTCGTCATACCACGCTTGTCCGAAACGGCGGATGAGGGGTTCTTTCAGAAACTGATAAACGGGAAGGTGCATGGCCTTCCCCTTTTCAATGGCATCACGGCAGACCACCCATCGGTTGTAGTTAAGACCGACAAGTCCATCGGAGAAGTGCTTCTCCCGGATAGGATAGAGCGCACAACTGATGGGTTTGCAAAACTTCGTCTTTCCATGACGGTACGCCTTCTCCAAGGCACAGAGACAGTTATCACCGTCATAACAGGTGAACACACAGTCCTTGCCATTCACAATACTCGTCACCAGATCACCCTCCCTGTCGGTATAGACCACCCCCTGCCGGTCTATCACACTCTGGGCGGAAGCACACAGATCACCCCAGACGGTATCCAGTGCCTCCTCGATCTCCGCTACCTCATCCATCGTCACTGGGGCACCGGCATCACCCTCCACACAACAGATACCCTTGCATTTCTCATAGTCACAGCAAAAGCATTCCGTCAGGATATCAGAGGAAATCAATACACCTCCGACCTCTAAGATAGGGGGTATTTCGTTTACCATAGGATGGGTGTCTTTCCGTTCTGTTCCAGATAAGTATTACAACGGGAGAACTGGTGCTGTCCGAACCAGCCGCCACGATTAGCGGATAAGGGAGAGGGGTGTACCGACTCCAACACGAGATTCCTGGTCTTGTCAATCATATAGGACTTACTACGGGCATAGCCTCCCCATAGCATATAGACCAGATGATCCCGATGGGTGGCAAGTGCCTGGATGGCAGCATCCGTGAATTTCTGCCAACCTAGCATAGAATGGCTATTGGCCTGATGAGCACGCACGGTCAATGAGGCATTGAGCAACAGTACTCCCTGCTCAGCCCAGCGTGTCAGATTACCGGTCTGCGGAATCGGTGTACCCAGATCGGCCTGTATCTCCTTGAAGATATTCTGTAAGGAGGGAGGGAACACCACCCCGTCCTGTACGGAGAAACTCAGGCCGTGAGCCTGTCCCGGTTCATGATAGGGATCCTGTCCGATAATCACCACCTTCACCTTGTCAAACGGACACAGGTTGAAAGCATTGAAGATCAGTTTACCAGGAGGATAACAAGTATACTGGCTGTACTCCTGTCGAACAGAACTGGTGAGTCCGGCAAAATAAGGTTTGTCGAACTCGCTCCCAAGATATTGTTTCCACGATTCCTCTATCTGTACATTCATAGGGTTACTTCGTATTTATGGGGACAAAGTTACGAAAAAATGAGTGAAAAGCCAAAGATATTTGGGCTTTTCCGAATGCTGAGTAACTTCGGTGTTCAACCAAAGTTACGAAAAAATACAGAATGATGTGCTTGTTTAGGGGAAAAACTCGTAAATTTGCAACATAATTGTATCAAGAGACGACATGGAACCTATCAATGATTTCTTTTCTGTGCTAAGTGCTTTCCTATGGGGATGGCCGATGATTATCCTACTATTGGGTACGCATGTGTTCCTGACATTCCGTTTGGGAGTACCTCAGCGGAAATTGCTGACAGGTATCCGACTGTCGGTAAAGAAAGACCAGAAGGCAGAAGGTGATGTCAGCCAGTTTGGAGCACTGGCTACCGCTCTCGCCGCCACCATCGGAACAGGTAATATCGTCGGGGTGGCCACAGCCGTCGCATTGGGTGGCCCCGGGGCTGTCCTATGGTGCTGGCTCACAGGTATCTTCGGCATGGCGACGAAGTATGCCGAGGGATTACTGGCAGTAAAATACCGGGTGAAAGGCAGTGACGGACATACCTATGGCGGTCCGATGTATGCGTTGGAGCGCGGACTGAACATGAAATGGCTGGCGGTCCTCTTTGCCGTCTTCACGGCACTGGCATCCTTCGGCATCGGCTGTACGGTACAGGCCAACTCCATCGCATTACTGGCTCATGAGACCTTTGGGATTCCCACATGGGCAGTGGGTATCTGTGTCTGTCTGCTGACAGCCAGTGTGATCCTAGGAGGTGTCAAGGCGATTGCCCGTGTCTGCACCATCCTCGTACCTTTCATGGCGTTGCTGTATGTCCTGGGCTGTACCGTCATCCTCGTGATGAACGGAGCCTACGTATGGCCCGCCCTCCAGTTGATCGTACAGTCAGCCTTCAACCCCTCGGCGGCAGGCGGAGGCTTCGTAGGGGCTACGGTGATGATGGCTGCCCGCTATGGTATTGCCAGAGGCCTGTTCTCCAACGAGAGTGGTATGGGCTCGGCACCGATTGTCGCCGCTGCCGCACAGACACGTAATCCTGTCCGTCAGGCACTGGTGTCGAGTACGGGTACATTTTGGGATACGGTGGTCATCTGTGCGATGACCGGACTGGTATTGGTCAGCAGTATCCTGGCCTATCCTGACATCACCTATGCCGACGGGGCCGCACTGACCAAGGTCGCTTTCTCTAAGATTCCCTATCTGGGTGCGCCCCTGCTCACCTTTGGTATTCTTACTTTCGCCTTCAGCACTATTCTCGGTTGGAGTTATTATGGCGAGAGTGCCGTCAACTACATCGAGGGGCGGCGCATCAACCGCTTTTACCGTATCCTCTACATCGTGGCCTTGTTCTTCGGAAGCATCATCAACCTCGATATCATCTGGAATATCGCAGACTGTATGAATGCCCTCATGGCCATTCCCAACCTCATCGCCCTACTCCTATTAAGCAAAGTGGCTGCCCAAGAGACCAAAATGTATCTCTGGGGCAACCACCTGGATGATGTGATGGATGACGACTAGTCGGTAATCAGGTTCTCTCCCGTCATATCGGCCGGCTGCTCCAGTCCCATGATATGGAGGATAGAGGGAGCCACATCGGCCAGACGACCGTCCTTCACCGTCGCTGAGTTGTTATTGGTGACATAGATGAAGGGAACGGGGTTCAGCGAGTGAGCGGTATTCGGTGTACCATCAGGGTTGATGGCATTATCGGCATTACCGTGGTCGGCAATGATGATGGCCTCGTAGTCGTTGGCCTTGGCAGCCTCGATGACCTCCTGAACACAGTGGTCGACAGCCCATACTGCCTTGGCGATGGCGTTATAGACACCCGTATGTCCCACCATATCGCCATTGGCGAAGTTGACCACGATGAAATCGTATTTGTTCTCATTGATGGCAGCCACGAGTTTGTCCTTCACCTCATAGGCACTCATCTCGGGTTTCAGGTCATAGGTAGCCACCTTGGGAGAAGGTACCAGGATGCGGTCCTCACCCTCAAACGGAGCCTCACGACCACCGTTGAAGAAGAACGTCACGTGTGCGTATTTCTCCGTCTCTGCGGTATGCAGTTGTTTCTTACCCTGACGGGAGAGGTATTCACCCAGGGTATCCTCCACATTCTCCTTGGGGAAGAGGATATGTACACCCGTAAACGAGGCATCGTAGGGAGTCATGCAGTAATACTGCAAACCGGGAATAGTCTTCATTCCCTGCTCCTCCATATCCTGCTGGGTCAGTACAATCGTCAATTCCTTGGCACGGTCATTGCGGAAGTTGATGAAGATAATCACATCACCCTCCTCAATCAGACCATTGACACTGCTGTTATGAATAGGCTTGATAAACTCATCGGTCACGCCTTCATCATAACTCTCCTGCATGGCGGCAACCATATCGGTGCTCTGCTTACCAGTACCTTTGACAAGGAGGTCATAAGCCTCTTTCACACGCTCCCAGCGCTTGTCACGGTCCATCGCATAGAAACGGCCTACGATACTGGCAATAGCGGCATCGTTGGCGGCACATACCTCACTGACCTGCTGGATGAAGCCCTTACCGGAACGGGGGTCTGTGTCACGTCCGTCCATGAAACAATGGATAAAGGTCTGGTCTTTCAGACCATAGTGCTTACCCACCTCGATGAGTTTGAAGAGATGATCCAAAGAAGAGTGCACACCACCATCGGAGGTCAGTCCCATGAGGTGCAACTTTTTGTTATGCTCCTTGGCATAGGTATAGGCAGCCTTTACCTGCGGGTTGTCGACGATAGAGCCGTCCTTGCAGGCACGGTTGATCTTCACCAGGTCCTGATAGACGATACGGCCGGCACCGATATTCAAGTGACCTACCTCTGAGTTACCCATCTGACCATCGGGAAGACCTACGTCCTCACCGGAAGCCTGTAACTGCGAATGTGCCGACACTGCAGTCAGATAATCCAAATACGGAGTCGGCGTATTATAAATCACGTCACCCTTGCCATGCTTACCGATTCCCCATCCGTCGAGAATCATGAGTAATGCTTTCTTTGCCATAATCTTATGTTGTTAATAATCCTTATTAATAATATCGGATGCAAAGGTACACTTTTTTTCCCAAACAACAGCCAATGAGCGTAAAAATATATAACGAAATTTGGCTACTCGGACAAAAAGCATTATCTTTGCAACATACTAATAGCGGAATAATTATCATGATAACAAGAAAACTATTATTACTTGGCGTAGTAGCCAGTCTAACGGTGACAACAATGACAGCACAACCCAAACTGAGAGCCGACAACATCGATGAGGTGCTGAAGGCCATGACATTAGAGGAGAAAGCACAATTACTGGTAGGTGGCGGCAACGACTCGTTTACGGGATCCGGTGCCATGCTTGGACACCAAAAGAGACTGGTGGCCGGCGCAGCAGGTCTCACGGTGGCCAACGAGCGACTGGGAATCCCTGCCACCGTACTGAGTGACGGACCGGCCGGAGTACATATTGACGCACAGCGGGAGAACGACCCTCATTCCTATGCGGCTACAGGATTCCCTATCGGGACCTGTCTTGCCTCTACATGGAATACCGAACTGGTACGACAGGTGGGAGAGGCCATCGGCAATGAGACATTGGAATATGGCTGTGACGTTATCCTCGGACCGGGTATGAACCTGCACCGCTCCCCTTTGTGCGGCCGTAATTTCGAATACTACTCTGAGGACCCCATCCTGACGGGACATATCGGTACGGCAATGACCCTTGGTATACAAAGCCAAGGGGTGGGTGTCTCTGCCAAGCATTTTGCCGTTAACTCACAGGAGACGGACCGGACCCTCGTGGATGAGCGGGTCAGTCAGCGTGCCTTACGGGAACTCTACCTCCGAGGCTTTGAGATGATGGTACGTAAGAGTGACCCCTGGACACTGATGTCTGCCTATAATAAGGTAAATGGTGAGTTTGCCCAAGGTAATAAAGACTTACTCACGGATATCCTACGTAACGACTGGGGATTCAAGGGAATCGTCATGACCGACTGGATCGGTAAGCGTAAGGGACTGCCCACCACGCGTGAGGTGACGGCAGGTAACGACCTGATGATGCCCGGTTATCCGGAACAGGCACAGGATATCGTTCAGGGAGTGAAGGACGGAACGTTGAAGATAGAGGATGTCGACCGTAACGTGCGCCGTGTGCTGGAGTATATCGTCAAGACTCCTCGTTTCCGTGGTTATCAGTTCTCTAATCATCCCGACTTGAAAGCCCATGCTCAGATTACACGCCAAAGTTCTACGGAGGGTATGGTACTCCTGAAAAACGACGGTGTGCTCCCTATCCGTGATCTCAAGACGGTAGCATTATTCGGTGTCAACAGTTACGACTTCATGTCAGGTGGTCTGGGCTCCGGTGCCGTCAATGTCCCTTATGTGGTGGACATGGTGGAGGGTCTGAAGAATGTGGGTGTCAAGACCACGCCTCTGTTGACGGAGATTTATCAGAGTTATGTGAAATATGCCCGCCTAAAACTGAAAGCCGACAAGAATCCTATTATGTGGTTCCTGGATACGGGAACTCCCAAACTCGATGAGATAGAGATCTCCGACCGTTGCGTCACGCATGAGGTGAAGGAGGCGGATGCCGCCATTATCACGATTGGACGGCAGGCAGGAGAGGGAATGGACCGTGAGATAGCGGGAGAATTCAATCTCACCGCCATTGAGAAGGATATGATAGAACGGGTCAGCGACCAGTTCCGTCCTCAAGGAAAACCCGTTATCGTCATCCTGAATAGCGGCTCTGTGATGGAGACGGCATCATGGCGTGACCGGGTGGATGCGATCCTCTGTGCCTGGCAACCGGGAGAGGAGGGCGGCAACTCCGTGGCTGACGTGCTGACAGGAAAGGCTAATCCCTCCGGTAAACTGACCATGACATGGCCGATTGCTGCCACCGACCATCCGTCGACAAAGAATTTCCCGCAGGAAATGGATCTCTATACTTTCCGGGAGTCACTGGGCTGGGGAGCCCCGATTCCCGGCCATGACTTCACCAACCATGAGGAGGATATCTATGTGGGCTATCGCTACTTCGACACGTTTGACAAGACGGTGGCCTATCCCTTCGGCTATGGACTCAGTTACACGACCTTCGAGTACAGCAAACCTACTGTAAAGGTGAATGGTGACCGTATTGTGGTCAATGTGACCATCAAGAATACCGGTAGTGTGGCCGGTAAGGAGATCGCACAGGTCTATGTCGCCGCACCAAAGGGTACTCTTGAGAAACCCGGACATGAACTGAAAGGCTTTGCCAAGACCCGTGAACTGAAACCGGGGGAGAGCCAGACACTGACCATCGGGATTGACAAGCGTGACCTCGCCAGTTTCGACGAGGCCAACAGCCGCTGGCTCGTAGAGGCCGGCCAGTATACGTTTGAGATCGGTGCCTCCAGCCGTGACATCAGAGGACAGGTAACCACCGCACTGACGACCTATACGGAACAGGTCAGCGATGCACTGAAACTGAAAGAGAAACTCGACCTGTTGACCCTTTCCAAGCAACAGAAGTAGGTTGCTATGAAATATCTATACCGTCAACTATTTCTGGCTGTCTGCCTCCTGGTGACCACCTATGGAAGGGCAGATGTCGGTCATATGTACACACCCGATAAACTATCGAGTGGACTGATTACCTGTATCTGTCAGGATATCTACGGCTATATCTGGATCGGTACGGAATATGGCTTGAATAAATTCGACGGTTATCGGTATACGGCCTATCATCACAACAGGAAAGACTCCACCACCATCACTGACAACGAGATAGCCACCCTCTATGTCGACCGGCAAGGACAACTCTGGGTGGGTGGTGCAAAGGGACTGTCACGGTATGACTACGAGCATGACAGGTTCGTACGCTATCCCTTCCCCGACCGTCATACCCCACGTGTCAACTCCCTCAGGGAGTCACTGGACGGTGATCTTCTGATCGGTACGGCAGGTTATGGGTTGTTCTCCATGCGGAAGGGGGGTGACACTATCTATTACGAAGACCAGTACGGTCGCCGGCATACGGACGACTTCTTCAGTCATATCCATATCGACAGGAAGGGTAATCTGTGGAAGAGCAGTCATACGATGACTGTCACACGCTTTGTGGTGAAAGACAGGAAAATGGTGTCTCTCCGTGATTACTCCTCCGTCTACGGTCAACCCGTGAGTTATGTCGAATACTCCCCCCAGGAGTTACTGATCGTCTGTATGTATGGCATCATGAGTTATCATTACCAGACGGAGGAACTACAACCGGCCGACTTCGACTTCTCGCTATTAGACCGTAACGTGAGTATTGAGATGGCGAAGATGGACAGACAGGGGAACCTGTATATAGCGACGGCCGGCTGCGGACTGATGATCATCCCCAAGGGGACGAGACGACTGCAACGGATGGAGAATGTCAGTGCGGCCATCGACCTGTCATCGGCACACGTGGTGGATGTCATGGAGGACAAAGACAAGAACCTGTGGGCGGCCTGTTATAATAAGGGCATCATGGTCATCTCCAAACAGCATGCCTCTTTCTCTTCCTGGAGTTTCGCCAACCAGCATTTTGTGACGGGAGGGAATATCGCATCCATCGTACAGGGGGAGGAACAGGATCTCTGGTGCACCGTACGGAACAACGGGCTCTATCGACTGGATGCCACAGGACATATCATAGAGCACCTTGCATCACCCGCAGGAACCCGTATCATCTACCGTGACGGTCATGGCAGGTATTGGGTGACAACGGAAAACACACTGTATGCGTTCAATCCCAAGACGGGACGTGCCACCATGGAGAAGACTTTCGGAGGCAAGGGCCTGAACTGTATCGTGGACGACGGTAAGGGACGGCTCTATATCAGTGTCTTCGGACTGGGACTGTGTATCTATGACCCCAAGACACAGGAGACGCAGATGGTCAGTATGCAGCAGACGCAACGGAAGGAGGGATTCCTCTGTAATGACTGGATCAAGACGATGACTTTCGACTCCCGGGGGATGTTATGGATAGCGACGACCAACGGTACCTCGATGATGGATCCCAACGGGATCGTCTTTAACAGACGAGGATGGAACGCCTTGTTGGAGGGTAGCCAGTGCTATTCGCTCTGTGAGACGAGAAACGGTGACATACTCATCAGTACGGAGGAGGGACTGTTCCGCTACGACTGGAAGAAGAACAAGGTGGCTGAGGAGCCTAAGGCTCAGACACTCACCGACAAGATGGTATGCTCGATGGTCAAAGACAACCAAGGGGATATCTGGATATCGACGACGGGAGGTATCTGGCTGTTGTCTGACAAACGACAGGAGATGGTGGGATATGTCGGCGGCAACGGACTGATGAACAAGGAGTATATCCAGGGGGCTGCCTTACACACCCCTGACGACCGTATCTATTTCGGGACGGCAGACGGTATCACGACATTCCGCCCGCAGGACATCAACAACCATAGCAACCAACTCGGTAAGGTATTCCTCACACGCTTCTATTGCAGCGGCCATACCCTGAACCCGCTCTGCAACGACCATCAGTTACCGTTCGTCGATAACACGTTTACACTGGAGTTCTCGACACTCGACTACTTGAATGCGGAGAATATCGCCTTACAATACAGGGTCAATAACCAGGCATGGATGCAGACCAACGAGGGGGTCAACCAGATCACCTTCACGCAACTGTCACCAGGGGAGTATACCATCGAGGTGAGGGCGGTCAGCAACGGTATCTTCAGTAAAGATATCCAGACCCTCCATATCGTCATCCTCAAACCCTGGTATAAGTCCTGGTGGGCCTATCTGTTCTATATCGGTATCTTATCAGGCTTTCTCCTGATGATCTTATACAACTGGGAACGTCAACGGCGACGTGACCTCGAAGAGACGAAGATGCGCTTCCTCATCAATGCGACACACGATATCCGTTCTCCGCTGACACTCATCATGGGACCGCTGGCGAAACTGAGAAAACGGTTGACAGACCCTGTCAACCTGGCGGATATCGACACCATTGACAAGAATGCGAAACGGTTGATGCATCTGGTCAATCAGATCCTGGACGAACGGAAGATTGACAAGCACCAGATGAAGTTATCCTGTACCTATACCGACCTGTGCCCGTTTATTCAAAGCATCTGTAAACTCTATGAGTATAATGCCCGACAACGCAACATCACCTTCCTCTTCGACTACCCCCCCACTCCCGTGAGGGCCTGGATCGACCACGAACAGTTTGACAAAGTCATCACCAACCTGTTGTCTAACGCCTTTAAATACACCTATGACAACGGGGAGATCACCGTCCGGCTCAGTAAGCACAAGGAAGGACATCATGCCATCATTGAGGTCATCGATGACGGCATGGGGTTCCATGAGGATGACACGAAACACCTCTTCGAGCGTTTCTATCAGGGACAGAACGCCAAGGACATCCATCTTGACGGATCGGGAATCGGTCTGAACCTGTGTCGCGCCATCACGGAGATGCACGGCGGTAAGATCAGTGCCGCCAACCGTACGGACGGAAAGACAGGAGCCGTCCTGACCATCCAGTTGCCGCTGGGAACAAAACACCTGAAACCTGAGGAGATCGAGAAGAAGAGCAAAGAGAAGGATCCCGAGAAACCGGTCGCCGCCGTTCGTGGCAACGGAAAAGGAAGCCGCATCCTGGTCGTGGATGATGATCCGGAGATAGGGACGTATATCAAACAGGAACTGGGAGAGTGGTATCGGATCGACTATGCCGCTGACGGGAAAGAGGCCATGAAACGGATTCTTGCCAAGGATTATGACCTGGTGGTCAGCGATGTCATGATGCCTGTGATGGACGGTATCACCCTGTTGAAGAGTATCAAACTGAATCCCATGATCAGTACCACCCCGGTCATCTTACTGACTTCCAAGTCGGAGGTGTCGTTCCGACTGGAGGGTCTCAAGAATGGAGCGGATGCCTTCATCGCCAAGCCTTTCGCCATGGAGGAACTGCATATCCAGATCGACAACCTGATCAATAACGTACGCCGACTAAGGGGTAAGTTCAAGACACAAGACAGTCAGACCATGGAGAAACTGAAGGTGAAGGGGAATGATGATGCACTGATGGACAAGGTTATCTATCATATCAACGAGAACATCTCAGACCCTGACTTCGATATCGAGATACTGAGTGAGAAGATAGGTATCAGTAGGACACACCTCTACCGGAGGATGAAGAAGATCACGGGTATGTCGACCATCGATTTCATCAGGCAGATCCGTATGGAACAGGCAGCCCGTCTCATCAAGGAACAGAAACTGAACATCACACAGGTGGGGTATGCCGTAGGCTTTAATAACCAGACACACTTCTCCACGTCATTCAAGAATTATTTCGGCATGAATCCCAGAGACTATGCGGCACAGATGACTGCCGAGGAAAAACAGAATAAGAAAGAATAAAATAAACTGAAAGAGCAATGAGAAAACTATTATTGACTATCCTTATGACGGTAGCGGCCACCTATGTGTCAGCAGAGGACGGACACCGCCTGTGGCTCCGCTACAAAACGGTCAATACCGCACAGGTAGAGGCTCCTGCCAACTCCCCCACGATCAATATCGCCAAGGAGGAGTTACAACAGTATTTCCAAGGCGAGCATGTCATGCTGCGCCTCGATCCCACCCTACCGGATGATGACGGATTCAGAATACAGGGGGACGACAACCGGATGACGATCACGGCACGTCGGGAGATAGGACTGCTCTACGGAACCTATGAGGCCCTGCGTCTACAGGCTACCGACGCTCCTGTCAAAGACGAGCGGCAGCAGCCGAAGTTCAAACTACGGCTCCTGAACCACTGGGACAACCTGGACGGCTCCATCGAACGAGGCTATGCCGGAGAGAGCATCTTCGAGTGGTTTCACCTGGACGAACGGCTCATCCGGGAATATGCAAGGGCCAACGCCTCGATAGGTATCAACGGCAGTGTCCTGAATAATGTCAATGCATCACCTAAGATACTCACCAAGGAATATCTGCGGGAGGTGAAGAAGATCGCTGACCTCCTCCGCCCGTACGGTATCCGGGTGTACCTGTCCATCAATTTCGCTACTCCTATGGCATTGGGACAGACGGTGACGGCCGACCCGAAAGACAGACAGGTACGCCGCTGGTGGCGTAACAAAGCACGGGAGATCTATCGGCTGATTCCTGATTTCGGGGGCTTCCTGGTGAAGGCCAATAGTGAGGGACAACCCGGCCCGGGCGACTACCACCGCACCCATGCCGATGGTGCCAATATGCTGGCGGATGCGGTAGCGCCCTACAACGGTATCATCATGTGGCGCTGCTTTGTATATGGTGCCAACCACAAGGGGGAGGACCGTGTCAAACAGGCGGTCTCTGAATTCAAACACCTGGATGGTAAGTTCCGCAAGAACGTCATCCTACAGACCAAGAACGGTCCCTTGGACTTCCAACCCCGTGAACCGTATAATCCGGTGTTCGACCAGATCAGCAAGACCCCGAACATGGCAGAGTTGCAGATCACCCAGGAATATCTGGGCCAGTCGATCCATCTGGTATACCTCGCCCCGATGTGGAAGGAGTTCTTCGAGTATGTGGAGCCCGACTGGTTGGCAGGGATCGCCGGGGTTGCCAATATCGGCAAGGACACCAACTGGTGCGGCCATCATTTCTCCCAGGCCAACTGGTACACCTTCGGTCGACTGGCCTGGAATCCGGCCCTGTCATCCGACCGTATCGCCCGGGAGTGGCTGGAGCAGACCTTCACGACAGACGAGAATTTCGTGTTCCTCATGTCGACGGTCATGGAGGAGAGCCGGGAGGCTTGTGTGAACTACATGATGCCGCTGGGCCTTCACCATATCTTTAAGTTCGACCACCACTACGGTCCCGAGCCTGACGGTTTCAAGGCGGAGTATCCGTTGGAATGGTGCCCAGTCTATTATCATCAGGCAGACAAGGACGGTATCGGCTTCAACCGGTCGGCTACGGGGACGGATGCGGTCAGCCAGTATCGGGAGCCTTATGCGTCGATGTATGACAAGGTGGAGACCTGTCCCGAGAACCTGTTGCTGTGGTTCCACCACCTCCCTTGGGACTATCGGATGAAAGACGGCTCTACACTGTGGGAGTCACTCCAGTATCAGTATAACCAAGGTGTCATCACCGTAGAGACGCAACAGAACCTGTGGCATAACAAGATGAGGACGTATGTGGATGAGCAACGCTGGCGGGAGGTCGACGAGCGTCTGCGGCAACAGGTGGAGAATGCCAGGGAATGGCGTGATGTCTGCCTCAACTATTTCGGCCAATTTGCCAATAAATCACTAAAACCATAAGAGAGAGATGATAAGGAGAACGACCATTGTAACCCTACTGCTTTGCGGACTGGCTGTAGGTAAGGGATACGCACAACAGGAGCCATTGATCCTGGGAGGGGAGTTAAGTAATTCGGCTGTGACCTCGGTAGCGGATGTCGACGAGGTCATCCCCCGGATGAAGACCTTGGGACTGAACACCGTACTGGTACCGGCCTACTGGGAGTTCCTGGAGCCCGAGGAGGGGAAGTTTGACTTCACCCTCATCGACCGTACCGTACAACGGGCCAGGGAGCATCAGTTGAAAATCGTATTCCTGTGGTTCGGTGCCTGGAAAAACTCGATGTCATGCTATGCGCCCCTGTGGTTCAAGCAAGATACCAAACGCTTCCCAAGGGCTTATACGGCAGAGGGAAAACCGCTGGAGATCGCCAGTTGCTTCTCGGAACAGGTATTCCAAGCCGACAACCGTGCCTTCGGGACATTGGTGCAGCATCTCACAGAAACGGCCTCGGACGTGGTCACCATGCTCCAGGTGGAGAACGAGATCGGGATGCTGGAGTCTGCCCGTGACCACTCGAAACTGGCCGATGAAATCTACAAAAAAGGGGTTCCGCAGGAACTCCTCACCTACCTGAAGAAGCATCAGAAGGAACTGCATCCCTGGCTCCGCCAAAGACTAACAGTCAATAGCCAACAGTCTTCCTGGACTTCCGTCTTCGGTGACGATATCTATACCGACGAGATCTTCATGGCCTACTACTATGCCAAATATGTCGGACGACTCTGTGAGACGGCACGACGACACACACAGATACCCCTCTATGTCAATGCCGCCATGAACAGTCGCGGACGACAACCCGGTCAATACCCGTCGGCAGGCCCCCTTGCCCATCTCATCGACCTCTGGCATGCGGGAGCCCCGCAACTCGCCCTGCTCGCCCCCGACATCTACGATACAGGCTTCAAGGGCTGGGCCGACCGGTATGCACTCCCCAACAACCGCCTCTTCATCCCTGAGACCCGTTGTTGCGAGAACAGCGGAGCACGTGCCCTCTATGCCTTCGGAGAGCATCATGCCCTGGGCTTCTCTCCCTTCGCCATCGACCAGGCATCCCCGAAGGAGACCGAAAGTGTCACCAAGGCGTACGATCTCATCCGCCAACTCTCCCATCTTCCATCATCCATCTCCCATCAAACATCCTACGGTCTCCTCTTCGACCAGCAAGACAAGGAGCGTGTTCTCCAGGATGAGGGTACCGTCATCACCTGCCGGCACTACTATACCCTCCCCTGGGATGCCCGTGCCACCGACGGCTCCGTATGGCCGGAAGGCGGTGCTATCCTCCTCCAACTGGCTAAGGACGAATACCTGCTGGCCGGTACGGGGGTCGTCGTTAGTTTCGCCACTACCGATGAGAAGAATTTCGAGGAAGAGAAAGTCCTCGGGGAGGACGGTTTTGTGGCAGAGGGGAGCGGTAATACCTCCAAGACTGCGAAAAACGTCCGTTTCAACGGAAAACGTATCGGTATCGGACATGTCGACGAGGTGGAGATCACCGAGGACGGCACCCTCAAATACCTCCGCCGCCATAACGGAGACCAGGATCATCAGGGACGCCATGCCCGCATCTCCTGTGATGACTGGAAGATACTCCACATCAAGTTATACCATTACTAAGGGGCCAGTAACTGCGATGCATCTTCATTGCAATGGCAAAGGTACAAAAAACAAAAGTGTTATAAAGATTATCCTCTTGGCTCACTTGCATAAAGTGCAAGACACTCGTCGAGTGTCCTTTTCCCAAATTCGATTTCCAGATTCCGCTGATGGTGAGGATTACCTAAGTATTGTGTGATTGATTTAGCGACAAAGAAGGCAAGATTCACAGGAACAGCATTACCAATCATTTGCTCTACGTCTGTTTTATTGCCTATAAATTGAAAATCACGCGGGAATGTTTGTATATAACTACGCTCCAAAGTCGTGAGCGGGCGTATCCCCTCTTTAGACAATACTGGGTCATTGGCGTGAATCTGATAACCTTCAGGCATAGGGCGGTTGACACCACGAATAGTAGGACTGGGTTCGTCAATACTGAAAATACCACGACGTGCATAACTTCTGGGATGACGATAATAAAATTCCACTCCTAGTGAATCACCAAAATAGTCACGCAGACTCATAGGCTTATCAGCAAGTCCGCTATTAATGAATGGTTCCATAAAGCCATCCATTTCATGTAATTTCCCTATCAGAAAAAAGCGCTTGCGTTTTTGAGGAACACCACAGAGACTAGCATCCAGAATATGCTGTGACAAACCATATCCCGCCTCCTTGAAAATCCTTAGGGCTTCTAACAATTTATTGGTTTTGACGATGCGTGCCACATTCTCCATCACAAACCATTTGGGTCGCACATGACTGATAATCTTTGCATAGCAAGTGGTTAAGTCACCACGCCCTCCATTCTCATCACGCTTACCGGCGGAAGAAAAATCCTGGCATGGAGGACCACCGATAATCATGTCTGGCTGGCGTTGATCTATCAATATCGAACTTGTTTGAATATCACTTAAGTCCAGTTTTTCTGCCGGATGCTTGAAGTTATGCCTATAAACTTCCAAAGCCACTTCCCATTTATCATAGGCACAAACTATCTCAAATCCCGCTTTTTGGAATCCAAGACTCAGTCCACCACATCCACAGAACAAATCTACTACTCTCATGACTCACTCGAATAAATCAGGACTATTGACAATAACTGCATCAAAGCGGCGTTCAGGACTCAACAAATCCTGTCCACCACCAAGGATAATGTTCTTAATCTCATATTTTGAGACTCTTGGCTTCACCACCTCCTCTGTCCTTAGGAATTGTTGTGATTTTGTTCCTGGCAGAGCAAAAGCCTTGTCATTTGCCAGGTTATATGATTGGAGCCGTATAATACGTTTATAGTCAAAAGTATCATAGGTCACGTAGTCTAACAGCATCTTATACAACCAAATGATTGTGCGATGGAATCGGTTAATATGACGAATATTCTCAGGTGATTCCGTGCAGCACATTTGGATAATCGAGAGGTTTGACCAAACAAAAACATCAAGGCAATCATCCTTCAAACGCATTTTGTTACCTTCCGTTTTCCAGATAGGCTGGATGATTAAAGGCTTTTGCTTCTTGCTCATGTCGGACGAGACTGCAAGGATTGATGAGAGTATTTGTGTGTAATGTGGCAATACCTCATCTATCTCCTCCCAATGATTGATCTGAGGTACGCAGCGCAACATCTTCCTCAACTTCTCTTTTTTCTGAGGCGACTCATAATTGGCGCAGATACTACAGGCGAGAAAGCAAATGGTAGGTGGTCGCATGACGATTTCCGTGCCCCAAAGTGACTCTTCAGCCGACTTTGTCGTATTGTCTGGCAAGGCTGTCAATTTAACCTCCAGACCGCACAATATCTCATTCGTCTTATTATGGAGCATCACCAAGTCGATCTTCTCTCTTTCTCCCTGATAGAACTTCTCGTAAGGAACGTACCCAGCCTCATAATTATAGAAGGCATCATCACTAAGAGGATCTATGCCCAGAAGTTCTTTCCCGTCAATATAATCGTGCTTAATATGATTGTCAACGGTTGTCTTGATATAAATAGGCTTGATGCCTTTAGAAAACATATAAGCCACCAAGGATGCTGGGAAGGAACTGTTGAATTGGTTCTTCCCCCAACATTCCGCTTTTGTGTAATCCCTACTTGAATGTTTTTGTCCGAATAATCCTGGTTTTCTACTCCTGTCGGTCATGACTTTCAATCAGAAATTAGGTTTTGTGCCTACAAAGTTACGAAGTTTTTTTGAAAGAGGAAATGATTTCCATGAAAATATGAGTATAGTATACAAAAGTTAAGATCGCGAAGCCCTAGGGCTTCGCCCCCCGGAGGTACGGGCTTCAGGGGGCGAAGGCGGCACCTTCGCCCCCTGGAGGTGCCGCCTCCGAGGGCAGGAGGTGCCGCCTTCCTAAGGTTCCCCCAGATAATTGTTTTGTGGGTTAAGTTGAATATCATCACATACACATACAGATGCATACACTTATTTTCCAAGACTCTTCGCGCGTACGCAGGAACTCCGAAAAAACATCAAAATTCCGAGTTCACGCGTACGCATATGGAGTTTCAGAATCCAGTGTATTTATCTGTATCTGTATTTATCTCCTCATCGTTGCAAACCGCCATCATACGCTGTGTCGATTTGATTTCATCAGCAGACCGCTGGGCTGATACCGATGCCGATAATCTGCAGGGCACGTGCCACACTTACGAATTCGCCCGTCTCGCCCTTATGCGGTTTACGGAAATACAGCGGTATCAGTTCATGCTCCAATTTCGGGGTCTCAAACTGGCGGTTGTGCTTGGAGAGGCGAGCGGATGGCAGTCACCTCGAAGGGTAGCCAGCGTCGGTTTCCCGTTGGATCCGACAGGAATTGAGCGTTATTACCTGTCCCGCAGAACGAGGCGATATGGGGTCGGTGCTCATGGAAATGGGCGTATGCTGCTGTCGCCAACGGGCCTTGGAGCCTTTTTTCGATTCTGTCTCGTCAAAGATAGCCTGATTAATGATAGTAGTCTCTGGCAATGCAGAAAACAACGGCATAGGCACTCTTACCCCAGAAATACTCCTGGCAGGATTTGATGGTCTGAAAGAATTTCTCCCTGTCTGTCACGGACTCTTTCTCTTGCTGTTGTTCCGAGGGAGCATAGTAAATGTTCTGTACATTGGTGACGTGATTAACGGCAATCGTTATGAGGGAATGTCTGTTTAGGCTCTCCATCAGGAGAGCAAACAAGGCTTCCTCTTCTATTATGGTCATATTTCTTGATAATTTGAAGTTAAATAATAGGGGATAATAAATCGTTCTGAAAACATTAACAATGAATTCAGTGAAGTTGATAATTGACATCAACCTATGTGGAGTCTTTGAACTTTCTCATTGTGCCTTACTTTTTAGTTATGGTTTAGTAAAAAAGAAGCGCAAGCATGAAGATAAACAACAAAAATATCTCTGGGGCCTGCAATCCCCTTGCGTCTTTGTTGAAATCTACCAATGCTCACGCCCCATATGGGGTGTGAGCCGGCAGCCTTCTTGACGCATCTTTTGGTTTGCAGACTTTGAGATATTTAGAAAGCCGTTACTCAACGAAAATTTGCTCTGACAGTACCAGCCTGTCTTCGCAGTGTGATCAAATCACGCTGCAAAGATACAACAAATTATTCAAACATTCGTTCAGTTTTGTTCCAAAAACATGGGGTAAATGTTACCTACTATTTAAAAAGTCCATAATCCCCTATTTTTGATGATTCACAACCGTCCCATATTTCTCCGCTTTTAATTGCTTTGCGTCCATTTTGACAACTTTTCGATTTTATCCAAAATAATATCTGGTGTTTCTGCCAAACTTATTATCTCATTATGTTGTTGACCAAGATAACTTATGTAGTCACATATTAACTGGTAATGCTTCCGAGCAAAATTTGTATTGATATTACCTTTACCATCAAAGCAAATAGGTTCATGATGAGCGATACGATTGCGAAACTCACGAATATGTGTCAGATCTAAGTAAACATCTGCCTGATTCTTTCCTTTAGCCTTGTCAGGAAATATCTTTAATAAGGATTTTCCACCTAATTTATAACGCTTCTTTGAAAAGAGTTTGGTCCAATATCCAAAAGTCAAAGCCGAAACCATTTTGTCATTGTTATAGAGACCTCGCTTTTTGTAATCCGTTACCGTGGTCTGTATCTCGTCCTGTTCATGCGCAAACAGTCCTCCTGATTTTGCTTGATTCTCTATCCAATCAGAATCAGAATAATAGTTGATATAATGTTGATTAATGGCATTACGTAGTACAACCTCAAAAATGTTCAAAACGCCATAGAATTTTTGACATAACCTGAGGTTATAGCGATATAGTTGCATCGTCATTTGCTTATTGCCAGAACACGCATTGATATATTTACGCATTCTAGGCACTGAAAAAAGATTTTGACTTGTCTTAAAATCCATTATACACTAAACTCTTTATTTTTTTACTCGTTTTCTTGCAAATATCAGATAAAATTCATACCTTTGCAGTGTAATACCCCGTTGTCCCTGCATTCCGCATACTTCGGGGTTCGTGTTTTTTATACCTCTACTCTTAATGATTTCAGTATCACCGCTAGCGTCTGGTCAATCTTGGCATCAAGTGCGAACCGCTGCAAATATACTACAAATTATTCAAACATTCGTTCAGTTTTGTTCCAAAAACATGGGGTAAATGTTACCTACTATTTTAAAAAGTCCATAATCCCCTATTTTGATGATTCACAACCGTCCCCGTTGTTTTCCACCAAAACAAAAAGTGCCCTTAGGAAAAAAGTCAACCTCTCCAGTGAAAGGAGTCAACCAGATTCAGGAAAAGTCACAGTCAATTTGAGAGAGCGTAACAGTTAGTAACAGTAACAGTTTAAAATTTCTGGCCTAGACTTGTTGGATATTATTATATATG
>JAFTFG010000022.1 GCA_017449675.1 Prevotella sp.
CGGGCGAAAGTGGTATCTTTGCATAACATTGATTTTGATGTTGTAAAGATACTAAAACTTTACGACATAACAAAGCCCTGGCTTGAGAAAGTCGGGGCTTTGCGATAAAAAAAGAGGATGTGCCTATTTTGACACACCCTCCTTTGTTTTATCCTTTTGTCGCTTATGCCTCAGCATCATCCTCACGGATGGTCTTACCCATCACGAGGAAGGCTGTCGGAGCAGCGATGAAGATAGACGACAGGGTACCGAAGATCACACCCAGGATCATGGCGAACGAGAAACTGCGGATGCTGTCACCACCGAGGATGAAGATACACAGCAGCACGATTAGGGTTGTCACTGAGGTGTTGATGGTACGGGCCAGGGTCTGGTTCAGTGAACTGTTGAACAGGCTCTGACGGTCACGTTTCGCATACAGGTTGAAGTTCTCACGGACACGGTCGAAGACCACCACCTTATCGTTGATGGAGTAACCGATCACCGTCAGGATAGCACCGATGAAGGTCTGGTCGATCTCCAGTGACATCGGAACCCATCCCCACAGAACACTGTAGAAGCCGATCACGATGAGGGCATCGAGAGCCAGTGCTACGATAGAACCTACAGAGTAAGCCACGTTGCGGAAACGGATGAGGATATACAGGAAGATGGCTATCAGGGCGATGATCACACTGATAATAGCGCCATAGGTGATATCCTTAGCCACAGAAGGACCTACCTTTGAAGAACTGATGATAGAACCTCCCTGACGGATGTCCGGATTCTTGAAGGCATCCACGCTGGCCTGGTTGACCAGTCCTGCCTTCTTCAAGGCGTTGTAGAGGATGGTCTCAGCCTTGTCATCCACCTGTGGGTTGTTCGACTCGATATCCCAGTTGGTAGAGATACGTACGGTCTTACCGTCTGTACCCAGAGCAATCACGCTGGTATTGGCTTCCTTGCCAGCATTCTCACCAATGGTATTGATGAAGGCACCGGCGAGGGTCGTACGTACCTGCTCCACAGGAACTTCCTTGTCGAGGGTCACCACATAGTTACGACCACCCGTGAAGTCGATACTCTGACTCAGACCGCGTACTGCGAAGGATACACAGAACAGGATAGCAGCGATACCCCAGATGGTATAGGACTTCTTGTACATACCCATGAAGTTGAACTTCGTGTTCTGCATCATGTTACGAGAATAGGCGGTAGAGAAGGTCAGGTTCTGCCACTTGTCTTTCTTCATCTTGGCATCGTAGACCAGACGGGTCATGAAGACGGCGGTGAAGAACGATACGCAGATACCGATCATCAAGGTGGTGGCGAAGCCACGGATAGGACCTGTACCGAAGACGTACAGGATGATACCTGTGATCAGTGATGTGAAGTTAGAGTCGAAGATAGCAGAGAAAGCGTTTGAGTAACCGAGGTTCAGCGACTCCTTGACGCTATGTCCCTTGCGGAGTTCCTCCTTGGTACGCTCATAGATCAGCACGTTAGCATCCACAGCCGTACCCAGTGTCAGTACGATACCGGCGATACCCGGCATGGTCAGTGCTGCCTGGAACGAGGTCAGGATACCCAAGGTGAAGAACAGGTTGAACAGCAGGGCGCAGTTGGCCAGCATACCGGGAATGAAGCCGTACAGCATGACCATGTAGATCATCAGGAGCACGAAGGCTACGACGAAGGAGATGACACCCTGTTTGATAGACTGGGCACCCAGTGACGGACCAACGACCTCTTCCTGTACGATACGGGTAGGAGCCGGCATCTTACCGGAGTTCAGTGTGTTGGCCAGGTCTTTGGTATCCTCGATGGTGAAGTTACCCGTGATAGAGGAGTTACCACCGTCGATCTGTGTGAGGATACGGGGAGCACTGTATACAGCATCGTCGAGGACGATAGCGACACCGCGACCGATATTCTGCTTGGTGATCTGACTCCAGCGGCGGGCACCGTCAGAGTTCATCTGCATAGAGACAGAGGGATGACCCATCTGGTCGAACTCGTCCTTGGCATTGGTGATGACATCACCCTCCAGCGGAGCACGTCCGTTGGGCTCTGTGATCTTCAGCGCATAGAGTGCGAAGATCTCACCCTTGGTATTCTCACCTCCGAAGTCCTCGGCCTTGGCACCCCAGCGGAGTTTACACTCTGCGGGCAGTACCTGACGGGCGATATCGCTGTAGATCACTTTGTTGACATCAGCGGTATCGCGGGCATTGGCATAACCTACGATAGCCAGTCCCTGAGGAACAGGCTGGAAGACGGCGAACAAGGGGTTCTGCTTCAGGGCCTCGGCCTTTGCCTTGGCATCCACGGCCTTGTCGTTCTTCTTAGCGAGTTTGGCGGCGATATCGTTGGTAGCAGCCTTGGCACTGTCTACTGCCGTCGTGTCTTTAACCTCTACGCTGTCGGCTTCAGCGGCGATGGCATCACCACCAGTGGCGGCATATTTCTGGTTCAGTTGACTGAGCAGCGGAGCAATCTCCTGTGAGTTATAGGTCTCCCAGAACTCCAGGTTGGCACTACCCTGCAACAGTTTACGGACACGCTCAGGCTCCTTGATACCAGGCATCTCCACCATGATACGGCCGCTCTGTCCTTCCAGTTTCTGGATGTTGGGCTGTACCACACCAAACTTATCGATACGGTTGCGGACGACATTGAAAGAGTTGTCGACGGCTGACTGTACCTCAGCACGCAGGGCACGTTCCACTTCTGCGTCGGTGCTATTGGTGCTGACCTTACCCTTCATCTGCTGGGTAGCGAAGACGGCAGCCAGAGGACGACCGTTGGAGTTCTGCTTCCAGTACTTGATGAACAGGGAGATAAAGTCACTCTGACTGGTCTCTTCCTCTTTCTTGGCCTCTTCCATTGACTTCTTATAGGCAGCGTCAGTCTTGTGGTCTGCCAGTACGTCAACGACATCAGGCACGGAAACCTCAAGAATCACGTTCATACCGCCCTTCAGGTCAAGACCAAGGCCGATCTCCATCTCGCGGCACTGCTTGAACGAATAGATTCCGCAGTACACTTTCTCGTTCATGATTGAGTCGAGATACTCCTGTCCGGCCTCTTCGCCCATGGCTGCTGCCTTGTTTTCGTGGTAGCGTGTCACAAACGAGAAGGAGAGGTAGAAGCAGCACACGAGAATCAGGACGAGTGCAATAAACTTTACAATTCCTTTGTTTTGCATTTTGTTTGTTATGTTATTTTAATGATCGTTTCCGCATTTTTAGCCTGCAAATATACGTATTTTTCTCCACTTACCGAAATTTATCTCGGAAATTCGTTATTTTTTCATTCTTTTCCCCCTATTTTTAACCAACAGAGGATGGGATAATGGTCACTGGCATCCATTTTCGAGTCTACCCAGCATTGGTAGGGGGTGATGTCGTCCGAACAGAAGATATGGTCTATCCGGAAGTAGAATCCTTTCTGAAAATAGGACAAACCGAGGCCTTTTCCTGAACTGACGAAACAGTCGTTCAACTCCTTGGCCACCCGGTAGCGGGAATACGAGATAGGGTTGTCGTTGAAGTCACCGCAGAGGATGATGGGATATTGTCGATGCTCCTCTATATAGCGGCATACCTTCGCCACCTGCGGGGCCCGTTTGGTCGACGACTCCGCCAGGGTGACCAGTAGTTTCTTCGACTCCTGACGGGCGGTGTCTCCCTTCATCTCTCCTTTCAGGATCTCCTGATAGATCGCACGGTCTTCCAGCGACAGGTGCGTACCCTCGAAATGGTTGTTGATGACCAGTACGGTATCGCTGCCCACTTGCAGGTACCAGGCCGCACTGCCGTTGTCCAGCGAGGGATAGTCGATGCGCTCTCTCCTGATGATGGGGAAGCGGGTATGGATGCCCACGCCGTTGACGAGGTCTCCCGTACAGAAGTGGACGGTGTCGTTATAGGCGTATTTCCGTTCGTAATGCTTGAAACAGTAACGCCGCCAGGTGTCCACATCCTCTTGCAGGCAGACGATATCGGCATCCTGTTCCATCAAGTAGTCGAAAACCTTCTCAAACCCCTGTTCATACTTATAGTTACCCCCATAGGCGCATACATTATAACTGATCAGTTTGATGGCTCCCTCCGTAGGGTCTTCCGCCTTCAGGTTGAGGGGCATATATATAGTAATAGGTACGTACGCGAAAATGAAACCGGCCAGAGGGATCCATATCATACGCCATTTGAACACCAGCCAGAACAGCAGGAAGAAGAGGTTGACCCACAGGAAGATAGGGAAGGTCATCCCCACACACGACAGGACAGGATGCTCCGTGGGGTTCAACCGGTCGGAGTAGCCTACCAGTATCATCACGATGGCTGTTGCGATATTTGCCCCCGCCATCATCTGCACGAGGAATGTCTTCAGGTGCTTAATCACAGTTCCTTGCTGTAGTCAAACAACTTACGTTTCTCCTCCTTCGTCAGACTGTCATAACCGCTGCGTTTGATCTTCATCAGGATCTCGTCGATCTCCGCTTGGTTGGCACGTGGCGGTCGGCGGGGCTCTTCCTTGGGTTGCTCCCAGCGGTCGGACTCCCTGTTGCCGGTGCTGTTGTTACGTCGACCTGCTTGCTTGTGCTCGTCGAAGCGTCGCTTCATATTGTCGAAGAACTCCTGTCCTCTGCTGCGCCCGAAGTTCTGACTGGAATCGGGATGCTTCTTCCAGTAGCGGATCATGAAAAAGCCGAACAGCATACCACCTAGGTGCGCCGTATGGGCCACACCGTCGCCAGGACCGCTGAGGGCGGAGAAGAGTTCGATGGCGATATATCCCACTACCAGCCACTTGGCTTTGATGGGGAAGGGGAAGGGGATGATAAACAGGCGTTCGTTGGGGAAAATCATACCGAAGGCCAACAGGATGGCATAGACGGCTCCCGATGCTCCGATGGTGGTCCACAGGTTCAGATAGTCGCCTGTCGTCATGATACTTCCTGCCACATTCACATGGTCATAGGCGGCCAGTCCTTCCGCCACGAAATTACCATACTGGGCCAGTTCCTGTACGATACCGGCACCGATACCACAGGAAATGTAATAAAAAATGAACTTCTTGGGACCCCATACCCGTTCAATCACGGCTCCGAACATCCAGAGAGCGAACATATTGAAGAAAATATGGGTGAACCCGCCGTGCAGGAACATATAGGTCACAAACTGGTAGAGATGGAAATCTTTCGCCAGGAAGAAATGCAGACCCAGCATCGATGTCAGGTCGATACCTCTGAGTTGTAACACCCAAGTGGCTATGAAAGCCAAGAAGTTGACGATGAGCAGGTTCTTCGTCATCGTAGGTATTTGAATAGGCATACGTTGTTTTTTGTGCGCAAAAATACGAAAAATATCTGCTTTTCGACACAAAAAGAGGGGTAAATGCACTTTTTTTCAAAAAAAATCTCATTTTTTTCGGAATTTTGTTGTTTTTATCAATAGTTTGCTTTATATTTGCAGTGCAAACAAAGGAAAGAACCGATATAACCTATTAATAATTCACTTTAATAAAAAAACAAAATTATGAACAAGACTGAGTTAATTGAGAAGATTGCAGCCTCTGCAAAACTGACTAAGGCTGATTCTAAGAAGGCACTTGATGCTACTATCGCTGCTATTTCTGCTGCTCTGAAGAAGGGTGACAAGGTTCAGTTAGTTGGTTTCGGTACATTCTCTGTTACTAAGAAGCCTGCTCGTGAAGGTATCAACCCCGCTACCAAGCAGAAGATTAAGATTGCTGCCAAGAAGGTTGCTAAGTTCAAGGCTGGTGCTGAACTCGCAAAGGTTGTTAACAAGTAATCTTTCTCAAGACCAAGATTAAAGGAGACTCCAAGTGAGTCTCTTTTTTTGTGTCTCATACTTCCCTGTCGTTATCGTTTACGTGGAAAAAGGCTGTTTTCTTTCTATTTTATTTGCTTTTCTCCACATTTTTGTGTACTTTTGCAACTTGTATGGGCGGAATGCCCCCTCTTCCGTATAATATAATAATGTACGAGAGAGCCCTTGATAGAAGACAGAAATTTACTAATATATAACTAAAAACAAACATTATGAAGAAATTATTTACTTTATTGACGTTACTCCTTACTGTCGTGGGGGGGGTAAGAGCGGCTGACTTCGTCGACACCTATGGTACCTTCGGCACCGTTACAGGTAGTTATATTGGCTCAGGTATATCTAAGATTGCATTAGGTGATAATGCATCGGCAAACAGTGGTATACAGGCTTCTTCAGAAGGAGCAACTCTTAAATTCACAGTTTCAACACCTACTGGATTTACAATTAAGTCTGTAGTTTTCAAAGGTTCGAATACTGGTACCATTTCTTGTAACGATGATGGTGGAGCCTTAAGTACCACAAGTGGAACAACAACTCTTACGGCCTCTGCTGACAAAGCTTCTGTTGAATTTACAGTAGAAAGCAGTGCAGATAACAAAAAAGCAAAGCTTACCAACTTTATTGTTACTGTTTCAAGTAGCACCACTGATGACTATGAGTTGATAACTCCCACTAGCATTTCTGAGGGAAATATCACTTATTCATCCTCGTTGGGGGACGATAAACTTGTGACAGCCATGGCAGGTATTGGAGAACCAAATGTTGGTGCAAGTGATATTAATTTTGGTAATGGAAAAGGATTCTCCATTACGACATCAAGGGCAATTAAGTCCATTTACTGTGTATGGTGTCAAAGAGCTCCCCAAAATAATGGCGGATGGACTGGCTATTCGGAAACAGAATGTACAAATTCGATTGGTACATACACCACTACAACCAATGCATGGGTAGCACTTAATGAAAATACTAAGTTTGTTGCGTTTAAGAGTTCAGAAGGTAGTACCCACAAACTTAGTTCTATCCATATTTTCTATTATAATAGCCCCGATCCGAGTGTATCTGCTAGCACAGTGTTGATTACGGAAGACGCAACTGATGCGGGAGAGATTTCGTATACTGTCGATGCAAAGGGTACTTCTGGTACAGTTACTGCTTCAACAGAGGCTGACTGGATTACGCTTGGTGCTGTTGACGAAGTTAACAAAAAAGTACCTTTCACTGCTACGGCAAACTCGACTAGCGTATCTCGTTCTGCAACAGTTACACTAACATACACTTATAATACAAGTGAGACGGTAACCAAGGACGTGACTGTTACTCAGGGAGCTAATGTTAAGGGAGAATCTCTTATCAAAGTAACACTTGAAGGTAACAAGGCTGCGACTGTAACTGGTGCTATTGGTGGTATGGCAGATGTATCCGTTCAAAGTGATAAAAAATTTGGTAGTGGCCATTATGCTGGCTTTACACTCGCAGGTGGCAATACTTTCTATACTGGTGATATCATAAATGTTCGTATTGATACGGAAGCGTCTGGAAGTGGAACTATCGCAATCTATGACACAGATAAGTCAACAATTCTGTACGACACAGAAACTAGAGGTAGTGTCGGTAATAACAAGTTTGTGCTTCCTGCTGCCTGTAACGGTAAAACCTCTCTTTATATTTGTCGTACAAGTGCTAACGGTTGGAATGCTGTTGTTGACTACATCGAAGTTATTCGTCCGATTATACTCAATGAGACAGCAACAAGTTATACTCCAGAGGCAGCAACAGACGTAACCGTTTCATTGAATCGTACCCTCAGCAACAGTTATTACAACACAATCTGCTTGCCGTTCGATGTTGACCTGACAGATTCTGAAAGTCCTTTGTATGGTGCTGATGTTCAGAAATTCGACGAAGTGGATGGTACTACCTTGAAGTTTGTTGCAGAGACAACTACTATGACGGCAGGTACTCCTTATCTCGTTAAACCAACATCAGATCTAGTGAATCCTGTTTTCGAGGGTGTTGACGTGAAGGCTGTTGCAGCAGGTACTGTTACTAAGAGCAATGCCAGCAGTCAGGAGTTTAGTTTTAAGGGAACTTATACCACTGTTGTTTTGAATACCAACAAGACTCATCAGTTCTTGAATACTAATTCACCTCAAGGTTTTAGTTATCCATCTTCAGCAGGTACTGCTACCATGAAAGGTCTGCGTGCTTACTTCGTGATTCCATCTGAGGTCATCAGTGCTTCTCGTATGCTTGACCTTAGTATCGGTGGCGGTGGCGCAACTGGTATTGAGAAGGTTAAGGTTGGCACTGAAGATAACGTATACTATGATCTGCAGGGTCACCGTGTACTGTATCCCACGAAGGGTCTCTACATCGTGAATGGTAAGAAGGTAATCATTAAATAAAGGAGGATAAAGTTATGAAGAAAACATATATGATTCCTACAACGGATGTTATTGAGGTTGAAATGCAGCATATGTTGGCATTCAGTGGTGACGCTAGCAATCCTGGTTCGGGTGATGCAGGAGGTGCTGCTGGCCGCTATGACGATGACGAATGGTAATCTTTAGAATCTATATACCTCACAGGGATAACCCTGTGGGGTTCATTAATGACATTACAATTTACTAACAATAACTACAAATTATGAAGAAAATTTTTACTTTAGTGACGTTACTGGTGGCTATGGTCACTGGGGCGTGGGGAAGTACGGAAACATTAACAAAATCCGAAACGGACAAAACGGCTGTGGTCGGTACCAGTTTCACAACTAGTAAGAACATGATTACGAATGGTTCGAGCGGTGACTATGTAAAATTACGTACAAACATGGACACTCCTCAATGGACCTTCACAGTTAATTCAGGTTACAAAATTACGGGAATAAGTGTACAGGCCTATTCAAATAATAGTAAAGAAAGTGCAACAATTACTATGAGCACAATGTGTATTGATGGTGGTGCAAGCATTCTTACTGGTTCTGACAATACTGTTTTCCCTGTTGACAAATCTAATGCAATAACCGTAAACAAGTCAGGTTTTGAAGCTACGAGTTCTATTACTTGCACGTTTGACAATTCGAATATTAATTCTGAGTCAGGCAGTAAGAATGCTCAACTTATGGCTATTATTACTTTTACATATGAGACGACGGGAACACCTGTTACTCTTAGTTTCTCTTCACCTTCAGCAAGCGCAACTATTGGTTCTGCATTTGCAGAGCCCACTCTTACGGTTTCACCAGTAGCGGCACAGAGTGAAGTAGTTTATTCAAGCAGCAATACAGGTGTTGCAACTGTCAATGCTTCAACAGGTGTCGTGACATTAGTAGGTGGAGGCTCTACAACTATAACTGCGGCAATCTCCGGGTCTGCTACTTATGCGAATGCGTCTGCATCATATACCCTTACGGTAACGGATCCTACTGCTGCAAGCGTGAAATATTCACCTGCTTCTGGAACGGAGTTTGCTGCAGGTGCAATTGATAATATCAAAAATGGTGATGTAACCGTTGCAACAATAAAGTATAGTGAATCCGGTGATGGATATGTATCATTTAAATTTAATAAAGGAGGTGCAACTTATGATGAGATAGAATTCAATGCACTGACAGAAGGAAATGGTACGAACGGAAATCAACCAGGTGGAACATTTTATACTATAACACCCAACTATGATGGAAGAATCCAAATGGCTGTAATCATAAATAACGATAAGATAATGGTAGTAGAGGAAGACGGAGTTGCAATGTCAGGTTTTACTAAAAAGACAGAAAAGTTTTATGGAATAGAGTCGTTTGATGTGAAAGCAGGTAGTACATATAAGTGCTATGTAAGCGGTTCCAAAATGGGCTTCTATGGATTGGTTTATACTTATTCAACTGCTGTTGACATCACTCCTGCATACAACAAGTCAACTTATGTAACTACCAAGGCTCTTGACTTCTCAGGCGTAGATGGTTTGAAGGCTTATGTGGCAACTGCCGCAACTAATGGCTCTGTTACTCTGGACGAGGTTGGTGCTGTTCCTGCTGGTACCCCTTTGATGCTGATTGGTACTGCAAGCACTAAATATACTGTTCCTGTCGCTGCTTCTGCTTCTGCTCCTGCTGTGAATATGTTGGTGGCAGGTGATGGTACAACGACATTCGATGGTACTTCTTATGACTATCTCCTCTATACTGATGGTTTGTTCCACCAGATTTCCAGTGGCTCTATTGCTGTAGGAAAGGCTTATCTGCACTGCACTACTGATCCAAAGGCAGCAGTTTCTCGTACTCTCGAACTCAACATCGGTGGCGGTGGTGCTACAGGTATAGAGAAAATCAAGGTTGGCACTGAGGACAACGTATACTATGACCTGCAGGGTCGTCGTGTACTGTATCCCACGAAGGGGCTCTACATCGTGAATGGTAAGAAAGTCATTCTGAAGTAAGAGGTAAGATGTAAGAAGTAAGAACTTTAATGCAAAAAGAATTATGAAAAAGACATATATCAATCCAGAAATGGATGTTGTTGAAATCAAAATGAATAATCTGATTGCTGCCTCTGCTGGTTTTGGTGAAGGTGGTGTTCCTTGTGGCGGTGCTACTAGCCGTGAGGACGAAGAACTGGATGACTTCCTGCTGGGTGGTGGTGATATCACCAAACTGCTGGGAATGTAATATGCTGGATGTCTCTCCTTCGGGAGAGGCATCGCATAAGCGAAAATATGATGCCGCTGTTCTGAAAGGTAAGCATTCGATAAACTACAGGTAGTAATACCTACATACTATAGCAATAGCAGTTACAATCACATTCGATAGTAACTGCTATTGTTTTTTGTTGTACCTATATTTGATACCTATATCATGTATTTTGTCGAATGCTTACAAAGATAATCCCTGCCTCTGATTGGAGGTAGGGATTATTGTTTGATGAGGTTGTGGCAGGCGGGAGTCTCCTAGTCATCCGCCAGGGAGAAGTCGAGTTGACGTTTCTCGATATTGGCACGGGCCACCTTGATGCGGATGGGATCCCCCAACTGATACTTATGGTGATGGCGACGTCCCACCAGACAGTAGTTCTTCTCGTCAAACTCATAGTAGTCGTCGTCAAGGTCACGCATGGGAACCATACCCTCACAGTGGTTCTCGTCGATCTCGCAGTAGATACCATACGACTGGATGCCACTGATATGCGCATCAAAGGTCTCACCCACCTTGTCGACCATGAACTCCACCATCTTGTATTTGATGGAGTCACGCTCGGCCTGCTGGGCCACCAGTTCCATGTCGGAACAGTGCTCACAGAGTTCTTCGTACTTATCCTGGTTGGCACTCCGTCCTCCACTCTGGTATTTCGTCAGCAGCCGGTGTACCATCGTGTCGGGATAGCGGCGGATGGGTGACGTGAAATGGGTATAGTAGTCGAAGGCTAGTCCGTAGTGTCCGATATTATGTGTTGAGTATTTCGCCTTCATCATGGCCCGCAGTGCCACCGTCTCGATGAGTTTCTGTTCTTTCTTGCCCTGGCAACCGTCCATCAGACTGTTGAGGCTCTTCGAGATAGCCCCCTTGGTACCTGATGTCTTCATCTTATAACCGAATTTCACCACGAAGGCACGCAGCGTCTCCAGTTTGGTGGGATCGGGTTGGTCGTGGATACGGTAGGGGAGTGTCTTGGCTTTCGTCCCCTTCTTCACCTTACCGACGCTCTCTGCCACAAATTTATTAGCCAGTAGCATGAACTCCTCGATGAGTTGGGTGGCATCTGTCGACTTCTTGAAATAGGCACGGATGGGTTTACCGTCCTTGTCGATATCGAAATGCAGTTCCTCACGGTCGAACTTCACGGCACCGCCCTTGAAGCGGCGTTCACGCAGTTTTTTAGCCAGTCGGTCGAGGACTTTCAGATTCTCGGAATACTCCGTGGGGTCTGAGTTCTCTGATTTCCCCATCAAGATATCCTGCACCTCCTCATAGGCATAGCGGCGGTCGCTCCGGATGACCGTATGGGCGATACGTCCGTTCTTGATATTCGCTTCCTCGTCGAGGGTGACGATGACGCTGTAGGTCAGTTTCTCCTCGTCGGGACGCAGGGAGCAGATGAAGTTACACAACCGTTCGGGAAGCATGGGGATGGTACGGTCGACGAGATAGACACTCGTAGCCCGCTTCACCGCCTCCTTGTCGATGATACTGCCCTCTTTGACATAGTGGCTCACATCAGCGATATGGACACCCACCTCCCAGAGACCCTTGCCGGCAGGTCTTATCGATAGTGCGTCGTCGAAGTCCTTGGCATCCTTCGGGTCGATGGTGCAGGTGAAGACCTCCCGGAAGTCCTCCCTGCGGCGGATCTCCTGTTCGGTGATGCCCGGCTCTATCTTCTCAGCGGCCTCCTCGACAGCCTTCGGATACTGATAGGGCAGTCCGTACTGGGCCAGGATGGCATGCATCTCCACATTGTTGTCACCCTCTTTTCCCAGGACATCGATGACCTCTCCCACAATATTCTTTGACTCCTTCGAGGGCCATTGCGTGATCTTGACGACCGCTTTCTCACCCGTCTTACCGCCTTTCAGTTTTTTCTTGGGGATGAGGATGTCATGCACGAAGATATTCCCCTCCGTCACGAGGAAAGCATAGTCCTTCTCGACTTTCAGTTTTCCGACCGCCTGGTCCATCTTATGCGACAGGATCTCCACCACCATCGCCTCCTTGATATGGTTGGTACGACGAGCCATCATCGTCACCCTGACACGGTCACCGTTGAGGGCGAACATCGAGTTACGCTCTGAGACGAAGATGGGTTTACCGCCATCGTCAGGTTGGAAAGAGTTCTTACCGTTCGCCTTACGGATAAACGTACCCTCCTGTACCTGTGTCTTCAGGTTCAGGCGGTAGGAGTTGTCCGAGGTCTTGGTGAGGTAGTCGTCCCATGTCATCTCGTCCATCAGGTCGATGGCCGTCATCTTGGCAGGATGGGTGTCGAGTTTGAGGGCACGGAATATCTGTTTGAATGAATAGGTCTCGTTGGGATGTTCCTGGAAGAAGGTCTGTAGCATCTCTGCCAGTTGTTTCTTCGTGAGTCGTTTTCCACCTTTCTTTTTACTCATAATATGTCTGTTTTAAGTTTGTTTGGTACAAAGATACAAATAAATGAGAATATTTTGTAACTTTGATGAAAACTTTTTCATCGAAGATACTCACACTCGACAAAAAAGGGGATGATTCTTCTTTTTTGTACTCATTTAATCGTATCTTTGTACCCAAAATTATTAAAATGAAGATATTAATCACTGGAGCCAGCGGTTTTATCGGCTCTTTCATCGTGGAGGAAGCCCTGAGAAGAGGTTATGAGACCTGGGCCGCCGTCCGTAAGAGCAGTTCAAGGGTGTTCTTGCAAGACGAGCGTATCCGTCTTATCGAACTCAACCTGTCGTCGCAACAGCAGTTGGAGGAGCAGTTGAGAGACCATCATTTCGACTATGTGGTGCATGCGGCAGGGGCCACCAAGTGTCTGCATCCCGACGATTTCTTCCGGATCAATACCGAAGGTACCCAACACCTGGTCGGTGCGCTGATGGCTCTGAAGATGCCCCTCCGGCGTTTTGTCTTTATCAGTAGTCTGAGTATCATGGGGGCCATCCGTGAGCAACAACCCTATACCGAGATCATGGAGAGTGACGAGCCGCACCCTAATACAGCCTACGGCAAGAGTAAGTTAGCCGCAGAGCAGTGGCTTCAGACCCTCTCCGACTTCCCCTATGTCATCCTGCGTCCTACGGGTGTCTATGGTCCTCGTGAACGGGATTATTTCACACAGATACAGAGTATCAAGCGGCATGTCGACTTTGCGGTGGGCTATCAGCGGCAGGATATCACCTTCGTCTATGTGACGGATGTGGTGCAGGCGGTCTTCCTCGCTCTGGAGAAAGGGGCCGTCGGACGGAAATACATCCTCTCCGACGGGGAGGTATACCAGTCGAGTGAGTTCAGCGACCTGGTACATGAGGCTCTGGGCCGTCCCTGGTGGATCCGTATCACGGCTCCAATCTGGCTGTTGCGTGTCATCACATGGGGTGGTGATTGGTGGGGACGACTGACGGGTAGGCTGTCCGTCCTGAACAAGGATAAGTTTAATATTCTCCGTCAGCGTAACTGGCGGTGTGACATCTCTCCTGCCCGTCAGGAACTGGGTTATGAGCCGCAGGTCAAACTGGCTGAGGGAGTGCGTCGCAGTATTCAGTGGTATCAAGAAAACAAGTGGTTATGAAAGGTTTGTGGGTAGTCGAGAAAGTTATCATCGCCTATATCGCCTTCACCATCCTGATGATGGCTTGCTGGTGGGATGCGATGGTCCATCCTGCCGCCATGCTTTGGATGCGGGCCCGGGTACTCCTGTTGATGGGAGCCCTGTGGCTGCTCTACCGTTGGCGCCCCTGTCGACTGACCCGTTTGGTGCGTGTGACGGGACTGATGATCACACTGTCGTGGTTCTACCCCGATACCTATGAGGTCAACCGGGTATTACCCAATCTCGATCATATCTTCGCAGGACTGGAACAGCAACTCTTCGGCTGTCAGCCCTCCCTACTGTTCTCTGAGGTATGTCCTTGGGGATGGTTCTCCGAACTGATGTGTCTGGGGTATGTCAGTTATTTCCCGTTGATGGTGACCATCCTCCTCTATTATTTCTTCCGTCGCTATGAGGAGTTCGGAATGGCCTCCTTCGTCCTGATATCCAGTTTCTTCATCTACTATACCGTCTTCGTCATCCTCCCCGTCACAGGACCTCAGTTCTATTATCTGGCAGTGGGTACCGACAAGATAGCGGCAGGCATCTTCCCTAATCTGGGACATTGGTTCCTGACACATGGTGAGCGGATGGCAGCCCCCGGATGGTCAGACGGTTTCTTCTACCACCTGCTGGACCTCACCCATGATGCGGGTGAACGGCCTACCGCAGCCTTCCCCAGCAGTCATGTGGGGGTCACGACGGTCATCATGCTTTTGGCCTGTCATACCCGTAGTAAGGGGCTTACCTTGTCGATGCTTCCTTTCTTTGTGTTGATGTGTCTTTCCACCGTATATATCTATGCCCATTATGCCATCGATGCCATCGCCGGTCTCCTGACAGGAGTCCTCATCTATGTGTACCTTCGTTCTCGGGCAAAAAAAAATGGAACTCCGCTGAGTTCCTAAATCTTTGTTAACCTTAAATCTAATACTATGAAAAACACATTGCAAAGATATAAACTTTCTGACTATCTGTGAGTTCTGCATCTTTAATTTTTTTGTGTACGCACACTTTCTTGACATAAATCAACTGAATGGAGTGAATTTCGACGAAAAAATTTGGTTGGTTGCAAATTAATTCCTACCTTTGCACACGATAACTGGACACGATAGCAACTGGGATTCCGACAGAAAAGAGGGTCGGGATTCTTTTGTTTTTTGCGTCTGGAGTGAGAAAAATGCAAACAATCAATTAAAAAGTAAATAACATGGCTTATATGTCACAAGAAGGCTACGACAAGTTAGTAGCCGAACTACAGCGGTTGGAGAGTGTTGAGCGCCCCAAGGCCTCAGCCGCCATTGCCGAGGCTCGCGACAAGGGAGACCTGAGCGAGAACAGTGAGTATGATGCTGCCAAGGAGGCGCAGGCTCATCTGGAGGATAAGATCAACCAGTTGAAGATGACCATCTCGGAAGCGAAGATCGTGGATACCTCCCGTCTGAGTACGGACTCGGTGCAGATCCTGACGAAGGTGGAGATGACTAATCTGAACACCAATACGAAGATGTCCTATACGATCGTCAGTGAGAACGAGGCTGACCTGCGTGCCGGTAAGATATCCATCAAGACTCCTATCGCTCAGGGACTGTTGGGTAAGAAGGTCGGTGACGAGGTGGAGGTGACGATTCCTCGCGGTACGATCAAGTTGCGTATTGAGAACATCAGCATTGCTTAAATAGTCGAATCTCGATATCTCGATATCTCGATACATCGAAATCTAAAAAAACAACAACTATGGATATTTTCAGTAAGATAGCAGCAGGGGAGATTCCCAGTTATAAATGTGCGGAGAATGAGGAGTTCTATGCTTTCCTGGATATTAACCCGTTGGTGAAGGGACATACCTTGGTGATCCCGCGTCGGGAGGTAGACTACTTCTTTGATATGAGTGATGAGGAACTGGCTCGCTACCAGCAGTTTGCCAAGCGGGTGGCTGTCGCCATCAAGAAGGCCTTCCCCTGTCGGAAGGTGGCCCAGGTGGTGTTAGGTCTGGAGGTGGCTCATGCCCATATCCATCTCATCCCTATGCAGAGTGAGGCCGATGCCGACTTCCGCCGTGAGAAACTGAAACTCACGGAGGAGGAGTTCAAGGAGATCGCCGAGAAGATACAAAAAGCGTTTGAATAGTCAAACGCTTTTTTGTTGCTTATACGAAGTCATCCCCGTATTTGATCTGTACCTCGTTGACGTATTTACGGACGAGGGCTGAGGAGTCACCTTTCTTACAGATCAGTAGGACGTTGTCGCTCTCGGCCACGATATAGCCGTCGAGACCGTTGATCACTCCCAACCGTCCCTTGGGGAGTTTGATGACGTTATTACGGGAGTCCTCCAGCATCACCTCCGAGTCTACCACGACGTTGTCACCCTCGCCGCGACTCAGATACTCGTAGATGGCATGCCAGGTACCCAGATCGGCCCATCCGAAGTCACAGTTCATGACACATACATGTTCCCCATGCTCCAATACTCCCTGGTCGATCGACAGGTTGGGATAGGCGGGATAGTACTCGTTGACAAACGCCATCTCCTCCTCGATGGTGATATTGCTGCGGGTGTTGTCGAAGCGTGTGAGTACCTCTGGGAACAGTTGTTGGAAGCATTGGTTCAGATAACGGGCGTTCGACAGGATGATACCTGTGTTCCAGAGGAACTCGCCACTGTCCATAAACATCCGGGCGAAGTCACGCTCGGGTTTCTCCACAAACGACTTCACGGTGCATATCTTGGCTACAGGGGCTCGTTTGGGGATGATGAACTCCCCTTTCTGGATATACCCGTAACCGGGTTCCGGACGTGAGGGCTTCACACCCAGTGTCAATACACTGTCGTTATATGATACAAAATAGAACGCCTCGTCAATGTTCTGGTAGAAAGCCTCTTCATTCAACACCAGTTGGTCGCAGGGAGTGATGATGACATTGGCATTGGGATTCCTGCGGCATACCCGCATGTCGGCCCATGCCACACTGGGAGCCGTCCCTCTGTTGACTGGCTCGATCATGAGGTTCTCCTCATGCAGGTCCGGCAACTGTTGCCGCACGATGGGCGCATATTCCTTGTTCGTACAGATAAAGACATTCTCCTTGGGCAGTATCTTCACGAAGCGGTCGAAAGTCTGTTGCAACTGCGTACGTCCTACGCCAAAGAAGTCGATAAATTGTTTGGGTTTCTCATCACGGCTGCAGGGCCATAGGCGTTTACCCTTTCCACCGGCTAAGATAATGCAATAGTTGTTAGCGTTAATTTCCATATGTGATTAGATCTGTTCTGATTGTGCTACGAAGATACGAAAAATCTTGATAACTGCCAAGAAAAAGTCATAAAAAGCAAGAAAAATAAAAATAATTTATCATTTGTTTCTCATTTCTCAAGATTTATTTGTACCTTTGCACACGGTTTTGAAAATTCATGTGCGAAAATGGGCTGCACCTCAGCAAAAACAAGTTTTCTGCGTTCGGTCTGCACCATTTTTGCAGCCTAAGCCCAGATGGCGGAATCGGTAGACGCGCTGGTCTCAAACACCAGTGGGGCAACCCATCCCGGTTCGAGCCCGGGTCTGGGTACAAGGCTTAAAAGGCACGCTCCTGTAAGTTGATGACTTGCAGGAGTTTTTTATTTGTAGAAATTCTTCTCGAAAGCCGTGAACTCATCCTGTTTCAAGACGCAACGCTTCCACCATGACTCGAGGAAGCCGAAGCCATAGCCCATCAGTTGGACAAAGGCGGCAGGAATACTGAGCAGTCCTACCCACAGACTTTTGTTCTTCAGGGATGAGTCGACGAAGATGATGAAACAATACAGCAGCAGCGGTATGAGGAAAAGCCAACTCATGCAAGGCCACAAGCCCAGCGTCAACAGCCAACAACCGATAAGTCCGATGACACCCAATGTGAAGACCGTCGGCAGCAGGTGGACCAGTTTGAGGGTACCTGGATGGCGCTTCTCCAGATTGATACGGGCGATACCGCTGTTATATACCTGGCGGAAGAACTTACGGAAATCAGTACGACGCTTATGCCATACCCATGCCTCCGGGAACAAGCGGGGTTTGTAACCGGCCTCCACGATCCGATAAGAGAAGTCGATATCCTCACCGAAGCGCATCTTCGAGAAACCGCCCAGTTCGAGATAGACATCACGACGGATACCCATATTGAACGAACGGGGGTAGAACTTGTCGAGTTTGGCCTTGCCACCACGGATGCCACCTGTCGTGAAGAAGGAAGTCATACTGTAGGAGATGGCTTTCTGGATAGGGGTGAACGACGGGTGAGCGGCATCAGGACCGCCGAAGGCCACGATGGCATTTGGTTCTTGGCTATTAGCCGTTAACTCTGAATCAACAGCAGCGAGATAGTCTGGAGGCAGTACGACATCACTGTCGAGAATCAGCATATACTCTCCCTGTGCCCGTTCCACCCCATAGTTACGGCTCTGACCCGGACCGCTGTTCTCCTTATTATAATAATACAAAGAAAGGATGCTTGCGTATTTGTCGCAAACATCCTTACAGGGTTTCTGACTACCGTCCTCAACAATAATGACCTCGAAGTCTTTCAGTGATTGGGAGCAGAGGCTCTCAAGCAACTCGTCCACTTCGTCAGGACGATTATATACTGGAACGATAATCGAGTATTTCATGTTTACTCCTTGGCGCGAGCCAGATAACTGCCGTCACGGGTGTCAACCTGAATGAGGTCACCCTCGTTGATGAACAGCGGAACGCGAACCTCCACGCCAGTCTCCAGAGTAGCGGGCTTCAGGGTGTTGGTAGCGGTATCACCCTTGATACCAGGCTCTGAGTGAGTGACACGCAGAATCGTCTTCACGGGCATCTCAGCATAGAGAATCGTACCGTCGGTAGTGTCGCTGACAACAGATACCACGTCGCCCTCCTTCATATACTCATGACCGATAACAAGGTCATTGGCAATGGGAATCTGCTCGAAAGTCTCGTTGTTCATGAAGATACGACCTTCCTGGTCCTCATACAGATACTGATAGTCGCGATGTTCGATGACCACGTCTTCCAGTTTCTCACCGATGTTGTAACGGCGCTCCAATACGCGGCCGTCAGTCACGTTCTTCAACTTGATGTTCATGATGGTGTTGCCCTTACCCGGCTTGCGATGCTGGAAGTCGATGCACACCCAAATGGAACCGTCCATACGAATCGCTGTTCCCTTCTTGATGTCTTGTGAATTGATCATAATTATATTCTATCTCTTAAAATTTGGGTGCAAAGGTACAAATAAAAGCGAAAAATCCAAAATAAATGGAGGAAAACTTGCGTAATTCGAAATAAATGCGTAATTTTGCAGCCCGAAATCGTTTCGACATAACAATAAAATAAGATAAGACAATGAAAAGAACATTTCAGCCACACAATCGTCGCCGCGTGAACAAGCATGGTTTCCGTGAGCGTATGGCATCGAAGAATGGTCGCCGTGTACTGGCTTCACGTCGTGCTAAGGGCCGCAAGAAGTTGACTGTCTCTGACGAGCATCACGGAAAGTAATTGCCGTTAGTACAAAGGCATCAAGGAAGAATGTCGGGAGTAGACTTGGAGGTCGGCTCTCGATTTTTTTTATCTATCATTTGGTCGTCTCGATAATTCTTTGTATTTTTGCCGTTTAGTAGTGGCTTTGACAATAATATAATAATGAACGCGAAGGAAATCTGGGGCAAGATAGCCCGTCAATATGTACTCCTCAACCTGTTGGGAATGGCCCTCACGGTAGTGGTGCTCTGTCTGGGCGTGGGCTACGGTCTGGACCTCTATACGCATCATGGAGAGGGTATCGCCGTACCTGAGTTGAAAGGGATGACCTACCTGAAGGCCAGACTGCTGTTGGAGGAGGAAGGACTGAATATCGTGGTGAGCGACTCAGGATATCAGAAGTCATTGCCCGCCGACTGTATCCTGGCTCAGACTCCGGGATTCGGTACGAAGGTGAAATCTGGACATACTATCTATGTGACGGTCAACTCCCCCTCGTCACCTACCTTTGCCATTCCTGATATCGTAGACAACAGTAGTTTCCGTGAGGCGGAGGCTAAGTTGACGGCTATGGGATTCAAACTCACGGAACCCCAACGGGTGGTTGGTGAGAAAGACTGGGTATATGGTATCATCTGTCGAGGCAGAAGGGTATCGAATGGTGACCGTATCCCTATCGACTTCCCGTTGACACTGATGATCGGTACGGGAGGCTATGATGACGAAGATGCCAGTTTAAACACGGTAGAACCTACCTATGAGGCTGACCCCTTGGAGGGGGTGAGCGAGGTGGACGAATTTGAGGAAGTGACAACACCGACAGCACCATGACAGACGAGTTGGACGACATGATACTGACAGATGACGACGAAGGGCAGACCACGCTCTACGAGCATCTCCGTATGGAGGTAGACCGTGGTCAGGAACCTGTTCGCATCGATAAGTTTATGTCGGAACATGTGCAGCACTCCTCACGGAACAGGATACAGAAAGCCGCCGACGCAGGATTCATACAGGTGAACGGCCGTGCCGTGAAAAGCAACTACAAGGTACGTCCTGGTGATGTCATCACGCTGATGCTTGACCGTCCACACTATGACACGACCATCGAACCGGAAGATATCCCCTTGGAGATAACCTATGAGGACGACCAGTTGATGGTGATCAACAAACCGGCCGGTATGGTGGTGCATCCCGGTTGTGGTAATTTCAACGGGACACTGGTGAATGCCATCGCTTGGCATCTGCGTGACCTGCCGAGTTACGACCCCAACGACCCGAGTGTGGGTCTGGTGCACCGTATTGACAAGGATACCAGCGGATTATTGGTCATCGCCAAGACTCCCGAGGCGAAGACGGAACTGGGAGCACAGTTCTTCAACCACGATACACACCGTAGTTATCTGGCATTGGTATGGGGTAACTTCGCTGAGGATACAGGACGCATCGAAGGGAATATCGGGCGTGACCAGAAAGACCGTCTGCGCATGGCAGTCTATCCCCCGGGATCGGAGATCGGGAAGAGTGCCGTCACGCATTATAAGGTATTGGAACGCTATGGCTATGTGACCTTGGTGGAATGCCGTTTGGAGACAGGGCGTACCCATCAGATACGGGCTCATATGAGACATATCGGTCATCCGTTGTTCGGAGATGAGCGCTATGGTGGGACGGAGATCCTACGTGGGGAGCGTACTGCTTCGTATAAGGCCTTCATCCAGAACTGTTTCAAGTTATGTCCCCGACAGGCCCTGCATGCACGGACACTGGGCTTCCGGCATCCTGTGACGCATCAGCAGATGGACTTCACGTCGGAGTTGGCTGAGGACATGGCGGCCCTGGTGGACAAATGGCGGAACTACACTCGCAATATCCCAATCTCGTAATCTCCCACCTCGTAATCTCGCACCTCGCAATATCGTATATCGTAATCTCGTAATATCGAAAAAAGCAAAATATATGAAAAATTTGAAACGTGTCATTGCCATCGTCTGTGGTGGCGACTCTTCTGAGCACGATGTGTCATTACGCTCGGCTCAGGGGATTTATTCGTTTATTGACAAAGAGCGTTATGACGTGTATATCGTCGATGTGAAAGGACAGGACTGGCATGTGGAACTGCATGACGGTACGACGGCACGCATCGACCGTAACGATTTCTCGTTTATCGAGAATGGCAAGGCCAAGCGTTTTGACTATGCCTATATCACCATTCATGGTACACCGGGGGAGAATGGTATCATGCAAGGCTATTTCGACCTGGTAAGGGTACCGTATAGTACGAGTGGCGTCCTCGTTGAGGCCATGACGTTCGATAAGTTCGTCCTTAACCAGTATCTGCGCGGCTATGGTATCGCTGTGGCTGACTCTCTCCTGATCCGTAAGGGTTATGAGGAACTGGTGGCTGACGAGGAGATCGAGCGGTGTATCGGTATGCCGTGTTTCGTGAAACCTGCTGCCGACGGGTCATCCTTCGGCGTCTCGAAGGTGAAGAAGACCGACCAGTTGGCTCCAGCCATCCGTAAGGCGATGATGGAGAGCCCTGAGGTGATGGTGGAACAGTTCCTGGAGGGTACGGAAATCAGTATCGGTGTCTTCAAGACACGTGAGAAGTCTGTCGTACTGCCTGCTACGGAGGTGGTCACCACGAATGAGTTCTTCGACTATGACGCGAAATATAATGGTCAGGTGCAGGAGATCACTCCGGCCCGTCTGTCGGAGGACATCACCCGCCGAGTACGGGAGATCACCAGTCATATCTATGATATCCTCCACTGTAACGGTATCATCCGTATCGACTATATTATCTCACCACAAGGTAAGATCACGATGTTGGAGGTGAACACAACACCCGGAATGACAGCCACCAGTTTTATTCCTCAACAGGTGAGGGCTGCCGGCCTCTCGATGACCGACGTACTCACTGATATCATTGAAAACCAGTTCTGATGAAGGAGTTTGACGAGATACGCCCCTATGAGGAGGGGGAGATGAAGCAGGCCTTTGAGGAACTCATCAACGACCGCCAGTTCTCACTGCTGCTGAAAGGTTTCGTGCCTTGGTTGCCGAAAGCCGTGCGCAACGGACTGTTACGGTTGGCCTTTACAGGGGTGAAGACTCCGCTGGATTTCCAGTTACGCTTCATGAAACCTGTCGTCTGGTATTTCGTACGTAAATATACCGACGGTCTCACATTTGAGGACGCTGCACTTGGTCAGCACCCGACATCGCGTTTCACCTTCGTCTCCAACCATCGTGATATCGTACTCGACTCGGCTTTCCTGGATGTGCTGCTGAATAAGAACGACTATCCTACTACGGTGGAGATCGGTATTGGCGACAACCTGTTGATCTATCCTTGGATCAAACGACTGGTGCGCATGAACAAGGCCTTTACGGTGCGGCGCGGACTGACTGCCCATGAGATGATGCGTTCCTCGCAACTGATGAGTCGCTATATCCATTATGCCGTCACCCAGAAGCGGGAGAATATATGGATTGCCCAGCGGGAGGGTAGGGCCAAGGATTCTGATGACCGTACGCAGGACTCTGTCTTGAAGATGCTGGCGATGGGAGGGGAAGGCAGTTTCGCCGACCAGTTGCGGGAACTGAATATCGTACCGCTCACCATCAGTTATGAGTATGACCCCTGTGACTATCTGAAGGCACAGGAATTCCAACAGAAACGGGATAATCCTGCTTTTAAGAAGAGTCGTCAGGACGACTTGGATAATATGAAGACGGGAATCTATGGCTATAAGGGACGTGTTCACTACCAGTGTGGCACGCCAGTCAATGAGTGGATCGATGAACTGGCTGACCTTCCCAAGAACGAGTTCTTCAAGGAGGTGGCACGACGCATGGACCGTGAGATCCATCGTCATTACCGTCTCTATCCTTGTAACTATATCGCCTTGGACCTCTTGGAGAATCCGGGTATTCCTAGTAATCCGAGCCATTCTAGCCACTACACCCCCTCTGATGTCACCCGTTTCGAGCAGTATCTGGCAGATCAGTTGGCCAAGATCCAGATTCCTGATAAGGATGAGGCTTTCCTCCGTGAGAGGATGCTCACCATGTATGCTAACCCACTCCGTAATTATCTTGCAGCCCAATGAGAAAAACGTTCTTGTATACAGTCCTGTCAGGACTGTCTTTACTCATATCCTGTACCACTGACAACTATGACAAAGGACAGGGGAAATACTCGCTGACACAGGCTGAGTTGGTGGATATTACCATTAACAGCCAGCAGGAGGCTACGTCTTTTGTGACGGATGACGGGAGTCGCTTCACACTCACTCCGCCAGCCACTGCCTCGTGGATTACGACGGCCGATACGGTCTATCGTGCCATACTCTATTTCAATCAACTCTCCGAGACTGCGGCAGAGGTAGTGTCTATGGGTGCGGTACCTACCTTACGAGCAGTCAACCACTGGCGACTGAAAGAACAGGCTGAGGACCCGCTCGGAATGGAGAGTGCCTGGATGAGTAAAAACGGGAAATACCTCAACCTGGGGTTGCTGATTAAAACGGGACAGGCCGACGATAATGACGGTAGACAGAAGATCGGACTTGCCCAGGATACGATCCGCCTGAATGATGACCTGACACATACAGCCGTCTTCCGCCTGCTGCACGACCAGTCGGGGGTTCCGGAGTATTATACCAGTAGGAACTATGTCAGTATTCTCCTTCCGGATACTGTACAGTTGGATACAATCCGCCTGACGATTCTTACCTATGAGGGTAAGAAAGAGCGATTGTTTGTCATCAAGCGGTAAGAAGATGCGTGGTCTCCTGTCTATGAATACCTGCCGATGGCTGACGGTCTTACTATGGACTGTCGGATGTTTTGTCTTTTACCAGTTTTTCTATCCTTATCATTTCTTTTATAAGGAACAGAACCAGTTGTTTCTATGGACAGGTGACTATCTGAGTACCTATTTCGATAAACCGGCCTGGCTGGCCTGTCTGATCGGGGATTTCCTGACTCAGTTTTACTATTATCTCTATGCGGGAAGCAGTATCCTGACCCTTTCCTTGCTATTACTGACAGGGATCCTCTATGCTGCCTTACGGAATGCCGGTATCAAGAAGGGATGGGCCTTCGGCATCACCCTGTTGATCGTGACCCTGGAGGCGGTATGTCATCTGCGATGTGGTTTCCGGCTCTCATCGACCTATGCCCTGATCGGTGGGGTGACGGCTTATCTGTGTTTCTCAAGAAACAAGATACTGATGATCCTCTGTTCCCCTGTCGTCTATTGGTTGTTTGGCTATGGCGCATGGGTGTTCCTCTTGTTGTGGGCTGTCCGCCAGTGGCGATGGGCACTGCCAGTCTTTCTGGTCCTATGTGTTGGTGTCTATTTCCTTCCATCGGTCTATCTGTTACCGTTGGAGAAACTATATACCTATCCGGGTATCGGAAAACTCCAAATGCCGGAATGGCTCTTGGAGAAACAATTCCAGGTAGATGACGAATATTATTTCGGCAACTGGAACAAGGTGGTAAGACTCGTGGAACAGGAGAAGGAACCGACAGCGGAAATGCTTTTCTTCTATAACCTGGTGAAGGCGCAACAGGGACAACTGCCCGATGTGCTGTTGGCCTATGAACCCAACACATTGGGAACATTCTATCAGATAGGTCCTCAGACACCGTTGCTGGTCATCAAGAATATGAATGAGTTATACTATGCGCTGGGGGATATGACATTCTGTGAACGGGCTGCCATGATGGCCTGTGTCTTCTCGCCAGATAATCGGAATAACCGAATGGTGAAACGTCTGGCAGAATGTGCGTTAATCAAAGGCGACTCTGCTGCCGCCGCTAAATACCTGGGGATTTTAGAGAAGACATTCGTATGGCACCAATGGGCCCGTCAGGCACCTCATGAGACCGTCTATCAGGAAAAGGCCGGCTATCTCAACCAGAAGGATACCATTGCGACATCGGACAATGCCCATGTGATCATGATGCAACTGCTCGACTCGAATGGGAAGAATGAGGTGGCCCTCGATTATATCCTGTGCAGCACCCTGTTGTTGAAGGACGTGCAGAATTTCAAACGTGACTACGACCGCTACTGTTCTGAGGAACCTCGCATCCGTCGGCTCTATCAAGAAGCACTCTGTATCTGGCTTGCCGCATCCAACGCATCGCAGGAAGAGTGGATGAAGTATATCAAGGATCCCAACGTGGTTCAGCGGTTTATGGAATATAACCAACAACGTGGCAGCGTGCGTTTTAACGATACCTATTGGTATTATTTTGATAAAGGAAAGGCTCCCAAGATATGAAAAGACAAGAGATCCTATATACCCTGTTGGTATGCTTCGCCTTATTATCCTGTACACCAACACCGACGGATGTGGTAAAGACAGCAATACTGCCTCCTATCTATCCTGACTATGTGGATGTGACCATTCCTGAGAATATCGCTCCGCTGAACTTCCTCGTGAGGGATGACATAGAGGCGGTACAGGTGAAAGCAGGTGATCTCATCGTCAATGCCAAGGGTAATGAGGTGGTCTTTGATGAGGACGACTGGCATGAGTTATTGGCCGCCAACCGCCAGGTAGAGGTGACGGTGACGACACTGAAAGACGGGAAATGGACGGAATACCGCTCTTTCTGTTGGGAGGTGGTCACTGACAGGGTAGACCCATTCCTGACCTATCGACTGATAGAGCCGGACTATGAGATATGGAATAACTTACAGATCATTCAGCGTTGTGTGGAGAACTTTGACGAGAAGGCGCTTTGTGACTATCACCTGGCTGATAACCAGTGTATGAACTGTCATGCGACGGCAGGACAGAACCCGCAACTTTCCATGATGTATGTCCGAGGACCTAAGGGAGGGGCTATCCTCAACCAGAACGGAACATTACGGAAACTCGCTATCAAGACGGATGATATGGTCAGTGGCTCGGTCTATTATGGTTTCTCTCCCTCAGGCCGTTATATCACTTTCTCTACCAATATCATCATCCCTGCTTTTCATAGTAGGGCAGGGAAGCGCCTGGAGGTATTTGATTCCAAGTCGGATGTCTATGTGGCAGACCTTCAGGAGAACCGTATCATCCGCTCTCCCCTGTTGAGTGACAGCCTGACATTCGAGACCTTCCCTACCTTCTCTCCGGATGGGAAGTATATCTACTATTGTGCTGCGGCTCATGTGCAACTACCGTTGGAGTTGAAGCAGTTGCAATATGACTTGGTGCGCATCCCCTTTGACGAGAAGACAGGGAGCATAGGCAACAAGGTGGACACCGTCTCCTCTGCTGCGACCCCGTCGCAGCAAGGAAAACACTCTGTCTGTCACCCCCGTATCTCCCCTGATGGCAGGTATCTCGTCTATACGGTGGCCGACTATGGTACCTTCCCTATCTGGCATCAGGAGGCTGACTTGCAGATGATGGACTTGAAGACCGGACGTATCGATACGATGGCAGTAGTGAATAGTGACCGTAGCGATACTTATCATGCTTGGTCCAGCAATTCCCGATGGTTGGTGTTTGCCTCTAAGCGTGACGATGGCCTTTATGGTAAACCGTATTTCTGCTATATCGACCGCAATGGCAAGCCGCATAAGCCCTTTGTCCTGCCCCAACAGTCTCCGACATGCTATGACCATATCCTGAAGTCGTTCAATGCACCGGAACTATCTAAGGGAGAACTGCCTTTCAATGCAGTGGATGTGGCACGTATCCTGAAAAAAGAGGCAGAACCTTTCCATTAGTCCTGTCTCTTGTCTGTCTGTGCACTGTTTGTCTGTCTGTGCACTGTTTGTCCGTCTTTGCTGCGACAGGGTCGCAGCCTTATCTTACCTTCGTCTCTATGCGCTTGTCGCTCATGATCTCAAAGGAAGCCTCACGGACATCAAATTCCACTTTGCGTTTGGTGAAATCAGGTGTGTTGAATGAGTACATACTGTCCTCATAGTATTTCCGAGGGTTGCGTTGCGGTAGCATCATCGGCTTGGTGGCACGTCCTTGTTCATCAATGGAGGCGAGGTACAGTCGTGAATAGAGCCCATCGTCCCGTCTGCTGGTGAACACGATCCAGCGGGAGTTGACATTCCAGTTATGATAACTGTCGGCACGGGGACTGTTGATCTCATCCAAAGGACGAGCCTCTCCGCTCTGTAAGTCTAGGAGCCATTGCTCACTCTCCTCATGCCAGATAGAGAAATAGCCATAGTCTATCAGGGTGAAGAGGATATATCTCCCATCATAGGAAGGACGGGGCCATGTCAGACTTTTCCCCATCGCTACTGCATTAAACAGTGTGTCCACATGGTCTCCAAACGTTCCCTTCTCAGGATCAAAGGCTATCTTACAGAGATTATACTGCTCTTCCTTATAGCGGTTAGGGTCTTCTTGTTTCTTACAGGTCATATAATACAACGTCTTCCCGTCAGGAGAAAAGACGGGAGTATTCTCCGACCAGTCTTTCGTCTGAATCAGTGAGTCTGTCAGGATCTCATGGGTGGCAGGATGATAGACAAAGATATCTGAAGAGAGGTCGACCACCTCTATACGTTCTTTGGCAATCACATGGAATCCCTGACGGGTCTGGTTCGTAGAGAAGGCGCAATAGTTGCCTGAGGGATGCCAATAGGGATACACCATCGACCCGCCCAGCAAGTCATTCTTTGCCTTCAGCCATTCCCGTTTCCCGTCTGTCTGTATCATCGTTGCCCCATGATCACCACGGACATGGAACACGAAATGACTGGGATCTGTACGGTTGGACATATGACAGTTAATACACTGTCCGGGAATCTGGGTGTTCTCCAGTATCGCTGTCTCCTCAAACGTCGACAGATTACGTTGATACAGTCCCATATGACTATATACCTCATAGCCCGGGGCGATACGACGGTAGGTCACGCCCCATTCCTCTAGGAGATAGGGACTGACATAGATCTTAAAGTCTTGGTATTGCAACCATTTCCCTTCTTTGCGGACACAGACGGTGACGGTCAGTTCGCCACCTTTATTCTGTTCAGTCAGCGCATGCCACTCCTCCATGTCGAAGTCAGCATAGTCTCCATGGGTATGCAAGGCTCCCCCCTTACTTCCCGTCACCTGTACATCGACCTTGTCGATGTCCTCTCCCACGACGCTGAAGTTCAAGGGGGCAATATCCACAGGGATCGTCACTCCTATATAATCAGGGTAAAGGACTGGCTGCTGCGCCACCTTGGTCACCTCCGTCGGTGTCTGTCCGCATCCCAGCAGGCCCATTAAACCTATGAACCCTATTAATATCTTCTTCATCTTCTTCCTACTAAATAGTACCATGCAGTATTTCTGAATCTGCCCAGTTGCGACACGTCACCCCTGCTCTGTGCGAAGGACTGGCTAAAGTCTCCGAAGTTCCGCATCACCATCTCATCCACATACCCTCTTGGAGGATACTGGTTACGTTGGGCATAGGCGAAGATGATAGCCTCCTGACAACTGCGGGGGCGATAGCCCAGATGCAGTCCATCCACATACGACATATATTTCATAAACTTATTGATGTCACGTTCCAGTAAGGGAGCCGCCAACAGATATTGTAAAGCAAGACCATTGCCTTTGTTCTGCATCATCAACTGACCGAAAACCTTATCCAACTCCTGCCCATTAAACAGGATATCTTCCTGTAAGCGCAGTTGCCGCATCCATCCATAGACAGGATGCTCGTTAATCGCTTTCTCATCACCCAGCAGCGGAAGGGTACGCTGTGCCCACTGCCGATAACTCAGTGTCTTCTCCAATAACTGTAAGTATTTCCGGGCCACAGCATACTCGCCATTCACCAGATTGGTCTCTGCCAGTCGCTTGACGGCCCTGCAACTTTTGGAGTAATTAGGAATGGCTTCCATCATCTCAAAGGCAAAACGCTGAGCGGTATTCACCAGTCCTAACTGCCAATAGGCTTCACCTGTCAACATCGTGGCAGAGAAGTTACGCTCGAAATGAGGCAAAAGCCCCTGTACCCCGTTTTGGAAATAGTCAAACAAGCGTTCCCCCAGTTGTCCCTTCATCCCTAAGGCAAGATTGGTGGCACAGACCGTCATTGGAAGGTCTGGTGTCTTTCGGTCTGCCTTGGCGATAATCGCATCCCAGTTCTGGCAGCGTACCAGATAGTCATACTCCATCACCTCATACTTACGTGCATCATAGAAGGATGGTCTGAGAAGGAGAAAGCCTGCTAATAGGATGACAGTCTCCCCGATACCGATGATGGTGTTCTTGCCGCTCTTCTCAGTGGCAGGAACCCATGCCATGACGATTGGCAAGATCATACAGACAAACATCAGGAAGGCTAATGCCCAATAGTAGATGCCGACAAAGCGGTAATAGTCCACTCCGCGAAACAGTTGATATAACGGGTAAGGTACTATCCAGGAACTCACCAGGATACAGGTCAGGGCATAGAGAATGGAAAATACTCCAATGATAATCCCTTTCCATCTCGACTCATTGGTTTGCAGTTGGCGGAGAAGGACCCATGTGGCAAAGAGGAGTACTACAGGACCGGCTAGCCAATAGAGAAGGGGTATTTCTGTTATAATAAGGTACACGCGTAAGTTCTTTCCTTCCGTCTCATATCCCCACATGGCAATCAAGGCGAGGATGAGGGCGATGGGGTAGGTGAGTAGTACACTCTCGTCACCCAGTATCAGTCCCAAGAGGAGGGCTGGCAGAAAACTCAGTGCGTAATGGTTGTCGGCTTTCTTATTGACTGTCTTCATCAAGTGCCATGTGAGACGCTGGATGAGTACGAAGATAACAGCCAGTACCAAGGCTCCTAGTGTCTGGTTGATATACAATTGTGTCAGGAACTCTCCCACACAACGGGCAAAACCGTCAGGTACGGAGAGCAGTCGACACAGGTAATCTCCGTCCATCAAGAACAACTGATACTGTTCTTGATACGACAACATCACCGGATAGGCAAGCCGCCAAAAGAGGAATACAGCAATGCCGAACAGCAGTGATGCACCTATCTTTCCATATTTACTGAACAGGTTCATTGGTGTCGAAGTTCATCGTCACAACCGTACCGTCTGGCAACTGGCGTTGATAGGTTTCTGGGAACATCCCTTTCAGGAAATCTCCCAGGATCGTTCCCTCCATATGTGCGGCTAACTCACGGCTACGGCGGTTATAGGCTATACGCATTGTTTTCATCTGTTCTTTCAATTGAGCCGCCTCAATGGTGTCGTTATGTTGCTTCTTAGCGGCGATCAGCAGGTTGAGGGCACGGGCTTGACTACCATGACTCTCCGTCAGTTCCTTCCATGTCTGCAATGAGTCATTCTGAGGAGTACCTACTGCAGAACTGATGGTGTCTATGGTTACTTGGATGTCTCCAGGCTCGGCGATCACAATCAATGGCTGGGTGGCAAAGCGGTAGTGGTAGTCCAACAGGATCTTATACATCTGCATGGAGTCCGGCGCAAACTCAAACTTACCATCCTTGATCTCCATACTGTCAACCGTCTCAGCAGTAGCAGGACCAGTAAAGGGGACGAGGAAGATGCGCTTTCCCTCATACTGCTCTCCTACAATCGTGCCATGAATGCGGCACACCTCACTCTTCTTACATCCTACAGTCACGATGGCAGCGATGGCTACCATACTGAAAAACAAAATTCTTTTCATATCTTTAGTCTTTTTTGTTCTTATTGTCTGCCTGTGCTCTTTTTGTCAGCCTTTGCTCTTATTGTCTGCCTGTGCTCTTTTTGTCAGTCTTTGCTGCGACCCTGTCGCAGCCCTATTGCCTTATCCTCACTGGTATTCGCTCATGACGGAACACCTGTCTACTCGCCTCTCGTGCATCAAAGTCTACCTTTCGCTTGGTGAAGTCGGGGACATTATAGGAGTCGAACATCTCCCGATAGAACTTCTTGGGGTTTCTCTGAGGCAAAAGGAAAGGCTTGGTGACCCGTCCTTGTTCGTCGATAGACGCAAAGTACAACTGGGCATACATGCCATCCTCCCGTTTGGAGGAGAAAACGAACCAATGACTGTCGCTCGACCAGTTATGATAACTCTCGACATCGTTGCTGTTGGCTTCTCTGACAGGTCGTGTCTGACCGGTCTTCAAGTCCATCAGCCAGAGATCGGCATCGGGTTGGAATACGGGGAAGTTACTACGGCTCGTTACGCAATACATCAACCATCTGCCATCGTAGGAGGGACGTGCCAAGGTGTAACTGCGGTTGTCGTGCAGTCCGTTCAACAGGGTGTCCACTTCCTGTTCAAACCGTCCGTTCTCCGCATCAAAGCCAATCCGACAGATGCTACACTTCACTTTCATATACTCTGCAGGCACCTGACATGACTTGGAGGTGCTATAATAGAGGTGTTTCCCGTCAGCGGAGAAAGCGGGGAAGATTTCCAGATCGGTCTCCGTCATCAACTCCGGTGCGAGAATCAGTTCATGACTCCGTACGTCGAGCAGTACCACATTACTGAAGTTATGATAGCCTTCGATGCGTTGTCCCTTGCCAACGAAGAAACTCTGATGGACGGCATTGGTAGCATAGGCACAGTAGTTGCCGGAGGGATGCCAGTAGGCATACGATCCTGCTGCCTTCGTAGAGTCGGTCTTGGTCTCAAACCAGTATTGTTTACCGTCTATCTGGATCAACGTACCGCCTCCTTCGCCTCGGATTTGGAGTGTCAGTTGGGAGGGGTCTGTGCGATTGGCAGTGTGGCAGTTCATGCATCTGCCGGGTACTGCCGACTCTCTGAGCATGGCATACTCGTCGAAGGTATGGATATCACGCTGATACATACCGATATCGCCTCCTACCTCATAGCCAGGGGCAATACGGCGGTAGGTCACGCCCCAGTCTGTCAGGGGATAGGTACTCACATGTATGTTGAAATCCTGATATTGAAGCCATTTACCATCCTTTCTGGCACAAACCGTCACCCTCAGGTCACCACCCCGGTTCTGTTCCGTGAGTGCCTGCCAGTCTGTGATGTCGAAATCGGCATAGTCTCCATGGGTATGCAAGGCTCCCCCCTTACTTCCCGTTATCTGTACATCGACCTTGTCGATGTCCTCTCCCACGACGCTGAAGTTCAGCGGGGCAATATCCACAGGGATAGTAACATCGATATAGTCAGGGTAAATAGCGGGCTGCCGGTCCACCTTGGTCACCTCAGTCGGTGTCTGTCTGCATCCCAGCAGACATCCAACAGCCAATAGCCAACAGCCAATAGCCAACCCCCAACAGCCGAATTCTCTTATTATTCTCATCTTCCCATCATTCGTTTTACATAATTCCCATACATCGATCCGGGCAGGTTTCCTTGCTGACGAATACACTGTACGGCATCTTGATAACCGATGGGCATCTGACGATAGCCACCATACTGTTCTGCCCATGGCATATACTGTATCACAGCCTGTACGTTTCCACGTAATAACAACTCTCCTATAAAATAGTCGAGGGCCATCTTATTATCGTGATTGTTCATAAACAGCAATCCGAAAATCTTGTCTTTCTCCGCATGACTATACAGGAAATCATCCTTGAAACGGATCTGACGGAGTCTGCCTAATTGTGGATGGGCATTGATACGAGTCTCACGGGTCTTGGCATCTGATGTGATCACTTGCTCAGCCTTTTCTGCCCATCCTCTATAGAAAAGGCTTTTCTTCAAGAGGTTGATGTGTTTCAGGGCGGGCTTGTAATGTCCGTTGACCAGCATACATTCAACGATACGCTTGGTGCAGCGTCCGCTCTTCTTACCATTCAGGATGGATTCCTGGATATCAAACATATACCGTTGCGCAGAGTTGACAAGTCCTAAACGATAATACGCCTCTGCCGAGGGGAGGTTACTTGTCAGGTCACGTTTTCGTGGCATGATCAGCGCATCGTCACCACTCTGGTAGAAGTCAAACATACGGTCGGCCAGTAGGCGTTTCTGTGACAAAGCGAGGTTGACACTGTTGGACCAGAAAGAGGTCCTGACCACGTGTTTGTTTGCTCGCTTGATGATCTTGTCCCATTGTTCATGGCGGATCTGATAGTCCTGCCATACCAGTTCATAGGTCTCTGGGTCGTATCCTTTGTCAATGGCAAACCAGCCTATTACGATGACGGCGACAGCCTGGATGCATCCGGCAATCACCCCATAGCGTCCCATTAATCTGTCAAGCCCGTTCGCTCCATCCGTCAGTCTGCTTACTCCTGCCAATATGACAACCACTACAGGTATCAACCACTGTAGGACAGGTATATGGAGGGGAATACGGGTATAGGTCATCGACCCCATCACCATCTCTAGTGGCCATTGATCCAGCAGGGTCGTCCATAAGAGTAACAATAATAGTCCTGTCCATAATAACAGCCAGCCCTGTTTCCAACCACCCTGTACCACACGGAGCAGGACATATAGCCACACCATCGGTCCCAACAGCCAATAAACGATGGGAATCACAAGGACATCCCCTAACATCCCGGCCTTCCCTGCCAAACCTACTCTACCTACCAACCCTACTAACCCTACCACCAACACCAATGCTACGGAATATGACAGGAGTACACTTAAGTCTCCCATATGCCAAAGCAGTAGGGCTAATGGTAAAAAACTGAGTAGGTAGAGGGATGGGGAAAGCAGGGAAGCGATGGCCCGTTGCAGGAGCATGTACAGTACAGCCAGTAGAATGGCTCCTAGCCAAGGCAGGTAATAAAACTGGGTGATGAACTCTCCCGCCCAGTCGGCAAAGCCGCCGGCAACACTCATACGCTCCAGGAAATAATCTGTTGTCCACAGAAAAAGTTGGTATTGCTCATGATACGACAAAGCATGCGGATAGCCTAAGCCCCAAAACAGCAAAACTCCGATACCCATGAGCATCGTGAGTCCCCATCTCCAGTATCTGTCCAACAGTTTTCTCATTCAACATACAAAGGTACAAATAACTGGGTAAAATGCCAAGTTTATTTACGTTTTTTTCGAGCGAATAACAAAACCGCCCCGCATCGGGTTGGGATGCAGGGCGGAATGTATATGCGGGGGGAGTTTATTTAACGATAAACTTCTTACCGTCTTGGATGAAGATACCCTTCGTAGGATTCTTGACACGTTGTCCTTGGAGGTTGTAAATAGCACCATCCCCTTTCGTAACAACGGTATTCTGGATACCCGTGACCGTAGGTGTCTTGACAAAGGCCACCTTCTGAATCATGACTCCATGTCCGAAGATAACCAGACCCTTGTCCTTCAACTTGCCATATTGTGACAGTTGTAACTTTTTATTCGGACTGTTATACAATCGGAGTGTCGTGGTGTGTTGGGTACCACTGGGAGTTCCATAGATCTCTGAGGGAGCAATATCGCCCGAATACCCTTTTTCAGTACCGTCAATGACGGTCGTGATGGGAACAAGGTCTGCCCAGTTGCCCGTGCGGAACTGGATATCATCGTATTCCAATGAGTTGCCGTCGCCGTCAACACCCATCCCAGCATAGTTCTGGGTATAGGTCAGTTCCATATAGATAGTAGCATCGTACTCTTTGAAAATAGAGGCAGGAATAGAGACAGAGCCGCTACTCCAGTCTATTTGCTGAGCACCTTCCCATGCAGTGAAGGAATCCAAGTCGCCAATTTTGATGACGGGATATACACCAGAGAAGTCACTGCCATGATAAGCCTTCACGATACGCTCGGCAAGGTCTGCTTGGTTGAAGGACGGTATACCGCGATACAGTCCGTCAGACAGTCCCATCCAGTAGAAAGTAGCAATATTCAAGTTCTTGGCCTGTTGTACCCAATAGTCTACGAACTTGAACATCTCATCCTTGCGGACATCATAGTCAGTGGCACCCTCTCCCTTGTCGACATTGCTGGAGCCCCACTCACCGATGATGACGGGATAGCCTTTGTTGATGAAATAGGTCTTTACGGCATTGAAAGTTTCATCGAGATTTGATTTCGCACTCTCAAAGCCGTCAGCGATATAAGGGTAGGCATGTACCTCGAAGGCGATATGGTTGCTCTCACCGGTAGGTACTTTCATCTCCTTCAGCGGATCCAGCAGGTGTGAGTTCCAATTACCGCCACCGTTACTGGCACCATAGGTATTGACGATCAGGTTACGCTGTGCGTTATTACCACCTGAGGCACGAACCACATTGACGAAACTCTGTGCATACTTATTGATGGCACTGTAGGCAGAGGCGGCTACTGCTGCATCATACTGTCCTTCAGCATTGGAGGAGGCGAAGTTCCATGAGTTGAGTTTGTCCAACATCTCATTGTAACTCTCGAAGAGCAGGTGGTGGTCGTAGTCTTTGAACTCCTCCGCAATCTGCTGCCAGAGATATTCGTATCTGGCCTTGTTAGCGGCATAGATGTCCTCATCGGCTTTCAGCCAGGAGTCCCATGTTGAGGAACCGGCACCAGTGTCGTGATGTACATTGATGATGCAGTACATACCATTGTTAATCACATAGTCTACCACCTCATGGACACGGGCCATCCATTCTGCATTGACCTTTCCGTCCTTATCCATGTGGTTATACCAAGTGACAGGAACACGGATAGCACCGAATCCGGCTTCTTTCATCATCTTGAGGAGTTCCGGTTTGGTAGTAGCCTGCCCCCAACAGGTCTGAGACTCCAGTCCCTGCTGTCCCCAGTAGGCATCCTCTGATGGGTCATGACTCTTTTCCTGATTATTTGCCTCCAGTGCATTACCGAGGTTCCAGCCCACACCCATGTTCTTGACAGCCTCCGTCGCTGTCTCGAAGTCTGCGGCTTGAACGTTCAGGCCTGCCGTCAGGAAGAGACAAAGTAGTGAATGAGTAAATTTTCTATTCATTGATGATCCTTTTTAGTGATTCTGATTTAACTAGTAAATCCGCCCCATAGCAAGGGCTACAGGGCGGATAGGAATCAGGTTGTCATTTATTTTACAGGGCGGATAGCCATACCTACAGCCTTGCCATAAGCAAAGGTTGACTGAATGGCATATTTGGTGCCTGACAGATAGAGACCGGCAGGAGTATCAGCAGTGCTGATATCACCCTGAGAACCGTTCAACTGCTGAGGACCTGTCGGGAAGGTATAGGTACCAGTAATCACACCAGACCAATAGAATCCCTCAGAACCGGTAGCAAAGAGTTCGTCACCATAACGATAGCCGGCAAATGGCAGGAAGATACTGTTGCCGTTAGGACCTGTGACGGTATAACCCTTGTCGCTGCGCTCCCAGGTACACTCCTCAATCAACTCGGTAATCTGCTCTGTGTTAGGCATCGCCCAACCACTGCCCCAGTTGGCTGTGGCAGCATCATAGGCTGCATAGCCGTTGATACTGTTGGCATAGATGTCGGCGTTAGAGCCTTTGTAAGCATAGGTGATGTTCACATAACCCAGACTTACCTTACCTTCCTTGGCATAAACGACCATGATGGGATAGTCGTCAGTGGTATACTCATGATCTTCTGCATCATAATCCTTTCCACCTTCGACAGCCATGACAAAAGCATAGGTCACATTGCCTTTTTCGTCGTTGGTAACAGCGACACGCTCAGCAAATACATTAGGATCAGCCGTAAAGAGTGCGGTAGTGTCTCTACCAGCCTCTGCATCGTAAGTGGTCTTCATAGCCTCAAACAACTCCTCCACTGTCATAGACTCGCCTTCTGCATAGTCGGCAATGATCTTGGAGCGGTTCAGACCTGTCGGATCTCCCCAGCCGTAGTAGTTTCCATAGTCCTCAGGACTGGTGGCACCTACGTTATGGTCTGCCCACAGTGTTCCTGATGTCAGGCCCAGGTCAATGGCGGTTCCCGTTGTACCGGCTACTGGAGCAGGACATGAAGGGCCTGTATATTCGTCATCGCTACTACAAGCAACGGCGAGCATCGTCAGGGCTATGAAAGCCCCACCTTTGATATAATTCTTGATATTCATATTTCTTGTTATTTTAAAACATTCGTATTAATGAATTACTCCTTAGCCTTGAAGTGCCAGAAGGTAGCCTCACTCCAACCTCCGTAGTTATAGAGGGCACCCTCACTTGGATAGCATAGCGTCATCTTATCGCTAGTCAGATAAAGTACCTCATAAGCACCTGTACCATATTCTACCTCAGAAGGCATTTTTGCACCAGAGTTGATAATACATGGCCACAGAAGGGCATCGGTCTTCAGGTCGGCCGTCTTCCAAGCCTTCAACTGATTGGCCTTATCCTCTCCAAATTCATCGGTTACATCCTTGATCTCCTTTGAAGAAGTTGCTGTCAGTGAGTAAGTTCCCTTGCGGATAACACTACCATCAGCAGCATAACTGGTTAACATACCGTCTTTGTCGAAGGTCATGTAAGCGTTGAGATCACCGTCACCGTGGTTAACACCACCTGGTGAGTGTTGGAGTTGCTGGTTGAAACCGGCACCATCGTCTGAGTCATTGGCAGTAATACCCCACCATTGGCCTTCACCGCCAGTTCCGACATTTTTACCGTCACCGCCGCAGTAACCCATGTTACCCCAGACAACACCTGTGATAGAAGTATCCCATGTCCAAGACTTTTCTTTTGCATAACCAGACACCATACCAAGCAGGTCGCTTTCACTCTTGAAGTGCCAGAACGTTGCTTCACTCCAACTTCCAGCATTTTCATTAGTAGGATCAGCGGCAGCAGCAGCGGCAGCATCCTTACCAGGATAAACCAAAGTCATCTGTGTCGGAGTCAGGTACACTACTTCATAAGAACCAGAACCCCAACCACACTCAGAAGGAGTCTTAGCACCGCTATTGATAACCCATGGCCACAGAATGGACTCAGTAGTAAGGTCAGCAACTTTCCAAGTTGCATCTGGGTTATAGTTTTCAATCTTAAACTGACCCTTACGGATTTCTTTACCATCCTTGGTATAGCAGGTAATGGTACCTTCCTCACTAATTACCATATAGGCATCGAGGTCACCGTCACCCCATGCTTTTCCGTCTTTGGAGTGATTAAGTTGCTGAGCGAAGCCGGCACCATCGTCCGGTGAGTCATTGGAAACAACACCCCACCATTGGCCATTGCCGCTCATTCCGACAGACGCTCCATCTCCGGCTTTGTAGCCCATATTGCCCCAAACGGCACCAGATCCTGAAACGGAAGGATCCCATTTCCAAATCTTCTCACCGTAGTCGTCAGAAGCCAGAAGTTTCAACTCATAGGGAATATCTGCAGGCACGTCTACAGTGAATTCCTTAGATGCAACCACGCTCTCTCCGTTCTGGTTGGTGTAACGGAAGTAAGCGATCTGATGAGGATCAGAGTTACGACGTGGTTTCAGGATAAAGATACCACCACCGGTATGTGTGAAACTCTCAGTAATAGCGTTCTGGAGATTCTTCTCCGAACCATCTGCATTCAGGGTGAAGATAGACAGTGCGTTCACTCCGGGAACGTTGTACTTGATATAGTTACCAGTCTCTGACGGTGTATAATCGATGATGTTGCCATCCTCGTCTAATACGGCAGCACACTGCTCAAAAGTGGCGTTGGCCAGCAATTGATCTGCAGTAATATTGGTCACGTCGAAGTCCTTCTCCTCCTTGTTAGGATCGCAGGCCGTGAACAGACCTAATGCTACAGCGAACAATAATATTGATTTTTTCATATTGTTATTCCTTATTTATAATAATGTATTAATAAACCGGTGTACCACTCATGTTGGCATCTGCTACATCAGTACCCCAGCCTGCATTCTGCTTCAATACCTCCGGGTCGTCGATATTCTTAATCTGTGCAGGAGGAATCTGCAAGAAGCCGTTAGTGGCAGCATAACGCTTAGCCCAAGAAGAAGCAGCATGGCGCATGGTTGTCCAAGTACCCGTATAGTTCACACGGGTGTTGTTCTGTTTCTGCAGAGCCTGAGCAGCCTCACAATTCTCACCACCGTCAATACCAGACCAACGGCGCAGGTCGTTGAAGCGGATACCCTCACCGGCCAACTCCCAACGGCGCTCGTTCTTGATATTGTTCCATGAATAGCCGGTGGTAGCCACACCTGCACGGTTCTGGACACGGTTCAGATAGGTAGCGGAACCGGTCAACTCTGCATGCATCAGCATGACATCAGCCAGACGGAGCAGAATAATATCTGCGAAGTGGTCACCCTGGAAAGAGTTACCGTTGTTGTTGGCAGCGGTTGTGTTCTTCACACGATAGACACCCCACCAAGTGTAAGCGGTGTTATGGTCGTCCCAAGAAGATGCAGAACAGGTGACTGGCATCCATTTCTTGTTGTAGTAGCCGGCATCCTCAGAGCAAGAAGTCGTGAAGACGAAACCGGTTCCTTCGCCTAACTCTGCGGGAGCGTCCAGGATAGTTGCTTGCTTACGTGGGTCGGCATCAGACCAGTCGTCCCACAACTGAGCGTTGATGGTGCCCTGTCCCCAGCCCTGTCCGAAAGGCAGAGAAGCGAGGTCGCCATTAGCGACACCTGCACCATTGTCATCACAACGCAGACCGCAATACAGAGAGGTCATATTGGTATAACCCATGGTGTAAGAGGCATTCCAAGAAGCCATATTGCCAAACTGTACCTGGAACATCTCCTCGGCATTACCGTTGCCTGCCCAGTACTGGTTGTTGGCAGCCAGGTCAGCCACGAAGGGGTAGTCAGGAGCAGTCAACTCATTGGTGTACTGCCACAACTGACGGAAGTCAGGAATCAAACTATAGCCGCCATTGTTGATAGCATCCTCCAGATAACCGACTACCTGAGCCTTGGTCAACGGACCGTTGACACCCTCCTGCTCAGGAAGTTCTACGTCAGCCAGCGTAGCGTTGGCCAGTTCACCGGCCTTCTTATAGAAGCCCTCATAGAACATATAGGCACGAGCCAGATAACCTTCAGCGGCACCCTTGGTGGCATGACCGTCACCACGAGTGGTAGCGCCATGGCTCATCAGGTTGGCAGCACTGACGAAGTCAGCCAGGATATGCGGATAGATCACTTCCTCTGCACTCTGCTGAGGACATGGATCGGGAGCGGCAGCAGCCCAGTAAGCGGGGATATCGCCCCAGAACTGAGAGCCCCAGAGATAGAACAGACCACGCATAAAGTAAGCCTCACCCAGAAGTTGGTTGCGGGTTGCTTCCTGACCACTCCAGTTGAAAGCGTCAACAGCATAGATAATGGCATTGGCACGGGCAATACCGACATAGGTGTTATGCCATGCCATGTCAAAGATACTCTCCTTATTGACCATCAGGTGACCGATAGCGTGTGACTCTACGTCACCGGTACCACCGGCACCGTTACTGTCGTCAGACATGATATTGTTGACAAACCAAGGTGTCTGCAACGGATCGGCAGCAAACTGGTTCATCACACCATAGAGGGCAGACAACTCCTTGTTCAGGTCGTTCGCGGAAGCCGGATAGTTGCTGGTGTTTGCCTCTGTGAAATTTTCGGAATCGAGGTACTTGTCACACGACGTGAGTCCGAGGGTGAACAGTCCTGCGATTGCCATGACATATATTTTTTTCATATTACTTTTCTTCTGTTTTAAGTGATCAGTATTGATTAGAACTTAATGCTAGCACCGACAATCCAGGTACGTGCTGAAGGATAGAGACCTACGTCAATACCACGTGCCCAACTGGCCTTACCACCTGAAGAACCGATTTCCGGGTCAACACCGGTGTAACCGGTAATGGTGCAGAGGTTCTGAGCCTGTACATAGAGGCGGAGTTGCTGGAAAGGAGAAGACTTCCACAACTTGGTGAAGTCATAACCCAGTGTGATGTTCTGAATCTTGAAGTAGTCACCGTCCTGCATGTAGCGGGTTGATACCCACTGGTCGGCAATAGCACCTACGGTCAGACGAGGCATCGTGTTGCTGGTGCCCTCACCGTGCCAACGGTCGAAAGCGTCAACGGTGTAGTGCTGATACTGGTTAGCCAGCAGAGCGGTACGATAAGCCTGCATGATCTGATGACCGAAAGCACCAGAACCGGTGATTCCGAAGTCAAAGCCCTTGTACTCGCAACCCAGTGAGATACCGAGGTTCATTGTAGGATGGGGGCTACCGATCTCATGACGGTCGTTGTCGTAGTTGATGACACCATCGTGATCAAAGTCATCCCAGATAGGATCACCGGGCTGTGCGTCAGCGAGGACGGCCTGGTTGGCTGCACGGGCAGCGTCGATCTGAGCCTGGTTCTGCCAGATACCGCTATAGGACATACCATAGAAGTAACCGATAGGATGACCAACCTCTACGAGAGAGACATAAGAAGAGTTCTGGAACAGGGCACTGGTCTGATCCACACCGATCTTACCAGAAGCGGTAGCCAGACGAGTCACCTCGTTCTTATTGGTAGCAATGTTTACATTAGCATGATAGTTGAAGTCCTTGCCGATCTTGTCGCGCCAAGAGAGAGCAATCTCAACACCGGTGTTCTTCACGTCACCACCATTGATATAGGCTGCTTCCTCATAACCGAGCACCTCGTTCATAGGAGCCTGTACCAACCAGTCCTTGGTCTTCTTGACATACCAGTCGAAGTTAACACCCAGACGACCGTTCAGCAGACGGGCATCGAAACCGATATTGGTCTGCTCAGAGGTCTCCCATGTGACATCGGGGTTAGGAACGTTCTTAGCATAGGCACCGGTGGTGTAGTTGTTCTGACCAACGGTGTAGATCATGTTGCTGGAGAACTTGTAACCATAGTTTGCATAGTCCGTCGGAGAGAAACCGATATTAGACAGGTAGTAGAAGTTACCGATGTTACAGTTACCGTTCTGACCCCAACTTGCACGGAGTTTGAAGAAGTCGAGCCAACTCTTGGTCTTCTCCATGAACTTCTCATTGGTGACGACCCAACCTGCGGATACAGAGGGGAACCAACCCCAACGCTTGCCTTCTGCGAAGTTAGAACTACCGTCGGCACGGAGGATAGCGGTCAGCATGTACTTCTCGTCGTAGTTCCAGTTAACACGTCCGAAGAAAGAGGCGATGCTGCCCTGTGAGGGGTTGTCATAACCGGAGTGACCGGTGATATAGTTACCTTCATAGTTAGAGGGAATGTTATAGTTCCAGCCGTTGTAGACCAGTGAGTTCAGGTTATCCTCACTGACGGCAAAGTTCATAGACATACCTGTACTCCAGTTAGAACGCTCGAAACTCTGACCGACCAATACGTCGATGTTGTGCTTGCCCAACTGAGGCAATACGTAAGATAAGGTATTCTCAATCGTGAAACTGCTGCTCTCATATTCACCCATGCTCATCTCATAGTTGGAACTGGCACTGGTGAAACTGGAACTGTAAGGCATGGACACGCTGCGGTTGTTGCTGCCGCTGAAGCCAGTATTGAACTGTCCACGATATTTCAGGTTCTTGATAGGCTCTACAATCCAGTAGATGGTAGCACCGAAACCGAAGTCACGGTTCTTGTTGAGAGAACTGTAACCACCATTGAGGAAGTGGTTCAGGGGGTTGCCGTAGATCATACTGCTGTAGCCATAGCCGTTGTTCTTGAAAGAGGTCAGTGTACCGTCGGCATTGTAAGGCTCAACCAGCGGAGAAGCGACATAGGCAGCCTGCATGATGTTCCAGTAACCGTTGCCCTCAGCAAGGTCGTGGCTCTTGTGATACCAGTAAGAGATATTCTCACCGATGGTCAACAGGTCGTGCTCCTGACCGAAGAGGTCCTTACCTTTCAGGACGACATGCTCGGAGTTGATACGACCGCCATAACGCTGATAGGTAGAGGCGTTGTCACCACCCATGATACCTTCGTTGGAACTGTAGTTCAGACTCAGAGAGAACTTAGAACGCTCTGAACCGCCGCTCAGTGTTACAGCATGACTGAACTGGACGGCGTTCTTGTTCTCGTACTTCTTGAACCAGTCGGTTCCCTCCCATCCGCTATTCACTCTGGAGATAATATCAGAAGGAACAAGGGTCGTCCAGTCTGTTGCAGTTCCGTAAGTATTGAAGTTCGTCTCGTTGACGAGTTGCATATACTGCTTGGCAGTAACCAGTCCGGGAACCTTCTGGGCATTTGACCAACCCACGAAACCATCGTACTGGACAGTCAGTTTACCAGCCTTACCCTGCTTGGTGGTTACCAAGATCACACCGTTGGCAGCACGGGCACCGTAGATGGCTGCGGAAGCAGCGTCCTTCAGTACGTCGATGCTCTCGATGTCGTTGGGGTTCAGACCATTCAGACCGTCGTCAGCAGTACCTGCGTTGATACCGTCGATGATCAGCAGTGGAGAAGAGTTACCGATGGTACCCATACCACGAATGTTGACCTTAAAGCCTTTACCGGGCTGTGAAGAACTCTGGGTGATGTTTACACCAGGAGAAGAGGCCTGCATGGCAGTCAGGGCGTTGGTGGTGTTCAGTTTGGCGATGTCCTCACCCTTTACCTGAACAGTAGCACCGGTGACCAACTTTTTCTTCTGGACACCGTAACCTACGACGACCACCTCCTCCAGAAGCGCGTCGTCTTCCTTCAGGGTGACATCGAAACTTGACTGATTGCCTACTGCAATCTCCTGAGTCGTGTAGCCGATGTAAGAGATAACCAAGGTGGCTCCCGGCTTCACGTTGAGTGTAAAGTTACCGTCGAAATCGGTCACCGCACCATTGGTGGTTCCCTTTTCAACTACGCTCGCACCAATCACGGGACCCTGTGAGTCACTGACGGTACCCGTAACCTTCTTCGTTGTCTGCTGAACAGCCTCCACCGATGTCTCGCTGGCAGCCATTACAGGTGAGTACATTCCCAAAAGGCATGCACCCATTAGCAGCGCTGTTTTTCTGATTTTTTGATTCATACTTAAGTATTTTTCTTAGATTGATTGGATAAATACATTTCTGGTTATTAGTTAATGGAGATGAGGTCACCTCCTTCCATGCCAAGCCCCTAGGACCCGCAATGGTGGTTTCTGTTCTTCTTTTCTAAGGCATAGTTTTTGGTCTAATTTGAAATTTTTGTTAATAGTTTTATCTAGTGGTTTTCGTATTTACATTGTTTTACCGTGCAAAATTAAAAGAAATTTACGAAATAACATTATCTTTTCTTGACAAATTTTGATACTTTCTTGCTTTTTTCTCGAATTTTGATGATTTTGTTAACATTCTTAGACGGATTTGTCCAATAAGTGTAAAGGCGACAATATGGGTAATCGCCTACCAGAAATGTTTATCCTCTGCAACATCTGCCATTCTGCAACACGTCTTGATTGACAGGGAGTTGGGTGTTGCAGATGGGTGGCAGATGTGGCAAATCAGTCTGTTTTTGCAAATTTTTCAGGTGTTTTTCTTGCATTTTCAAAGATTTTTTTGTATCTTTGCACTTGATTTAGCAACTATAAGTTATAAACTTATCAACAACAAAAACCATGCTAGTAGAAAAATCAACTTTTCAAGGAGTTCCAAGAACTTTCATGTTGTGTTTCAACAACGAGTGTCCAATGTGTGATCACTGCCTGCGTTATCAGGTGGGTGTTCAGGAGTGTCAGCAACGTCTGTGGGGAAGGGCGGTATATCCGTCGGCCCTGAAGGACGGTAAATGCTCTTTCTATCGGAAGGCAGAGGAGGTCAAACTGGCCTATGGCTTCCATAGTTTGTACAAGAACGTTCCCAAGCATGAGCGTTCCTTGATGCGTAACATCATTACCGATTATGTGGGAAGCGTAGGCAGTTACTACCGTTATCACAATGGGGAACATATGTTGGCTCCCTGTCAGCAACAGACAATCCTTGGCTTCTTTGCGGAGCGTGGGTATGACCAAGGCATTGCTTTCGACCATTACCTGTCCACTTACAATTACGAGTTACGGGACTAAGAACCCGTCGGGATGCTTCTTCCTGCAAGTTCCCTATAAGGGAACTGGTTATTCCGTATAAGGGAACACTTTGCTCCCCTGTGGGGAACAAGTTGTTCCGTAGGACGGAACACTTCACAATATACGATGGAATGAAGTGTTCCCTTGGCGGGAACAAGTGGAAGAAGCGGTCTGAACGAATAATCATTATCAAATTTATCTACAACAATGAAACTATCTTTTATCAGAACAGACAAGCAAAACCGTAAGCATTTCAAGAACGTTCCTCTGGAAACCATGATGCAGAAGGTATTACAAGACAATGTGACTAACGACATCGAGAACCTGCGTGACTTCGTTGAAAGGGCAGACTCATGGATGACCTATGGCAGGATGCATCGCATCCCCGCAGCCTACCCCTCCGTGACCATGAGGACGACCAAGGAAGGCGACCGCCAAGTGACCGGTTTCAACGGGTTGTTGACCCTGACAGTAGGACCGCTTCATGACTTGAAGGAGGCAGAAGCCGTGAAACGAATGGCGGCCCTCTTGCCATGTACGAAGGTCGCTCTGCGGGGGAGTAGCGGGAAAACGGTGAAGATACTGATCAGTGCCTCCCGTCCCAACGGTAGTCTTCCCGAAGAGGAAAACGAGATGGAGGCGTTCTGCAAACAGGCCTATCCTCTCGTCTGCCGTATCTATGAGACGGTTATCCAACTGGCGGCTACCAGTGAGAGACTGACTGTCATGCCAGCCGTACGGGAAGGGAACACCAGTTTGTTGATGGCGGGCTTTCGCATGACGGTAGACCCTCATCCTTATATGCGTGAGGAAACGATGGCGATCAATATTCCCGAAAACCTGCCTGTTGAGGAGGTCGGCATCATCCCTGGCCCCTCCAAGAATGCGGAGGCCCCATCCTCACCGGCCATCTCTGAGATGATGCAAAGACTAATCGACCTGTTGGAGCAGCAATATAACTTCCGGATGAATACGATGATGGGCTATGTGGAGTATCGCAAGAAGGAGAAATGGCACCTGGGATGGCGACCTGTCGATGAGCGGGTGCGCAACAGTCTGGCGATGGAGGCACGGCTGGCCGGTCTGAATGTGTGGGATAAGGATATCGTGCGTTACCTGAACTCAGGCATGGTGCGTGCCTATAATCCGATAGAGGAGTATCTCTGGGGCCTGGTCAACAAATGGGACGGGCGAGACTATATCGGAGCCTTGGCGAGAAGGGTGCCTACCAAGAATCCCCACTGGCCCCAGTGGTTCCGGACATGGTTCCTGGCGATGGTGGCACAGTGGTTAGGGATGAAACGGAACTATGGCAACGCATTGGTGCCGCTTCTCATCTCCAAACAGGGATATAACAAGTCTACTTTCTGCAAGTCGCTCATCCCGATAGACCTGCAATGGGGCTATACCGACAACCTCATCCTGTCGGAGAAGAAGAGTGTGCTGCAGGCCATGAGTCAGTTCTTGCTCATCAATCTCGATGAGTTCAACCAGATATCTCCTGCCGTGCAGCAAGGATTTCTGAAGAATATCATCCAACTGGCCTCTGTGAAGGTGAAACGACCCTATGGCAGACATGTGGAGGATTTTCCCCGTCTGGCTTCCTTTATCGCCACGACCAATATGGCGGATATCCTGGTTGACCCCTCCGGCAACCGTCGTTTTATAGGAGTGGAACTGACTGGGCCTATCGATGTGTCCCAGAAAATCAACTATGATCAACTCTATGCGCAGGCTGTCACCTTGTTGGACCAAAAAGAGCCGACATGGTTGGATGAGGAACAGACCCGTCTGCTGATGGAGTCCAACCGACAGTTCCAACTATGCTCGCCTGAAGAACAGTTCTTTGAGGAGTGCTTCACGATTCCCGAGAAGGAGGAGGATGGCACGTACCTGACTACTGCGGCCATCTTTGCTGTCATTAAGAAGAAGGCCGGCTCTGCCATCCGGTATGGTAACCTCATCGCTTTTGGTCGCTTCCTTTCGAATATGGAGCATTTGAAACAGAAGCGAATCCGACAAGGAACTGCCTATCTGGTTCGTCAAAAGTGAGTTTTGAACGACCTATCGAAGTGAAAATAGTCCGATCTGCCACATCTGCCACCCATCTGCAACACGTAATCCATTGATTATCAGTAAGTGTTGCAGAATGGCAGATGTGGCAGAGGATTAAAAAACTGTAGTAGGCGGTTGAGGCCCTCATCTTTTTCAATGGGGATGCCTTGATTGAGAGCCATGACGGCAAAACTATGTCGAGCGCAGTGGAAGGTGATATTAAATAATGTTGTGCTAAAGTGTTGAGAATTTCGGCAAATTAAGATAATTAGTTATTGAGAATTTCGGCAAATACGCACACTTGGCTACTGAGAATTTCGGCAAATTCTTTAAATATTCCTTGGAGAATCCGAAAAGAATCGCTATCTTTGCGTCGTATTTTCAAGATTACTAAGTATGTCAGAAAGAATTTTCAAGCGGAAGATATATGATCAGATGCTCAAGTGGAAGAAAAATCAGCATGGTACGACTGCTTTGCTGATTCGGGGAGCCCGTCGTGTCGGCAAATCCACTGTTGCTGAGGATTTCGCCCGGAGAGAGTATGAAAGTTATCTGTTAGTGGACTTTTCCAAGGCTTCGCTGGCTGTTCATCATCTGTTTGAGGACATCTCAGACCTTGACTATATCTTCACTCAATTGCAACTGACCTATCGCAAAAGTCTGAAGCCCCATAAATCCGTCATCATCTTCGATGAAATCCAGAAGCAGCCGTTAGCCCGTCAGGCTATCAAAAGTCTGGTGGCAGATGGCCGCTATGACTATATAGAAACTGGCTCGTTGTTGAGCATCAAGCGAAAAGGCAAAGGACAGAAAGGTAAGCAAAAGAGTATCCTGATTCCCAGTGAAGAAACGCGAATAGACATGTACCCAATGGACTATGAGGAATTTCGCTGGGCAATGGGTGACGAAGCCACGATACCATTACTGCGTAATATATTCGATGCCCGTCAGCCGTTGGGCGATGCAACTAATCGAAAGATGATGCGTGACTTCCGTCTATATGTGTTGGTGGGAGGAATGCCTCAGGCTGTCAATGACTATCTTGACACCCATGACCTGAGCGTCGTTGACCAGCGCAAGCGGAGTATCCTCGACCTCTACGACGAAGACTTCTACGACCTTGACCCTACAGGTCAGACCTCCGATTTGTTTCATGCTATTCCATCCCAGTTGAATAGCAATGCCTCACGCTATCAGGTAAGCAGTGTTATTGCAGGGGGAAAGATTGACCGTTTGAGAGAACAGATTGCCATACTGAGAGATTCGATGACAGTCAATCTTGCTTATCATACTAATGATCCGAGTGCAGGACTGGCATCGCACATGAACAGAGACCAATTCAAGTTGTACTGCGGTGACATAGGTCTGTTTGTGACACTGGCCTTTTGGGATGATGCTTTCACCGAAAACCTTATTTACCAAAAGGTTTTGAGTGACAATCTGAAAGCAGATGTAGGCTATGTTTATGAGAACGTAGTGGCGCAGATGCTTGTTGCAGCCGGTCACAAGTTGTACTATCATACTTGGCCTACACCGTCGGGCAAACACAATTATGAAATAGACTTCCTATTGTCACGACAGGCCAAGGTGTGTCCCATAGAGGTAAAATCCTCCACGTCTAACGTACACACCTCTATTGACGAGTTCCAGAAGAAGTTCTCGTCTCGTATCTATCAACGATATCTACTTCATGCCAAGGACATGAGAAAGGAGCAGGATATGCTATGTTTGCCGCTATACATGGCTATGTTTATTTGAATAGCCACACAGAATGAAATCCTCATCTTTTTCTAAGGAATGACAGAATCTTGTTTTTAATACGACTGTGTAAACTTTCCTTTTTCTCAGAAAAAATGGGATTTAGGTTGTTTTCAAAATGCTTGAAATCAGAACCAAGTTTCTTCATCGTGATACGGGCGTATATCTGGGTCGTTTTGATGTTGGAATGTCCCAGGATGCGACTTAGACTTTCAATGGGGATGCCTTGATTGAGAGCCATGACGGCAAAACTATGTCGAGCGCAGTGGAAGGTGATATGTCTATGGATTCCACACTCATTTAATACGCTGGATAGCCTTTTTGCAATGGCGTGGTATTCACACCAGTCAAAGATCTGTTGTTTGTCGTTCTTGGCATAACGCCGGATGATCCCATATGCTTGAGGAAGCAGCCGTACTTGGAAAGGGATTCCTGTTTTGTGTCTTGATGAGATGATCCATCGATAACCGTCAAGGAGGAAGATGTCTGTGAGTTTCAACTGGCGGATATCAATATATGACATACCCGTCAAGGCAGAAAACACAAAAAGATCCCGTACATAGGCTTGCATAGGGTTAATAAAAGGATGGTTCATGATTAGACGTATTTCGTCTTCTGACAAATATTCCCTCTCACGGATATTTTTGGCAATATGAAATTCCGCGAATGGGTTCCTGTTAATCAACCCTCTTCTGTGAGCCCTTAGGATAACACCTTTGAGCATCATGCAGTTCAGCCATATAGTAGCACCCCTCAGCCCTCTGTCTATACTTAGGTATACACTGAAACGCTGGATAAAATCCAGTTGTAGGCGAGATAAGGGAATGTCTGATTGGTGCTCCCATGCCTTTATGAAGTCTGCGACATAGTTTCTTGCTCGCAACATAATATGATAGGAGTGTATGGAGCGGTCTTTACCGACTCGTAATTGAAATTGATAATTGTCGGCATCAAATGCCTGTAGCAATGTCATAGATTGCATTGTTTTTCTTGACTGTTTCATAATAAGCGATTTAAATGAATAACTCGCTAAAGATAATGCTTTTCAACCGTTCGTCAAAACTTAATACTTAAGTATGAATCAAAATATAAAAAAGATTGTGCTGCTAATGGGTGCATGCCTTTTAGGGATGTACTCACCTGTAATGGCTGCCAACGAGACATCGGTGGAGGCTGTTCAGCAGACAACGAAGAAGATTACTGGTACCGTCAGTGACGCACAAGGTCCTGTCATCGGTGCGAGCGTAGTTGAAAAGGGAACCGCCAATGGCGTGGTGACCGATTTCGACGGAAATTTTACGCTGAGTGTGAAGCCAGGGGCTACGTTGGTGGTCTCCTATATCGGCTACATTCCAAGGGAGATTGTTGTGGGCAATCAGTCAAATATTGACATCACCCTAAAGGAGGACAATGCCCTTCTAGAAGAGGTTGTCGTTATCGGTTACGGTGTCCAGAAGAAAAAGTTGGTCACCGGTGCCACCCTTCAGGTGAAGGGTGAGGATGTGGCCAAACTGAACACCTCCAATCCCTTGCAGGCCTTACAGGGTCAGACTCCTGGTATGACCATTATCTCAGAGTCTGGTCAGCCTGGTGAGGGACTGAAAGTAAATATCCGTGGTCTCGGTACTACAGGTTCCAGCGGCCCACTGTATATCATCGATGGCGTACGTGGTGACATTGCCACGGTGAATCCCGCCGATATTGAGTCGATTGACGTGTTGAAGGACGCTGCCTCCGCTGCCATCTACGGTTCACAGTCTGCCAATGGTGTCGTACTGGTGACTACCAAGAGTGGTAAGGAAGGTCGCGCCATTGTCAGTTTCGATGCTTACTATGGTTGGCAGAATGCTCCCCGCAAGATGAAGATGCTCAACTCCAAGCAGTATATGTCTATCATGGACGAGCAGAATATCAACTCTGGAGGCTCTGCCTATGACTGGTATGGACTGAAAGAGGACGGAACCCCGAAATATGCCAGTATCTTCGACAAAGACGGGAATATTATTGACACAGACTGGGTCAATGAGATGTTCAAAGACAATGCAGAGACCTATAGTGCCAACCTAAGTGTCAGCGGCGGCAGTCAGAAAGGCAATTATGCCTTGTCAATGGGCTATATGAGTCAGGAGGGTATCGTAGGCGGAAAGGATGTTTCCAGTTATTCCCGCTATAATTTCCGTGTGAACTCCGAGTATCAGGTGATTGACAAGTTTCTGAAGATCGGTGAGCAGATTTCTTTGATCTATTATAAAAAAAACGGGCTGAGCGTAGGAAATGCCTACAACAACTCACTTCGTGCCGCCTTCGGTACTTCTCCGCTCGCTCCTATCTACAGCGATAACGGCAAGTATGGAAGTCCATATAACGACACATCTGACAGTGAGTGGTTCAACGCCGACGGCAACCCCTATGGTGTGATGATGACCACCAATAACAATAAGACACAGAACTACACGGTATCTGCCAACGCTTATGCTGAATTTGAGTTTATCAAGAACCTGAAGTTCCGTACAACCTTGGGTGTGAAGTACGACTCCAACAACTATCGTAGTTTCTCACCACTTTATCATTTCTCTATCTATAGTTATCAGGACACCCGTACTGGTGTGTCACAGAGTGCCAGCGACGGCTTCGGCATCACTTGGACTAACACCCTGAGTTATAACTTTGACATCAAGGAACACCACTTCGATACGATGATCGGTTATGAGACTTACCGTACAGAAGGACAGAGCATCTATGCCGCCAACGGCTCACTGCGCGATGGCTTTGACACTTGGGCTTATGCATATCTGGGCAATGGCACCGCCACCAATCAGGAAGGAGGTCTTTCTGTTAGCGGCTCACCTTGGGATGAGGAGCGTATGGTCAGTTACTTCGCCCGTGTCGGATGGAACTGGAAAGAAACCTACATGGTGAACGCCACCTTGCGGTGCGACGGCTCTAGCCGTTTTGCCTCTGGTCATCGCTTCGGTTGGTTCCCTTCTATCTCCGCAGGTTGGGTCATGACCAACGAGAAATTTATGCAGCCCGTAACCAAGTTCATGGACTACTTCAAGATCCGTGTTTCTTGGGGACAGGTAGGTAACCAGAATATCGGTAACTATATGTACCTTGCTCCAATGGGCTTCAATAACTACTATTATAACTTCGGTACTACGCTCGGTTCTGATGCAGACCAGTGGGGTGCCGTTCCTACTCGCTTAGGCAATGAGGATATTACCTGGGAGACCTCTGAGCAGTTCGATCTCGGTTTCGATGCCCGTTTCCTCAACCAGCGACTGAACGTCAACTTTGACTTCTACGTGAAGACCACCAAGGACTGGCTCGTACAGCCTCCCGTACTGGCGACGGTAGGAACTGGTGCTCCCTACATCAACGGTGGTGACGTTAAGAACACCGGTGTGGAACTCGGATTGAGTTGGAACGACCGCATCGGTAAGAACTTCCGATATTATGTAAACGTCAACGGCGCTTATAATAAGAATAAGGTAGGTAATATCCCCAATGAGGATGGTATCATCCATGGTGAGACAGGTTCCGTGCTCTACGACAACTCAGGTGAGTTTTACCGTGCCTCTAACGGTGAGCCAATCGGTTACTTCTGGGGTTATAAGACCGCCGGCATCTTCCAAAACCAGCAGGAAATTAACGACTGGATTGCTGCAGGCAATGGTGTGCTACAGTCTAATGTACAGCCTGGTGACGTGAAGTATTATGATATCAACCATGACGGTGTCATTGATGAGAGCGACAAGGTGAACCTTGGCAACGGTATGCCTGACTTCACCTATGGTTTCTCCTTTGGCTTCGACTGGAAGGGCTTTGACTTCTCCGTACAGGCTAACGGACAGACTGGTAATAAGATTGTGCAGACCCTGCGTAACGTAGGTACCACAACTGCCAACTACACCACCGCTATCCTCGACCGTTGGACAGGTGAAGGAACCAGCAACAAGATTCCTCGTGTCACCAATACCAACATCAACTATCAGTTCTCGGATCTCTTTATTCAGGACGGCGACTTTCTGCGTATCTCCAATATCACGTTGGGTTATGACTTCGCTAAGTTGCTGAAGTGTAAATATATCTCACAGTGCCGTCTCTATGCTCAGGTGCAGAATGCCTTCACCTTCACCAAGTACGATGGTATGGATCCGGAAATCGGTTATGGTAACTCTGGATGGGTTTCTGGTATAGACTATGGATACTATCCACGTCCACGTACCTTCCTTTTTGGTGTTAACTTGAAGTTCTAAAACTAGATGATTACGAATATGAAAACAAAGATATTATCTATAGTCACCGTCGGAATGCTGACATTAGGAATGACCTCATGTGGAAATGATTTCCTAGAAGTCTCTTCGAAGACCGAGGGAACGACGGGTAACTTTTATTCCAATGAGGCTGCTGCCAACCGTGCCCTCATCGGATGCTATGACGGCTGGCAGCGTACGGTGTCAAATGGACCAACTTTCGCTTTCCATTATCTCTCGGAACTATTGTCTGACCAGTGTTTTGGCGGTACAGGGGCCAACGATGCCCGCAACTCTGCAGTTGTCGACCGCTTCGATATGGCTGAGGACAATTCACAGCAGAATCTGCATAACACCCTTTGGGAGAGTTATTATGCCGCTATCTACCGTGTCAACGAGTTGCTGACCCGCACAGAGGGTGTTGCTTGGTCGAGTGAGAAAGTTCAGGGACAATTGTTAGGTGAGGCTCGTGCTATGCGTGGTATCCTCTACTTCGATCTGGCTCGTGTTTTCGAAAATGTGCCTTTGATTACAGAACCTACCACGGAGAATGTCGCACAGGCTCCTGTTGATGATGTGTATGCTCAGATTTTTGAAGACTTGAAGTTTGCGGCGGAGAATATTCCTGCCGATGCATATTCTAAGGCTTCCTCATCTACCAATGACGGACGTATCACCTGCTATGCCGCCAAGGCAATGATGGCTCGTGCATACCTGTTCTATACTGGTGTCTATGGCAAAGAGCCTGCTGGTGTGACCAAGGCTCAGATACTGGCTGATTTGGAGGATATCATCAGCAGTGGTGAGTATGACCTTATTCCTTTGTATAAGAACCTCTGGTATTGCGCCAGTACTACTTGGGAGGGCAGTGACCAGGCAGGATGGAAAGAAGTCTCAACCTATGCAGGTGAGGACAATGTGGAGAATATCCTGACCATGAAGTTTAATTATACCTCCGACTATAACGGTAATGCTGGTGGTAATAATGCTATTCAAATGTTCTCTATTCGTGGCGGTACGTTCAAGGCTCCTTACGGACAAGGCTGGGGCGGTGCTACGGTACCAGAGAATGTATACAACTCCTATCCAAATGGCGACCAGCGTCGTGACGCTTCCATTATTAATCTGGCAGGTGAAGGTATTGAGTCGACAGATGCGTATCAGAAGGCGATTCTCGACCAGCGTGAGTACACTGGTTACTTTAATAAAAAGTATACTGCTCGCTCTGGCTATCACCAGAGTGAGTCTGACGGGTCATGGAGTCTCACCCACTACTGGGACGGTCTGATGGCTGGTGACTTCCAGATATCACAGCCTATCGGCTACACACTCATCCGCTATGCTGACGTGCTGTTGATGGCTGCTGAGTTGGGTAGCAGCAACGCACAAGACTATCTGAATCGGGTGCATAGTCGTGCCTATGCTACGGAGAATGCTGATGGTTCTGTTAATACCCCAAAACTCTCCGTTGCCTTGACACGGGATAATATTATGGAGGAGCGCCGTTTGGAATTTGCCTTTGAGGGCATACGTTACTGGGATCTACTCCGTCAGGGTGTTAATATGGCAGCCAATGCCATTGTGGCTTCTGGTAGTAAGGTGTTGAACGGTGGCATAGAGGCTACTGTCAACTATTCTTCTCAGAATATCATCTCGAAGCGTGGCTTCCAGCAGATTCCTCAAACACAGATTACTTTGTCAAACGGTGTACTGAAACAGAATGCCGGTTGGTAATATAATTAAAAAATAACGATTAAGCATAAAAGACTATGAAAGTCAAGAAAATATTATATTTGCTTATGGCAACGGCAGGTCTGCTGCTTACGGCATGCTCGCCTGACGACCATAACTTGAGCAAGCCCGATTTTGAGTCAGGAGACTTGGTGCATGGAAGTGCTTTCTCCGTGACTGTAGATGCCGATAATACAGTAACGTTGAAGAGTCTGCTAGACGACAGTTACAACTGCTATTGGATTCAGCCAAACGGACGCAGCCAAGGTAATGAGGTGAAGTTCCAACTTCCTTTCGCAGGAACGTATGAGGTGACCTTTGGCGTGGATACCCGTGGCGGTGTTGTTTACGGTGCTCCTTACAAGTTTGAGATTACCACCAACAATATGTCATTGCTGGAAGATCCTCTGTATACCTACCTGACTGGTGGTGTGGGTAAGAGTAAGAAATGGGTGCCCGTAGACAAAGACTATGGCGTAGGCCAGTGTACAGGTCCTGTGATGTACTGTAATCCTGACGATGTCCTTAACGACGGTTCTGGTGACACCAACATCGGTATTAGTCACATGAAGCCTAACTGGGACCCAGGTTTCCAGTCATGGCTGATACCTGAGAGCGATCCCTATATGGACTCCTATATGGTCTTCTCGCTGGATGATGTGAACGGATGCTCCATGATTGAGTATCGAGGCGAGGCAGGTACCAAGAGTGCTTCTACAGGTACGACTCTGTCGGGCAAGTGGAACCTGAACCTCTCTGACAAGAATCATCCGACATTGTCGTTCACAGACACTTACTCAATGCACAATACGGGCTTTAATGAGGTCTGTGACAACTATACGACAGACATCATCATCACAGAACTGACACCTTATATGCTACAGTTGGCTACCATGCGTACCAATAGTGAAGGCTCTTGGTGGATCATCTGGAACTTCATCGCTGAAGATGTGCAAAATGGTACGGTAGAGATACCTTCAGGAGATGTGAACTACCTCACTCCGACTACTCCAGTATTGCCAGAGATAGATGATCTGACCACTAAACTTTTCACGACCGATATCAGTGGTGTGGAATTCGTTGGTGCAGAGATGACCTATCAGGTCAGTCAGGATGCTGCCTATGACTGGTTATGGTGGAATGGTGGCTCCTCTGCTTGGGAGAGTGTAATCAAAGAAAACTATGGTACCAACTGGGCTCCGAAGTGGGACGAGGATGCCGTGGCAGAGAATGAGTTGACCTTGACCAAGAAGGGTGAGTATACCTATGGTGAGCAGACCGGTACCTATACCATTTCTGACTCGAAGATTGTCTTTGACAGCGAGGTGTCTTTCTTTACTGTGACTGGTGATGAGCGTACCATTCAGGTGAAGGGTAAGGAGTGGCAGGTCTTCAAGTGTGACCCAGGCTCTGAATTAGTCCTTGGTGTTGCCGACGGAAAGGATGCCAATGGTAATACGAACAGTTACTTGGTGGTTAACCTAACCTATAAGGCTGTTGGTGGCGGAGAGACAGGTCCGGTTATCGTTCCATTCGATGCCTCTAAGGTGAACAATTATATTGAGGCTGGAAGTTACTTCCGCTGTCAGTTGTATAACCCGTGGGGTGGTGGCAATGACGCTATTGATCCTGCTAATGTGAAGTTGAAGAAGAATCAGAAGGTCAATGTCACTGTGACCTTGTCTGGTTTCACCTTCTCACAGCCTGCCAAGATGGTCCTCTGTTGCAACCGTGGCAGTGAGCAGAGTTGGGAGACAGACTGCTTCAACTACAGTCGTGCTATCACCGTCAACGGCGACGGTACATATACTGTATCGTGGACGAACGACACTGGCTCTACCGTGAAGTGGGACGATGGTGCATCAGCCCTGACCATTACGATGCAGTATGACGGCTATGCCACACTGCCTGATGAAGACTATGCTTCACACTGCATGATAGAAAGTATCACTATTGAGTAAAGGTAAAAAAGTTAAAAGGTAAAATAGTTATGAAACTGACTAAAATATTTTCCGGAATCATGGTGCTCCTGATGGGAGCCGCCATGCTGACCGCATGCAGCGACAAGGACGACTACTATGTCAATACCGGTACGCTGTTGACGGACGGCTCTGTCGTAACGGGATCTTCAGATGTGACGGCAACGACGGCCACCTTTCATGGTTCAGTGACAGGTCTTGAGAACATAAACCCTGCTTCCTATGCTACAGGCTTCAAATACGGTTTTTCTCAGAATGCCCTGACCGAGACGGCTACCTCTGTTTCCGCAGCAGAGTTCTCAGCATCTCTTTCTGGCTTGTTGAATAATCAGGTTATCTACTATCAGGCTTATGTCACCCTGCAGGGCAAACTGACCTATACGGGTGAAGTGAAGTCGTTGATAACAACAGATGCTACGGCTACGACAGGAGATGCTACAGATATTGATTTTGCCGCTGCTACTATCGCTGGATCTATCAGTAAGTATCCAGAGAATGCTACGGCAGGTATCGTTATCTCTACAACAAATGACGAGGAGACTGTACGCGCAGGTTTGCGTCTCGCAAATGCCAGTCTGGAAGACAACTATGCCATTGCCAAGACAGGTCTGTTGTCTTCAACCACTTACTACTATGCCGCTTATCTGGACTTAGGTCCTGGTGTGGTGTATGGTGAGGTGAAGGAGTTTACCACAGAAACTCTCAACTATGATGCTGATGAGGACTTTGTAGACCTAGGTCTTTCTGTAAAGTGGGCTAAGTGCAATATCGGTGCTCGCACAGAGACAGAGGTCGGTGGCTTGTTTGCCTTTGGTGACCTGACTGGTACGAATCCCAGTATTGATCCTGCCGACTATGCTTCAGTAGACACCTACAAGACAGTCAATGACCTGGCTTATCAGGCAACAGGTGGAATAGCCACCTTGCCTACTGCCGATCTCTTTGAGGAACTTTTCCGTCTCTGCAAAACGGAGTGGATGGAAGCAGATGGTGTTTCTGGCTATTTAGTAACAGCGAAGAATGGTAATTCCATCTTCTTACCTGCTACCGGTAAGCGTGTGGGCAGTGATATCACAGAAGAGGGTATACATGGTTTCTACCTGACAGGTACGGTAAATGCCACCAACAAGGAATTTGCTGTAGACTACGAGTTCACTGCTTCTGCAAAAGCCCGTTCAACGCGTGCCACCTATGAGGCACTTGCCGTACGCCCAGTAACTGTTGCACGTAACGTGAAGTTCGACAAGTCGTTCCTGTATCAGAAATGGTATCTTGACAATGGACAGGATGGCAAACAACATGTCTATGAAGGACCGTTCACTCAGTGGGGTGTCCATGACACATGGGGTACTATCCAGAACAACGAGCCCAATCCTTATGAGTCTGTCCATTGGGAGATGGGTAAGGATAACGGCTGGATTGGCTATACTTATGGTGTGGACTATGGTTATATGGAGTTCAAGGAAGATGGTAAAGTATTCATTCATCGCTTGACGGACGATGGTCAGGCTACAGATGAGGAAGGTACCTTCACTATTGATGAGACAAACAAAACGGTAACCATTGACATCAATATCCTCTGTGCCAATACTTGGATTGGAACTAAGAGCGGAACGCTTCACATCCTTGCTTTGGATGAAGACGGCTTGAGAATAGCCCTACCAGCAGACAATACTTATGCATACTCACTGAATTACTATTCGCAGGCAAAGGCTGAGAAAGATGCACTAGTTGATGTCAGTCTGATGACTGTTGGTAGTGACTGGGGACCTAACTGGGGAACAGTCGTACAGTCATTGGCACCCGAAGAATTGGAAGGTCAGCATACGTTCACCTATGAAGGTTACAGCAATGGTGCCATGGTGACATTGATTGACTTCGTGGATATTATGAGAAGATATCCCAATACCTTCGTACGTATTGATGAGATAAAACTGGATGGTACCGCTATTAAGTTCAACGCCAATAACTTCTGCTATGGTGACATTGAGAACAGTGGTAACTACCGTATCGAGATGTTCAATATCTGGGGTAAGGGTGCAGAGAACGGTCTTGTTAAGGCTTCTCCGTTCAGCAATCTGACTAATGTGGGTAGCGATCCTGCCTTCACCTTCGCCAATGAGTTGGAGATTACCTATACGATTATGTTGAATGGTCCTGAAGGCACCTACACACCGAATCTCATTACCATCAATCCAAACTGGGGTGGAACATGGGGCTTCAACTCAGGCGCAACATTTGATATAACGTTGAATACGGAGACTGCTAAGTACGAGATATCTAAGAAGGACTTCACGATCAAGTATGAAAGCGCAGACCATGCGGCGGGCTCTATCATGACATTTGTACAAATCGATAATATCCGCAACTGGTTCCCGACCATGCATAGCACACTTAACAGTTGCAAACTCAATGGCATTAATGTTACTTTTGATGCTTCGAAAGTCGTTGACAGTAGTGAGGGTGCTGCCTATCGCCTGGAACTCTGGAACATGTATGGCACTACCAGTCAGTCAGGTTGTGGTTTTGGCACAGCAGATGCAAGTGGTGTCGTCCATGAATTAGGCTTCAGTTCTTCTATGGAATTGGATTTCACCATCAAGAGTCTCTTTGCAATCCCTGAATTTTAAATAAATGAAGAACATGAAAATAAAGAAATTAATGATGCTGTTGGTGGCTTTCCTTGCCACCACAGCATTCATTGCCTGTGGCGATGACAATAATGGTAATGGAGGAGGCACGCCCATTTCAACACTAACGGTTCGTCCTACCTCTTTGGAATTTGATGCTAATGGCGGTGAGCAGGTTATCAAGGCTCAGGCTCCTGTTCAGGCAACAGCGACGAGTAGTGCCGACTGGTGTGCCGTGACAGTGGGTGAGCAATATGGTGATATCAAGATTACTCCCATGACAGTCACAGTGTCTGCCAATCCCACTACTTATGAGCGTACCGCTGTGGTGGTGATTACCGCCGGTTCTGAGACGGAGACCGTGACAATTACACAGGAAGAGGGTAATGCATCTGTTACACCCGGAACAATCACTAAGGATGCCCAGGCTATTGCCAAGGCAATGTATCCTGGATGGAACCTTGGTAACACGTTGGAGGCAACGGGAGACGGTCTTGCTGCAGAGACCTCCTGGCAACCTACAAAGACCACTCAGGAAATCATTGATGCCGTTAAGGCTGCTGGTTTCAAGGCTGTCCGCATCCCATGCTCCTGGGATATACATTCTGATGGTAGTGGTACGATAGATGCCGCATGGATGGCTCGCGTCAAACAAGTAGTAAAATACTGTGTGGGCATCGGTCTTTATGTCGTGCTTAATGACCATTGGGATAACGGTTGGATTGAGGTACAGGGCTTCAGCAAGTCTTCATCTTCCTATCAGGCTGTTGATGAGGCTACTATTACAGCGAAGATTGACCGTTTGAAGGATCTGTGGACACAGATCGCCACAGAGTTCAAGGACTATGATGAGCATCTACTCTTTGCAGGTCTGAACGAACCCTTCCAAGAGTATAATCTGTTCAATGGTCGTCACGAAGAACTTACTCCTATCTTGATCCGTTATAATGCGGCATTCGTAGAGGCTGTACGTGCCACAGGTGGCAATAATGCTCAGCGTACTTTGGTCGTACAGGGTCCAAGTACCAGTATCAACTCTTCAGTACAGTATATGCCTGCAAATACCCTGCCTGAGGCAGCAGGCAAACTGATGGTGGAAGTCCACTATTACGATCCGGGACAGTTCTGTGGAACCTTTGATGCCAGTGGTGCTAATGCCTACTATTATTGGGGTGTAGCCAATCATGGCATCAACCATAATCCTACCTATGGGGAAGAGGATTATATGAATGCTCAGTTCGCTAAGTTGAAGACAACCTATACTTCACAGGGCTATCCTGTTATTATCGGTGAGTATGCCGGCTTGCAGCGTACACTGCCTAACGATGACCAAACCAAGCATGATGCATCGGTGAAGTTCTTCTACCAGTGTGTCAACGAGTACGCAACCAACAATGGTATCGTGGCCTTCACATGGGATACGAATGATACTAATGGCTTAAATGGTGAGAGTGGTTCTTCAACTATCATCGACCGCGCCAATAAGTCTGTCATAGGAATCAATGCCATGACAGGAATTCTGGCTGGTGCACAAGCAGGCTCATGGCCTTACTAAAGATAGATTCTATAAATATAATGAAATGCAACTGAGTCCACCTTGAAGTGGACTCAGTTAAGTATGTTCATACCATCAGAGAGGTGTGTTGACGGGCCTGTTTCATCCAGAAATGTGCTGCGCTTTTGTGTTTTTATAGGAGGAATTCCAAGAAAAAGCAAGAAAACATCAAAAAATGTCAATAAAAGGCAATTGTAATTTATAAAAAAGTATTATTTTTGCAAACTGAAATGTTACGATTACTCAAGCCTAGAAATAACACTATTAACATAAAACTAAAATGTAACCCTAGTATGAATCAAAAGATCAGAAAGACTGTGCTGTTGATGGGTGCATGCCTATTGGGTATGTATTCCATGCAGGCGTATGCCGGGAGGGGTGAGTCTCCTCTACCAGCCGTTCAACAGACGAAGAAGATTACTGGTACCGTCAGTGACGCACAAGGTCCTGTCATCGGTGCGAGTGTAGTTGTGAAAGGTACTTCGAACGGTGTTGCCACCGACTTCGACGGTAACTTTACGCTGAGTGTCAGTCAAGGTCAGACCTTGGTGGTTTCCTATATCGGATATATCACCAAGGAAATCAAGATTGACAGCCGTAACCAATACAATATTGTCATCGAGGAAGACAAGAAGATGCTCGATGAGGTGGTTGTCGTAGGTTATGGTACGATGAAGAAGAGTGATATCTCAGGCTCTTCAGTATCACTGGGTGAGAATGCCGTGAAGGGATCCATCATCACGTCGCTCGACCAGTCGCTGCAAGGACGTGCAGCCGGTGTGACGGCCGTATCGACCTCCGGTGCTCCTGGTTCTTCGTCCAGTATCCGTGTTCGTGGTACCGCTACCATCAACGCCAATGCGGAACCGTTGTATGTGATCGACGGTGTGCCCATCCAGAGCAGTGGCTCTTCCGGTGCCGACTATGGTCTGGGTGACGCACTGGGTAACGGTAAGGTGTCCACCATCTCTCCCTTGTCAACGATTGATCCTTCTGATATCGTGAGCATGGAGATTCTGAAAGATGCCTCTGCTACCGCCATCTATGGTGCCCAGGGTGCTAACGGTGTCGTACTGATTACCACCAAGCGCGGTAAGGCCGGTGATGCGAAGTTCAACTATAATGGTATGTTGGCCATCAACCGTCAGGCTAAGCGTCTTGACCTGATGAACCTCCGTGAGTATGCGGAATACTATAATTCCTATGCAGCGGTAGGTGAGGCTCAGTATACGGGTGCCCTCTCTGATCCCTCTTTGTTGGGTAAGGGTACCAACTGGCAGGATGCCGTCTTCCAGACTGCTCTCCAGCACTCTCATCAGATCAGTGCACAGGGTGGTTCTGACAAGATGCAATATTATGTCAGCGGTAGTTACATGGACCAGCAAGGTACCATCATTGGTTCTGAGTTCAAGCGTATGTCATTCCGCGCCAACTTGGATGCCCAGTTGAAGAAATGGTTGAAGATGAGTGTGAGTGTGACATATTCCGATACCAAGGATGACCTGAAACTGGCTGACTCTGACGAGGGTCTGATTGGTTATTCACTGACCACCATCCCCTCTATACCTATTTATAATGTAGACGGCAGTTATTCTTCCGTGTCACAGGAGGGCTATACCAACCCGAACCCCATCGCCATGGCTATGATGGATGACATCCTGCTGAAGCGTCAGAAACTGAACGGTAACGTGTTCTTTGAGGTGACTCCTATCGAGAACCTGGTATGGCACACCGAACTTGGTTTCGACTTCGGATGGAACAAGGGTGAGACCTACGAGCCGATGGTTGACCTCGGCACTTGGAAACGTGCCAGCAATGAGAGCCGCATCCAGAAGAATAGCAGCACGTTCTGGCAGTTGAAGAACTACCTGACCTATAGTCGTACCTTCGGTAAGCACTCTGCTACGGCCATGATCGGTCAGGAGTGCTGGGAGTCGAAGTATGACTTCACCTCTGTTTATAATACCGGTCTGCCTTCAGATGCCGTTCACAACCCTGCACTGGGTACCGGTACACCGCAGATCAACGCCGGCTTCGGCAGTAGTTCGATGGCTTCGTTCTTCACCCGTTGGACCTATAGTTATGACAACCGTTATAATGCCACCTACACCTATCGTTACGATGGTAGTTCCAACTTCGGTCCCAACAAGCGATGGGCAGGCTTCCACTCTTTTGCCGCTTCTTGGCGCTTCTCTAATGAGAAATTCATTGAGAAATGGGCAGGTAAGTGGCTGAGCAACGGTAAACTCCGTATCGGTTGGGGTCAAACAGGTAATGCCGGTATCGGTGGTTATAAGTGGGGCTCTCCGCTGTCTCGTATGGAGACCGCCCTGGGTATGAGTTACCGTCCTGCACAGATTGCCAACAAGGATATCAAATGGGAGAGTCAGGAACAGTGGAACATCGGTTTGGACCTCGGTTTCCTCAACGATCGTATCAACCTTACCATCGACTGGTATAACAAGGAGTCTAAGGATATGTTGATGCAGTTGCAACTCCCCTCTTATATGGGAACCAGCGGTAACGGCTCATCAGCCCTTGCAGCACCTTGGGGTAACTACGGACATATCCGTAACACCGGTATTGAGATTGCTTTGAACACCCATCCGCTTATCGGTAAGTTCCAGTGGGACTCTGAGATTCAGTTCTCTATCAACAAGAATAAACTGGTGGACCTCTCCGACGGTTCCAGTACGGCCCAGTTGATCGGTTATGGTCAGTGGACGGACGTGGTAAGCCGTACCTTGGTAGGTGAGAGCCTCTTCAACTTCTACGGCTATGTAACAGATGGTGTCTATACCTCTCTGGAGGATATCGAGAAATCACCGAAGCCCAGTGCTTATCCTTCCAACGGTGTCTTCACCAAGAACTCTACCGTCTATGTTGGTGATATCAAATACAAGGACCTGAACGGTGACGGCATCATCGACGAGAACGACCGTACCAATATCGGTTCTCCACTGCCGAAGTGGACCTTCGGATGGAACAACACCTTCCGCTGGAAGGACTTCGACCTGAATATCTTCATCAACGGTTCTATCGGTAATAAGGTAGGTAACTATCTGAAGATGAAGATGACGCATATGAACTCTACATGGACCAACCAACTGGTGGATGTCAACAACCGCGCGATCCTGGAGCCGATAGATCCTACTAAGGACTATTCTGGCGGTATCGACCGTGGTGACGGACAGTTGATCTACAACTGGTATGATGATATCACGAACGTGCAACTGAAGAATCCTGACACTCGCATGCCTCGTGCCTCTATCAACGACCCGAACGACAACGACCGCTGGAGCGACCGTTATATCGAAGACGGATCATACGTTCGTCTGAAGAATATCGCACTGGGCTATAACTTCCCCAAGAAGTGGATCCGCAAATGGGGACTGGAGAGCCTGCGTATCTATGCTAACATTCAGAACCTGCTGACCATCACCGGTTATGACGGATATGATCCTGAAATCGGTGCCAGCACACAGAGTGCCAACGTGATGGGTCTGGATAATGCCCGTTATCCTTCTCCTACCACCTACTCATTCGGTCTTAACGTATCATTCTAATCTTAAAGAGTTCAAATTATGAAACTATCAAATATCAAATACATGTCTGTTGCAGCGTTGTTCGGCCTGGCAGTTACTTCCTGCTCGGAATTCTTGGAGAAGCCGAATGAAGACGGATACAACGTTGACAACTATTACCAGACAGACGATCAGTGCTACTCTGGTGTCAACTATCTGTATAACTCACCCTGGTATGACTTCCAGCGCGGATTCATCAAGGTCGGTGAGGTACTCTCGGGTAACTACTATTGGGGATCTTCTCCTTATATGAACTTCTCCGTGAACGGTTCCGACCAGGACTTGGTGAACATGTCCTACTCACTATGGGCTGTCATCGGTCACGCCAATACCGTATACGACAATCTGAAAGGGGCTTCTGCCTCGCAGGCCGCCATCAACCAGTGTATGGGTGAGTGCCTGACATGGAAGGCTTTCGCTTATTTCTTCCTGGTGCGCTCTTTCGGTGATGTACCCATCATCCACAGCACTGCCGAGGAGATGTCATCTGGTGCTTATAGCACGACCTTGAAGGTGAAACGCTCAGATGTCTACGAGTATATCATCATGACACTGGAGAAAGCGATGGAACTCCTGATGAAGGAGGCTCCGCAGGCTGGACGTATCGACTACTACTGCGCTGAGGCCCTGTTGGCAAAGGTATACCTGACCAAGGCCGGTGTGACAGGCACCCTGAATGCCGGCGACCTCTCCAAGGCTGCTGCCTATGCCAAGGATGTCATCGATAATTCTGGACGTTCTCTCTTGGAGAACTATGCTGATGTATGGAAACTGACGGAGGGACTGAGTTCTGAGAGTATGATCGCATGGCGCTGGACAGTGGGTGCTAACTGGACCAGTCAGAATACCCTGCAGAGTGACCTCGCTATGGAGGGTATGGATGAGTTCGGTGACGACTGGGGCGGCTGGAACGGCCTGTCTGTAGACTTACAGGAGGCCTTCGGTATCAAGTTGCTGGAGAACCAGCCGGATGCATGGCTCAACAATATCGATACACGTCTGAAGGCTACCATGTTCCTGCCGGGCTTCACCTATGATTATCTGTGGAAAGATCACGGCGGTTATGACTATCTGAAGTTTATCTATGACAATACATATAATGAGGCCGCTACTGGCTCCTTGCAGGCTGCAACGGGTGCCAACTGTGTGAAACACCTCTATGGTAATACGCAAGACCATAAGGATGCGTTGAATATCGCTCCGGCTCGTATGTCATACGCTCTGCCGACTCATATCCTGCGTCTGTCTGATGTATACCTGATCTATGCGGAGGCTATGCTTGGTGCCGGCCGTACCACTTCCACGAATGCTGATGTGCTGGATGCTTTCTATGCCGTTCACCATCGTGCCGTGCCTACTGCCAACTATCCTGCCAGCGTCTCTTGGGAGGATATCTGGAAAGAGCGTCGTCTGGAGTTCGCCATGGAGGGTGACCGTTGGTATGACTATGTACGTGTCAGTTACTATGATCCAGACTTCTGCGTGAAGGAACTGACCGCTCAGAAGCGTAACTCATTCTGGGGACTGGATGCTCTGTATAAAGCCTACTTCAATACCGGATCATGGAATATCGATCCTTCGAAACAAGGCTACGACAGTTCAACGGCTGCTCCTAATGTGAATGTGATGCTACGTACAGACTCTGAGGTGTCTAACAAGGGCTATTTCGCTCTTCCAATGTCTGCCGAGGACGTGCTCTTCAACCCGAACCTAGGTTCTAACGTAGAGGGTGAGCATGTTGATGTTCGTGCTACTTACAGTTACTAATCCATCTAAAGAAAGATCAAGAATATGAATAAGATTAATCAATATACAAAAGGGTTGCTTTTCGCAGCACTTGCCGTGGCAGGACTCTCTCTCTACTCCTGTAAAGACCAGCCCGATGCCTATGAGGTGGCAGATGGTACTCCGACTGTCAACTATATTCGCTGCCTTTCATCAGAGGTGCAGAATAGCAATGATGCGGTAGATATGCACTATACGAACGGAGAGTTGGTGGAGGAGGCTTCTCCACAGAGCACACTTTGTCTGGTGGGTAGTAACCTCCGTAGTGTCTATGAACTCTATTTTAACGACCAGAAGGCTGTGCTGAATACCAGTTATATCACTGACAACACCCTGATCGTGGATGTGCCTAAGAGTGTCCCTGTAGAGGTGACGGATAAGATATACCTGGTCACTAGAGACGGTGAGACGGTGGACGTTGACTTCCATGTCATTATCCCTGCTCCAAGTATCACGGCTATGTCTTGTGAGTATGCGGCACAGGGTGAGCGTGTGACCTTCACAGGTGACTACTATGTCAACTATGAGGACTTCCCCTTGGAGGTGTTCTTCACGGATGTCAACGGGAATCCTGTCGCTGCCACGATTAATAATATCGCCGCTGACTTCACCTCTATCGATGTGACGATTCCTGATGAGGCTGCAGAAGGTCCTGTAACGATGACATCTATCTATGGTACGTCAACCTCTTCGTTCTACTATCAGGATAGTCGCGGTATGATGTTCGACTTCGACAACGGACGTGACGTACAGGGTTGGCACAAATCACCATATGCTATCGGTTCCGAAGGTGGTATTAAGGGTAACTACTATCAACTGGGTGATGGTTCTGCCACGATGACGGAAGACGGTGGCTGGGATGACAGCAACTTCTCCTTTGAATATTGGTGCGGTGACCCCTCATGGAGCACAAACGGCTATCCCGATCCACAGGGAATCCGTCTGTTTGACATTGACGGTGTCGACCTCTCGAAACCTGAGAATATGACCTTGAAGTTTGAGATGTGCATCCCGTCCAGCAATGCCTGGAAGGCCGGTGCCATGCAGATTATCTTCGCTCCGACAGACTATGTACATATCAGTGGTAACAGTCCTGACGTATATGGTGAAGAGGTGAAGGGGGCCAATAACATCTTCTTCCGTGGACCTGGTGCCAAAGACTGGGATGACGACGCTTACTTCAAGGAGAAGAATCCGTTGCCTCGTGCCCTCTATCGTCCTTGGACAACGACAGGCTCTTATGATACCGGTGGTAAGTGGCAGACCGTCACAATACCTATCGCATCCAGTTTTGTCTATGGCTTCGACGGTTCCGGTCTGACCTTCAACCTGAAGGAGAGAGACTTCGCCAGTCTGACGATGTTCGTCGTCGGTGGTGGCGTGAATGGTGAGGAATGTCAACCGATCATCAAAATCGACAACATTCGTGTAATTCCGAATAAATAATAAACGCATACAGATATGAAAAAGATAAAGAATATATTCACCCTGTTGGTGGTAGCCCTCGTAGGGCTATCGCTCACAGCGTGCAGCAGCGACGATCTGGACACCAACCAGTATCAGGGCGGTGTCTCACTGAATGCTTATGGTCCCAACCCTGTGATGCGTGGCGGTCAGTTGCGTTTCGTAGGTAGTAACCTCGACCAGATTGCCAGCATTACGATTCCCGGAGTCGGCGAGATCACCAATTACGAGGTGGTCAAGGCCGGTGTTCCCAGTGAGATTCGTATTACCATTCCTAAGGATGGTCCGGAGGTTGGTTATATCACGCTGAAGACCAAGACGGATCAGACCATCACGACCAAGACGCAGTTGACGTATATCGAGGGTATTGAGGTGACAGGCTTCACTCCTGCAGAGGCCATGCCTGGTGACGTGATCAAGATAGAGGGTGACTACCTGAATCTGATACACTCACTCGCCTTTGCTGATGGTGTTATTGTCAGTGAGAAAGACTTCGTCTCTCACGACCGTTACTTCATCGAGGTGACAGTTCCTGAGGAGGCAAAGACCGGTAAGATTGAACTGTATACGGCTGACCTCACCATCCAGTTGACTGAGGAGGAAGAGGACAACCTCGAATATCAGATTATTGTGACGGAGGATGCCTTGACAGTCGGTCTGCCGACAACCACCAGTATTGCAGGTCGTACGACCGCAGGTGAGCAGGGTACGATCCAGGCTAAGGCTGGAGAGACAGTAACGATCACAGGTACCTATTATAATGTGGTTGCTGATGTCACCGTCGGTGGAGTCAGTGTTGCTGACTTACAGATCGCTAATGATGGAAAGAGCATTACCTTCACCCTGCCTGCAGAGGCTCCTAGCGGAGAAATCGTTCTGGTGACAAAGTCCGAGGTATCTGTACCTGTCGGATCGCTGGAGACGGTGAAGCCCGCCAATTGTGTCGCTTCTCCGAATCCTGTGAAAGCAGGTGAGGCGCTGCAGATTGACGGTGATGATATGGATCTCGTTGTTGATATTGAATTCGCAGATGCCAATGGTGAATACACGATTAATAATAACCAGAATGTGATTAATACTACACAGGCTTATGCAGTGAAGGTTCCTGATACCGCTATAGAGGGTAACCTGAAACTCGTCATGGCTAATGGTGAGCGTATTGAAGTTCCATTCACACTCGTGAAGCCTGTGGTAACAGCCTACAATGCCAATCCTGTCAGTGCCGGTGCAGAGTTACAGATCACAGGTACAGACCTTGACCTCGTCAAGAGTGTAACCTTCGGAGAGGCTACGGCTGATGTGGAAGAAGTAACATTTACTTCCACTGGTACGATTCTCACTGTCAAGGTGCCTATGGAAGGTAAGTCTGGTAAGCCCCTCCTGAATCTTGCCAATGGTGCTCAGATCGAGGCTCCGGAACTGAACATCAATGAGGCCGTCTTCTGCTATGCTACGGTATTACCTAGTGAGGAAGATGAGTTGAAGGCCGGTAACTCTATGACTCTCACTGTCGCAAACGGTGACAAGTTGACCGGTGTACAGATGAATGGTACGGACTGTCAGTGGATATTGACAGGTGATGACAAGAACCAGTTGATTATTGGAATCCCAGAGGATGCCAAGGCTAAGTCTGTTTTGAGGCTGATTTCATCGAATGGTGAGATTTCCTATAATATCGCCGTCATTCCAGCCACCTCTGTCAATAAGGTGATCTGGTCAGGATTGAAGCAGATCTCTTGGAGCGATGGTGGTCGTGTCATGATTCCTGCTGCTGCTTTGGAGGATGTACCGGCTGGTGCAGTTCTAACCCTTGCATACTCACAGGTAGACCAGCAATGGGATCAGGCTCAGTTCAATTATGGTGACTGGTCTGGTATTAACTTCACAGAAGGAACAGATGAATATTCTGAGGAGAATCCTTATGCTAAGTTCAATCAGACATTAGTTCCGACGACCTATTACGGATGGACTTTTGCTAACCGTGAGACTCAAGTGATACTGACTCAGGAAATCCTGAGTAATATACAGGCCAAGAAGGGCAATTGTGAGGATCAGACAAATGTAGGTATCATTATCCAGGGTTCTGGTTTGACCTTCTCAAAGGTGACTTTGTCTTATGAGATTAGTCTGGAGATTGACCTTGCGTCACTAGTCAAGAATATGGATGGAACAGCGGTTACTTATCCGTATAAGTTCACATGGGATGACTCAGGACGTTTCATCCTGTCTCAAGACCTGCTGCTTAATGAAATCGGTGTCAAGAAAGGAACCAAGTTCATCGTTTATAAGTCTGCTTCAGAAAAGGGACAGATTCAGATAAATGATAGTTCATGGAGTGCTATTACTTATCTTACTGACTGGGATCCAAAACTTGATGTCATGGAATTGACGTTTGACGATGCAATCATGGATGCTGTAAACAATGGCGGCCTTGTGCTACAAGGAGATCTTGCCGGAATTACTAAAATTGCATTTCTTCCTTAATTAAACAATAAAGCATTATGAAACTGAATAAAATATTTAATACACTGTCTATCGCGGTTGTGGCACTTGTTGCCACAGCCTGCGCCGACACGGATGCTCAGTATGAGATTCCGGTAGTGGGTGCGCCGGACTTCGTCTCTATCACACCTGCTGAGGATGGAGCATTGATTTATGGTGATAAGACCATCACGGTACAGTTTGACAAGAACATCAACTTTGCCACGAAGGATGTGTCAAAGATTACTCTGAATGGGACTCCCGTCAAGAAGGCACTTGTTCTTGGTGCCAGTAATACACTGACTATTTATGCCGATGTGACTTTTGACAAGTCGCAGACACTGGTGATCCCTGCTGGCCTGATAACAGGGGCTCAGGGTGATCCTTATGACAAGGAGATCAATGTGACATGGACCATCAAGGACCGTAGCAGTCTTCCTGCTACCGCCCTTGCCATGACTGAGACACTGGGATGGGGTTGGAACCTCGGTAACCACTTCGATACCAGTGACATGACCTATGGCTACTGGGATGGTCAGACGACTATTGACGCAGCCCTCTTTACCAAACTGGCTGCTGCCGGTGTGAAGACGGTACGTATTCCTGCTACCTGGACAAACCATATCAAGGAGGGTACTGGAATGTCGGATGAGAATCCGCTGGAGTGGCAGGATGCCGGTTATCTGGACGAGGTCGCTGATGTCGTTGACAAGGCTAGGAATGCTGGTCTGAATGTGGTATTGAATACGCACCATGACTCTTTCGAGACTGATCTGGCTAATGCCGCAGGCAACCCTGTGCAGGCTAAGGCCGACTCTACCTTGATCGCCCAGTTGTGGACCGCTATCGCTACTCGTTTCAAGGACTATGACGATAAGTTGATTTTCGAGACCTTCAACGAGGTACATGGTGGGGATGACTGGACAACAGGTTCTGATGCGCAGTTTGCACTCTTGAACAACTGGCACCAGTATGCCGTTGACGCTATCCGTAAGACCGGTGGTAATAATACGACCCGTTGGATTGGTGTCAGTGGCTATGCCGCTAGCATCGACAAGACTGTCAACTACCTGGAGATCCCGAAGAATCAGGCTGGAACTGCTGCTGACGACCATATCATCGTGGCTGCCCACAGTTATGATCCGGGTGGCTTTGCACAGAGTCCTTATGATGCCAAGGCTGACTCTCTGAAGGTTTATACCTGGGGACACAATACCAAGGACGGCTATGTGGTGTCTGGTGCTAATGAGGAATATATCGTCAACCTGCTCTACCAGTTGCGTACGAAGTTCATCGAGAAGGGTATTCCTTGCTATCTGGGTGAGTTTGGTTGCGTCTATGTAGATCCCAACAACGTGAAAAAGAATGAGGGAGCCGCAAATGCTTATAAGAAGTTCAGTGCGTTCCGTAAGTATTATCTGGAGTTCTTCTGTAAGAGTGCCCATCTCGCCGGTATCCCCATGTTCTACTGGGATAACAATGTGATAGACAACACTCAGAAGTTTGACAGTGACGGCAAACCTTACATCTCTGAGTGTTTCGGTTTGTTCGATCACGCTAACGGAGACTTCCTGGGCGACGGTGCTGATATCGTTCCTGTCATGATCAAGGCTTGTACGGATGCCTCGTATGATAGTTTCGATGCTATCTGGGCTAAATCTCCTGTTGCTGAATAATTCTGATGAAGAAATATCTAATGATTATTGCCGCCACCTTGGCTCTTGCCTCGTGTGGCGGCAATCAGCATAAGGCGGAAGACCCGCTGGCTGACAGTGGCAGGACACAGCGGACGGAGAACCTGCTGGCCAACCTGAAACAGTTGGGTGATAGTGGTGTGTACCTCTTCGGCCATGAGGATGCCACGCTCTATGGTGTCGGCTGGGAGGGTGATGAGAACCGTTCGGATGTCAAGAGTGTCTGCAACGACTTCCCCGCACTGGTGAGTTTTGATCTGGGAGGGATAGAGCAGGGAGATTCCGTCAATCTCGACGGTGTCTCTTTTGAGCGCATCCGTCAGGCGGCCGTCAAACAATATGACCAAGGGGGTATGGTGTCTGTCTCATGGACCGTCCCGGAGGGTATCACGAAGGCTGAGCAGGTGAGTGCTGTTGCCGATTTCCTGAACGCATTGGAGACACCTTATGGTGTGAAGGTGCCGATATTGTTGCGACTCCGTAAAGGACAGACGAAAGAGGGTTGGAAGTTGCTTGTCGACCAGATGAGGGAGAAAGAGGTGACGAACGTGCTCTATGTCTATTCTGTGGAGGCTGACTCAACGGGTATCGACGAGGTGAGGTATATGGAGCAGTATCCTGGTGACGATATCATCGATGTGATGGGACTGGACAACTACTGTATGGCTCCGGACGGGGATTCCACCAAGATTGCCGCTTTTGCTGAGCAACTGGACCAGAACCTCGCAGTGGTGAGTGCCGTTGCGAAGAAACATCAGAAAGTTATCGCCTTGACAGAGACAGGATATGAAGGCCTGAAAGTGAAAGACTGGTGGACGAAGACACTGGCACCTGTATTGGCAAAGCATCCTGTCTGTTACGTCATGGTATGGCGGAATGCTAATAACCGGCCGGGTTATTATTTCGCTCCCTATCCGGGACAGCAGTCGTATTCCGACTTCGTCCGCTTCTATAATGACAAGCGTACACTCTTCCTCCATGATATCAACGGTTTGTATCTTCAAAAAAGTAAGTAACTTCCTGTATCGATGGTTTTATGAAATATAGAGTTTCTTTTTTTGTACTATTAGTCGCCTATATTTTGATGGCCTGTGGCGGGAATGATGCGAGTGAGAGCAGTTCCGGCGGTGAGGCCGGTGGAGGTGGAACGACCGGTTCTTCTCCCAAAGTGACGACGACAACCCCAACGAATGGAGCGACCAGTGTGGCACGTGGTGAGCAACTTGTTACCGTATTGTTCAATCAACCGGTCAATGCCTCAAAGACAATAACTCAGCAGATAACGGTATCAGGGGCTACATGGGGAGGTACTGTTTCTAACTCGGGGAATAGTCTGACATTCAAGGTAACGTGTAATGAGTATAATACGACGGTGGCAGTGACGATAGCGGAAGGTGCGGTGACGGGGACCACAGGGGGATTACCTAATGAGACCTATAGTTTTAGTTATACTACCGAGAAGCAAGCAGAGCCTGCGAATGCCAATATCTCCTCAACTCCTGTGGCGGCAACAACGGCAACGGCTAAAAAGTTATATGGGTATTTCTTGGAACAGTACGGACAGAAGGTGATATCCAGTGTGATGGCTAATGTCAATTGGAACAATGAATGCGCTGAGAAAGTACGTCAACTGACGGGTAAGTATCCGGCCATGAACTGCTATGACTTTATCCATATCTGCTTCTCACCGGCAAACTGGATAGACTATACCGATATAACACCTGTTCAGCAGTGGGTGAATGGCGGCGGTATCGTACAACTGATGTGGCATTTTAATGTACCTAAGAGTAAGGGATCGACAGACTATACCTGTACTCCCAGTGAAACGACATTCAAGGCTGCCAACGCCTTGGTTAGCGGTACCTGGGAGAATAAGTGGTTCTATGAACAGATGGATAAGGTAGTTGCTACCATTTTGAAATTGCAAGATGCAGGAATTGCGGCCACCTGGCGTCCTTTCCATGAGGCAGCAGGGAATGCGACCTATCTGCAACAGGCTAGTTGGACGAAGGCTTGGTTCTGGTGGGGCTATGATGGTGCGACGACCTATAAGAAATTGTGGATAACGATGTTCGACTACTTCAAATCGAAAGGGATTAAGAACCTGATATGGGTCTGGACTACTCAGAACTATAATGGAGATCGCTCCAAATACAACCAAGACACGGACTGGTATCCCGGTGATGATTATGTGGATATGGTGGCTCGTGATCTTTATGGATACACGGCTGCACAGAATAATCAGGAATTTACAGAGATACAGGCCACCTATCCTGATAAGATGGTGGTACTGGGAGAATGTGGAAAGGGTGACAGCGGAGACCCGGGAAAGATCGGCAACTGTTGGACATCAGGTGCGAAATGGGGTCATTTCATGGTTTGGTATAACGGCAACGAGACTAATGCCACCAAGACGATGTGTAGTGACAACTGGTGGAAGGATGCCATGAGTCATAGCAGTGTCATCACCCGTGACCAGTTGCCAAATCTGAAAGAATAATCTTCTTACAGCATCTCTAGCACTTTCAACTCTTCCTCGGTCGTGGCCCAACTGGTGACGAAACGGCAGATGGTACGGTGGCCGGGAGCCTGTCCCCAATGTGTGAACTCGATCTTCTGGGATAACTTCTCTACCAAGGCATCAGGCAGGATGACAAACTGTTGGTTGGTGGGGGAGTCGATGAAAAACTCAAAGCCTTTCTCACGGAAGATCTGCTTCATCCTCATTGCCATCTCAATGGCGTGACGCGACAGTTCAAAATAGAGGTTGTCTGTGAATAATGCCTCAAACTGGAGCCCGATAAGGGCTCCTTTTGCGATGACGGCTCCGTGTTGTTTCTGGATGGAGAAAAAATGCTTGTGGGCCCGACGGTTGGTGAAGACAACAGCCTCTCCGCATAGCGCACCGATCTTGGTACCGCCGATATAGAACACATCACAATGGCGGGCCAGATAGGGAAGGGTGATGTCATTACCCTCAGCCATCAGTCCATAACCTAGTCGGGCACCATCGATATACAGGGGAATCTCATAGCGTCGGCAAACCTGATAAATCTCATCAAGTTCAGCGGCCGAATAGAGGGTTCCCAGTTCGGTGGGGAACGTGATATATACGAGTCCGGGGAAAACGGCATGGGCATTGTTGCCATCATGCATAAAGTCATCCAGATACTTGTCGAGGACTTTGGCATCCATCTTTCCCAGTTGACCGGGCAGTGTGATGATCTTATGCTCCGTAAACTCCACAGCCCCTGCTTCATGGACGTTGATATGGCCTGTCTCCACACAGATAACACCCTCATACTGATAGAGGATCGAATCAATGGTAGTAGCATTGGTCTGAGTACCTCCTGTCAGGAAGAATATCTGGGTATCAGGTAGGCCGCAAGCCTCCCGAATACGGTCTTTGGCTCGCTCACTGAACTCGTCAAAACCATATGGTGTCGGCTTGGCATCATTATATTTGATAAGATTCTCCAGTACTTTGGGATGTGCCCCGTTGTTATAATCGCATTCAAAGGAAATCATAGCGCTTCTAACATTCGTTTGATAACTACGGAACAACTGATCTCGCGGTTGGCTGCCTCTGGAATGACAATACTGTTGGGACTCTCTATGACATCGTCTGTCACAATGAGACCACGACGGACAGGTAGGCAGTGCATGAACTTTCCGTTGTTCGTCCATGACATGTGTTCGGTATCTACCGTCCATGACATGTCCTTGGAGGTAATCTTACCGTAATTAGCGGGGTTGGTCACACCGGGGTTCGACCAGTTCTTGGCATAGATGAAGTCCGCTCCCTCGAAGGCTTTCTTCTGGTCATATTCCACACGGGCACTCCCAACAAAACGGGGGTCTAACTCATAGCCCTCAGGATGGGTGATGACGAAATCGACATCTGCGGCGTTCATCCACTGAGCGAATGAGTTGGGAACAGCCTGTGGCAATGCACGGCAGTGAGGGGCCCAGGTGAGAACGACCTTCGGGCGTTTGCTTGTTGCTGTGTCACAGCAAGAGACAGGACGGCCCCAGTTTTCCTCAATTGTTATTAGATCGGCAAAGGCCTGAAGGGGATGTACGGTGGCTGTCTCCATGGCGAAGACGGGTTTGCCGCTATATTTGATAAACTGGTTTAGTACGGTCTCGGCATAGTCATACTCACGATCGGTGAGTCCGGCAAACGAGCGTACTCCAATCATATCGCAATAACAACCCATCACGGGGATGGCCTCCAACAGGTGTTCCGACTTGTCACCATCCATGATGACACCCCGCTCGGTCTCTAATTTCCAAGCACCGGCATTGACATCGAGTACGATGACATTCATGCCGAGGTTCATGGCTGCTTTCTGTGTGGAGAGTCTTGTACGCAGTGAGTTATTGAAGAAAATCATCATCAGGGTTTTGTTCTTACCCAGATGCTGGTATTTGAAACGATCGCTTTTGATTTCTTGTGCTTCGGCGAGTGCTTGACGGATGTCGCCGATATCCTGTACATTGATAAAGGTTTTCATAATTTATTATTTTTGGCGATATAACGATATAGCGATATAGCGATATTACGATATTGTGAGTTATGGGCGTGTCTGTCCTTCTCCCTCTATGAGCCATTTATAGGTGGTGATCTCTTCCAAGGCCATCGGACCGCGAGGACCGAGTTTCTGGGTGCTGATACCTATCTCCGCACCTAATCCGAACTGGGCACCATCCGTAAAAGAGGTGGGGGCGTTCCAATAGACACAGGCCGCATCGACATGTTGCTGGAATTTTCTTGCCGCTTCCTCATCTTGGGTGATAATAGCCTCACTATGCCCGGAGCCGTATCGGTCGATATGAGCCAGCGCTTCTTCCAAGGACGAGACGGTCTTAACGGCCATCTTATAGTCCATGAACTCTGTCCCGAAAGCATCGGGGGTGGCAAGCCGGAGAAGAATATCTGGATATTGTCCTGTCAGTAGTTGAAAGGCCGGAGCGTCTGCATAGAGGATGACCTTATGGTCACGTAGGGGCTTTGTCAGGGCTGTCAGATCACCCAAGCGCTTCTCATGGATGATAAGGCAGTCGAGAGCGTTGCAGACACTCACACGACGGGTCTTGGCATTACAGATAATAGCCTGCCCCATCTCTACGTCACCATCCTTGTCGAAATAGGTATTGACGACACCGGCTCCTGTCTCGATGACAGGAATACGTGCCGTGTCGCGGACAAAGTCAATCAGTCGTCTGCCGCCGCGAGGGATACACAAATCGATATATCCCACAGCATTCAACATCTCACCCGTTGCCTCATGGGTGGCTGGAAGCAATGTGACTACATCAGGGTTCACACCGAAACGCTCCAAGACTTCATGAATCAACTCTACCGATGCTTGGTTGGAGAGGTCGGCATCACTACCTCCTTTTAAGACACAGGCATTCCCGCTCTTGAAACAGAGTGAGAAGACATCGTACGTCACGTTGGGACGGGCTTCGTAGATCATACCGATGACCCCGAAGGGAACAGACACCCTGCGAAGACGCAGACCGTTAGGCAGTGTCTTCTCTTTAGTGATATGACCTAACGGGGAGGGAAGAGAGGCGACGTTGCGCATATCGGCTGCAATATCGTCCAAACGCTTCTCCGTCAGTTGCAGACGGTCGTATAAGGGATTCTTGGCATCCATCTTTGCCAGGTCTTTCTCGTTGGCAGCGAGGATACGTTCCTTGAAATCTACAATAGCGTCTGCGACAGCCAATAGGATGTCGTTACGCTGTGAGTCGGTAAGTAATGCAAGACTTTTACTGGCTGTCTTGACCCTTTTGAATGTTTCTGTAAGGTCCATAGTTTAATAGGTTAATGGGTTGGGTGAGGAATAAACTCAGTATGGGGAACCGTCTCCTTATGCTTGATGAGATCGATGAGGATACTGTCTCGTTCACCATTGGCGATGATGACACGAATACCATCCTGAGAAATCTTACTCGCTGTGGTGTATTTGGAATGCATACCACCACGTCCGAAGGCACTTTTCTCTGTTTGGATATACTTGCTGAGGTCGGTGCCTGGCTCGACTTCCCGAATCAGTTGTGAGGACGGCGCATCGGGATGACCGGTATAGATACCGTCGATATTAGAAAGGAGGATAAGGGTGTCTGCCTCCATCATCCGTGCGATGAGGCCCGACAACTCGTCATTATCGGTAAACATCAATTCAGTGACACTGACCGTATCGTTCTCATTGACAATGGGAAGGACACCGTTCTCTAACATGACAGTCATACAGGCACGCTGGTTCTCATACTGCTCACCAGGCTCAAAGTTCTCTTTCATCGTGAGGACCTGCCCTACATGCATGTGGTACTCCCTGAAAAGGTCGTAATATAACCCGATGAGTTTAGCCTGGCCAAGGGCAGAGAACAACTGACGCTGTTCTACGGAATCCATGTCATGGTCTACTTTTAACTCTCCACGGCCACTGGCCATCGCACCGGAGGAGACAAGGATGACTTCATAGTCCTGTTGGCGCAACCATGCTATCTGGTCGACCAATGCTGACATACGTGTCACGTCTAACTTGCCGTCAGTTCGTGTTAATACGTTGGAACCAACCTTTACTACTATTCGGTGTCTCATTTCTGCTTGTCTTTCTCTCTGATCTCTACACGACGGATCTTACCGCTGATGGTCTTGGGTAACTCATCGACAAACTCCACGATACGTGGGTATTTGTAGGGGGCTGTCTCGTGCTTGACATGTTCCTGTAATTCTTTGACAAGGGCTTCGCCTGCTTTGTCTTTCCATTCCTTGCCTAAGACGATAGTGGCTTTGACCACCATCCCTCGAATGTCATCGGGGACTCCGGTAATGGCACATTCTACTACGGCAGGATGGGTCATCAGGGCACTCTCGACCTCAAAAGGACCGATACGGTAACCGCTTGATTTTATGACATCGTCAATGCGGCCCTCGAACCAATAGTAACCGTCCTCATCGCGCCAGGCCATATCACCGGTATGGTAGATACCGTCATGCCATGCTTCTTTGGTGAGTTCGGCATCACGGTAATACTCCTTGAACAAACCAATAGGTTTCTTGTCACCGACTCGTACAACGATCTCACCTTTCTCACCGTCTTCACAAGAGGTTCCGTCGGCGCGGAGGAGATCGATATCATACTGGGTATTCGGAATACCCATACTTCCCGGTTTGGGAGTCATCCACGGCATGGTACCTAAGGTCATCGTCGTTTCTGTCTGTCCGAAGCCTTCCATCATACGAATACCTGTCTTTTCGAAGAACTTATCGAAGACAGCAGGGTTTAGTGCCTCTCCTGCCGTAGTACAGTATTCCAATGACGAGAGGTCATATTTCGAGAGGTCCTCTCGAATCATGAAACGATAGATGGTGGGCGGTGCACAGAAACTGGTGACCTTATATTTCTCTATCTGTCGCAATAAGGTGTCTGCATTGAACTTCTCATGGTCAAAGACAAAGACGGTAGCACCTGCAAACCATTGGCCGTAGAACTTTCCCCATACGGCTTTTCCCCAACCGGTATCAGCAACCGTGAGATGCAGGGATCCTTCATGCAGGTTGTGCCAGAAAACACCGGTAGTAAGATGCCCCATCGCATAGAGGTAGTCATGAGCCACCATCTTAGGCTCACCACTGGTACCACTGGTGAAATACATAAGCATGGTGTCGTCGTTGTCATTGACGAATGAGGGACGCTGGAACGGGGGAGCCTGCTTCCACTCAGCCTGCCAGTCATGACAAAGTGATGAGTGAAGAGTGAAGAGTGAAGAATTGGCTGCTGCCATCGGCTGATGGTCTCCTACCACGATGACACTCTTCAGCGTAGGACTCTCGTCGACAGACAAACCTATTTGCTCACAGACATAAGCATCATCTACACAGACAATCGCCTTGACAGAAGCACGGGTATTGCGATAGACAATATCGTGTTTGGTCAACATATGGGTGGCGGGAATCACAATGGCTCCAATTTTATGTAAGGCGAGCATCACCACCCACCACTCGTATCTGCGCTTCAGAATCAGCATCACGGGATCGTTCTTGCCGATACCAAGGCTTTGAAGATAAGCGGCGGCCTGGTCGGTCTGTTCTTTTAATTGGGCAAAGGTGGTACGGATCTCCTCGCCTTGGTCGTTGGTCCATAACAAAGCCAAGCCTTCTGGCTTCTCTTTCGCCCATTCATCCATGACATCGTAGGCAAAATTGAAGTTCTCTGGAATGATAAACTCCAAATGTTGCTGATAGTCTTCGACCGACGTAAACGTGGTCTGTTTAAGAAATCTCTCTAACATCTTATTCAACGGTAAATGCTAAGAATTTTACTGCCTTGTCACCAACGGCAAGCATGCCATGGGGCTTGGTAGAGTCAAAATAGATACTGTCTCCCTCCTCAAGTACGATGGTCTTACCACCGATATAGAGTTCCATCGAGCCTTCAAGAACCAGATTGAACTCCTGGCCCCCGTGTGAATTCTTGTAAATGGTGCGGGCACCTGGTTTGGGCTCAACAGTAACAATAAACACGTCTGCTTTATGGTTGACAAAGCCACTCACCAGACTCTGATACTTATATGCTTTGGTACGTTCAACACTCATACCCTGTCCCTTACGAACCACAAAGTATGATTTCATATGTGCTGACTCAGCGAACATCAGTTCCTCGGCAGAGATACCGTATTTATGAGCGATCTTCATCAGATTGGAGATGGTGATGTCCAACTCACCAGCCTCAATCTTCTCATATTTCTCCGTAGAGATACCTATTGTCTCTGCCATCTCACTGACAGGAATATCAAGTACGTCACGCAGTCCGCGCAGCCGTTCTCCTATTTGTCTTAACTGTTCGTCCATATCATGTCTATTCTTAATGCTTGATGAATAATGTCTATTTCAATCCAGCCTTGAGGCCACGGATAACACTGCTGGTGAACCCCGCATGCTCCATCTCGTTAAGCCCTTTGATGGTCACTCCGCCGGGTGTCGTCACTAAATCGATGGCGGCCTCGGGATGTAAACCGCTTGCCTGTAATAGTTCTACAGCACCTTTCATGGTCTGCATCACAATCTTTTTGGCATCGTCGGCCTTGAATCCCAACTCTACACCGCCTTCTGAAGCAGCCCGGACATAGCGCATGGCATAGGCAATACCACAGGAAGCAAGGGTTGTTCCTGCTGCCAGATGCTGCTCATCGGTAATAATAGTCTGCCCCATCTCATCGAAGATACTTTTCACGAGTTCTGTCTGCTGCTGTGTCACAGTGGCACACGGAACGAGGAAGGTCATGGAAGCCAGTTGGGCTATAGCGATGTTAGGGATACACAAGAACAGGGGAGGGCAGGCGGGCAACCACTCTTTGATCTTTGCAGAGGGGACACCTGCGGCAATGACGATGAGAATCTGTTTATTAGGATTCAATACCTCCTTGAGGTCCTTCAGTACCGGCTCTACCAACCAAGGCTTTACACAGACACAGACAATATCTGCATCCTGCGCAGCCATCCGGTTGTCGGTCGTCACAGACACACCTTGTTTCGCAAACTTCTCCACCACCTGTTGTGACGGATCAGCCACGGTGATATCCTCATTCTTGAAAGACTCACCTTTGATGAGTCCTTCGACGGTAGCGCCACCCATGGCGCCAGCGCCTATCATTGCTATTTTCATATGGATACTAATACTTTCTTCAGTTTCTCAATAAACACGTCTGCTTCTGCTTTTGTCAGGCAGAGCGGGGGAAGTAGTCGCAGTATGTTGGTGCCTGCACAACCTGTAAAACAGTGCTCATGATAAATCAGAGGCTGACGAATATCCTTGTGAGGAATGTCCAAGTCAATGCCAATCATTAATCCGCGACCACGGATATCCTTGATATGCGGGCTATTGATCTTTCTAAGTTCCTCCATCAGATAAGTACCAACGGTATCCGCATTCTCTACCAGTTTCTCTCCCTCAAAGACATCCAGGACAGCCAATGCGGCTGCACACGCCAGATGGTTGCCGCCGAAGGTGGTACCTAGTTGCCCGTATACGGGCTCGAACTCAGGAGAGATCAATACACCACCCATCGGGAACCCATTGGCAATCCCTTTTGCTACGGTGATGATGTCTGGTTTGATGTCCAACCACTGATGGGCAAAAAACTTACCGCTCCGTCCATAACCGCATTGTATCTCATCACAGATGAGTATGGTATTATACTGTTTACAGAGTTTCTCAAGTCCTTGGGCGAACTCCTTGGTGGCTAGTTTGATGCCGCCGACTCCCTGAATACACTCAAGGATGACAGCGCAAACATCACCCTTCTGTAATTCCTGCTCCCATGCGTTGAGATCGTTCAAAGGCAGATAGGTCACATGACCGTTGGCATTAATGGGAGCGATGATCTTTGGATTATTAGTCACCTCTACTGCTAATGAGGTGCGTCCGTGGAAAGCCTTCTCTGCACTGAGAACACGTGTTCTCCCATTGGTGAACGAGGCGAGTTTCAAAGCGTTCTCATTAGCCTCGGCACCACTGTTGATCAGAAACAACTGATAATCATCATAACCACAGATTTTTCCTAGTCGGTTTGCGAGTTCTACTTGCAACTTGTTGATGACGGAGTTGGAATAGAATCCTATCTTATTGAGTTGTTCTGTGACCTTTTCTATATAGTGGGGATGGGAGTGCCCGATGCTGATGACGGCATGACCGCCATAAAGATCAAGGTACTCCTGGCCTTGATCGTCCCAAACCTTACAACCCTGCCCTTTTACGATGTTTACATCAAACAGGGGATATACATCGAATAATTTCATCATTTAGAATGCGCTTGCTTTTAGTTTAAGTCCGGCGGTCTCTTCGATGCCGAACATGATATTCATATTTTGTACAGCCTGCCCTACAGCACCCTTTAATAAGTTGTCAATGGTTGATGTTACCAGTATTTTCCCGTCAAAGCAGTCAACGTGTACCAGTGCCTTATTCGTATTCACTACCTGTTTGAGGTCGATGGCCTTATCGCTATAGTGGGTAAAGGCGGCATTGGCATAAAAATCTTTGTAGGCATCAACGATGTCTGCAGCCGGAGCCTTGGTCTTGATGACACAGGTGCAGAAAATACCTCGGGCAAAGTCGCCACGGTAGGGTATGAAGTCGATATCAGCATCCAAATAACCTTGAACCTGTGCCAATGACTGTCGTATCTCTGCGATATGCTGATGGGTGAAAGCCTTGTAAATGCTCAGGTTGTTGTTGCGCCAGGAAAAATGTGTGGTGGCACCTAGCTTCTGACCTGCACCCGTTGAGCCAGTGATGGCATTGACAGCCACATCTTCTTTCAATAAGTTCAAATTTGCGGCAGGTAATAGTGCCAGTTGAATACAGGTAGCGAAACACCCGGGGTTGGCTACATGGCGTGCTTGGGCTATCTCTTCTTTGTTAATCTCTGGGAGACCGTAGATATAATCGTGGGCCCCCTTGATACGGAAATCTTGAGCCAAATCGATGATCTTGACGTTGGAAGGGATGGCGTGTTCTTTCAAAAAAGCCTCACTTTTACCGTGACCGAAGCAGAAGAATACGACATCCACTTGGTCGAACGGCATCGCATCGGTGAATCTCAAGGTCGTTTCTCCGATGAGTCCTTCATGTACATCACTGACAAGGTTACCAGCATTACTCTCTGAGTTGGCAAAGACAATCTCTGCCTCAGGATGGTTCAGTAACAAACGGATGAGTTCTCCACCGGTATAGCCTGCCGCACCTAAAATACCTATCTTAATCATCTTTTCTCGTCTTTGTGAATGCCGTAGTAAACACGAAGTGGGGTGGAACTGACTTTGATAAAGCCTTTTGCTTCATCAGCAGTCCAACCAGTCTGCGTCTCTCCGTATTCACCTAACTTGCTCTTTGTCAGGTCGTTGGCACTATCGATGCCTACGGTCTCAAATCCGTAGGGACGTAGTTTCAGAATGGCGGTACCTGTGACATTTCTCTGTGAGGAGGTGAGCATAGCCTCGATGTCAGGCATGACTGGCTCCAGATACTGGCTTTCGTGCAGGAACATGCCGTACCAGTTGGCTACCTGGTCTTTCCAATACTGCTGCCACTTCGATAGAGTAGACTTCTCCAACAGACGGTGTGCCTCGATAATCAACTTTGGGGCAGCGGCTTCAAAGCCTACACGACCCTTAATGCCGATAATCGTGTCACCTACATTGGCATCACGGCCAATCGCATAGGAGGCTCCTATTTCCTCAATCTTCTGGATGGCCTTTACTTTATCCGTGAACTTCTCGCCGTTTACTCCGACAATCTCACCTTTCTCAAACTCAATCTTCAACAGTGACTCCTGTTCCTTGGCAGTCACGTGTTTCAGGTAGGCTTCCTCGGGCAGTCCCTGAGTGGGATCGAGCAGTTCGCCACCACAGATACTAGTGCCCCAGATTCCCACGTTATAGGAATATTTCAGTTTTGTGAAGTCGGCAAAGAAACCATGCTCGTTCAGGAAGTCTACTTCCTCCTTACGGGTCAGTTTCTTGTCACGGGTCAGGGTGATAATCTCTACACCGGGAGCCATTACAAGGAAGGTCATGTCGAAACGGATCTGGTCGTTACCAGCACCCGTTGAACCATGAGCAATGGCATCGGCACCAATCTCCTTGGCATAGCGGGCAATAGCGATGGCTTGGAAGATACGCTCAGAACTAACGGAGATGGGATAGCAATTGTTGCGGAGCACATTACCGAAGATCATGTACTTCAGTGACTTCTCGTAGTACTCCTGTGTCACGTCAAGTGTCACGTATGCTTTGGCACCTAACTTATAGGCGTTCTCCTCGTTGGTTTTTAACTGTTCCGCACTGAATCCGCCGGTGTTGGCACAGGCAGCGTATACGTCCCAACCGTCTTGGGTTAGTTTCATTACTGTGTAGGAGGTGTCAAGTCCTCCGGAAAATGCAACTACTACTTTCTTATTAGCCATATTTTTTACTGTTTTATCTTTTTACTGTTCTACTTTTCATCAAGTGCCTTGATACGCTCTATTACGTCTTCGGGGATCTTTGCCGGCAGATGCTCTTCGGGATCGTAAAGCATAGCGGTACAGATACAATACTTACGACCGGTTCGATGTAATACGTCTACATTGACGCATCCCTCACATCCTCGCCAGAATGCTTCGTCGTCCGTCAGATCGGCAAATGTGACTGGTTGATAGCCTAGTTCTGTATTCATCTTCATGACTGCCGCACCACTGGTTAGTGAAAAGATTTTCGCATGGGGCCAACGGGTACGTGCTAATGAAAATGTCATGTCTTTGATTTTCTTGGCGACTCCTAAACCGCGATAATCAGGGTGTACTATCAAACCACTGGTTGTTACGTATTGTTTGTTGCCCCATGTCTCTATATAACTGAAGCCAGCAAAACGGTCATCGCATAGAGCAATGACAGCCTTGGCTTCTTTTATCTTGGTCGCAAGATACTCATGTGTACGTTTGGCAATACCCGTGCCACGAACTTTTGCGGCATCAGCAATGGTCTTCAATATCGTGTCAACGTATTTCTCATGTTCCGGACCGGCTACCAGAACCTTTATTTCTTTCTTTTCCATGACTCTTAATGTATGTTCGGTACAACCTTACTCAAGGCTTCGACAACTTCTTCTTTACCGACCCCTTGTTTGATAACGATAAAAATAGTATCATCACCAGCAATGGTTCCGATGATCTCGTCAATATGATTATTATCAATGTTATAGGCAATACTGCTAGCATAACCGGGACGCGTCTTGATAACCCCCATATTACCGGAGAAATTGATACTGATAAACCCTGGAACTTGCATCATCTCGCGGACACTATGAGGAGAACTCACACGCTTATACATCGTATCGTTAGGCAATACATATACATAGTTACCTCTCATAGAAGCGGCTTTGGCTACTTTCAATTGCTTTAAGTCACGGCTCAGGGTCGCCTGGGTCAATTGAAATCCTTCTTTCCGCAATGCAACCAGTAGTTCATCTTGACTACCCAATTCTTGACTGGAAATAATCATTCGCAGGGCTTCTAACCTGTTGTTCTTAATCTTCATGACTGGTATATTTATTCAAATTTGGCTGCAAAATTATACAATTCCTTGCATATTCCCAAACTTTATAAGATAAATTTCGCTAACGGACCTCTTTTTTATCTAAAACGAGTATGATGCGAGAAGATTATTTCCGTAGTTCAAATGTTAGTTATGGCCGTTCCTTTATATTATATATAATAAGGTGTAGGGCAGTTTTCTCTCTTGACTCAAATCAAGAGAGGAACTTTTTTCTCTAGTTTTTGAAAAAAAGTCGCAAAAATATTTGCTGTTTTGGAAAAAGTTCGTACCTTTGCATCCGCTTTCGCGCCAAAAAACGGTGCGGGGCGTTAAGGAAAGAGTTCTTTGAAAGGATTACATAAAACAGAGAAGTAGTACAAGAAGCGAGCGCACGGATATACGTCCTTGCGCTCGGGTAACAGAAGAAACCGTCAATATA
>JAFTFG010000023.1 GCA_017449675.1 Prevotella sp.
CAGTATGTTTCTGAGCATTCTGTGGGTAGTCATTCTACCAATAGTTATCGGTTTGTTGGTGAAATGGATCTGGCCTAAGTTCACGGAGAAAGCAACCGACTACCTCCCTGCATTCTCTTCTATTGCCATTGCCTTCATAGTAGCCATTATTATTGCTGCAAATGCCGACAAGTTACTGGCTGGCGGACTCTTGATTGTGGTGGTGGTTATGCTTCATAATGTCTGCGGTTTGAGTCTGGGCTACCTGATAGGGCGTTTACTTGGACTCTCAGAACCCAAGAAGAGAGCCATATCCATCGAAGTCGGTATGCAGAACTCAGGACTGGCCAGCAGTCTGGCAACCATCCATTTTGCAGCCTATCCCCTGGCCACCATTCCTGGAGCCATATTCAGCGTATGGCATAATCTGTCTGGTGCTGCCGTTGCTTATCTTTATCGAAAAAAAACAGAAAACTGAACTATTTTGCATCTTTTTGGATACATTCGTCACTATAATTGACCAAAATTTGTTATCTTCGCAATCTAAACGAACAAAGATGAGTCTATGAAGCAAAACAAATTCGAGGAAGTCAACGAGAGTTATAGTATGTTGGAGGCTATCAATGAGGCCAAGCGTTGTCTGCATTGTAAGGTCCCGCAGTGTAAGAAAGGATGTCCTATCAGTAATGACATCCCCGACTGGATCCATGAGTTGTCCAAGGGAAACCTTGGCAATGCCATGAGTATCATCCGTGCCAAGAGCAACCTCCCGGCAGTCTGCGGACGTGTCTGTGCCCATGAGAAGCAATGCGAGGGCTCCTGCGTCCTGGGAAAGAAGGGACAGGCCGTGAATATCGGTAAACTGGAGCGTTTCATCGCCGATTTCGATGCGGAGAATGAGTTGTCCCACGAGGATATGGCCGAGAAGACCCGTGGTAAGGTGGCCGTCATCGGTGCCGGTCCGTCGGGTATCACGGTGGCCGGTGACTTGTCGAGGATGGGCTTCACCGTCGAGATGTTTGAGATGGAGGCACAGTGTGGAGGTGTCCTGCGTTACGGTATTCCCGAATATCGTCTTCCCAAAGAGGTGGTAGCCCGTGAGATACGTTATATCGAGAAGATGGGAGTCCTCATCCATCGTAACACCCATGTCGGTGTGGAGATCACCGTCGACTCTCTTTTCGCACAGGGTTTCGACGCTATCTTCATCGGTACAGGACTCGGTAAGCCGAAATCACTGGAGATACCGATCTTGCAGGACGGGCGCAGCCTCTCGGAAGGTGAGGGAGCCATCAAGTGCGAGGACCTGAAGCGAGTACGTATGGCCACCCATTTCCTGCGTCGTGTGGAACTGATCTCTGAGGGGTATATGAAACGGGAGGAGTTACCGGTAGAGGACGGTGCCCGTGTATGGGTCATCGGCTGCGGCAACACAGCGATGGATGCCTCACGGACAGCCCTGCGCATCGGAGCCTCACAGGTGGATGTCATCTACCACAAAGGCATTGACACCATGTCGGCCCTGCGTGCGGAATATGACGATGCCGTGAAGGAAGGGGTACACTTCAACTGGTGGAGTGCCATCACGGAGATTCACGTCAACGACCAACTGGATATCACCGAGATAGTACTGGAGACCAGGGAGCCCGATAAGGAACCCGTGCGCCAGACTCTGCCCGCCGACAATGTCATCATGGCCATAGGAGCGACACCGAACACGAGGATTGTGCGTACCACCTCCGGACTGAAGAATGACGAGCGTAAGTTCCTGATTACCCGTGAGATCCCCTATGGTATGACCACCCGTAAGGGAGTCTTCGCCGGTGGTGACGTGGCCAACCGTCAGGCGACAGTGGTTCATGCCATGCAGGATGCCAAGCGGGTGGCTGAGGGTATCGCCCAGTATGTCGATGCCGTCAGACTGATGAGAGCCATTCAGGTAGACGAGTAACCATCATGCCCGATACTCCGTCATCACTTACTACTGTTTCTATACTGCTGTGGGGCCATACCGATATGTTGACGAAACAGTCGGACAAAATAGGAAGTATCCTCAAAAGCCAACATAGAAGCGATGTTCGTGATCGGCTCATTGGTAGTCACTAGCATCAACTCAGCCTGTTCCAGTTTCTTCCTGTTGACATAACTGCCGGGGGTCTCTCCTATCGTCTGCTTGAAGAGACGGATGAAATGGTCTTTCGACAGACAGGCTTCCGTCGACAGGACATCAAGACTGATTTTGGTGTTAAGATGACTGTTGATATATTCCAACGCCTTGGCTATCCGATTATCTTGCACCATTTGTCGGCGTTGTGACTGACAGATAAAGCGAGACAGCAGAATCTGCATGATACCCTTGGCCTCGACACGGACACCGAGTGGGCGGTGCCGACTCTCCCGAAGAGTCTCCATCAGTGTATCATGGTCATCGTAAGTATCCGGATTAGAGGCTTGAAGAGCCTGATGGGGCATCAGTTCACACAAGCGTTCGAACAACAGACTGTCATAGGGCCATGCCTCTATCTCATAGGGCATTTCCAACACGTCAAACACGCCCTGCTGAGTCAACTCATACTGCTCGTAGAGATGTATATAGTAATGCACAAAGAGCCCCGAACACACACAGTGATGGGTGACATATGGCGGGATGAGATACAACTTACCCGGCAGCAGATTCAGTATTGTATCGGGCAATACAACTTGTGCGGAGCCTTCTGTGACGTAATAGATTCTGACAAAGGGACTACGCACGTCCTGCCAGTTCCAGTCACCGAAATGTCTTGCCTGACCTACATTAAGTAGCGTTAAGGATATATCAGCAGTCTGTAACATCGTACAAAAATAAGTAATATTTTCCAGAATCCCATGAGATATCGAAAAAATCCTATCCAAAAGCGATATTTTCTTTGTTTTTAGCGATATTTTCTCCTATCTTTGCAACATCAAACCTCTAAAAACAATCTGTATGAACTGCAAGAAAATCTTTTCCATCGCCCTGATCAGTATGGTAAGCGCCATCCTGTGGGCACAGTCTGCCGCCCCGTTGAAGGGTCGCACGTTCCAATATTATCCCGACGGGCGTGACATCGTCTGTCAGGACGGCGAACATCGTTACAACCGTGCACTCTACGGCGGTTACACCGAGTTCCGTCTGGAGACCAGCGACCGTCCTATCTTCGCAACCTATCGCAGCAAGGCACACAAGAACATCCGTTTTCGCCTGACAAGCAACGAGAGGACACTGCCGCTGGAGGAGACGACCCATGCCGAGGCCCGCTATAACGCCGGTAAGCGTGTCTATAAACTGACAGACACCACATGGGGAAAGGGGTCACTGACCATCACTGTACTGGCACAGGTAGACAGCGAGTCGGCTATCTGGCGTTTCGAACCACAGGACATGCCGAAAGATGCCAAGGTGGAGATGGTGGTGTGCGACATCAAACGTCCTAAGTTCAATCGCAGTGGCGACATGAACTCCGACCCCGCCGACAGTTTCGAGCCTGCCGACGGCGAACCCAACAAGCAGACCATCCATTGGACACTGGGCACGGAAGCAACATACGCCGTGCTTGATTGTCATGGCGGTGCCTATCGCAATGCCAATCCACAGGCCACCTACACCGTGCTCGACAGCGGTGCCAGCACCTACGTGCTCTCCACACCGACTGGTGGCGAGGCCCGTCAGTTGTTCGACAAGGCCATGCGTCATCATGAGTGGCTGGCAGGGAATATCGTGTTCAACACCCCCGATCCCTATATCAATACGATGGGCGGTACACTGATGGCTGCCGCCGACGGTGCCTGGGACGGTGAGACATGGCTGCACGGAGCCATCGTATGGCGCATGCAACTGAACGGCTGGCGTGCCGGTTTTCTGGCCGACCTGTTGGGGATGCCCGACCGTGCCAAGTCGCATTTCACCGCCTATGCCAACAGCCAGATTACCGATGTGGAGCCCCACATTCCCAGTCCTACTCCCGATCCGGAGAAACTACTCACCCGTGAGACCAAGACATGGGGTACCCAGATGTACTCCAACGGTTACATCTGCCGTTATCCCAACCGCAAGGATATCATGCACCACTACGACATGAACCTGAACTACATCGATGAGTTGCTGATGCACTTCCAGTATGATGCCGACAAGGACTTCCTGCGTAAGATGTGGCCCGTCATCAAACTGCACCTACAGTGGGAGAAGCGTAACTTCGACCCCGATGACGACGGACTATATGATGCCTACTGCTGTATCTGGGCCTCCGATGCCCTCTACTATAACGGTGGGGCCGTGAGCCATTCCACCGCCTATAACTACCGTACCTTCCGTATGGCAGCACGCATTGCGGAGATATTGGGCGAGGATCCTACTTATTATCAGAAGGAGGCCGACAAGACCCTGAAAGCCATGAATGAGCGTCTGTGGCTCAGTCAGCGTGGCCACTGGGCGGAGTATGAGGACCTGATGGGACTGAAGCGCAAGCACGAACATGCTGCCTTGTGGAGTATCTACACACCGATTGACTGTGGCATGGCCACTGAGGAACAGGCCATCCGTGCCACGCAGTATGTGGACTCCTGCATTCCCCATATTCCCGTAGTCATCGAGGGTGTAAAGCGCACGAAGAAAGAGAAGCCGCTCTACACCATTGCGACGACCGACTGGCTGCCTTACGACTGGAGCATCAACAACGTGGCAGGCAACGAAGTGATGCACATGGCACTGGCCTATTTCCAGGCAGGACGTGCCGAGGAGGGATTCCGTCTGATCAAGGCCAACACCCTTGATAATGCCTTCCTGGGCGGCAGTCCAGGTAACATCGGACAAATCAGTTATTACGACCGTGCCCGAGGGGAACTGTACCGTGACTTCTCCGACAATACCGGTATCCAGTCACGTACCTTTATCCAGGGACTCTACGGTATCGTACCCGATGCCCTGAACGGTCGTTGTGTGATCCGTCCGGGATTCCCTGCCGAGTGGGACCATGCCTCCATTGAGACCCCGTATCTGACATACCGTTTCCGTCGCCAAGGCAACAAGGAGATCTATGAGATAGAGCAGCACTTCGCCCAACCGTTACAGATCATCCTGCGCCAGAATACCGGCAACGGCTACGTGGAGACCCTGGGTACTTCGGAGCAGAAACAGACCATCACCGTGACCCGTGCCAAGCAGCAGACCGCTCCCCGTCCACTCGTCACCGCTGAGCGTATCGACGGTAAGGCGTGGGGCAATAATTTCGACGATGTGCAGACCGGTCGTCTGGAGACCGTCAATATGGACTCGAAACTGAACAGTAATGTCTCGGATATCTTCAAGAACTTCTACCTCTCACCACGTCCCAAGCGTACCACGCTGATGATTCCCGCTCATGGTATCGGTGAGTGGTGTCATCCGGAATTTATGTCCAAGATTGATGATACACCGATGCGTCGTCAGGTGAGAGACGGTGTACTACAAACGGAACTGGGCATCCCCTTCCGCACCCCGTCCAAGGGTTGGAATATTGCCTATACCTCACTGTGGGACAACTACCCCGATGCCGTTACCGTACCCCTCACCGGCAGTGCCTCACACGCCTACCTGTTGATGGCTGGTTCGACCAACCATATGCAGAGCCGTATCGACAACGGACAGGTAGTCGTCGAGTACACAGACGGTACCACGACCACCCTACCCTTGCAGAATCCCCACAACTGGTGTCCCATCGAACAGGACTACTATGAGGATGGCTTGCAGTTCCATGCTGCCCAGCCCCGTCCCTACCGCATCGACTTTACGACGGTGAAGGTGAGCCGCCATCACATGGAGATGGGGGAACGCTATGGTTACCAGAAGCGTGACTTCAAGGGCGGTGCCGGTATCATCCTCGACATGCCGCTCGACGGTAAGAAACAACTGAAGAGTCTCACCGTGCGTACCCTGTCCAATGATGTTGTGGTAGGCTTGATGGGTATCACCCTACAAAGATAACCCCCTATGATGAAGAGCATATTTCTCAGACGCAAAGCAGGGAACTCGTCACAAGTTCCCTGCTACTTTAATATTGTCAGCGTATATTAAGTTTTGAAACTTAATTTTACTTAATCACATACTTCTTACCGTCCTTGATGAAGATTCCCTTTGTGGGAGCAGTCACCTCCTGACCTTGCAGGTTATACCACTTACCGTCAGCCTTTGTAGCGGTGACAACTGAGATGCCTGAGGCAGAACCAGAAGGAACCCATACTACTGTTTGCACGGACATTTTAATAGAACCATAGATAAAGAAGGTACCTGCTTCAGTAACTTCACCCTTCAATTCTACCAAGTCCTTTTTGGCTTCACTCTTGGACAAAACCGAATAACTCTTATCTTCTTTCTGGAAACCCAAACGAGTTTCACGTGCAGAATTGTTATCATTGGCTCTTGCAACCACATACAGAGTGCCTGCTTCTGTTACATCCAATGCCATATAGTCAAGATTCATGCCTGTGGCCGCTACACGACGAGTACCCATTGCACCTTCTATGGGATCACTTGACTCAGTTGCCGCACCTTCTAATGTTATCTTGTGCGTCATATTCAGTTCTGTTCCATTGGAAAGCGTGAAAGTCTTCTGAGAACTTGCAACATCCTCAACAGTCATTTTATGTCCAGATTTGAGTTGGAGATAGAGATTATTCAAATTCTCAGTGGCACTATATTCTGTTCCTGTTGTAAGGCCTGCAAAATCCCAGACAGTATTAGAAGAGCCTTGGCTACCACCACCTTGGCTACCACTACCTGATACAACTTGATCCTTTGTCAACACGGTTCCGTTCTCATCCTTAACGGTGATTGACGTAATATTTACACCACCTACTGTCGATTTCAAGGTAACATCACCATCAGTTGTTACGGTACCTGTACCATTCTGGTCATTCTTATCAACATCATCGCCAGGAGTTCCCGTCTGATCAGTCACAGCATCAAATTTAGATATATTAGAAAGATTTGTAGTAGTCAGATAACGAGTATAGTCAGACCCCGAAGCTGTTTTCCAAACTACTTCTACTGTATAGTCTTTCTTAAGAGCAGGAATAGTAATAACAATATCCTTACCATTCAATTGAAGATTTGTAGAAACACGAATCTTGCCTTGTTTATTATCATTAGCAGCACCAGCCTTAAATTTCAGACCTTTTGTTAAAGCCAGTTCCTCACTACCCAACATCAAAGCCTCATTGTTGGTTGCAAGAAGATAATTCCATCGGTTGTCAGCCCATGCCCAGTGTGTTTCATCCGAACTATAAGAATCCGTTTGTGCAACAGTCCCTTTAAAATTCCAGGTTTGTGCCTGAGCACCCACAGCCATGATGGCCATAGCAATCAGCGTAAAGATTTTCTTCATAATCATTCGTTTTAAAGTTATTATTATAATTAGCAATTTTGTTCACCAGCATATCCCTGAACAATCTTTACCCTAAAGGACCAACCTATCAACCAATATTTACTAACATTAACAAAATTCACAGATAGCAGCCACTGCGCCATCTCAACGCATATTTAATCATTTGCTGCAAAATTATAATTTAGTAATAGCGTACACTATGCAAAATGTACACACTTCTTCATTATCATTCAAATTTTTCTTGAATTTACTTGCTCGTATCATTTTTTATATCTACATTTGCAGAAGAATATACACTTACTAACATGAAACGCCTACTAACTATAACCATGATGTTCCTATTGTCTGTATTATATGTACAGGCACAGTTTTTCTCCAGGAACCTACCATACGACAATGTGATGAGTTTGCAACACATCCGCTGTGTCACCCAAGACAAAAACGGTTTTATCTGGATGGGATCCACCAATGGTCTGTACCGCTACGACGGCTACCGCTACCAACGGATTCAGGAGAAGCGACACCCGCATCTGTTACCCGATGAGTCTGTATTAAATATTGACAACTGGGGAGACCGCTTTCTATGGATCCGTCTGCGCGGAGAACTATACAGTTGCTATGATCTGGATCATAACTGTTTCGTAGACTGGAACGGAGACATGGCCCATCAAGAGCCTTATAAGCGCTATGTCATCGCCGACAAGAACAATATCTGGCTATACAGTGACCATAACGGATGCTGTCATGTGACCGTTCACCAAGACGGTACCTTGAGTAGTAAGAAGTATCATCTCGCTGATCACTCGCTGCCCTCCGATCATGTGAACTTCGTGATTCAGGAGCATAACAACCGGGCCTGGATTGGTACTGATCATGGACTGGTCTGTATCCGAGACGGTAAGAGCCACGTGACCGTCAAGGACATGAATATGGTATGTGCACAGCAACTGACAGGTGACCCCATCTGTTTTATCTCAGAACAGGGATATATCTATCAGACCCATAAAAGCGGAAGCCTGAATATCTTCACCCCCCCCACCCCGTTACCTGCCAAGGTCAAACGGGTAGCCAGGGAGAAAGACCGGCTCATCATAGGAACTGCAGAGGGCACCTATTGTTATGACACCCGTCTCCGTACGCTGACCCCGCATCCCTATATCCACGTGAATGATCTGCAGATAGTGGAAGACAATCGCGGCAACAAAGTAGTATTCGACCGCGACGGTACCTCCCTGTGGTATCTGACACCCGAGAAGACCTATACGCTCCATGACATCTACAGTAAGGAAATGTCACAACAGAACGGCGGAGGGCGTTTCAAGTTTGTCTTCGGCAGTTTCGGACGTATCTGGATCACCACCTATGGTAATGGATTACTCTCCTACGATACGAGAACAGGGGTGATGAGTCATTTCTCATACAACGACAAAGGCAGTTCCATTCTATCCTCTGACTTCCTGCAGAATATCTACGAGGACCATAGCGGCTATCTCTGGATCTGCCAAGAGAACATCGGTGTAAGACAGATCGGAGAGATTAACCAGCATAAGGATATCCGGTATATCACCACCGCCCAAGACCAAAGCCACGTCAATACGATCCGTCTGATCAAGCAACTAGGCGACCATATTTATATCGGCAATCGCAAGAACGACCTGTGGACCACTGATTTCCAGTTGAATGTCATCCAGAAAGACAATCCCTATGGGGATGATGTCGTCGCAGCCACAACAGACCGGCAAGGACACTTATGGATCGGCACCCGTAACAAAGGTATCTTTGTTGACGGGAAACCGCTGGAGCCGGCCATCAAGGGAAAGGTGAGCGACATCCTCTGCGATCGGAAAGGACGCGTCTGGATATCCATCTTCGACGGTACTGTACAGATGGTGACCAACCAGTCGGACGGTAGCAGGAATATCCGGCTCTTCTTCCAAGGGAAAGATGCCATTGCCCAACCACGCTCTATGGTGGAAAGTCATGACGGGCGTATCTGGCTCTGCTCCAACAAAGGCGTCTATGTCTTCAGTCCCGAAGCACTCATCAAGAATGACACTGCCTATCAACACATCAATGTATCCGGGAGTAACAGTAACTCTGACGAGGTACATACCATCATCGAGGACTCTAAGCATCGCATCTGGGCTGGTACCTCAGGCTATGGCCTGGCACTCATCAACAGTGCGGGGAATGTTGTCAAGCGATACACTGACCAGGACGGACTGCCCAACAACAGCATCGAGTCCATCGTTGAGGACCGGCGAGGGAATATCTGGACAGGTACCAACTATGGACTGGGGAAATACGTCACCGACGAAGACCGTTTCAACACCTTCTTCCTGTCTCACCAGCCACTGGGTCTGATGTATACCGAGGGGTGCGCTACCCTGTTGAGTGACGGTCGACTGGCTATGGGTACCCTCCACGGCATGCAGGTGTTCAACCCCAATGAGATGAAACCACGTTCCAGTATTTTCCCTTTGGCCATCACTGATATCCAGATTAACGGAGTATCCATACAAGACACTGGTGACGACTTGGACTATCATATCACGAGCGGCAACGACAAGGAACTGCGACTGAGCCACGACCAGAATTCTCTGACGTTCTATTTCTCTGAATTCCAGTATGTCAACACCCAACTGATCAAATACAGTTATTGGCTGGAGAACTATGACAAGGAGTGGAGCGAGCCGTCATCCTTGAGTTTCACCACCTATAAGAATCTGCGCCCCGGCAAGTATACGCTCCACGTGCGTTCTTATAATATCTACGGTATGCTCAACAGTCATGAGGTGACTCTGGCTATCGTCATCTATCACCCCTGGTGGAACACCTGGTGGGCATGGCTGATCTACCTGCTGATCATTGCCGCTATCGCATGGGCTATCTGGCATCACTGGCAACAGGTGAACAACCTGCGCAACAAGATCAATGTGGAGAAACAGTTGAATGAGTATAAATTACGCTTCTTCACCAATATCTCTCATGAGTTCCGTACACCACTGACCATCATTCGCGGTGCAATGGACCGTATCACCACACAGGGAGAACTGCCTGGTAATCTGAAACAACCAGTCAGTTCCATGCAGAAGAGTACCAGTCGCATGCTCCGTCTGATCAACGAACTGTTGGAGTTCCGCAAGATCCAGAACAATCAGTTACGGTTGGCCTTGGAGGAGACGGACATCATCGCTTTCCTACGCAGTATCTTCCTGACGTTTAACGAGACGGCAGAAAACAGACAGATCAGTTACGTGTTTACAACACCTGTCCGTGAGTATCGGATGTTTATCGACCGGAACTATGTAGATAAGATGGCCTTCAACCTCCTGTCTAACGCTTTCAAGTATACGACCCGCAAGAAGAGTATCACCCTGCGCATCAAACTGGAAGAAGAGCAACGACAGTTGACCTTTGAGGTAGAAGATACAGGCATCGGTATTCCCAAAGAGAAACAGAGTGCCCTCTTCAGCCGTTTCAACCAGAGTGAGTTCTCCCGAGAAAGTATCGGTATCGGACTGCATATGGTACAGGAACTGGTGCGTGTCCACCACGGTGAGATTGCATTCCGTGAGAACCCGGCAGGCGGTAGTATCTTCAGTATCACGCTCCCGACCGACAAGGGAGTCTATCAGGAGAACGACTTCCTGAACAGCGACAGTGAGTTGCTGAACGACCGCGGCAACGAATGGCAGACCTCCGAGGAGGCCCTTGTCACCTATAAAGAGATGGAGCATCCTCCCTTGAACGACCATACCATCCTCATTGCCGAGGACGATGATGACATGCGTGAGCACCTGTTCAACGAGTTACGTCACTGTTTTATCATCGAGACCGCATGCAACGGTGAGGAGGCCCTGCAGAAGATACAGGAGAAGCGGCCTGCCCTCCTCATCAGTGATGTCCAGATGCCCGTCATGAACGGTTTTAAACTGGTACAGAAAATCCGTCAGGACAAAGAACTGTCTGATCTGCCCGTCATCCTCCTCACTGGTATCAGTGATGAGGAGAAGATGGTGAGAGGCACGGAATACGGTGCCGACGACTACCTGTTCAAACCCTTCAACACCAGAGTGCTCATTGCCAAGTGCAGCACGCTCATCGAACAGCGTGAGCGCCTACGTGTCAAATACGCCAAGGAGGTGGTAGGCAGCACACCTATCGCAGAGATTATCACCGAAGATACCGACAAGAAATTCCTGGAGCGTTTCGACAGTTGGATCTATGCGAATCTCAAGAACTCCGACATGCAGTTCATGGACTTTGCAGGCAGCATGAAGATCGGACGTACCACTTTCTTCAAGAAAGTCAGACAACTGACTGGTATGTCACCGCATGAATACATCAAGAAGAAACGGATGGCACGGGCCGCAGAACTCTTGCAAGACCCTGCCTTCGGTATTGCGGAGGTAGCCTATGAATGCGGCTTCGATGACGCCAACTATTTCAGTCGCATCTTCAAAGAATACTTCGGGATGACGGCGACGCAGTTCCGTAAAGGTAAGCAATAAGAAAGAGGGGAGGCTCCGTTGTCGGAACCTCCCCCTCTTTATTTATATGAATCAAATTTAGAAAGCCAGCAGGAAACGGATGTAGGCATTACCATTACATGCCACCCCCTTGTAGCGATCGGCCAATGCCGTCTTCTTACCTACATAGCACCAGTTAGAGCCGGCACCACGGACATTGCATGACCAGTAGTTGTCTGACCCACCCGTATTCCAACGGATATTACTACCCTTGGCGGCTGTCAGTTGCGTGTCCAGCATAGAGAGTTGTGCCTCGATATTCTTCCAGTCACCCAGTGAGGGGTAATACCAGCCTGTACAGATACCGGCAGGTGTGGGATGGTCGGCAATCTGGGTATCCAGATTCTTGTTCATCTCCGAGGTATAGTCCAGTGTGATACCACCAATCGCCAATGGCTGTGGCACCGCACGCCAGGCCTTCGTCACCTCAAAGCCCTCTTCTGCCATATTGGTCTCATTGAGCGAGGCGGCAGCCGTCACACCACTCTGGTCAGCCAGGTTATAGTCACGATACCAGTAACGCCAGCCTGCCGCATTCTGTGCGGAGGTGGTAGAGGCATTCGTTCCCCACTTGCCACGCACTTCATTGAGACTGATGACCACACCGTGACTCCAACTGGAGTTTCCTGAACGGATAGCCTCCGTCGTCCCCAGTTTGAAGACCACACCGATGATATTGGAAGGCAGCGTCTCCGTATCTTTGCTGACGATACGTCCGTCAGCACAGTAGTAGTCACCGGTCTGTAATGTCATATTCACCAGTGACGCACCGCCGTCTACGACAAACTTAGCATACTCGCCGGCAGCGACAGCAGCCAATTCGGGAGTCTCATAAGTGCGAGCCACCCCGTTATTGGTGAAATTCACCGTGATGATACCCTCCTGTCCCGGTTCTACGATGAAGCGGTACGACTGTGAGGCATCGTCGAAGTAAGGCTGTATAGCGGTACCGTTCAACGTAAAGCCCACATTCTCTGCCTTGGCCACCACGTATGGGTCCATATTGGCATTATCAAAGATATACGACGAGTTAGGCAGTTCCACACATACCAGTGCCTTCTGGTGTTGCAACGGCAGGCGGACGGCATTATACTGTCCGATAGTGGCGGCAGTTGACACCATGAGGTCTACGGCCTCATAATCAGCCTTGGTATTCTGCTTGTTCCCCGGTACCACATCAGCAATCATCTGTGCGAACGGATTGGTTGCGGAAGCATTGAACTGCGCATCCTCCCGATAGGGATAATAGGCATAGAACTGTGCACCCTGCAACGCTGTCGCATCAATAGCCTGAGGAGCCTCCCAGAAACCGTTGGAGTTATAAGACAGGGTGATATTCTCCAGTACCACCTGTCCATTCTTCACCGCATAGAGACCTGCCTGGTCAGCCAGTTCAAAAGTGGTAGTCAGTGTCGTACCGTCTGTAGCGGCACGCATGGTTGTACCGGCATCAAAGATTTCAAAGCGCAGTGGCTGTTGTACGGTCATACCGTCCTCCTCCTGACTGCATGAGGTTGTCAGTCCCAAGGTCAACAAAACTACTGCCGTCAGGCTCAGTGCCTTCACCTTTTTATCTATATTCATGCTCATGATCATCTTATAATATTAATGATTAAACGATTAATTCGAAGAGACATTACCACCAATACCACTATTGTTCCAAGTAGCATCAACGGGTACGAACTCAACGGATCCCACACCATCAGTCACGTCGACATTAGCCTGTATGTCTGCGCCATGGGCCAGTTGCAGTTCACTCATGTCAATCGAGTAGGAACGGATATTACCGACCAACACGAGATTGGCGGCGACACCGGACTCAAGGTCAATAGTCTGGGGAATCAGTCTCAACACGACATTCTGCAAGGTGCCATTACCACTAATCACCAGGTCTTCCGGGGCTTCCAGTGTAAGGTCGAGAGAATAAGGATCCACCGTAGCCTGCTGAGCGAAACCCGTCAGGCGGCAACTGGTGATCTGCTCACCTGCCGGTGCCGTGATGGCGATATTCAGACGAGCCAACGCATAGTCGAACACCAGGTTGACCTTCCCGCCATTCTGCGGGGTCACCCCCTCCGCCTTGGCGAAGAGGAAGTCAGTGATCTGTGACTGGTCACGGGTGTCAAGGGTAATGGTAGGCTCAGCACCGTCAGAGCCCACGAAAGGATAGTAAGCCACGATATCGGTGGTTCCCTTCACATAGATAGGATAACCGCTAGCCTGTGAGAATGTCATACCGTCGGCCTGACAGACATATTCCCGATTACGTGCGGTAGCGTCGTACAGACCATAGCCGGTAGCGATGCCGATCACATCATTCGGACTCCATGTCATCCCCGGATTCAACTGTGCGCTGATCTGTGCCGTCACGTTCATAAGGGTGCCCGCACCTTCGGTAGTGGCATGACCACCCAGATAATCCTCGTTGGAGCAACTGCTGAACAAGCACAGACAGGCGGCAACGGGCAGCATAAATATATACTTGAAGTTCTTCATATCTTATTTTCTTAACTGTTAACGCTTAACTTAGATTAATAGCCGGGATTCTGCGTGTAGAGTCCTTCACGAATACGGATCTGCGACATCGGTATGGGATACAGCGCAGAGTTCTGCGTCACACGATTGGCATAGATCGTATAGTTGCTGGAATGAGCCTGGTCACGCTTGTCGCGATAGTTGACCATCATGGTACGGATATCCTCTACGAAGGTGTTCTGACGCACCTCGTCAAACCAACGGTGTCCCTCACCCAGCAGTTCACAGCGACGCTCATAGGCGACGGCTTTCTGATAGTTCTCTGCCGACAACTCTTTCAGTTCACTCAGTCCGGCACGGGTACGGATCTTATTCAGGTAGTTATAGCCCTCTGTCGTATTACCCACACACTCTGCATAGAGCAGCATGATATCCTCGATACGAAGGACGGGCCAGTTCTGCGGCCAACAGGTACGGTCGACAATTTCCGCATCCATATTGGTGAGTCCGAGAGAGGCACGTTTGATCTTATGCTCGAAGAACTTCACCAGGAAGTTGTTCTGGTCGGTGGCACCACCGATATACTGACCTGTCTCCTCGTCATAGGCCTGTCCGGTATTGATCGTACCGACCAGTCGCTGGTCAATATACTCCTCCGTGGTCGTCCCGTCAGCATTCTCGATGGTATTACTCAACAGGAAGTGATCCTGCAAGTCACGTTCCACATAGACATGAGGACCGGTAGTGAGATAGGCGTTACAGTAGTCGTCGGCATAGGTGTTCGACGGCTTTGACAGTGGGGTGGCAGGATTACCCTGACCCTTCTCAGCCACATACTGTATCTCGAAAATGAAATTCTTATTGTCATTCTCATGTACCCACATACGGTTCCAGGAGTCCATACTACTTACCCAGTAGTTATCCAACTTCGTCAATACCTCAGCGAAGAGAGCCTGAGCCTTGTCTTTCGTATCCTGATAGAGCGGATAGCCTGCCATCTGCATATATACCTTACCCAGCAGAGCCTTGGCTGCGATGTTCTTCACTCGCTCAGAGTGCTCATTACCCTGATAGTCGACGGGGGTCTCTGCCAGATTCTCTATCGCATACTCCAAGTCGGGGACGATCACCTGGTTGTACACCTCCAGCGGTTCGCTCTGCGGGATGGCAAAGGCCTCTGAGGGAGACAACTCATGCAGGGAGACGGGTACACGACCGAAGAAGCGTACCAGGTCGAAGTATGACAGGGCTCTCAAGAAACGAGCCTCAGCCGTATACTGTTTCACTTGCGCCTCTGTCATTCCGGCTCCGCTCATACGGTCCAATAAGACATTAGCGGCAGCAATCAGCGTGTAATGGTCTGCCCAACAATTGGAAACCGTATTGTCGTTCAGCAGTCCCGTATTATTAAACTGCGCACAGTCTGAATAGTCATTCGTCTTCTGCTCTGTCGTGATGAACAGGTTGTCAGAGCGGAACTCACTCATGGCCAGATAGTATTGTGCGAAAGGCTTCAACGCACCATAGACACCCGTCAGGTTCTGGTCTATATTAGCGGCAGCCGAATAGGCATTATCCGTTGACAAAGAGGATTGCGACTCTGTGACCAGATAATCATCGCAGGCTGTCAGTGCTAAAGCGGTCAAGGCTACGACACCGAGCATCTTCACCTTATTATATATAGCGATCATAATTCTTTATTTTTTAATTCTCTGATTGTTGATTTTCTTAGAATGTAGCATTGATACCCAGCGAGAAGGTACGGGCTGACGGATAGGCACCGTAGTCAGTAACAGCCACCTGTGAACCGGAGTTATTTGATTCAGGAGAGAAGCCGTTCTTATAACCCGTGATCATGAAGACATTCTCGCAACTGGCTGTGAAGCGCAGCACTTTCAAAGCATACTTCTTAGGCAGACGCCAGCGATAGCCGATGGTGATATTCTTCAACTTGATGAAGTCGGTAGAGTAGAGCCAACGTGTACTGAACTGCTCTGCGGAGCCGTTGGTGGCACGGGGTACGACACCGTCACCAGGATTGGTCTCCGACAGCCACATATTCACCCAGCGGTCCAGACGGTTGATACTGGTACCCTGACTCTGCATATCGATAGCACGGGCCAGACCCTGCCATATCTTACCGCCGGCCTGAGCCGTGAACAGGAAGGAGGCATCCCAGTTCTTCCACTTGAACGAGTTGGTCATACCGAAGGTCCATGAAGCCTGAGGCTTGCCGCAGTAAGTACGGTCGTTCTCGTCGATGATACCGTCACCATTGATATCACGATAACGTACGGAACCGACGACAGATGTCGACTCAGTAGGATACTTCATCAGGTCTTCCTCGGTCATATATATGCCGTCGGCGATATAGAGATAGTACTCACCGACAGGGTGTCCCACCTCGATGATCTGTGTCTTGTTGTCATAACCGGTATAGATCGCCGAGTTATCACCCAACGACTTCACCTCATTGGTGCTATAGCCCATCGACAGTTTGGTGGTCCACTTCAACTTACCCACCAGATTCTCGGTCTTCAGTTCCAGTTCAACACCCTTGGTACGGATATTACCGATATTACTATAGGCCTTGGCATAACCGATGACGGCCGGCATAGACACCTGGTAGAGCATATCACTGATATTCTTCACGTAATAGTCGGCAGCAAACGAGATACGGTTGCTGAACAGGCTCACGTCGGCACCGATATTCCATGAGTTGGTCTTCTGCCATCCCAGGTCGGGGTTGGCAGTACTGGCAGGTACATAACCAGTTATCACCGTACCGTCCTTTGAATAAGTGGAGGTCGTCAACAGGCCATCGGCGGCATTGGCAGAGATGGAGTTCGAACCGTTCGAGCCATAACTGACACGCAGTTTAGCCTGGTTGACCCACCACTCTGGTTTCCAGAAGTGCTCATTAGAGATACGCCAGGCGGCAGACACGGCGGGGAAGGTACCCCACTTACGGTTGGTACCGAAGCGTGAACTACCGTCACGACGGATAGAGGCATTGATCAGGTAACGGCTGTCATAGCCATACTCAGCACGTGCAAAATACGACACCAGATGGTCGTTCGTCGTATAGGTCGCCGTGAAGGAGGTAGGAGTCACATCGGTGATGGTCCATCCCTTGATGGTATTGGTGGGGAACTGGGTGGCAGCCAGGTTGTAGGAGTTACCGTCCTGTGTCGACTCTATAGACCAACCGCCCACCACATTCAGGTGGTGCTTACTGTTCCAGGTATGGTCGTAGGTGGCTGTTGCCTCCAGATGATATTTGTGTGAGCGGTTACCCGTCCAGAGAGCCTCGGCATAATAGCCCTCACCAGAACTCCAACTGCGATGCGCTGATGACGGTGTGAAGCGCTTACGGTCTCTGTTGTTGAATATCCAAGAACCCAGCACCTTGACATCCAGCCCCTTGGTCACGGTATAGTTGGCGAAGGCTGATGCCTGTATACGGATCTGCTCGTCACGGTAGTAACGCTGGTCCATCACAGCCACCGGGGAAGCCGTCGAACCGGCATAGATATAGCGTGAGTATGGCTCTGCTGCGGTATAGAGGCCGGCCTCGTTCTCTACGACAGGAACCAGTGACAGTGCGTTCATGGCAGCATTATCCTTACCATCCACGTTACCACCGGTGGTCACTGTCATCTGCGGCGACACGTCCACACCGAGTTTCAGTTTGTTAAACAACAATGTCTGTCCGCTCAACTTAGCGGTGATACGCTTGAAGCCCGTGTTGATGACGATACCGTCCTGGTTGACATAACTCACGGAAGCGCGATAGTTATTCGTCTTATTACCCTGTGTGATCGACAGGTTATAGGTCTGAGAGACAGACGGGCGGAACATTGCCTCCTGCCAGTCTACCAATGACAGACCGCCATAGCCGGGCATCACCCAGCGAGGGTCGATGACTGCCGAGGTACCGGCACCGCCACGAGCGATGATCACCTGACGCAGGTAGGAGTCGCCCACCTGTGCACCACCTGCCGCATAGGTATCAGCATACTGGTTGTAGTTGGCATTCATACGCCAGTTGATCCATTGCTCAGGCGACATCACCGGCATATAACGCTCGGGAGTCGACAGCGAGAAGTTCACGGAGGCTGTCACGGTGGTCTTACCATCGTCATTACCCTTCTTACAGGTCACGATGATCACACCATTAGCGCCACGACTACCGTAGATCGCACTGGAAGAGGCATCTTTCAGTACCTCGATACTCTCAATATCCTGAGGGTTCAACTGCTGCAAGTCGAAGTTGTCATCCATGGGTACACCATCCACCACATACAGCGGATTGGTATTACCATCCTCGTTGATGCTCGTCGCACCACGCACCTTGATCTGTACACTGGAGCCAGGAGCACCGGATGTCGACTGGATATCCACACCGGCCAGTTCACCTTGCAGGGCAGAGGCGATGTTCGATACGGGACGGTCGGCCAAGTCGTCGCCCTTCACCTGGGCCACGGCATTCGTCACATCACCCTTCTTCACCGAACCATAACCGATGACCACCAGTTCTTCCAACTGGTTGGCATCCGAACTCATATGCACGTCGGCACGACCGTTCTTGATAGCCACCTTCTGGTTGCGGTAGCCGATATACGACACCTCAATCTGCTTGACACTATTAGGTACCGACAGGGTATAGTTACCATCCAAGTCAGTCACCGTACCGTCATTGGAGCCTACAGCCTTTACCGTAGCACCAATCAGGGGCTCACCCGTCTCATCGACGATATTACCCTTGACGGTCACTTTCTGGGCCTGAGCCACGACTGCCACCGTCAACAGGACGACAACAGCCAATATCTTCTTCATTATCTTCATAGTTTATTCCTCCTCAATGGTTAGTTCACTCCAGCCCGGGGCACTCTGATAGGCGCTGAGGGCACCTGCCGGAACATAGATAACGGGATCGACCCCACTCTGGGCCTCATAGAGAGTCCCTTCCAGGGTAGGCGGTGTTACCGACTTCATGTGATAGGCGGCGATCTTCGAGCGGTCTGTGTCGCTGCGTCCACCAAAGGCCTTATCACCGATGGTCGTCACTGTCGAGGGGATGGTTATCTCCGTCAGTTTACTGCAATCGAAGAAAGCCATCGCACCGATGCTCTGCAACCCCTCGGGCAATGTCACTGCGGTCAGTGCAGAGCAGCCGTAGTAAGCCATCTCACCTACCTTCGTCACTGATGACGGCAGGTTGGCGGCAGTCAGTTTGGTGCAGTAGCCGAAACATCCCTCAGGAATCTCCGTCACACCCTCTGGGATATTGATAGCGGTCAGTCCGACACAGATGGCGAAGGCACCGTCACCGATGGTCTGTACCGTAGCAGGCAACTCCAGCGTGGTCAGTGTGCGACAGCCCATCATGGCCTGTTCGCCGATGGCCGTCAACCGATAGGTCTGTCCGTTGGCACTGACCGTCTCCGGCAGTACCAGATCACCCGTATAGGTGGTGACATTAATGGTAGCGGTAGACTCCGACTGCCAATGGCGAGGATTGTCACCATCGTAGGTCAGCGTGGCTGTTCCTGCCGTCGTTCCAGGCAACAGATACAGCGTCGTGTTGTCATCCAGCGTAGCAGTAAACTGCCCGCGACTGCTCGTGAAATAGTTGGGGTCGCCAGCCGTCAGGCCGTCATCGTCCTTACACGATGTCAATGCCCATACTCCCGTGGAGAGCATCAGCACTGTCAGTCCCTTCATGACATAAGCGTCCAACTTTAAGTTTCGCTTTTTCATCTTGGTTAGTTTTAAGTTATTATTTAATAAGATATTTCTTTCCTTGGCGAATGACGACACCCTTGCGGGAGTCTGTCACCACCCTACCTTGCAGGTCGTAGGCAGGAGTCTCTACACGCAGGTCTGTCAGCAGGGGGCGGATACCTGTTCCGGGGGTCATCTCCGCACCAGATACTTTCTTAGCCTCCGCCACGGCTGCGGCATAGTTGCTGAAATCACAGCCCTTTCCTGAATAGTTCTTCTGTTGGAGGTAGGTCGTTGTATTGGCGGCGAACATACCGTCAGCCTGGCGGGGCAGGGTGAGACGGCTGACGCTGGTACTGACATAATCGGTGTTGACAGTGGCAGGACTGGTCCATCCGCTTCCTGTCCATGTGAATGAGTTATCCGTGATGGTATTCTTGCCGTCGGCACCATCCAACCATGTCACGTGCTTGCCACTGCCATGCAGCGACAGGTTATGATCCAGTTCATGACCGTAGCCGTTGACATCCGTATTCTCCGAGGCGGCAGGTCCTTGTCTGTTCACCATACTATAATTATAGGCACCGCTGCCTGAAGAGGTATTATAATAGAAATGGATACCCCCCAGGTGATGGTTGGAGTAAATGCCGTTCGACTTGTTCTGGACAGCCAGACAGTGATACACCTGATGCTTGGGAGCGCCATCGGCCGGTAATGAGATACTGGTGGCACTCATACCATAGCCGCCGGCCTTGAAGCCATTACCGTCCTGCCGTTTGTTACCCTCGGCATCATAGCCGTTATGATAGGCAATGCTATAACAGAAGGTCACAGGCGAGAAACAGTTGATAAGGTCAAAGCCGTCGTCGGAGTTGTTCCACGCCCGGCATCCGATGAAGATATTATTCTCCTGACCTTCCAGTACATGACAGCCAAACCCGTCGTTCTGACCACCAATACCATTCTCCGACACAGGGTCGTAGTTGTTATAGCCGTCACAGTTGACAAACAGGTTATGGTGTGAGCGTCGTGTCAGATAGAAACCGATACCCATCCCGTCGTGGCAGGCAATATTCTCAAAGGTATTATACGAGCCATCGGTCACACGGAAGTTCTCGCTCTGCGTATGACTGGTGATATTCACCTGAATACCAGTCACCTCGAAGTTGCGGAACACCAGATACTGACCACTGACCAGGAAGGCGGTCACACGATAACCTGTCGGATTGACGGCCGACATATCGAACACGGGACGCTGCCCGTTCTCTGTCAGTCCGATAAAACTGATGGGCTGTCCCTGCGTCCCCTTCTGGCTCATATCAAATATGATCTTATAGGGATCCGTCGTCTTAGAGATCTGTGACTCCGTAATAATATAGGTACCCGGCAGGATATACACCCTGTCGCCTGCCTTCACCACCTTCTGGGCTGCACCCAGTGTGGCGAAAGCGGTCTCACGTGTCGTCCCACTGTTGGCATCATTACCCGCCGTAGAGACAAAATAGTCAGTGGCCGACATCTGGAGTGCCGTCACCACTGCTATTGCCATAACACCTAATCTTTGCATATTTCGATCTAGTAGTCTGTTTTTGTTATTATCTCGATTTCTCAATGCAAAAATACAAAACATCAGTTATATGGCACTTTAATCTAATTCAAAAGTCTATACTTTCGTACGCAGACTAAAAATTAGGCAGGACTCCGCTGAGCCCTGCCTTCTGAAACTTACAAAAAACTACTAACTAAAAACATATGAAGTTCCTACTTAAAAGCCTATCCCTAAGATGCTGTTCACATCATCCAGATCCGGCAGATCTTCCATCTCGCGGCCCAGTGCGTCATTATTGTCTCCAGAACCTCCGTTGAGTCCTACACTTGCTGCCAACATCTGACGGGGAGCAATCATTACGATCTTTGTCTCAGGCTGGATATATTGTTTCTTTATCATCACTGTGTCCTCCTTTTATTTAAGTATGACCTTTTTACCATTCACGATATAGAGACCCTTGGTGGGATGTGCCACACGCTGGCCGTTGAGGTTATAGTATACATTATCTATAATGGTCTTCTGACCTTCTACGACACTGATACCTGTTGCTCCGCCTCCGCCAATGCTGAGTTCTATGCCACGAGAGGTCGCAGACACGTTGGTTGTCGTGCGAAGGAATGCTTTGTTGGCAGCCAGATCACCTGACCCAGTTGTATGCTTGAATACGGCGTTACTGGTACCATCAGGCAACAGGATATAGTTGTAGTTCGTCTCATCACTACCTGTATTGATTGTCGTGGTCGCAGGTAAAGCATAGGTAGCCAGGTTAGCCACCAGCAGATTACCAGAAGCGGTGATTTGGTCCTCTACTGATTTCAGTGTCAGCACATCATCGGCGGCACCCTTGATAATAACACCCTGACAGGCGGGAATACGGTTGCTCTCGGTTGCAGTCAATGTCACATCAGAACCATTTTCTGATGATGCATAATAGACTGCCGGAGTAGTACTTTTCGTATGAGCAGCAATGGTATAGGTATGGGGACCACTAAAGGTTACATAGCCGCAGGAAGGGATCGTGACAGTCTTTGAAATCTGTCCAGCACTTTCTGATACTACATATTTAACACCATAGATTGTACAGGATGCCTGAGAAGTACCATTCATGCCAACGATGTGACAAATTACCTTACCACTACCCGCCGTGATCTCAGCCTGGGAGATACTGACAGTAATCATTTGGAAATCTGTTTTGGTATTGTCTGGCAACTTAGCATCCTCGGTTGTGCCCTTGAACACCTTTACTTCTCGGCCACTGGCGGAATTACGGCAAAGCACATATATCTTACCCGGCTTTGTCACACGAAGTGACATACGGCCACCTGCACCTGTATCACTGGCAGCACCAGAATAGCCTGCACCACGAGTCCCATTGAAAAACAGACCGGTATAATAGCCTGAAGGGAAAATAACATCATCACCATCTTTGGTTGCATTGGTCAAACGAGCCATGACCGAAGTCACGGTTCTTGTTCCTAATGCCACATACAACCCGTCATAGTCAATCACATTATCCGTCCCTGTAACATTAAGGTTTTTGCCATACTGACCAAACAGCCACGTCGCTGTAGCACTATTAGCCACATCAGCGGCCCATGCTCCTAATGGCAGCAGGGCCAAGGCGCACAGCGCCAATTTGAGTAATTTTGTTTTCATATCGTTTTGATTTTAATAATTGGTTACTGCTGCAAAGGTACACATTATATGATAGTAAGAGAGAGCACATCAGTTCACAGTTTAGCATAAATGTACAGAAGTACTATTCTGGCAAAAATCGACATTTTTTTAAGTTAGGTAACATTTACCCCATATTTTTGGAACAAAACTGAACGAATGTTTGAATAATTTGTTGTATCTTTGCAGCGTGATTTGATCACAATGCGAAGACAGGCTGGTACTGTCAGAGCAAATTTTGGTGGAAAAAGAGGGCTCAGTTTTTTGTTTTTGCCGAACTGCAATTCAAAAAGAAACTCAAAACGAAGGCTGCGTGCTCACTCCCATAGGGGCGTGAGCATTAGCGGTATACGACAATGAGTTGAAGCGCAGTTCGGCATGTCGTATATTTAAGGTGCTTACGCCTCTCTTTTTGCTAAACCATAACACGATATAAAAACAAATTTTTCAAATTATGTTGTCAAACATTGAGATTACTTATTATCAGCATTTCAAGGACACATGCCCCATACAGACCACGATGGAGCATATCGTCAGGCTGATCAGGGACGATGCGGCAGTAGCGGCGAAGACCGCTGCGCACCGCCATGAGCCCCAGGCAGGCCACAAGGATGCCTGTCCTTTGTTTGCCGTCGCCGCTGTCATGCGGGACGGCAAGAGTGAGAACAAGATCGAGCGGATGACAGGACTGTCACTGGTAGATATCGATCATGCGGACGACCTGGAGGCACTGTTCCGACGGGCGTGTGACGACCCTCATACGATGCTCTGCTACCGCACCATCAGCGGCAGGGGACTGCGTATCATCTTCCGCTATGCACTGGACGGGCATTACCCGCTCAGGCTACAGAAACAGTATTACGCCAAGGCCTTCGCCTACGGTAATGCCTATTACGACCGACTGTTGGGTGTAACGCACGACGACCAGTGTAAGAACGTGGGACGGTTGAGCGGCATCGCCCATGATGCCGACGTGTATTACCATGCCGGGGCACAGCCCTTCACCAAGGAGGAGATACAGGAGGCCTCCGACCGCCTGCTGCAACGACAGAAGGAGCACCGCAAGAGACAACGGGAACAGCGACGCATTGCCGCCTGCTATGAGACGATGATCCGCCCTGAGGTGGAGGCCGACGGTGCCGTCTATGCCGCAGGCTCCCACAACGACTACGTGATGCGGGTAGGATATAAGTTGAATCAGTTTGGGTTTTGTCTAGAGGCGGCGAAGGCATGGGCGGTCAACCAGTTTGCCGACTATGAGAAGACCGCCAGCGTCATCACGTCGTGCTATGAGCGGACGGAGGAACACGGTAGTCGGGGTGGACAGAAATACTGTCACGAACAGGACACGGACAACCGGGGACTGGCCAGCGTGGAGGAGATACAGGCGTTCCTCACCGAACGGATCCGGCTGCGCCATAATGTCATCACGGGAAGGGTGGAATATGAGGCGGACGGCAGATGGCTGCCTATCACCGACCGGGTGGTGAACACCTTATGGGTGTCGATGGCAAAGGACAAGACGGTGAAGGCACAGGACATCTACCGGGTGATAGAGAGTGACTTCGTACCGGCCTTCCATCCCTTCCGGGAATACCTGGAGAAACTGAACGAAGTTCCCGATGAAATCGACTATTTTCAACAACTTGCCGACACCATCACACTCAAGAATGCCTCCCCCGCCCTCTTCTACGAATACCTCAGGAAATGGCTCGTGGGGATGGTGGCAGGATGGCTCGACGACACGGTGGTGAACAATGTCATCCTCGTACTCATCGGTGAACAGGGCTTGTATAAGACGACGTGGTTCTCATACCTCCTCCCGCCACCCCTCCGACACTATTTCTACACCAAGACGAACGCCAACCGCATGGGGCGTGACGACCTCCTCACACTGGCCCAGTACGGACTGGTGTGCTGTGAGGAACTAGACACGATGCGACCGTCGGAACTCAACCAACTGAAGGCCGCCGTCACCATGACATCCATCGACGAACGGGCGGCATACGCCCATTTCCATGAGCACCGACCCCATATCGCCTCGTTCTGCGGGACAGGTAATAACGCTCAATTCCTGTCGGATCCAACGGGAAACCGACGCTGGCTACCCTTCGAGGTGACTGCCATCCGCTCGCCCCGGGAGCATCCGTTCCCCTATGAGGGCATCTACGCCCAGGCATACCGCCTGTACAAGAGTGGGTTCCGGTATTGGTTCTCACAGGATGAGATCGCCCGCCTCTCCAAGCACAACCGACAGTTTGAGACCCCGAAATTAGAGCATGAACTGATACCGCTGTATTTCCGTAAACCGAGAGACCTGGAGGGCGGTGTCTTTATGTCCGTCGGTCGTGCGATGCAGATAATAAACGGCAGCGTGTCACAAAGACTGTCACCCATCGAGATGGGGCGGGCTTTCGGCGACCTGGGCTTCCACCGTGTGAAATGGGGCGGACAGCGTGGCTATATCGTCGTACAGCGCACCGCCGATGAGATCCAGCAGACACAGCGTATGATGGCGGCGCAAGCCGTCAGTGAGGATACCCTGACCGGGCGACAGGGGTCGGATGGGGCATATGGGTCAGTGATTTTCTAAAATGCTACGCGCGTACGCAGGAACTCTGAAAAATTCACTTTTTGAACACTTCCTGCGTACGCGTAAGGAAATCTCAAAACCAACGCCCCTACCGACCCATCTGACCCCTCACCGACATCACTACATCATCAACCGATATTTTCTAAAAACCCACAAAACAATGATACCATTTGAGATAAAGCGCTATGGCAAGTCAGAACTGGCCAGACTCTACTGCCCGCATACGAAGACGAAGAAGGGGGCCCTCAACAACCTGAAGTTCTGGATCCGCACCAATCCCGACCTGCCCCATGCCCTCCAGTCATGCGGCACAGCCCCCTGTGCCCAGCACTACAGTCCCGAGGAAGTAGCCCTCATCGCCTACTACCTAGGGGAACCTTAGGAAGGCGGCACCTCCTGCCCTCGGAGGCGGCACCTCCTGCCCTCGAAGGCGGCACCTCCAGGGGGCGAAGGTGCCGCCTTCGCCCCCCGGAGCCCTAGGCTCCCTCGAAATCTCGAAGGTCGGGATATCGTTTCCCTCGAGATCTCGAAGGTCGTTATATCGTTATCTCGATATATCGATATATCGATATCGCGATACACGAAGGCGGCGAGATTCCGAAGGCGCCGAGATCACGAAGGCGCCGAGATCACGAAGGCGCCGAGATCACGAAGGCGCCGAGATCACGAAGGCGCCGAGATCACGAAGGCGGGCGAGATTTCGGAGGAAAAATTTTGCCAATCAAAATTTTTCCCTTAACTTTGCATCATGATTCATCAGCATTGGTGATTCTTCAAAATAGTATTAACATAAAATTTTATCAACTAATGATTGACATCAACAATTTCGGGTATTACTGGCTGGACACATGGATCCTTGCCAACGTTATTCAACTTTCAACACAGGACTTCTGCAACAAGTACCTCAACCGCAACAATGATCCATGCGGACGACAGTTCGACCAGATGACGCAGGCGGCACGCTCCGTTCCTGCCAATATTGCGGAAGGCAGTTCTAGGCATGCCACCTCCAGAGAGACGGAGATGAAACTCACCGACGTAGCCCGTGCTAGTCTGGCGGAACTGGCTAACGACTATCTCAACTGGATGCTGCTGCGTGAACGCATCCCCTGGTCGGTCAACGCCCCAGAATACCAGGCAGTACATCAGGTGGCCCTGGACCGCCCTACCTACAAAGACGATATCCAGCATCTGAGTAGTATCCATATCCTGACACAGAGACATAAGTTTGACACCTGGCTCAACGGCGACGACTCCCTGTTGGCTGCCAACTGCCTGCTGGTGCTTTGCAACCGCCTGATCCTGATGCTGGGGAGACAAATAGAGCGACAACTGAAGACGTTCACGGTGGAAGGCGGCTTCACGGAAGGACTGACGGCGGAGCGCCTTGCCTATCGCACCCAACAGAGTGTGGAGGCAAACGCACCCTTATGTCCCAAATGTGGGAAACCCATGATCAAGCGCATGGCGAAAAAGGGTATCCATTCCGGAAGGGAATTCTGGAGTTGCAGCACCTATCCGCAATGCAATGGAACCAGGCCCTCGGAATAACCCCTCGGAATCCCGACACCCCTCGAAATCTCGTTTCCCTCGAAATCTCGAAGGTCGGGATATCGTTTCCCTCGAGATCTCGAAGGTCGTTATATCGTTATCTCGATATATCGATATATCGATATCGCGATATACGAAGGCGCCGAGATCACGAGAGAAACGAGATTTCGAGGGCGGGCGAGATTTCGAAGGCACCGAGATCACGAGAGAAACGAGATTTCGAAGGCGGGCGAGATCACGAAGGGCACAGCGGGGAATTTTGTTTTTTGTATCTTTGCAGCGGATATCCAAAACAACATTAGTATTCACCATTTAAAACACACAAAAGTATGGCAACAAACAAAATTGCACTGAAGATCAATTACCGTAAGAACACCAACATGCACTCCGCCAGTTACGGCAAATACTACCCGGAGGTGGACGGAAGCGAGACACTGTCGCTGCGAGGACTCTCCGAGCACATCAAGAACCACGGCAGCATCTACACCCGTGACATCATCGAGGGCGTGCTCATCAAGATGTCGGAGTGTATCCCCGAACTCGTCGCACAGGGCATCGGCGTGAAACTCGACGGCCTCGGTAAGTTCTACCCCACCGCCAAGTCGGTGAGAGGCGGCGTGGCAGAGGCCGACCTCAAGGGTGTCAACTCCAACGACATCGTGAAGGGCATCCACATCCGTTTCCTGCCGACAGTCAGTCACTCGACAACATCACCAGCACGGAGTTCAAGAAGAAATGCTTCCTGGAGTCGGCACATATCGTGGAGACCACGAAGGTGGGCAAAAAACATGTCAGTACGAAGACCCCGATTGCCGACTGGTTGGTGGCGCATGAGACACAGGTCAACCCCTAATCATCTAATACCATGAAAACACCATGAAGAAAGAGTTAATCAAGAAGATCATCCAGATTGTGATCACCATCCTGACGGCAGTCAGTTCGACCCTGGTGGTACAGTCGTGTTGCTAAGATCATGAAAGACACCAAGACAGCAAGGGGGTTGCGTAACAACAACCCCCTTAATATCATCAAGAGCAAGTATCAGATATGGCTGGGACAGACCAACATCGGCGGCGACACCCGTTTCTGTCAGTTTTCCTCCATGCAGTACGGATTCCGGGCGGCCCTCAAACTGCTACGGACCTACTACACGAAATATGGTTGCATCACCATCCGGCAGATCATCAACCGGTGGGCACCGCAGTCGGAGAACAACACCCAAGCATATATCCGGGCGGTGAGCAGGTATACGCACCTGGATGATGACACCCCGCTGCCTCCCATGAAGGAGGAAACGAAGACCGTCTGGTGTGACCTCGTACTGGCGATGGCCACTGTGGAGTGCGGACTGACTGTCGATGACAGCGAGACCCTCCGCATCTCACTCAGCAAAGCCTGGAATACGCTGTATTAAAAGGGCAGGGAATCTATGATGGATTCCCTGCCCTTAACAATTAATCGTTAAACAGATTTAATTTTTGCAACAATCAGTCATCATAGCGTGACACAATTGAAGGAAAATGTGTAACTTTGCACCAAAAGTCGGTAGGAAAATGTGTGACTTCGCATCAAAAGTCGGTATAAAAATGTGCGAGTCTCATCAAAAAGTCGGTAGGAAAACGTGCAATTATGTATCAGCGCAAGATTGAAAAAGTTCTCCATTCATGGTTGAAAGACCCTTCACATAAACCTCTTGTGGTGAAGGGAGTCCGTCAGTGTGGCAAAACGAGTAGTGTGGTGGATTTCGCCCGTAAGCATTTTAAAAATGTAGTCTATCTGGATTTTCGAGAGCATCCTGACTATAAAAAGTTCTTTACTCCCAATTTAGAGGTGGATGCCATCGTTATGCGTATCACAGCAGCCATGCCTAACGTTGAGATAGAGACTGGTGAGACCTGTTTCGTCTTCGACGAGATACAGGATTGTCCACGTGCCAGAGGTTCATTGAAGTACTTCCATCTGGATGGTCGTTATGAAGTGATATGTACAGGCTCTTTGCTTGGTGTGAATGGATATAAGACACCTGAAGAGAAGAATGAGGAAGAAGAAGCCTCTATCCCTGTGGGGTTTGAGGATATCGTTGACATGTATCCGATGGACTTTGAGGAATGGTTGTGTGCCAATGGCATCAAAGAGACACACTTTGAATATCTGAGGAAATGCCTGAAAAGTGAAACTCCCGTTGACGAGGCATTGCACGACCGTTTTCGTGAACTGCTCCACCAATACATCGTGGTGGGTGGTATGCCTGAGGTTGTCACTACTTTCCTTGAAACAAAACAAATAGGCAAGGTGCTCACCGTACAAAGGCGCATTGTAGACGAGTATAAATCAGACATGGTGAAATATGCCCCTGCCGCCGATAAATCACGGATACGAGAGTGCTTTGAGTCCATACCGACGCAACTGGCCCGTGAGTATAAGAAATTCAACTACACTGTAGTCCGCCCAGGAGGAAGAGGGCGTGACTATGCAGGAAGTTTGCAGTGGATTGAAGATGCAGGTATCATTCGCCGCTGCTACAATACGGAAATAACAGAGTTACCGCTCGACGGACACCGTATACAGAATGAGTTTAAGGTATATATGACCGACATTGGCTTGCTTGTCTCGATGTTGGAAGAAGGCACTCAGTCAAATATCCTGCAAGGCGATCTACTCAGTTACAAAGGTGCTATCATAGAGAACCTACTAGCCGACATCTTTGGCAAGATGGGACGCAAATTGTATTATTTTCATAAAGACAGTGGCCTGGAACTCGACTTTCTCATACGCTATAAAGGAAAATGCACACCAGTGGAATGCAAGTCCACCACAGGCAATGCCAAATCCATGCGTACGGTGCTGAATCACCCGGAAAAGTATCACGTCACCGCTGCCCTGAAATTAGGTGACTACAACATCGGAAGGCAGGGAGAACTATTGACCATGCCAATGTATATGGCTTTCTTACTGACGGAGGTATGATAAACCATTGAAAAAGAGGCAGGTTGTCTAGTTGCAACCTGCCTCTTTTATTTACCACTCGTCATCCGATTCTCGGCCCAGTGCGTCATTATTATCTTGAGAGCCTCCAAGTCCAAGACTTGCTGCCAACATCTGACGGGGAGCAATCATTACGATCTTTGTCTCAGGCTGGATATATTGTTTCTTTATCATAACTGTGTCCTCCTTTTATTTAAGTATGACTTTCTTACCATTCACGATATAGAGACCCTTGGTGGGATGTGCCACACGCTGGCCGTTGAGGTTATAGTATACATTATCTATAATGGTCTTCTGACCTTCTACGACACTGATACCCGTTGCTCCGCCTCCGCCAATGCTGAGTTCCAACATTCTAGATGCTCCAGCATCAATTGTTGTACGCAAATAAGATTTGTTGGCAGCCAAGTTACCAGAACCCGTCGACTTCTTGAATCCCGTTGTTGAGAGCGTGTAATTGTAATTCGTACCATTAGTGGCAGGCAATGCATATGAGCCTATATTTGCAATAAGTTTATTGCTGGCTGCATTTGTTTTATCGGCCTCAGTTATATCTGATTCTCTGATATTCTTCATTGTAATAGTCTCTGATGTTGGTGTTGTACCAATCAGAACAACTCCAGTATTTGCGGGTATATGGTCTATTTTCTTTAACGTAGCACTGGTTGATGATACTTCAGAAACCACGTAGGCTGTATACCCCGTGGGAACCCTATAGTTACAAGCAGACGAAAAAGTAGCATAGCCTTCAGTTACACTAACACTAATGTCATGCTGACTTAAATCAGTTGCATCTTTTGTAGGTACGAATTTTACGCCATATAGAGTCCAATCGGTTTCCTCACATCCTATGAAATAGCGCTTATTCGCAGTTACATCACAAGAAAGTAGTATCCAGTCAGATGTAGTGCGTGAGGCGGTTGTCTTTGAGGTGGCACCTTCATAAATCGTAACCGTCTTACTGGCTGACTTTGTGTTTACAAGTACATACAACTTTCCTGCTACGATAGGTTTAACACCTGCTAGCATATACTGAGATGTATTGTCTATAGTCACGTCTTGGGAAGCACGTGAGGCTGCATTGAATTTCAATCCTACATATTCGCCTTTTGTGAACGGGGTTACCCCTCCTACTTCTGGTGCAGTAGCATTAGGCATGCTTACTGATGCTGTGGCTGTAATAGACCTAATTCTATCCGCATTAGCATCACCTACACAGAAATACAACTTGTCATAGATGTATAACTGTCCCTGAGTACCTTCTGTCGTTGTAATGGTCGACACTGTGGCCTCCTCATAAAACTGATTAAAAAGCCATGTTGTTGTTGCTCTCGGCTGTAATTCTTCCGCCCATGCCCCCATTGGCAGCAGGGCCAAAGCACTAAGTGTTAGTTTAAGTAATTTTGTTTTCATTGTTGTTTAAGTTTTAGTATGATTTATTATTGTCTCCTTTTGGTCACCGTCATCTACCTCACCGGACGAGGTGGGTGAATTGTTGCTGCAAAGATACATTAATATATTAGGGACAATTTAGTAGAATCGTCCGTTTAGGTTACATAACGTACAAAATGCCTGAAAAGCCGAAGGGTGAGGTAGGAAAATGAAATCAATTACTCATAATATAGTAAATATGTATCTGTTGGACTTCATTCTAAGGTTAGATACAACTTTTGAGGCAAAACATTTGGCAATTTGCCGAAATTGTTATACCTTTGTCCTCAAACTTACGTTAGCATTATGACGATAGTAGAGCAGATATTAGATTATGCATCAATGCAAAGGCAGCCATTCCGCAGACGCGACCTGATGCAGGTCTTGGGTATAAACAATGTATCCGAAGCCTCTGCTCATGTGCTGTTAACTCGGCTTGTGGAGCAGGGACTCTTGGTTAAGGTTGGCTACGGTATGTATGCCTTTCCTGAAAAAGGCAAACAGCCATTTGTCTATAAACCTTCAGAAGAAGAACAGACTATTGCCAAGTTGATAAGGAAGAAGTTTCCTTTTGCAGATTTCTGTATCTGGAGGCCTTCTGCATTAGTTCCCTATATGCAGCATATTCCAGCATTAGGCATGACATTTGTCGATGTTGAGCGCATAGCCATGGAATCAGTCTTTTTCTTCTTGCAAGGACAATTCCCTGCCTTGTCAATTCTGCTGAATCCAACAGCGCAGGAGTGTGAACGCTATATTACGACCGAAAAAATCCTAATTGTCCGTGCTTTAGTTAATGAGGCACCAATAACAGAAGTGGCAGGAACACCTGTTCCTACGCTAGAAAAGATTCTCGTGGATGTTACTGGCGACCGGGAACTGAATTTCGCCCAAGGCTCGGAACTCTACACGATTTACGAGAATGCATTTAGTATGAACAATGTGAATAAGGGCCGTCTGCTCCGATATGCTGCACGGCGCAACCGAAAAGAATTTGTACAACGAATCATTAAAACTCAGAACTTATGATACATCCAGATAGTCGAACCTTGGAGTGGATTGAGAATGTTGCCAGAAAGAACCATGTGAAAGACATTGCACTGGCAGAAAAGGCCATCAGGGCTTTTTCGTTGCTTGAGGCTTTGGTACGCTCCGGCTGTCCGCTCCTGTTCAAAGGAGGAACGGCAGAGATGTTGCATTTGAACAGTGCCAGACGACTATCCGTTGATGTAGATATCATTTGTCCCCCAGACACACTGATAGAAGACTATTTAAAAGTCTATTCAGCAGAATACGGTTTTGGGGACGTTGAACTGGTGGAGCGAATTTCCCGCACAGACATACCCAAGAAACACGCTAAGTATTATTATCAGGTTTCGTATCCTGCAGGTGGCAGACAAGACAAGGTTTTGTTGGATGTCTTGTTTGAAGAGAACCATTATTCCCAGGTCGTATCCCTGCCTATCCAGAGTCCTTTCTTGAAAACGGAAGGGGAACCGATAATGGTTAACCTGCCCAGTTATCAGGACATGCTTGGTGACAAACTCACTGCCTTTGCACCACATACCACTGGAATACCTTTCTTTAAGGGCGAGAAGGATTGTTCAATGGAGATCAACAAACAGTTGTTCGATATCGCATCCTTGTTTGACTTGACAAATGACTTGTCAATCACATCCAAGACCTTCCGCAAGTTCGCTGCCATTGAGTTGCTATATCGTAAGTCAGACCCGTCGAAACTTCAAGATGTTCTTGATGACATTTTCAATACATCCCGTTGTATTTGTCTCAGAGGCCTTGAAAACCCAGAAGAGTTCAAACTACTCCAAAATGGCATAGGTAAGGTACGCAGTTTCATCCATAGCGAAAACTATGGTCTCGACAGTGCCATTATCAATGCATCCAAAGCAGCCTATCTCAGTAAACTCATTGAGAAAGGCATATCAGAGGTTCGTCATTTCTCTTCAGATAATGAGCAAGAATTGCTTAGTGCCCTAATTGTTGAGCCGCTGCCTACTAAATTCAATAAGTTCAAGAAGAGCAACATTGAAGCCTTCTTCTATTGGAACGAAATTCAAAAACTGATAAGATGATTACTCCTTATAATCCATCTTGACAACGATAACCCGGATCTTCTGGTCATCGTTTTTCTTTTGGTTATGCAACTTGGCAATGTGCCAGTCGGTAGGAAAGAAGATGACGAACTGACCGGCCTTGACATCAAAGAAGTTGGTTTTCTCCTTCACGAAGTTATAGCGCATCACGTCTTTCTTGTCGTCATATGGGATCTTGACCGTACTCGACTCATGATCCAGCAAGGCAAACCCCTCGGTACCCTTCACCACCAACTGGAAGTCTATCTTCTTACGATGGCTCTCCGTACCACGTTTCTCCAGCGGCCCGTTCTCCGAATCCTCTACGCTGGCTACCAACGTAGAACCCTCAATGGGGTGCTTGCCCTTGGGGATAGCCAACAAGTCGGTGTTACAAAGCCACTGATAGAGCACGTCCCACTGTTCCTTGTTCTTCTGATACTGACGGTAGAACTCGTCGATGTTCAATGTCTTATGGGGCTTGGCCTTCTTCAGACTGCTCCACTCACTCTTCTTCAACCACTGTTTGGCTTCCTTACTCGTCTGTGCCGCTACCGCTATCGCCAGTAGACTCAGCACCATGCATGTCATTACTCTTTTCATATTATACGGAGTGAAAAACTACTTCTTTATTTGCTCATGAAACGCCATCTCGATGATACTCAACATGTTCGACTTAGAAGGCTTGGTCGACACCTTATTCTTGGCCGCCAACTCCGTCATAGAGCCGAAGGCCTCTTTCACGGTAGCAGGTCCGATCATCCGGATCTCATAACGGTCGGTCTTCACTGGTTCTGCGATATCGATGTAACAGTCACCGAGTGTCTTGTCTGTATAGCCCTCCCATACAAGTTTACTGTCAGCATATACCTGTAGCGGGTAACTGGTACGACGGAAGCCGTCCATGCGTAAGGCTATACGCCTGATTGATGCCGGACGGGCAAGGGTCACCTTCACCCAAGCATTCTCCAGTTTACCGTCACTCTTCCATAGAGAAGCATGGTCCTTCTCACTGTTCTCGTTGTCATCGAACATCAAATGGGCCTTATCACGATTGACAGGAACCTCGACCTCCTTGATGCCGACAGTAGCGTAATGCTGCTCATAGGATGATGTTACGGGTGTCTCCCCCCGATCAAGGTAATGAGGCAGGACAGACGACCAGTCGGCCTCGATGACCTTACCGCCGGCATCCACATAGAACCCGTCTTTTTGTGGACATGGCACCGTCGTGGCAGACAGTGATACCGGCTGGTATCCCTGTGCCTTAGCCGTCAGCGTGACTGTGCCAGCATCCAACGTGGAGCGTACCATCACACGGATGACACCGGCCTCAAGCATCAGTTCCTGGGATAGAACACCATTGGTATCCCTGCTATGCCCGCCTTCAGCGGTTATCTCACCCTCGGTGACCGGCTCAGCGACCGCATTCTGTGCTTTCTCCTCTTCGCTGACAACACCACTGACCCCACCAAGATATTCACCAGGTCCTTTTATGTCGAAAGTAACCATGTCATGGGCTAGAGGATAACGCCGACCGTCTTTGTCGACCGCCTCAATCTCCGCAATACGGATATCACTGCCGTCGGCACGGAATGCTGACGGAGCATCTATCCACTTCATCTTCAGCGCAACAGGTTTTCCGATGGTCTTGACGGTATAACGGGAAGTCTCACGACCGTTCGTCCTGCCAACAGCCTCCAGTGTGCCAGCCTCCCACTTGACATCTTTGAAGGTAAAGAGGAAAGTATGCGTACGTTCCCCTTTCCCCAGCGATTTACGGTTGAGGAACAGTTCCACCTCGTCGCCCGTAGATGCCACATAGACCAGTTTGGTAACAGCCTTGCCATCCTTGTCACCGTCTTCGTAGTTCCAATGTCCGATGATATAAGTATGGTCTTTCTCTGTGTCTACCCATCCGTCCCATATGGTCTGATGAACAAACCACGAGTCCTTGGCAATACGCATCGCATCCACATCACCGCTGGTACGGTAATTCTTCTCCCCCCGGGCATGGGTATTGGAATCGGAGAAGATAATCTTCGCACCACCACTGTTGACACGCAGTCCCTGTCCCGGTCTGGCAAGCCAATATTCGTTCCAGCGAATGATATTCTCTACAGCCAGTCCATCCTGGTTGTGGTTATAAGCCACCGCACGCTCACCACGATAAAGCGGTCCCTCACCCTCCTGATGATAGGGGTAAGACCACTCGTCCCAATACCGACGGATCCCCTCATCACGATTATACTCCATCTGCCACATGGGTTTACCGCTACTCTTGTTGACATACAGCATCTCACCCCCATACTCGGCCACTTTCGAGTCGAGCATGTTACGGGAGCCGATGGCACGTCCGCCATTGGGGTCATACTGGTCACGGATCGCCTTCATCTCAGCCATATGCTCCTCAGTGATCTGGTTGTTGCCACACTCGTAGAACAGGATGCTGGGATTATTACGGTTATAGATGATGGCATCACGCATCACCTCCGTGCGCTGTCCCCAGCGGCGGTCTGTCACGTCTTTCTCTGAGTCGCCGGCAGGCATCGCCTGGATTAGTCCCAAACGGTCGAACGACTCGATATCCTGTTTCATCGGCGTGACATGCATCCAACGGAACAAGTTACCGTTACATCCCAGTACCAGGCGGTTGGAGTAGTCACTCATCCATGCAGGGACAGAGATGCCTACAGCAGGCCACTCATTGGTACTACGCTGGGCAAAGCCCTTGAGTTGGATGACACGGTCGTTGAGACAGACCATACCATTCTTGAAATCCGTCTTACGGAAGCCGGTACGGGTGGTTGTCTTGTCAATCACCTTGCCGTCGGCAGTCAGTGTCGTCTCCACATCGTAGAGATAGCCGTAGCCCCATGACCAGAAATGCAGTCCTGCCACTTTCTGTTCAGCCTTCATCAGCACCGTCTGACCTGGTTCCACGGTCTGCTCCTGTCCCTTAAACAGAGCCACCAGTGTACCGTCCCTGTCAAGAACCCTCACCTGATAACCCACCTTACGCCCTTGCTGACCGTCGTTCTTCACCTCCGACTCAGCATGAATGATGGCTGTATGCTGTCTCACCTGATGATGAGTGGCATAGACATAGACCCCTGTGGTCGCTAAATTAGTATAGAGAGGTAATGTCTGGTAGACATCATCCTGCATGACATGAAGCCATACATTCTTATTGATACCCCCATAGTTGCAGAAGAAATTGCGGTCGTTCCACTGATAGCCCGAATGCGTCTCCTTCTGTGCTTTCTCGTTCCATGTACTGATATGCTCTCGATACCGCCAGTCATTGTCGATGAAGACAGCCAATACATTGTCACCCTCCCTCTTGATATAAGGTGTCAGGTCGAAGCCAAAGGCCATCACACCATTCTCACCCCATCCCAGTTCCTTCCCGTTCAGGAACACACGGGCAGCAAAACGGACACCCTCGAACTCGATGAAGTATTTCTTGGCATGTCTTAACTCCGCAGGCAGCACAAAATGCTTACGATACCAGGCTGTGGTATCTGTCAGTTCATCAATACGCTTACCAAAGGCCTCCTGCTGGTTGTAGGAATGAGGGAGCGTCACTTGCTGCCATGCACTGTCGTCACACTTGGTGCTGAAACTACTCTTCTCCGCTCCTACTTTTACCAGCCATTTCGCATTGAAGTTATAACGGTCACCTGCCAGAACAGTCAGTGAGACTGTCATCAAAGTCACGAATGCACTGAATATTCTCTTCTTCATCTGTCTTTTGTTATAGATATCCATTATTTGACGACCTCTAGGCGTACACTGCCTGTCAACCCGGAGGTTATGAGTTTATCATCCGGCTTCGCCAACGGATGGGTCTGACGCATGAGACGCTCACCCTCCGGGCGGTTGGCATCACCCACCAGACGATTCCATAAACAGTTGGCGACCTGAATCTCCAACCGGTTAGTACCTTTCTGAATATAGGGAGTGATGTCGAGTGTCCAAGGGGCACACCATACCGTACCAGCCTCCTGACCGTTGACAAACACCTGTGCCACTGCCGACACCCCACTGAGAGCGAGGCGATAGGCAGCCTGCGCATCTTTCTGCTTCACGCTGAAGGTATTGGTATAGGTTGCCGTACCTGAGTAATAACGAATCAGCGGGTTGTCATACTTCGACCAGTCAGTCAACTGTTCCATCGTGACAGACTTCTCCGGACCACCCGTCTTCGCATCGAACATCACCTGCCAAGATCCTGTCACCTCCTGCACAGACTGCACCGTAACAGGAAGTTGGGGAGCCGTAGACGGAAGATCACTGAACACGATAAAGCACGACTCACGAGGGGAAAGTGTCAAACGGTCTGGCGAGATCGCATAACGCTGCCCCGTCACAGGATTCCACCATTCGGCATTTCTGAATCGGGTATTGAAGACGACAGGTCCACTGACCGTCTCGTCGCTATGGTTGTCGAGATAATAGATATCCTCTATGGCCGTACGGCGATGACAGAAATAGAGACGGTCGGCCGACGGCATATCCACATCAGGTCTCATACCGGCAGCACGGAGTGCATCAGACAAAGAGACACCACTGTGCGGATCCCAGATATGAGCCCCTGCCCGACGCAACTCATCCACCTTTTGCCGAGCAGCTGGTGTCAGTTCCTCATCCCTCGGTAATAACATCATCCCATAGGTGATACCGTCTGGAAGGACCAGTCTACCCTGCTCCACCCTCATACGGTGTAACAGTACATCTGTGGTAAAGGCATCGAAGTCATAGCCCTGCGGTATATCAGGCAACAGATGGCCTAAGATACGTTTAGGGACATCATCACCCAGATAGAGGCAGAGGTCGGCCACCGGCTTCCCCTGACGGAGCATCCAGGAGGTACGTGTCTGGTAATCCCAGAAGCCACGACTCATCGGCCACTGGGTATTCATACGGTTCAATACATACTGGCGGCCATTGGCCGTATTCAGTCCCCTTCCATCCACCCAGGGCTGATAGGCTACGGCGCAGACCACAAACTCATTGATGCCGAAACAGTAGGCATAGTCAGCCAGAGACTTGACCTGTGCCAAGGTATGCTTGTAGGAGATATCCGTAAAAGCCTCGCCAGAGGCAATCTGCTTGCCATAGACATGAGCGGCACTCGAACAGTCCTTGATATCGTAGTTACCTTCTCGTTGATACCCCCAGAACTCTCCCTGTGGTTTGTCCACCATCCGCTTCACCTCAATATTATCACCAGGGAAGCAGAGGGCACCGCCGATAGCCTGGGCGGTCAGTGTCAGACCCTCAGCATGACACAGGCGGTTGAACTCCCCAAAATAGTTAACGGTAATCAGATCACTGATCGTACGACGTAAGTCACCCAAGAACCGGCTACTCTGTCTGCTGTCATCAACCACCATACCTACCATCGCAGGCAGATAGGTTTTCATATCATAGCCCCGCAGCCGTTGGAAGTCAGCCGGCATCGTTGCCGTCCAATTCTGAGGACCGGCCTCATGACTATCCATACAGACACCCTCTAACACACCGCCATGAGCACGGATACTGTCGATGACTGGTTTGGTGTAACTCTGCCAGTGCAGACGGACTGCGTCAGCAGACAACTTATCACACTCCAGTCCGAGATGTGCCTCACGGCCATGTTTAGTATGTCCACCCGTACTGACAGCCACGAAACGCATGACGAGCCACTGTCCCCGAGGAGCCTGCCAGTGTAGCGTACCGTCGGCATCCATCATCGTCGTCAGGTCGATGATCTGGTTGGCATGAATGGTCTCCACCTTATTATATTGGGGCGTTTTGTCGTCGTCGATAAACTCCGGCATCCAACAGGCTTTCTCCTCCCATTCATCAATACAGGCCCGGGCAGAGATCACGACCTCACCGAATGACACCTTCTCCTTCCCGTTCAGTGACACTCGGAAATAACGCCCCTGCACAGCAGGGAAGGCAATGGTCTGCTGCTTCACACCTCCCAGACTGCGATACTTAGGATGCAGATCACACACCTTGGTATAATGCTCACCATCTGCGGACGCCTCCAGCACACCGATATCCGGCAGTTCACGATAGCCGGCACCATAGAAACGATGAGGGTCGGCTATATCCAACGGACGATGGGTCTTAGGAACAGGCATAGACGAGGTACGGGCTTTCCCGATGGGTGTCACCTCGTAGGTGATACTACGAGCCGTAAACAACTGGCCGAAGTCATAGACTAATTGGTTGTCGGCCTCACCGCTACGCACGGCCTTCAATATTCTAGAGTCACCCAGAAGTGTCTCACTATACGGGACAGCCAGTACTGCCACCTCCTGATGCCAGTTACGATGCCGACGAGGCAGTGGCAGTCTACAGGAAACTTGTTGACCGCCCTCCACCAGACACTCAACCATCGCCAACCGCTGCATGCCCTTATCGGGAGTGATCCATTTTCCTCCAGCCACATAACCGTTACCCACATTGATCTCGAAACTCAACCCGAGACGACGGGCTTCCTGTGAGGCAAAGATCAGGTCTTGCCACCATTTGGGTGACAATAGTTCATCGGCGCCCTCTCCCTTGCCATGCACCTGGTCGTAATAGACGACCCCGCCTACTCCCTGTTGCTTGAAAGCCTCCAGATCAGCGGTAATACCCTCTCGGGTGGTCGGTGTCTCCCCAAAGAACCACCATACCTTCGTGCGAGCCGTATCCTGTGGATGCAGAAAACCATAGGTCAGCGAAGACACCTTGTCCTCAGCCATCACCTGACTGAGGACAATCGTCAGAAACACTATTAATAATCCGCTCCGTCTCATCAATCCCTTATTACAGATTATTCAAAGTCTTCCAGTCGCCACTCATCACGCCACTCAATGGTAGGCTTACCGTCGGCATCAAAGGTGACGGGCAGGAACACATAAGTGGCATCCTTGGTCGTCTCCCACTCATCACGCACCATGTCACGCTTGTCTTTGACCTGCGGGGCAGTATAGTCGCGATCAAAAGCCTTATGATCCTTGAACTCCTGCTCATACCATTTGGCCCGTTCACGAGGAATCTGAGTACCAGCCAGTTGCGGGAGCCAACGGTCAGCCAGTGATACAAAGAGGTCTTTCTTACCTGGAATCCTGATGACACTGGTTATCTGCGAACAGAATGACGAGGCAGTACTATCGTTGATATGCGGATCACCCAGATCAGTATACTCCCCATGATAGTCGACGAACACACAGACCCGTGACGGGTTGGGAGTATAACCTGTCGTACCAGAGGTAAACAGATAATGCTTGCCATCACGGTAGAAATGTGATGGAGCCTCACGAGTATAGGGCACATGCTGGTCGGGGAAATGCACACTATACTTCTCAGTAACTCCCGTGAAGTCATTATTCAACTCCGCACAGATCAGTTCACAGTGCGGACGCTCAAACCACACATAGCCCTGGCCTGTCTCGGAATCACAATACATATCGAAGTCACCCACCCCGAAGCCCTCGGGTTTGAGACTCCTGACATACTCATAAGGACCCGTAAACTCATCGGCCTGCATGATCACGAAATAACCATCTGTATCCATCGATTTGATCCAGCACACCCACTTGCCGGTACGAGGATTATGCAAGATATGAGGACGGTCCAGTGTCTGCGAGAAATGCAGGGGTGATGTCGCATTGACGGTATCAGGCTCGATGATCAGTCCCAGGTCCTCCCAGTTGTAGAAGTCCGTTGAGCGATAGGCACGGATGCCCCATGTCCACACATTACTGCCCAGCGTAGTAAACTCCTTATTCTCACCATACCAATAATAGACACCGTCTTGTTCAAACACCTGGAAGCCATGAGCCTGAATGGGGTTGCCATTCGTGTCGAGCCATACCTGTCCAGGTTTGATACTGTGGTAGGCCGCATCGTCCTGGGCCTTCTGTGAACAGGAAGTCCAAGACAGCAGTGCCAAGCCCATCAGTGTGAGATTTACTTTGATCTTCTTCATCATCCTTTATACTTCCTCATTCAAAGTCCTCCAGTCGCCACTCGTCACGCCACTCGATAGTAGGCATGCCCTTGGCATCGAAAGTGATGGGCAGCATGACATAGCCGGCATGGTAGACAGCATGAGCCATATCTACCAGATCATAGCGACGGTCCAGCACCGTAGGCTGCACATCCTTACCCTTACGGGCCTGTACCTTGTAATTCTTATAAGCCTTGCTCTTGGCCACAAAGGTCCGCTTGGCATAGTCGGAGCCCGTAGTAAACGGTTCCCAGCGGTCGGCCAGTGCCACCCATAGGTTCTTCTTCCCAGGAATACGGATCACCCCTGTGATCTGCGAGTTAAATGATGATGCCGTCGTATCGTTGACATGCGGATCACCCAGTGTACAATAGGCCCCATGCGGATCGGTGAAGACAGCCACCTCTGAGGGATTCGATGTATACCCCGTCGTACCCGAGGTGAACACATAATGCTTGTCACCTACCTGGAAATGGGCAGGAGCCTCACGGGTGTAAGGCGGTTTCAGTCCGATGAAATGCTCGGAGAACACTTCCGTGACATCCGTCATATCGTCGGTCAGTTCCGCACAAATCAGTTCCCAGTGCGGACGCTCGAACCACACATAGCCCTTACCTGTCTGCGGGTCGACATACATATCGAAGTCACCCACTCCAAAACCATCGGGTTGCAGGTTACGCACGAAGGTATAGGGGCCCTTGAAGTTGTCAGCCTGGAAGATAGCGAAGTAACCGTCGTCAGCCTGACTCTTGGCCCACATCACAAACTTACCAGTGCGGGGGCTCTTGATGATATGCGGACGTTCGAGTTTCTGGGTGTAGTGGATGGGCGACATCGGATCGACCTCATCAGGAGGCAGAATCAGTCCCTCGTCCTTCCAGTTGTAGAAGTCCTTAGACGAATAGCAACGCACACCGCCAAACATACGGTTGGTACCCAGCAAGGCATCAGCCTTGTTCTCACCATACCAGTAATAGGTACCGTTGTCCTCACAGATCTGGAAACCATGCGCCTGAATAGGTTTACCGTTGGTATCGAGCCATACCTTACCGGGCTGGACGGCATGATAGGTGACAGGCTGCATGGGAACCTCCTCAACATACAGATACTGGGAAGGCACCCCTTTCTGCTCCACCTGTAGAGGCTGCTGCTTCGTGATGTTATTGACACCGAAGACACTTACCTGTGAACAGCCGTCAAGGGTCAGGGTGTTATCGTCGGACTTGATACGCACATCCTTCATGGCAAAACCAGAGGCATCACGCAGGAAACCGATCTTCTCACAAGTCACCTCAGCATTACCGAAGAACACGTTCTTGACAGGACGCTCCGGCTGTCCGATATAGTGGATCAGTTCCTTACATCCCTCAACCAGGACATCATGAACGGAGATATCATGGAAATAAGGCGTGTATTTGTTGACCTTGGGAGCGTTCTTGCCATCAGGATAACGCTTGGCGAGGTCACCGCCCCACTTGATACTGCCCAGCATATCACAGAACATCGCATAATGCAGCACGTTAGCACGGACACGCTCTACGAAGAGGTTCTGCACGCCACCGCCACGAGGACGCAGCGACTTCACACGGAAGGCCTGGTCTGTACCATCGAACACACAGTCATGACAATAGATATTCTTCACATTACCAGCCACCTCGGTACCACAGACGATACCACCGGCACCACGCAAGGCCAGACAGTGACGCACCACAACGCCATCGGTAGGACGGTTCACCCGTACACCATCCACGCCACGTCCCGACTTCATGGTGTAACAATCATCCTGACAGTCCAATGCACAGTATTCCACCAGCGCATTGGTCGTCGACTCGATATCCACACCATCCGTACGGCCATGACCGAAACTGTTGACGGTGACACCACGGATGATGACCCCGTCACAATACTGGGCCACGACATTCCAGTAGAGCCCCTGCTCTAAGGTAACACCCTCCACCAGCACGTTCTTACAGTCGATGGGAGCGATGGTCTTAGGCAGGAATACCTCTTGGTTGTTTTTCACTCCATCGTAGACACGCTCCTCCAAGGGTTGCTCGCCATTCTTGGTAATCACCTCGATATTCAGCGCTTTCTCCTTGTTGTTCTGGTAAATCTCACAATCAGTAGAGGCACCTATCAGTTTGCCCTGTCCCGTCAAGGCGATATTCTCAGCCTGATGGGCATAGATGCAAGCCCCCAACGAATAGATCTCAATCCCCTCGTCACGGGTGAACACCACAGGCAGGTAGTCGTTGATAAGACCGCTGAAATGCAGTTCCGCTCCTTGAGCCAGATGCAGGTTGACATTCGACTTCAGTTCGATACGTCCTGTTTCCCACTGACCGGCAGGAATCGTCACCGTACCCCCACCCTGCTGCGACAACTTGTCGATAGCAGTTTGGATCGTCTGACGGTTCTTGGCAGCATTCTTGTAGTTGGAACTAAGCCCCTTCTTCAGTTTAACGGTCTCCTGACGAGCATTAAACTTACTATGGTCTATCGTAGCAAGTTGGAACTTGAAGGGAGCCTTTACGGGGGCTATCTCCTGGGGCATCGCCTGCGGCCCCACCTCACTGCGTACGGGGATACGCTGCCCTAAAGAGACCTGTGCCATGCTCCATGCTGGAAGCAGGAGCATAGCACAGCATAGTATTTGTTTTAGGTTCATAACTTATTCCTTTTCAGTATATCATTTCACTTCTTTACCGGTTTCCAGTTTCATACAGTCCCACATCAGACCACCCTTTTCCTTTACACTGGGAATAGAGATGCTAAGAGTGTTCCTGCCTTTCTTCAACAGTTTGGCAGGGAAGGTGATGACCTTTAACTGATGGGCCCCACTGCGTACACCACTACGATAAATACTGCCATCACTATCAGGATAGAACAGTTCTCCGATTTTCTCACCGTTCAATGTGTATATCATACGGGGCTTCTGGGTCACGGCAGCAGCAGAGATCGTCAGATGGGCATCACCATCGTAGGTCTTATCAAGGTTGAACTCCACATTCCACAGACTACCCTTCTTCGATTCCACAAAGTACCAGTCCTCGGCAGGATTGCTCTGACCAATAATATAGGTCATGGTGTCGGGCACAAGGTCGAACAGTCCATAGGCTCGCGGACTGTCTGCCAGTTTAAAGCCATCAGACAGGCGGTCGGCCTCGCCGATGCGCCACAACAGGTTCTCATATTTCTTGGGAGCCCACTTGACGGTACCGATATTCACCTTACCGGCTTTGTTAACCTCGATACCAGTATGTTCCAGTTCATCGGTATTCTCACCCTCCAAGGCATAGACATAAAGGCTATACTTACCACGACGTACCTTAGGAATCGTGAAGTTACCCTTCTTGTCAGTCTGTGCCCAGAAGATATATCCCTTACCCTGTGCATTCACATCCTTACCAGGTTCAGCAAGGATGACCTGCAAACGGGCTGGCGGCAAGCCATTGGTCACCTGGATACGACCGGTCACCGTAGCACGCTCTGTATCATGGAGGTCATGACGGAACCATTTAAACGGCCATTCCTTCTCCTGTGTAGCAGTCTGTTTGGCTGCATCGGCAATCATCTGCTGACGGCTTCCTTCGTTGAAATACATCAGGAACGGACCATACAGTTTGCGATCACCCTTGACATACTCCTGATGGACACTACCAAAATGCTCACCCTGGAACATTTGCAACATCAATGGTGACTTGGTATCGGTATGAACGGTGAGTTCCTGTTTCAGCGGACCTCCGTTGATATACTCTGGAGTCACAGGAATCGCCCATACTCCGATATGGTCGGTCATCATACCATGAAAATGGTCGTCGGCCACATAGTTAGACCAATTGTACTTGGTATATATCTCTCCACTAGGTAGCCGGAACGTCGCATCCTGGATAGCAGCAGTACGCTCGATAGCCTTCATCGTAGCGACGGGCGGGAACTCTCCCTGCATCTGCTCATTGACATATCCGTAGGTAAACTTATCGCCATCCAGACGATATACCAGACGGGCCTCCTTCAAATAAGAGTCTTCTGCCACACCCTCGGCTACCACATAACTATAGATGCCATTGACACCCTTGCGGAGGATATAACCCTGCTGCCACTTGATGTTCTTAGGCATCTCGTTGGTATAGAGGATCTCAGCATAGTCATCGGTACTGCGCACCACCTCTACCTTCGTGGCTTTCAGTTCACTGTAGTTAGGCTGGTTACAACTGAAATAAATCGTACCTTGTTTGCCGAAGAGGTCTTCATCGTTATACAGACAACCAGTGATCTTTCCTTTCGGATTGACAGTTACCTGTAATGTCCCGTTCGACAAGACTGCAGAGTTATCGTCATTGACGGTGACTTTGACGCTCTGAGCCACAATGTGAACTGCTGTCACCGACAACAGTGACAGGATGATATAAAAACGTCTCATGGAATCTTACTTTTTGATTAACTTATAATACTCTACCGCACCAAGCAAGAAACAACCTGTGCCGTAGTCCTCAAAGTCCGGAGCCTTATCATAGGTTACCGGCTGGCTGTCAGCAGGACCGGCACCCGTTCCTTGTACAAAACCAAGGAAACCGTCAGCATGCACACAGTCCTTCACGATGGTCTTCCAAGCCTTGTCGATAACAGGACGATACTTCTTGGCACTCAGATAGCCATGACGGATACCCCACGACATGCCATATATGAATAAGGATGTCCCGGAGATTTCCTTGCCTGCCCATTCTTGCGAGACAAGGCTGGCATTCCACAGTCCATCCTCACGCTGCCATTTCAGTAAACCCTCTGACATCAAGAGGAAATCCTTTTTCAGTTCCTTATAATAGGGATCTTTAGGATCTAACTCCTCCATGACACGTACCAAGGCAGCATATACCCAGCCATTGCCGCGACTCCAACAGCAGTCTGCTCCATCTTTCTCCTTGAAAGGAGGTACGAAGTTCTTGTCGCGCCACCAAAGTCCTGTTTTCTCATTGAAGAGTCCGCCACCCTCTTGGTTACGGGTATAGCGATACTGCTTCATGGCGTAATCGATATATTTACGATCTCCCGTTGTGACGGACAACTCGGCAAAGACAGGCATAGCCATCTGGATAGCATCTATCCACCACCAGTAATTGGGCTTGTCGGTCAACAGTTGATAGTCTAGATTCTCGGTAATAGGCACTATCATCTTCTTGTCTTTTGTCTGACGGTAGCGCCAGATATAAGTCTGGGCACAGCACTGGTCGTCAGCATCAGTAGTTTTCACGCCATTTCGCGGAGTCCACTGATGGTGATCGGCCCATCGGTCGATGTAGTCGATATAACGCTGCTGCTGATCTACTTCCCAGAGAGCAGTCAGTCCCTCATAATACACTCCACGAGTCCATAAAGAACTGGGACGTGTCTTACCGTGCACATGAGTGTCTGCCTCCGGCACATTATGCTTTGCCATGAAGTAGTCGTTAGCCTTACGGGTCACCTGAAGCACCTCACTAGCCGTAGTCTGTGCCTGAACAGACACAGACACGACGAGTGCAATGACTGATATAATTGCTTTTCTCATATCTTATTAACGTCTTTTCGACTGTTTTATTATTGTGCAGGGGTAAACTTTACCTGATACACAAAATACTGGCAATCTGCACCAAACCAGAACACACCCGGTTTGTCTGCCTTATAGGTCAATTCATAGGCCTTGTCCTCACTGGCATCACCGGTCGCTACCACCTGATTATTGAAAACCATAAATACCTCACGGTCATCAACAGCCTTACGGGGACCGATAATCACGGTTAAAGTACCAGGAACAGCAGTATTCAACGCAAAGCAGCGGTCAATCTTAGGATTACCATCGTTAGCAGGACGAACCTTACTGGTAACATCTTTCTTCAAAGAACCGTTACCATTGATAGCGGCTACTATACGTGACTTCCAGGGAGTACCATCGGCAAATTTACCGGTACGCTTACGCATATCAGCCATAATCTCATGACCCTCAGCCTCGGCACCACGTACATATAATCCATTTATACTATTGATACCGTTGGAGATAACTGTTCCTTTCTCATAACTCTCAAAATCCCAAGTTGTAGCAGTAGACACCTTATCCTGTGCGTTACAAACCATAGCAACCAGTGCCAGAGCGATTGTTAAAAGATTCTTTTTCATTGTCTTAAGTTTTTAAGTGATTATTATTCATTTCATTGATTGTCTCTTGTTGCAAAAGTAGTAATATCTTATCAGATAACTATCCCATATCGTACAACATTCTTTCAATACGTTCACATCCCCTGCTATACCCAGCCACCTACTCTCCGAAAAGGACACTATTCACTTCTTCGAGTTCATCCAGTTCACGCCCCAGTGCCGAGCCATTATCCTGAGAGTCGGATGACAAGCCGGCAGGAGAGCCGCATATCAGAGAGGCCGGAATTATTTCTATAATCGTATATGCTGGTTTAATATAGATTGCTTTCATTTGATCATGACTTTTTTTCCGTTGATGATGTATAATCCTTTCCTAGGTTGTGCTACACGCTGACCGGACAGATTAAATATGATGCTATTCGCCTCAGATGCCGGACTGAGTACTTCATTGATTCCAGTAGAACCACCAAAGTTCAGGTCTAGGCTCCGTGAGGGACTGGAGGCTTCCACTGTGGTACGCAAGAACGCTTTCGAAGCAGCGAGCATGCCCATACCGGAAGATTTCTTAAAGGTCGGACCGGCAGCCAGTGTGTAATGATAATAACTTCCATAAGTGGCAGCCAACGCATAGTCAGCCATATTAGCCACCAGATAGTTGGTACCGACAGCGTCGGCTGTGGCTGTCGAGGTCAGCATATAACTACCCTCCTCACCTTTCAACACGACACCAGTACAAGCAGGAATAGTGGTGATAGGATCCATCGTCACCTCTGTAGGGTTAACTGCTGACACCTTATAAGCAGTCAGACCTTCCGGAACAGTATAGTTCTGTGCAGCACAGAAAGTAACATATCCTGCCGACGTAATGTCAACCGACATGGTTGCAGATGTCTCACTGTCAGGAAGGAAGGCGGCAGCAATCAAATAGAAACTCCCGTTAGCCTTGAGCATTAACGGACCGGCAGCAGTCGCATGATAACTGATGACCTTAACCTCTTTGTTTGTAAAACTATAGGTGGTAGCATCATCCACGCCAATAAAGTTAAAAGTAAATGTCCGGGCGGCATCAGGAGCCTGTACCAAGGCGTAGAATGTACCGGCCGTCGTCACATCCAAACCAAAGGCATCAGTATTGTGTCTCTCAGAAGATGCAGGGTAGTTCTTGGCAACCGTTCCTGCACCACCGCTAAAGAACACAGACGGCACAGTACCATGATAGGATACGCCACCTATCTCCTTGGCTTCTGACAATGTGGAGGTCTTAGCCTGAACAGTATGATTGTTATTCACATGCAGATAAAGTCCGTTGTAGTCAAGCATGGCACCACTACCGCTTCCTTCGACGAGATAGTCATTGACGGCATACTGATTGAAATTCCAGTGCGATGTGGCACCTACGGCAGACTCCGGATCTTCTGTCGGTACAAACTTGACATAGAACACATTCACATCCTTGCCGTAGGCATCGATGAAGAAGGTACCGCCCTCTGTAGCCTGATACTCCAACACATCCAGACGAGCAGTCTTGGCAGCAGCAACGGTCAGTGAAGCCTCTTTGACGACCGTACCATTCAAGGCTAAACGCAGTTTATTCCCTTCCGCCGGAGAATCCGTCGACTGGAATGCGACATAGACCATGCCGGGGACTGTGGTCTGGAAGCCGATATTCAGACGTGACTTCTCCACTACATCACCATTGGCAGCAGGCAGAAGAGTATAGTCATTTTTAGTCTGGCTCTTCAACGTCACGAAGTTCTGACTGGAATAGGTTGTACCGTCACTGAACGTGAAACTGCGCGTGTCCTTTCCAGGTACTCGCATAGGTATGGAGAGACCTGCGGCCCCACGAAGATAGAAGCCCGTATTGTTATAATTGGTAATGGCTGTCAGTCCTGATGAATTATCGGTAGTCTCACCATTGAAGCCCATGGAAGCCTCTTCTGTAATGACCTGTACGGTGGAGTTCTTCTTTTCCAGTTTAATGATATCATACAAAACACCGCCCAAGTCATTCCCCAACTCGTCAGTACCTAACCCCCACACATTCAGATAAAGGTTGTTCTCACCCACTTGCAGTCTGGAAACAGGAATATCAAAGACTATCAAGGAGTCGCGTCCTGCCAATGTAGCACTGCGTGACACGGAACCGTCATGATTCGGACGGAACACACCAATACCCGAACTCGACGAAGTCTCATTCGAGCGCACGGTAATCTTAGCATTAGCCGCACCTGCAGTAGCAATCGTCAATCGTAATGGATAAGTGGGTAGTTCTGTCAGATTATATTTGATGGTCCATGTACCATTATGGCATTGAGCATAATACCAATCGTTAGCAGGAGTACTCGTTCCAACAGTATATGTCAGATTTGTCGGAACGCTATTCCACTGACCATACGCACGACGCTGTCCGCTCATCTTATATCCTGCCGCTAAATGATCTGCCTCACCAATCTGCCACAACACCTCATCGTAGCGATCCGCATCAGGGGTCCACGTCATAGTTCCCAGCGCAGTAGTATTCCCATCGCTGACACTTACTCCATCCTGAATGAAATAGCCAGTGGCAGAACCGTTTAGTGCATAGGCATAGAGGGAATAGTCACCTGCGCGTACATTATTAACATTAAAATTACCTTCTGTATCTGTCTCTGCCCAGAACTGATAACCGTCACCTTGCAACATGGGTTTAGAACCCGGTTGTGCCAAGACAACCTGCATCTTTGTCGTTCCGAAATAGGCAGCATCTTCTGCTGACATTGTAATTTTCCCTGTCACCGTACCACGCTTCTTACATTCTGTATCGCGCAGCCAACTATAGTTAGGCCATGTGCTTTGCTCAGTAGCAGCCCGTTCCTTTGCGTCGGCAACCATTTGGCTATGTGCAGTAGCAACATCCGAGGATGTTGACTGATTGACATAGATCAGATGAGGACCATAGAGTTTCTTCTGACCGCTGGCATAGGTCACCCCGGCACCACCAAAGTGATTACCATGAAAGTGACGCAACAGAATAGGGGTCGTCTCTGTGGCATGTACTGTCAGATCTTGGCGCATCACGCCACCATTCAGCCACTCTGTAGTGGGAGTAATCATCCAAACACCCACCTGATCACCCATCAGACCATGAACCGCATCATCTTTCTGAAAAGCAGCATAGTCATATTTTGTATAGATGGACGCATCAGACAATTGGTAGGTAGCATCAGTCACCTTAGTACCGCCCGCTATTTCCGACGGTGTAGGCAACGTCCCTTGAGCCTGCTCGTTGACGTAAGCATAATTAAATAAAGTTGGAGACACACGGAGTCCCATACGAGCCTCACTCAAGGAACCAGACGACGCAGATCCTTCTACCTGTACATAATGATAGACTCCCGCTACACCGCGACATACGATATAGTCCATCACCCAACGGATACCGCTACGCCAGTTCGTCACATACTGAACCTCCACTACATCGACAGTATTCTGCTTCACATAGAACTCACTAATCGAATAGTTGGTATTTGTATTGTTCATGGCAAAACTAAAATAGCCTTTTGCCCCGGTACCATTGATCAACTGTACTGAGTTACTAAAATTACCATCGCCATCCTTGTATAGCAGGAAAGAGGTAATTTCTCCACTACTGTTAATATACACAGACACCAGATCATTTCGTATCGTACAATTACGATCACTACGTTCCAATGTCACATCACCGTTGACTGCAAAGGTTCCAACCCATGCCATCGCCAACAAAACAGTTAAGTACAACTTGATCTTCATAAACATTCCTTTTTTATTTTTTTTGCAAAGATAACCAGACTATCGACTTGCCAAACAGATTGATAGTACATTTATATGGAGAAATGTACAATAAATCCACAGATTCTGAACATTTTTTTAGATGAAAGAACTATCATACTAACACACATTTCATAAATAATGTGTATCTTTGCAACAGAAAACAAAATGACAAACCTATGACTAGACAGAAAAGAATCCAAAGAGTGGTAATTTTACTCAGTACTTTCATTTGTTCCTCACTCACGTTGTTTGCTCAATCATGGCCTGCCCCACTACCTGAGGCCAAGGCGGGAACACGCTGGTGGTGGCTGGGCTCTGCCGTCGACCGTCCGGGACTGGAATGGAACCTCTCGGAATACGCCCGAACGGGTATCGGGGCCGTGGAGATCACGCCGCTCTATGGAGTACAAGGGAATGAGAAGAACGAGTTATCGTTCCTCTCCCCGGAATGGATGCAGGCCTTGAAGACCGTGCAGGACATCGCCAGGGAGAAAGGTATCGAGGTGGATATGAACTGTGGGACGGGATGGCCCTTCGGCGGTCCTACCGTCCCGCTCAAGGAAGCGGCCGGCAAAGCCATCATCCACGACAGTATCACTGCTGACGGTAAGCATCATATCACGATAGAAGCGGGACATACCAAACAGAAGGTGAAACGAGCCGCCCCCGGTGGTGAGGGCTGGGTAGTAGACCATTTCGACCGTGATGCCGTGAAGCATTATCTGGAGCGTTTCGAACAAGCCTTTGCCGCTTCCGGTGTTCCTTATCCCCATACCTTCTTCAACGACAGTTATGAGGTGTACGGTGCCAACTGGACCCCTACCCTCTTCGACGAGTTCCTGAGACGCAGAGGCTATGACCTGCGTGACCACCTGCCGGAACTGTTAGGACTGAAGGACGACGGTAATCAGGTGCTGGCCGACTATCGGGAGACCCTGTCCGACCTGCTCTATGAGAATTTCACCCAACAGTGGGTCAACTGGGCACATAGCCACGGTGTACAGGTGCGCAACCAGGCTCATGGCTCGCCCGCCAACCTCCTGGACCTGTACGCTGCCGTAGACATCCCAGAGATAGAGGGGTTCGGGCTCTCGGAGTTTGGTATCAAGGGACTGCGTACCGATCCGGGAAAGACCCGTAAGAACTACAGTGACGTGTCGATGCTGAAATACGCATCATCGGCAGCCCATGTCACAGGAAAGCCGTTTACGAGTAGTGAGACGTTCACCTGGTTGACGGAGCATTTCCGTACGTCGCTGTCACAGATGAAACCCGATCTCGACCTGATGTTCACCTGTGGGGTGAACCATGTGTTCTTCCACGGCTCCTGTTATACCCCGAAGGATGCCCCCTGGCCGGGATGGAAGTTCTATGCGTCGATTGATATGAGTCCTACGAACAGTATCTGGCGGGACGCTCCCTATCTCATGAAATATATAGAGCGGTGTCAGAGTTTCCTGCAGATGGGCAGACCGGACAATGACTTCCTGGTATATCTGCCCGTCAGAGATATGTGGAAGAAACGTATCCCCCGTAAGGACGGTAAGCCCGTGAAACCAGGCGACGACCTGTTGATGCAGTTTGACATCCATTCGATGGATGAGAAGTCACCCGAATTTATCCATAGTATCCTGACCATCGACAGTCTGGGGTATGACTGTGACTATATCAGTGACCGTCAACTGGCCAAGGTGCACATTGAGAACGGACAACTTGTGACAGAAGGCGGGACACACTACAAGGGACTGATCATCCCGACAGGAACCACAATGGACGAGAAACTGAAGGCATTGCTAGTTCCCTTTGCCGACTATGTCATTGATGGAGAGGATAAAACGGCAATGGCTCGTCTGGCGAAAGCAGAACCTATGAGGACAAAGGGGCTGCGGGCCATCCGACGGCGGAACGACGACGGCTATCATTATTTTATCGCCAACCTGACTCCGAAGGATGTCAACGAACAGGTGGCTCTGGCTGTTGATGCCAGGAGCGCATGGCTCTATGATGCCATGACAGGAGAGATCACACCCGCCAACATCCAAGACGGTAAGGTACTGCTCCGTCTGCGCTCAGGGGAGTCTGTGATCCTCAAGACATCCTCCACCCTCTCTGCTCCTGCCGATCTGGCTCTCTCCACCTATGAGGAACTGCCCATCAACACACCCTGGACACTATCCTTCATGGAGGAGTCGCCTAAGGTGAACCAGACTTTCACGCTGGACCAACCGCAAACTTGGGAAGCATTAAGTAAGGAGACTGCCATCACGATGGGAACAGGAGTCTATACCACGACGATTACTATAAATAAGGAACAGGCGCGCAAACACTGGATGATAGACTTGGGCGATGTCAGGGAGAGTGCCCGTGTCTATATCAACGGACAACTGATCGGTTGTGCATGGGCGGTACCGTTTATCCTGGATTGTAAGGACACGTTACACAAAGGAAAGAATGAACTGCGCATCGAGGTGACCAACCTGCCTGCCAACCGTATCGCAGACCTTGACCGTCAAGGAGTGGTCTGGCGCAAGTTCAAGGAGATCAATGTGGTGGACATCAATTACAAGAAGACACTATACGACCAATGGGAACCAGTACCTAGCGGTCTGAACTCGCCTGTCAAACTATATACCCAATGAGAAAGACTTTCCTGACCCTGCTACTATCAAGCATCTGGCTCTCCGGTATGACCAGAGAGGTCGTCAACCTGAATTTCGGTTGGCAGTTCAGTCGTGACTCCCTGTTCACCGAGTATAGCATAGTGGACGTGCCCCATGACTTCCAGACAGACCAGCCCTGGGTGTCGCCCGCAGCCGACGAACGGGCTGATCAGAGCGACGCTGCCGCCAATACTAAGTCACGCCTGTCGGCCCGAGGCTTCAAGGAGATGGGTATCGGTTGGTATAGAAAGACCATAGACGGAAGGGGTCTGAAGGCAGAAGGCAAACGACTACTCCTCGACTTCGAGGGTATCATGCTGGTAGGCGATGTCTACCTCAACGGGCAGCATATCGGAGGCACGGACTACGGCTATGTGGGCTTTGAGATAGATATCACAGGTAAGTTACGGGACGGTGATAACGTGCTGATGGTCAAGGCCAACACCATGGGAGAGAAGAACTCACGATGGTATACAGGAGGAGGTCTCTTCCGCAATGTCACGCTCGTCACCACCTCCAAGGACTTGTATTTCAACCGCCACCCGCTACGTATCACCACCCGTGACAACCGCCTGGTGAATATCACTGCGGAGATCTGTTATCACACAAAGACAAAAGAGACATTCATCGACACGAAACTATACGCCCCTGACGGACGACTCATCCACCAACAGACGGACACAGCACGTCGGAAGACACCAGCACGCACCTTTGAGGTACCGATACGTGAGATCACGGTGGGGAATGCCCTCCTGTGGGACACGGAGCATCCATACCTCTATCGTGTGGTGACGACATTACGACGCAGTGACGGCAGTGTGGCCGACGAGGTCAGTGAGGAGTTCGGTATCCGTACCATAGAGATTGCCCCTGAATACGGTCTAAAACTAAACGGTAAGAAGGTACTGCTCAAAGGCTATGCCAACCACCACACGCTGGGAGCCCTCGGAGCGGCAGCCTATCCACGTGCCATCGAGAAGCGTATCCGACTGATGAAACAGTTTGGCATCAATCATATCCGTACCTCGCATAATCCCTATAGCAGACAGTTCATCCGCCTTTGCGACCAATACGGTATCCTGGTGGTCGATGAACTCTATGATAAATGGACACAGCAACAAGCGGGCGGACGAGTACCTTTCATGCACCACTGGGCACAGGATATCGAAGAATGGGTACGACGTGACCGTAACTCACCCTCTGTCGTCCTGTGGAGTCTGGGTAATGAGTTACAACAGATGGCCGATCAACCCTTCAACGACTTCGGGGTGACCTGTTACAAGATGATGCGTCCTGTCGTAGAACGTTATGATGCCACCCGGAAGGTGACGGTGGCGATGCATCCCCGTTACCGCAACTGGGAGACCGACTCCCTACCCTGTGACCTGGCCCGACAGACAGATGTCCAGTCGTATAACTACCGGTATATGTACTTCCCCGGTGACGGTCGCAGGTTCCCATGGATGACATTCTACCAGAGCGAGGCATCAGTCAGTAATATGGGACCTAACTACTTCGAGATGAACCTGGACAAGGTGATCGGACTGGCCTACTGGGGAGCAATCGACTATCTGGGGGAGTCACAGGGATGGCCTGCCAAAGGATGGGCACAGGGTGTCTTCGACATCTCCCTGCAACCCAAACCTAAGGCTTATCTCATGAAGAGCCTCTTCTCGGAGGAACCCACCGTCCATCTCGCTATCGTGGAAGACAGGCAGTCTGACGTGATGTGGAACGGTGTACAGACGGGTAATCAGCGTCTGTCAGAAAACTGGAACAGAACGGCAGGGACTACCGTCAACCTGTATACCTATACTAACTGTGAGGAGGTGGAACTGCGCCTGAACGGTCATAGTCTGGGACGTAAGACGAATCCGCAGGATCCTCAACAGCGCAACCAACTACGTTGGGACAACATCCCTTACCAAACCGGTAAGTTGGAGGCCATCGGTTACAACGGTCATACCAAGGTGGCCTCCCATCAGTTGGAGACAACGGGGAAGGCCGTACGACTTATCGCCGAGGCCGACAACGACCACTGGAAGGCTGACGGTGAAGACCTCCAGCATGTCCGTATCACAGCCGTTGACACCCGAGGCAGACAGGTATGGGAGGCCAACGACGAGGTGAGTGTAGCAGTGGAGGGACCTGCCCGTCTGGTGGCCATCAGTAATGGAGACATCACCAGTGACGAATGGGCTGGCAGTACTACCCATCGCCTATGGAACGGGACAGCATTGCTCATCCTGCGTGCCGGACAGTCAGAAGGAACCGTGAGACTCACCGTCAAATCTCCCTACAAACCCACGACCCTCACTTTTAATCTGGAAAAATAATGGTGGTTTGTGAAATAATTTGTACCTTTGCAGCACTGAAGCGAATCTATTAATACAATAACACATGGCAACATTAACATTATTCATTGTCATCGCTTTCGTCATCGGCTATCTGTGTATCGCCTTGGAAAGTGTGACAAAAATCAACAAGGCAGCAATCGCCCTGCTGATGTGTGTGGTATGCTGGACACTCCTGATGGTGAATCCCGGTATGTTCTATCCTGAGATTGCAGGTGAAGGTGTCATACACCATATTGCAGAGGTGATAGAACACCATCTTGGAGATGCTGCAGGTACCCTCTTCTTCCTGATGGGTGCGATGACCATTGTCGAGATCGTAGACTCCAATGGCGGTTTCAACTTCGTGCGTGACACCTTGAAGACACGTTCCAAGCGTAAACTGCTGTGGCGTGTGGCTTTCATGACCTTCTTCCTGTCGGCCATCCTCGACAACCTTACCACGTCGATTGTGATGATCATGGTATTGCGCAAACTGGTACAGGCCAGAGAGGAACGCTTGATCTATGCGGCCTTGATAATCATTTCCGCAAACTCCGGCGGTGCCTTCTCACCCATCGGTGACGTGACGACCATCATGCTGTGGATCAAGGGTGTTATCACTACACAGGGTGTGCTCACGGAGATATTCATCCCGTCACTGGTGTCTATGGTGATCCCGGCTCTCATCCTCAGTCTCTCCCTGAAAGGTAAGTTCGACAAGGAACAGAACCTGCCTAAGGCGGGAGTCAGCCAGTTTACGAAGGTACAGCGTGACATCATCTTCTGGTTGGGTGTCGGCGGTCTCGTCTTCGTACCTATCTTCAAGACTATCACCCACCTGCCTCCGTTCATGGGTATCCTGCTCGTCCTCGGTGTCCTGTGGACAGTCACTGAGATTTTCCACTACAATACTTCTGAGGATGATACGATGGCGAAGCGTGTGAGCGACATCATGACGAAGATAGACCTGTCGACCATCATGTTCTTCCTGGGTATCCTGATGGCTGTCGCCGTACTCCAAGAGGTTGGCGTGCTAACCGCACTGGGTCAGGGACTTAATGAGGCCTTCTCTGGTAACTACTACGTCATCAACGGTATTATCGGTGTACTGTCATCCATTGTCGATAACGTACCACTTGTTGCCGGTTGTATGGGTATGTATCCTGTGGCTCCCGAGGGTGCGATGGCTGTCGACGGAATCTTCTGGCAACTGCTCGCCTACTGCGCCGGTGTCGGTGGTTCGATGCTGATTATCGGTTCTGCTGCCGGCGTTGTCGTCATGGGACTGGAGAAGATCACCTTTGGCTGGTATATGAAGAAGATTACCTGGATTGCCTTCGTTGGCTATCTCTGTGGTATCCTTATCTACTGGGTAGAACGGACACTGCTGTTCTAACCGCGCTGATCAAATCATAAAAAAGGCGTGCACTCCACAGTGAATGTGCACGCCTTTTCTTGCTATCAACAGGAAGAGTTTACTTGTGTTTCTTATAATAGTCCAGTCCACGACGAACATTCTCCTTGACGGCATTCGAGGAGAAGGTGGCACCTGTCACGCCATCCACCTCTGCTGTGGCGGCCTTCTTCACGGTCATCCCATTCCACTTATCCAACAGGTTTTTCTTGACCATGGCGAAATACTTAGGAGTCTCCTTGTTACGCAGGGCCTCGATCTTCTCAATCTTGTTCTTCTTGATATAAATCTTCAATGGGGTGGGACTCTGATAGCCCTCCACGTCAGCAGCCAGTGTCGTCGTATTAATGACATACGTCCCATTCTCTTTGGTCATCACACCATCATCAGGCATCATACTCATCAGCATGACAGCCATGCATGAACCTAATAAAATACTTACTTTCTTCATATCTTTCTTTTATTTTCGGAGGCAAAGGTACGAATAAAAAATGAAAACAATCCCCATCACCCATCACTAAAAATGATGATATTTCTTTTGTATTGTCCCCGTTTATTCGTACCTTTGACCACAAGATGAAGATCATTCATGTGGACATGGACCAGTTTTTTGCTGCCGTCGAACAACTCGACCAGCCGGAACTGAAAGGCAAACCGATAGCCGTAGGACATGATGCCGAACGCGGTGTCGTGTCCACTGCCAGTTATGAGGCACGCCGCTATGGGGTCCATTCGGCTCAGTCTATCCAAGTAGCCAAGCGACTATGTACACATCTCATCATCATCGAACCACACTTCCAACGCTATAAGGAGGTGTCGGCTATGCTTCATGAGATATTCCACGACTACACCGACCTGATAGAACCCATCTCCTTGGATGAGGCCTTTCTGGATGTCACGAACAACAAGAAGGGGATGGAAATGGCGGTAGATATTGCTCGCGAAATCAAACAGCGTATCCGGGAGACGACGGGACTGACGGCATCAGCAGGTGTCAGTTACTGTAAGTTCCTGGCGAAGATAGCCTCCGACTGGCGCAAGCCTGACGGACTGACGGTGATTCACCCAGACAAAGCACTCGACTTCATCGGTCAACTGGGGATTGAGAAAATAGGAGGCATCGGACAGAAGACGGCGGAAAAGATGCACCGTATGGGAATCTTCACAGGCAGTGACCTCAGAAAAACCCCACTAGCCAGACTGACACAGGAATTCGGTAAGATGGGCAGTGTGTTCCACGACTTCGCCAATGGTATTGACGACCGCCCGGTCATCTCGGAATGGGAGCGCAAATCAGTGAGTTGTGAACAGACCTTCGAGACAGACATCAGCGAAAACAGTGCCGTCACCATCCACCTATACCATACCGTACAGGAACTGGTACGGCGTATCGAGAAGACAGACTTCGAGGGTTACACGCTGACACTGAAAGTAAAATTCCTCGACTTTCAACAAATCACACGAAGCATTACTGTCGACTACATCCTCCGAACCAAGGACAATATCCTACCCCTGGCCAAACAACTGATGCATAGCGTAGAGTTCCACTCCCATCCTATCCGACTCCTAGGCCTGGGTGTCTCCAACCCTGGGAAACTCCCGTCAAACGGAGGACCGGTCTCTCGTCAAGGGACCATCAACCGGGAACCGCAATGGGTAGAATTAGAACTCGAGTTTGAAGAATGGCCGGAAGACCAATTCCTTGTTTAATAGCCTACGGGATGGTTGAGTTCCAGATAACTGGTCTCAGCGAGATGGAGTTCGGCTTTCAGTACGTCGAAGTCCATCGTGGCACGGGCAACAGTCTTCAGACCGAGGGCGGTGCAGGCGAGGTAGATATTCTGAGAGACATAACCTGCATCCATCGCTCCAAATTTGTCATTGGGAGCACGGTTGGAGTCCTTCGTGCTGACAAGGACGAGGGAGATGGGAGCCGACTTGGCAAAGGCTTGACGGCTGGCAATGGCATCACGCAAATCTTTGTCGGATACTTTGGTAAGCGTATTGGCTTGGGCATTGTAGAGACAGACACCATCCTTGGAGCACACATATATTTTCACGTCCTGCATATTGACAGCAGAAGGAGCAGTTATCTTGCCCGTCTTGGCATCACTGACACCACAAGCAGCCCAAAGTAAGGTTGAGAGTGTCTGCTGGCTGATCTCCTGGTCGCTGTACTCACGTTGCGAACGGCGCTGTTGCAGGGCATCACCCAGCGTCATTGACAGTGTATTCACTTCAGGTTGTGGTAAACTGATCACCTCCTGAGCCTGCATGCTGCCCACCATCGTCAGGGCCAGCAAGAAAAGAATCATTTTCTTCATTGTGTCGTATTTTTAGTTTTAGTCGTAGTTTCGTTTTAATTGCTGATAAGCATCCTTGTAGCAAACATCCAACAACCGTTGGCAAAGGTACACATTTCGTCTCAAACTGAGATAAGAATACCGATAAAAAGTTGGATATAACACTACTTTTTAACAAATAGTTTGATTATTCCTTGACTCAGTCCTATTGCCCCAATAGTCTATCTAATTGAGCCTGCAATTCCTCGCGGTTAGGCAGATATAACTGATAGCGGGCCGCAAACAGTTATATCTTCTTTCGTCATATTTCGTTTGCAAAATAACGGAATCCTCTCTTCCACAACCCACGACGCACAATCATCTCTGGCTTCGTGTCCTTCGACCGAATCGCAGCCATATTAACAGATCGTTATTGTGATGAGAGTTTATCCATGCAGCAAAGATAGGCAAATTATTCAAAATGACAAAACATAATCGCCTACGCTTTTTTAACATAAATGTTTGGAAGTTTAAAAATATGTTTGTACTTTTGCTTCCGCTAACCAAATATGATGGGTAGTTATGGGAAGAGAGTATTACCAAAAACCACTTTTTGATGATATGCTTACAATGGAGCGACAACTTCAAAACAATGATAATGAGGTCGTCGTTAATCTCTCAAGCCCAATTGTTTCAAAATTAAAGAACTACTCACTGGAATATTACGTAAAAGATATAGAAACACACGGACTAAAATACACTTGGGACTATATTTGCGAATATGTTTTAACGTACGGAGAAAATCGTGCTTTCCTTAATATTCATAATTTCGGCGAAATGTACGAAATTGGACTTGCCATCCAAGATAAACAGCAGAAAAAAAAGAACGGACAATATTATACGCCAGATGATGTTGCCCTGATTATGAGTGAATGGTTTGATTCTCTGGAGGGACAAAATCTTTGTGATGTCGGTTGCGGAACAGGGAAACTGATTTTAACCTATTTAGATTATATAGGTAAAGAGAGAGCCATAAAACTTCTAAAAGAAGGAAAAGTCTATTTGTATGATATTGATTCAGTTGCGCTAAAAATTTGCAAAACTGCGTTATTGCTAAAGTATGGCAAAGAATTAAACGATGAAATTCACGATATAGAAGGAGATTTCTTATCATCAAAAATTAAATTACCCCATAATTGCAAGGTTATATCAAATCCTCCTTATGCGGCAATCCAGCAAGTTGGCTTATATTGGAAAAACACGATGGTGTTGAATGATTCACGAGAATTGTATTCAATTTTTATGGAGAAAATCATTAATGATAGTCTCTCTTCTATCATAATCACACCATATAGTTTCATCTCTGGCTCAAAGTTTTATTCTTTAAGAAGGATCTTGAATCAATACAATGGAGAGATTTTTTCTTTTGATAATGTCCCAGGAAATATTTTCTGCGGGAGAAAACATGGCATTTTTAATACCAACACCAGCAACTCTGTCAGAGCAGCAATTACTATAGTTCGAAAAAACAATTCAGATGGATTTAGGCTTACTCCACTTATTCGTTTTAAATCTACGGAGCGAAAAGCCTTACTACAATGCAAAACACTTGAAAGATTCTTATCACCTAAGAAGCAAAAAATATCATCTGACATGCCCATGTATTATAAATGTTTTAAGGAACTACAACCATTATATGATTGCGTGATAGCAAAAACAAAACACCATATACTTGCAGAACTTGTTTCCAGAAGCGGTAAATATACACTTTCAATGCCAAATACATGCCGCTATTTCACCAGTGCCATTTCAGGTAAGATGAACAGAAGCGGACAAATAACTCTTCATTTTGACGATGAGAAAAAGTTCAATTATATCTATTGCCTGATTAATTCTTCTTTTGCATATTGGCATTGGAGACTCTTTGATGGAGGTATTACTTACCCTGTTAGTTTACTTTTAAAGATGCCTATATTCTACGAGTCTCTTACAGAAGAAGATCATTTGTTCCTTAAAGATATTGTGAAAGAA
>JAFTFG010000003.1 GCA_017449675.1 Prevotella sp.
GATGGTTTCGCCTACGTGCTTGCCTTTGGTGTATGTGGCAGGGATGGTGTTACCCGCTGCATCGAGTTTGGGCTTGCCGTCCTCCATCAAGATCTTGACATACCCGCCGACGCGGCCACGCTGCTTCATGACAGCCACTGGCACAATGTTGACGTGGATGTGCGGCTCGGTCTCGTCGAGGTGAACCTCGAAGCCGATGATGTTCTCCTTGCCATACCGCTCGCATACAAATTTGTAACAGTCGAGTGCCCACTGCTCAATGTCCCTGGTTCGGGTCACTCCCCAGTTGTGCCAGGTCTTGGGATTGCGCTCATAGTTGACTTGCTGGTCACCGAACGCTATCTTCTGCATCTTCTCGGTACTGCCCGACAGGATGAGTTCAACATAAGTATGCTGCTGATTGGTGGCCCCCGCCTTGTATTCCTTGAAGTCAAGATTTTTGACAAGATTCTTGTATCGCCGATAGAGAGAAACATCCTGGCCACCAAGGTCACGAATCTCACCATCCACGATCTCAAAGTTCAGACCGTGGCGCGACCAATCATAGTTATTGAAGGGTGACCTGTTCTTACGGCGGTAAGACTCTTCGGTCCACCCTCGCCTCTCGTTTTCATTTGCTTCGCCGGAAGAGAGGCTTTTTCCTTTGCCGGCGTGAGCTACACCTTTTGCCATATATTTCTATTTTTAATGATTAATGTGTATGTGGGTCCAGGGAGGTCCCTGGTCGGAGTCCTTAGAGGTCGAGACCTCTGAGCGGGGCGGTGCAGGGGGAGGGTCACTCCCTGCCGAGGTTCTTTGCAGAGCAAAGCGACCGGAGGTCGAGCGCCATAGGGCGAGCAGCCCTTGGCGGGTTCTCAGGGTAGCATCCTGAGCGGTAGGTGCAGGGAGGCAGCGCATCCTTGCCGGGGAATCCAATGGGGTTGGCCCCGTGGCCTAATTGGGATTTTGAGGAGTTGTCCCGAAGGGCAATTTCGAGAAAATCCCTTATTAGGTTCTGTGATTTTTCGGAAAATCACCTTCACGCAGTTCCGGCTCATTCTTTCGGCTGTTGAATTACAGGATGTCATTGATGTCTTTCTGTTGGTGTGCCACTGTTCCATGCTTGTGTTCGTAACGGGCGATGCCGTCGCCAAGAAACTTCTCTACCACATCACGGATGGAGAAGCCCTCGTTGTGTGCGATGGTCTTCACCTTATCCACAATCTCAACGGAACAGATTACTGAGAAATGCTGCCAGCTGTATGAGCTGTCACAGTCTTCATAAGGAACTTGAGCTACCCCGCTTCTTTTGCCATGTGTAAGTTCTGAAGTCTCAGCCTCAAGATCCACAACGGGATTCTTCTGTTTGGTTTCCATTGTCATCAAGTTTTATAATTGTTCTATGATTGCATCGAATGCGTGTTCAACGGCAGCGCGCTGAAACTTGTCGAGCGGAGAGATGGTAGAGTAACGCTTGATGACGACACTCTGCTTGATACGGGGGACGACGCGGCCGATTTTGCCAAGAATTTTCACGGTCTCTTCGCGCTGCTTCAGCTCGTCTGCACGGTTCTCCGTAGAGTTGATGCGGTTGGGTAGGAACACCAGTTTGATGTCCTTCACTTTCCTGACCACTTTGATGAAGATGCCAGTAGCGTCGATGGTGTCGAAGTCGTAGGAGATGGGTACCACGGCCAGGTCAGCCATCGTGTATAACAAATCCAAATTGGAAGCGTTCAGTGTCCCTGGCATGTCTATCAGGACGATGCCCTCTTGTGTTCTGAGGCTATCAATGACACGCAGAAGGGCCTTTCGGTCGGTTGTGCTCAAAGCACTGACAGCCCAAGGGACATTGGCATCTGGATTAGCACTCAGCTCACGCTCTCTATGACGTAAAAGCGAAGCCTGAATGTCGGCATCGAGAACTGTTACGGGATAGCCCTTCTCGTGAAGATACTGCGCAAATAGCGCACAACAGGAGGTCTTACCAACGCCTCCCTTGATGTTTGAAAATAGAATCATTTCGTTCATGTCTGTAATATGTTTAGTGTAAATACTATAAATATTGTTCTTCTTGTTTCCTATGTATACAGTATATTCGTTGTGGTCTGTTTATACGGGATGTACATTATTGCCATTGTCTTCGTTTATTCCATTGTATGTAGTAAATACATTGTGTAGTTTGTCTACTATGTATTGCTTCTGAAGAAATTGGGATTTATATTGAAAGCGTATTTCAATTCCCCGTTCTTTCCTGTCTCGGTGTCATTATATCCCGTGATGATGCCTATATGCTTGCACGCATCGCAGGCCTGCTTGACTAACTTTGTGTATTGCGTTCTACGGCGATATTTGAATTCGGTAGGACAAAGCATCAGCAATATCTTTGTAGCACCAATCTCAACATGATTATTCTTCACCGTTCCAAACTTCATCAGGAATCGTACCAATATCATGGTTGCCATCGTTGGCAACTTATAGCCGAAGAACTGGCTCATCAGTTCCGTATGGTTACAGCATCTGATGTGTCTGTCCCTGATCCTTCCGAAAAAGGCGCGATGGAGTCGTATCCAGGAGAAAGCCTTGTGACGTTTGTCAACGACATCTATACCGCAAGTAATCAGGGAGGTCTTCTCGACCCTCAAGAATGGCTTCCCTTCCTTGTCACGTTCATAGTAGGCTATGAAGCCCCTTGAATTGACCATGTCCATGATGGCGTTCTGCATCTGGGTGAGCCTATTGCCATGCGATACACCAAAGATCTCGCGTGACAGCTCGCAACTGTTGGTATATACGATGCCATAGTCACCCGTATTGTCCTGCATCCAATTGCTCTTCTTCCAGTCTACGTTGTTTTCAACCTGGAGATTGTACTTTTCTTGGAGTTTCATAATCAGAAATGTCTGGAGCTGGGTGAGTGATATCTGATATCCATATTCGTTGTAGAACTTGATGGTGTTGTAACCTTCTGTCTGAGCGAGAGAGTCCCAGACTGCCTGTTCACTGCTATCTAACTGGTCGAAATCCAAAGACGGCTCCCCCTTGGCGCCATTGATAAACGCATCGTTTATTACGGCACCATAATATCCATATTGAGGTACGTTCTTGGAAAGGAGGAGTCTTTCTTTGGTCATAGTTACAGTAGTGAATTATGTTGGGGTAAACAATTGTTGATTTCGTCTGTGGTGGCATCACCTCTGTCGAGAATACGCCCGGTGTTTCCCTCAAAGGGGAAAGTGGCAGCAAAACCACTGGCAAAGCCGCGTCGCTTCAAGATCTTAGCGTAGATGGCACTTTCGTTATAGGTCTTGGTGCCTTGGTACTTGCAGATTTCTTCAGCGGCCTTCTCGTTAATAGGTTCCTCCGTCTTCTGGCAGTTCCAGAGGGCTACGATGGTGTTGGCGATACGCTCAATGTCGCCAGCCTCGCCTATATTTGTAGGTAGCAGGTCACGGGCAGACTTCACCTGACGGTTAAACTGGGCACCGAAGACGATAGGCAAGCCATATTCTTCGTCAACGGCCAGGTTCTTCAGACTGATACAGATCTCCTTCAGCTCGTCTTCTCTGGAGCGGTACTTGCTTCTGACGCGAGCATTCAGCAACTGAACGTAGTCGATGAAGGCAATGTCACAGAGTCCCTTACGACGCATCTCGATAATGTAGGAACTGAGAGTATCGACAGCAAAGTCAACATACTGGATGTTCAAACGTCCGTCCTCAATGAGTTTGTAGAATTCAGTTTCCTTTTCAGCGAACTCCACGACAGCCTGCTTGTTTAGTAAGAAATGCTTGTAGTCCTCGTACTCTGTTCTGCTAACTTTCAATAGCTTGTCGAGATTTCCTCCGGCAATGGTATGGTTGGCAATAATGTTTCTGTTGTTCTCGCCAAGATTCAGCTTAGCGTAGGTGTTCAACATATTCACGTATATGCTCTCCAAAGCTTCTTCGTAGCTAATAAGCAGCACTTTTTTCTCAGGATAAGCCTTACAGACTCTCAGGGCAAGATTAATGAGATAAGTGGTCTTGCAATGTCCTGTTGCAGCAACGATAAAGGTAAGTGCCTTTGGCGGTATCATCAGTTCCTCAGAGCCAAATCGGTATCCCGTTGACAGGTTCTGGCCACGTTTTAGTAATAACTCTTTGATTCGGTCTTTTCCAGCTCCCTTATAGAAGGGCGAGAATGTACTGAATGCCATTGCTGCAGCATCAGCTTTCAGCTTATCGATTTCAGCGACCACCTCTTCTATCCGGACTGTAGGGTCACTACTGCCGTTGGCAAGGAGTTGCGCCATTGACTGAGCCTTGCGACGTAGGGCAAAGTCACGCAGAATGCGGACATGTTCATAGAAATTAACCTCCTGGCCAGGAACCCATTCTGTCCTGACAATGACATCAGAGGGGTCAATACCTTTTATACCATCTGTTCGAACCTTATCCATTATTGTGATGGCGTCAGGAATAACCCTTGACATAATCAGGTCACTGACTACTTCAAAGATTGTGGCATTCTGTGGAGAATAGAACAGATCTTTTGTCAACCTGCTCTCAAAGAAAGCGTCGAAATTTCCTTCTTTGCATGACCAGACAAGAGAACCAAGAACCGATATTTCCACTCCTTCATCGTGGAGAACAAATTTTGTCTCGTTCATAGCGTTACATTTCTAATAGGTATATACTACTGGGAGAGAAACGGCCCAAAAATCCCAAAATTTTTGGGTCAGTTTCCGTTCATTAAAGTTGTTCAGAACTTTAATAAACATTTTATTCGGGACGTTTTTCGCATATAAGTCGTTGATTCCTTGAGACATGCGAATATCGTCTGCGCAAGATTGTGAACCTTCATGCGCAGGATTGTGAAGTATCGTGCGCAAGATTGTGAACCAATAACGGCTCTTATGCGCAAAAATGTGAACCTTCTTTGTTTGAAGGCTATTTTCGCAAGAAACCTGGATTGTCGGATTCAACATACAATTGCTTTCCATGTGCGCAGGATTGTGAACCTTTTGGGAATTACTTACTCAGATTATCAACGTCTCCCGAATGATAGAATACCTTACGTCCTATCTTAACAGGCATGAGATAATGCTTCTTCTCCCAGTTCCATAGAGTAGCATGTGTCACTCCGAGTCTTGACATGACATCCTTCTTGGGAATAAGGGAATCTTCATGCTTGGATTCATCTACCTGGCTTTTCTTCTCGTCTACCATAGCAATGAGTGCCTTCGCAAATGCTAAAGCTCCCTGCGCTGTAAATGTCAAAGAAATGTGATCACCAGAATTCTCAATCTGCGAAACCAAATGGCTCGCATACATGTCGGCAAGCAAAGTAGATTCTGTATCCACCATGTTGCTCATACCTGTTTTGATAATATCATTATTCATATTTTCTTTATATAATTTGTTATATTTCGTTTTTTTTTATTATCTTTGCACCCAAAATATACGCACAAGCGAATAGGGTGAATCTCAAATTCGAGTGCAAAGTTAATCAAATATGCCATATTATACAAATATCGGCTATTCTAATTAAGTTTAATTAACTAAAGTATGGATATAATGGATAGTTTTGCGACTGATTTACATATAGGATCCATCATAGAAGATAGGATTGAGAAGTTGGGTATATCTAAGGCTGAATTCTCCCGAAAGCTACAGATGCCCCAATCCAATGCCAGCAGATTTCTAAAAAAGAAGTCTATAAATACAACAAAGCTTCAAGCAATAAGCATGAAGCTTAACTACAACTTCTTTGAGGAATTCTGCGGAAGAGAGGATCAAGATGCTGGCACTGCCAACAGAGAATGGCCTATCGTTAATATAGGCTCTGCAATCGAGAGTTACCTCAAAGAAATAAAGATGACACAAACAGAGTTTGCCGAACTCTTAGGGGTTAAGCAGCCAGAGATAAGCCGTCTCCTAAAACGGAGTGACATAGAAACAGAAAAGCTGGCTTTCATATCGAAAGTACTAAAGCATAATTTCTTTGAAGAGTTTTGTACAGCTACTAAGGCAACCTCTACCCCATCTGTGACCGATCTTATTCGTGAAGTACAAAGTAAGATGACAACAATCCAACCAACATATCAAATGGAATTTACAGCAGAAGAATACCAAAAGTTTCTGATGCAGCAATTAGCACTGCCAGAAGAGGAACGTATCGTTAAAATAACCGTTGTTCCCAAAAATAGTCCGAAATAGCGAACTCGAAAAAGGGCTATGACAAAACATTCAGCCACGAAAAGGTAATTTACCCTCTTCGTGGCTGAATTATTTTCCAATCGCTAAATGTTGTCTGCTATTACTTCGCTAATACGTCACTCGGATAATATATCTTGGCAACTTCTGGATGTTTAGGGGTCTCTCGTAAGAACAGTCCATAATGTATTTCGTGATCTTTTGCAAACGGCAAACCCTTTGCGATAGTCTGGAGCCTTTCAAGTTCTTCCTTAGCGTCAATTGGTTGGTTTCCATTCTGCCACTTGCATTCACCCAGGAAAAGGTGTTTGCCATCAAATGACTCAGCAACAACATCCAATTCTACTGGAAGGTATTGGGCTTTTTCCTCATTGTAGTAGCTGCCCCACCAGCGAGAAGCCATCTGATAAATAATGTCACCGAAGCCATGTGTACTGATGTAGTTCCTGCACAGTTCTTCCCAGGCCTGACTGGTATAATCGTTCTCCGTCTTTGTCAACACATTCAGGACGGCTGCGCTGTTGCCCAATTCTATGAGCGAACGATAGGGGAGGACATATCGATAATGGAAACGTAGCAATGGGTCGGAAATATGATATAGTCCTTTTTTGCTTTTCTTCTCGCTTTCACCAAAAGGAATCTCTTTATTGATAAATCCCAGTTCTTTCAGCCTCGATAACTGTAACGTAATATCTGTGGCCTGCTTTTCTGCACGCGAAGCTATCTCTGACAGTTTATTAGCACCATTACCGATAAACGATAGAATGGATGATGCTTGTACAGTATCGCGCATTTCATCATATAACAATTTAGATGGCTCATCATATAGCGTTCCTTCTGATGTCAATAATAGGTTCTCGATAGCATCATGAAGGCTGTCATAATTCTCGCGCAATACCCAATATCTTGGAACGCCACCCCAAACAGCATACTCTCGCACAGCCTGCTCAGCATCACAACGAAGTGCCTGGCTGATAAAGCTTGGGGCTATGGGTTGCATTTTCATGATTTCGTCGGCACGACCATAGAGAGGTTCTTTACTATCAAGGACAAAGCCTTGCATCATCTGCTGTGATGAACCACAGATAATCAAATCGAACTTTAGCTTCTTGTCATCAAGCAGTTTCTGGAGGATTGAAGGTAGAGCCGGACAGCTCTTAACGAGATAAGGAAATTCATCAAGACACACTGTGATACGATGGTCTACTGATCTGTTTAGACTGACGAAAAGCGACTCCCATGTAGGATAACTGGCCATACTGAAGCCTTCGATGCTCATGTCCACCGTAGTAGAGAACAACTGTCGCTGACTTGGCTCTGAGGTCTTATCTGCCAGGAAATAGATGTCACCACGGCTAAAGTCCATCACTTTTTTTATCAGTGTAGACTTTCCGATACGCCTGCGCCCATATACTGCGATAAACTGAGGTTTCTCTCTCTGCAATGCCGTCTGCAATCTTGCAAACTCTTTCTTTCTATCAACGAACTCCATATTACGCGACTTTTATTGCGCAAAGATAGGCTATTTTAGCTATCTAACCAAATCTTTTAGATATAATTAAGAATATATTTCTACTTTATAATATTTCTACTTTATACTTCTAACAATGTCTTTTAGCCAATCAAGTCAATCACGCTCTTCAGTGTTTCGTCCTCGATGTTTCTGTATCGCTTGAATGCCCGGCTTCCATCAACATGACCACTCATACGTCCTATCAGGTTTGGGTCACTTACTTTGAAATAAGCGTTGCCGATGAAAGTACGTCGTGCAAGGTGCGATGATGCTACTGTATCAATGGGGACCAGTTCGTCCTCACCCGTTCTGGCATTACGGATAATGACGTTTCGTGTTATTCCCGCTAACTTGAATATCTTTTTAATCGAGTCGTTGTATTTTTGGGCGCTAATAAAAGGGAACAATAGCCCTTGTGCGCTTACACCTTCATATTTCTTCACCAACTCCATTGCTTTGGGATGAAGTGGTATGCGTGCCTGCACAGCCTGCTCACCATTGTCTTTTGTTTTGTGAGGTGTGTAGACGAGAATCCCATCAACGATATTCCCTGGCCTAAGTTTTAAGAGGTCGCCCACTCTACAACCAACAAAGCACTGGAAAATGAAAATGTCTCTCTGGACACCATATTCAGGAAGGTGAAGCTTACTGATTCCCTTTCGTTCCTCATCCGTCATCTTATCATAGGCGGCAGCCAGATCTGTCTCAGCAATGATGTTTCTTTCGTCTATAGTAATATAATAAGGCGTACCAACTTTCTCAGTGCCGATATTGATACCATCGAAAGGACGATTCTTTGTAAAGCCCTCTTCATAGAACCACATGAAGAGTGACTTTAAACGCTTGGCGCCTTTGATAACAGTGTTTTCGCCCCTATCCTCCAGCTTACAATTACCTTTTGTGACACTGGCCGGATACTCTGTAAGCAACTTCTTATATAAATCAGGGTATTCTTTGGATAAACTGTATTCATGGCGTAGGTACTCTATAAAGTTTTCAATGTCTTCTCTGGAAACAGTGTCTATATTGAATACAAACTTCTGACGAGTTGGTTCTGTGGCACGAATAAAGCCCTCAAATCGGGCCACCTCTCGCATCAACACCCTGAAAACTTTGGCATGTGAGTAGGAAATCTTCCGCTTGGCAATGTAATCTTCGGCCAGCTCATAGAAAGTCTTTTTTCCCTCTGGTTTGATAATAAACTTGTCTGGATTGGAAAATTTGTCACACACAAGTTGAAGCCAATCGCTCGACACATCTACATCCCGATTACTTTCAAACGTATCTATAATGACCTTTTTCAGTTCATCAAGTCTATGTGCTTGTTCTCGATGGAACTTCACGTCTGGAGTTTCCAGGCGTTGCTTAATAACAACCGAACCATTGGGACGGAGGACGTAGTTGTTCTTGTCTGCCTTTTCTTGGGTCGCCGTAATAACATTATTCGGCAATCTAACACCCAGTTTCTCGGTTCTTGCTCTGTCTATATTGTATTCAAAGTATTCAGGTGAGACAAAGATGTGGCTCTTAGCTCTTACGCTGAACTTTCTCCCCAGGAAGAAACGAATCAGGATTTCACTCATACCCGTTTCTTTCTGAACCTTACTTGATAACCTTAATTCAACTTGTGCCATATCATTTTTCTTTTTAATTGCTTGTTTATCTCCCAGAAAATCCTTACCTTTGCAGGAAATTAAAGAGATCATTAACATTATGAAACGCTTAAGTCGGGTGCAAAGGTAAGAAAATTGCCGCTAAAACCCAAACAATTTTTGGCGGTTTTTTGGCGGTTTATTTTTTATATAGCATTATTGATTTATACTTATACCCATATTGATTGGTTTGTTAAACTGTTGAAATTTAGAGCATTAAGTAAATAATTATCAATTTTGGTATATTACGATATAACATAAAGTCGTCGCCTCATCCCGACACAAGGCGACAAGTGAGACTTTTCACTTGTTGCTTTTTTATAAGAAAAACACGATTAAGAACCAATCAGACACACGCCTTTAACTGATGACGAACCACCTTGCGAGCGAGGCCTAATCGGTTTTCAATGCGCTTATAGTCTTCCCCTAACTCTTTAGAAATCTCACTGACTCTCATACCATCATAGATATGGAGACGATAGGCTTTCCTGCAATCTTCCGGCAGGTAAGCCAACGACCGCTCCAAGCGTTCCATAATCTGTCGGGCGGAAAATACTGATTCCACTGTTTCGTCCGTATGATCGGAACGACGGACATAATACTCATACGCCTCATAGGTATGACGATGCCGATAATAATCCGCTATCAGATGCCGCGCCATCGTATATACCAAACCGGGAAGTGTTTGTATTGTTGTCAACTGATGACCATTTATAAGACGGAGGAAGAGGTCTTGGACAATATCCTTGGCCTCATCCTCATCTTTGATCCGCAATGCGACAAAATCTACGATTTCATCGCGATGCAAACAGTAATAGTATGATATAAGTTGTCTGGTATCACTCACAATCAGAACGATTCTTTATTCATTAACTACCTTTTGGATAGTTCCATCCTCATTGTAGAATAAACGTTGTACCTTCAGACTGCGCAGATGAGTCACATCATTAGAGGGGACACAGTCATGATAGAAGAGATACCACTGCCCCTTGTATTCCACAATGCTGTGATGTGTCGTCCAACCGACTACCGGCTCCAAGATGACTCCCTGATAGGTGAAGGGACCATAAGGGTTATCACCAATGGCATAACAGAGGAAATGACTGTCGCCAGTGGAATAAGAGAAATAATACTTCCCATGATATTTGTGCATCCATGAGGCCTCAAAGAAACGATGGGGATCGCCAGCCTTCAACGGTTCCCCGTTCTTGTCGAGGATGACGACAGGACGTGGAGCCTCCGCAAACTGCAGTACGTCATCGCTCATACGGACAACTCCGCTATGGATGGCTGGTGCGTCGGCTGTAGCGAAGAGTTCACCCTTATGGTCAGGTGCCGCACCTAAGTCGATGAGTCCGTTATCATCACCATACTTACCGAAAACCGGCGCGAAACCGTTTGGCAGCGGATGCCACCATTGCAATTGTCCACCCCACAGTCCGCCAAAGTAGCAGTATATCTGTCCGTCATCGTCTTTGAACACACAGGGATCAATAGAGAAAGAACCACGGATAGGCTGCTCCTGTGGAACGAAAGGACCCTCGGGTTTGTCAGCAACGGCAACACCCAAGCGGAACACACCATCATATGCCTTTGCGGAGAAAATGAGATAGAACTTACCATCTTTCTCTATGACATCATTATCCCACATCTGCTTCTCAGCCCAAGGCACATCCTTGACATCGAGAATCACACCGTGGTCGGTAGCCTCATCGTTCTCCACATCATTGAAGGAGAGTACATGGTAGTCTTTCATCTGGAAATGCCCTCCATCATCGTCGAAACACTCGCCAGCATCCCAGTCATGACTGGGATACACATACAGTTTGCCATTAAACACATTGGCCGAAGGATCAGCCATATAGTCATTGGGGAAAAGATAACGTGGTAATTTTGCCATAGTCAGTAATTGTTAATATGTTACTATTTTCTGTTCTTCGTAGTTTTCTTCGTGTCTGAAGGTTGTGGTTTCACCAGATTGATCAGAGCCTGAATGAAAGATTTTGGCTGGTTCTGGCGATCAAATAATGTCGCATAATCAGTACGTCCCTTGATAGGAAAGTCATTACGCCATGAACTGGCATCATTCAGACACCAGAAACTGATTCGCTGAATATCCTGATGATGACTCAACAACATCCGATAAAAATCTACCCAGAACTGCTCCAGTTTTTCCTCCTGTGCCTTGGGTAGTCCCTCCTTATAGGGATCCATTTCCGGACGATAGGCAAACTTATCACTGATATTTGCACCAGAGAAGCCATAAGGATTCGGCAAGACAGAGATATCCAACTCGGAGAAAAATGTCTTCACACCTAATGCAGCGAGGGTAGTGATAGAATGGTCGTATTGTTTGATTACACTATTGTCTACATTATCCTCCAAGATCATATGTCCCTGCATTCCGATGGCTGTTACGGGCAGGCCCTGTTGAATCAGCGGACGGAAGAACCGGGCAACCCCCTCCACCTTTGCAGCCTTGTTCATGGAGAAGTCATTATAGTAAAGTTCAATAGAGGGATCGGCTTCATGCGCATATTGAAACGCAAGGGGGATATAGTCAGTACCCAATATCTCCCAGAAAAGACTCTTTCGAGGGGTTCCGTCATCCTCAAAAGCCTCGTTAACCACATCCCAGGCATCCACCCGACCTTTGAAATGGTTGACGATGGTATAAATATGTTCACGCATACGCTTCTTCAGTACGTCTGGAGACACCAAGTTTCCCTGATCGTCATAATGAAACCATGGGGCACACTGTGAATGCCAAATTAAGGCATGCCCCATCACCTTCAGTCCAGCCGCCCTAGCCTTGTCGACAAATTTATCAGCCAATGTGAAGTCATAGACACCTTCCTTGGGATGCACCACCTCACATTTCATACAGTTCTCTGCCACCACCCAGTTGAAATTATTGACAATGAGTGGCCAATCTGCCGTCTGGTCATTACTGATGTGTCCTGTTACATCAAATGTATTGGATCCATCCCGGTCTGCTTCTACTTGCCACTGATTGACACTGACCCCCGTATACCAATAGTCACGGTAGGCATCCTTCAGTGTCTCGGTAGTCTGTTTGAGGCAGCATGCCCCATCCCCACTTCCCAGTGAGGATTGGGCAGATACTACTTCAGTTGTAATCACTGAAAACAATACAACTACTAACCTAAAAATCTTTTTCATATAACTTATGTCTGCTGATAAAATAATCATTTATTTCTGCTGCAAAATTAGCACTTTATTCGCAAACCTTCATTTCAATTTGTTACAGAAACCTACCATTTTTGTTTCATACTTTTAAAAAAATGGACTTTTTTTGCCCTGTAATTGACTTTTTTACTATTTTTGCAACAAATTAACAGGTTATGAAAGTCAAACTAATAACTCTTATTACAATGATGCTTGGTGTGGCATGTATCTCCCACGCTAAAGTTCAACTACCTCAATTGTTCCAGTCGGGTATGGTTATCCAACGCGGGAGCCCCATCCCCATCTGGGGAAAGGCTGATGCCAAGGAAAAAGTTATCGTTCGCATCAATAAACACCAGGTGGCGACGATGGCTGACGAGAATGGACATTTCCGCATTGACTTACCGCCAATGAAAGCCGGAGGCCCTTACACCATGATGGTGGGCGATGTCGTACTGACCAATGTGTTGGTGGGTGACGTATGGTTATGCTCCGGTCAGTCGAACGTGGATGTGACCATTGAACGAGTTTACCCTCAATATCCCGATGAAATCGACCATTTCTCCAATGACAAGATTCGTCTGTTCCGTGTTCAGAATGAGACAAACACCCATGGTGTACAAGATGATATCCGCCCTACACCTATCAACTGGAAAGCCCTAAACAAGCAAAACGCATGGCAGTTTTCGGCCTTGGGCACATTCCTCGGTATACGACAATTCGAGCAGACTGGTGTTCCACAAGGCATCATTGTCAACAGTTGGGGAGGAACCCCTATCGAAGCATGGATCTCTGCCGATTCGCTTATGAAGGACTATCCCATGCTGATTACAAAAACTGCATTCTATCAGAATGACAATTATGTAAAGACACTGATGCAGGCAAACGATGAAGCCAACAAGCAATGGGACGAGTTGCTCAATAAACTTGACGGCACACAGTCGTATCCCCTTCTTTCTTGCCAAGACTCCGACTGGAAGACCATCGACCAAAACAATTGGAGTTGGCATGAAACGGGTTCTGTATGGCTCCGCCAGCACGTGACCATCGACAAGGCTCATGCAGGAAGACCTGCACGACTGTTGCTTGGGACGCTTTTCGATCAGGATATCACCTATCTGAATGGTAAAGAGGTTGGACATACCTACTATCAGTATCCTCCACGTCGCTATGATATTCCAGAAGGACTACTTCAAGAGGGCGACAATGTCATCACCATACGCTTCATCAATAAATACGGTGCTGCGCATTTCATTCCTGAGAAGCCCTACATGTTTGCTTTTGGAGATGACCGCTTCTCGCAGAATCCTATGCCGAAAGATGTGATTCCTCTTAGTAATACATGGAAGTTCCATGTAGGTGCAGAAATGCCTTCTTGTCCCAGTAGTGACGTGTCGCTTCAGAATCTGCCAACGACCTTATACAATGCCGTCGTATATCCCCTTGCCCCTTTTGCCATCAATGGTATTGTCTGGTATCAGGGCGAGTCAAACACAGGCAACCCTGCCCCTTATGCTGATTATCTAAAGAAGATGATAGGTTGTTGGCGCGACTGTTGGAAGGACCCGAAAATGCCTTTTGTCATCGTTCAGTTGGCAAATTATGACGGTCGTCAGCAAACAGGGTTCCCACGTCCTATAACTCCACAGACAGAACCTGTGAACAGTGGATGGGCTCAGTTGCGTGAGGCACAACGCCTGGTGGCGAAGGAAGATCCCTATGCCGAGTTGGCTGTTATTAACGACCTCGGTGAGACTGTCGATATCCATCCACTCCGCAAGAAAGAGGTTGCCGAGCGCATCGGTCTCTGCTTTGACCATTTAGTATTTAAAAACAAAAAGATTAAACTATCACCAGAAATAGTTTCAGTCGATGTCAGTGGAATCGCTATTCAACTCACTCTCGACCAGCCCATCCAGGAAGGGGAACTCCATACCTTTGAGGTTGCCGATGAGGGCAATTCTATTCACAATGTACCTGCTGTGGGCAAGGGAAACATTATTACTATTCTCAACACTCCTTTTACCCCTCGTCTTGTCCGTTACGCATGGAAAGACAATCCCCTTGATGCCAATGTACGCTCACTTAGCGGGTTGCCAATGTCATCATTTGAACTGAAGATAACAAAATAAAAAGTAAGGCTGCTTCCACATGAGAAAGCAGCCTTCTTTATGTTAAGGTAGGAAGTGATTATTCCTTAGTCTTGTTACGTGATTCAATTTCGCGATTCATTTCGTCAAGTTTCTCATCTGTAAGAGGATACTTATAAATAAGGTAGCCTACAACAATAAGAAGAATGGCAGGAATAATACAAGTGAACCACAATATTGCATTCTGTGCAATATCAGAATAGTTTGCCAATTTCGGGTAATAGGCATTTACTGGTCCACTAATGAATGATGCCAAAAATACCACAACAAAGATGCTAAGCACTAACTGAAGGCACTTGCTTGCCTTGAACTCCTGCCACATTTCACCAAATGAAACAGGTTTTTCTGGTGTTGTGGCAATATTCTCCTTGCTGCCCATAAAGCAAAGCATCAAGAGGAAAAAACCGACGATAGCAAAAATACACGTAACTGTAAACCATGCCATAGGATCAGTAGCCAAAGCAGACTTTTCAGTGGCAAAGTTAAAACCAATCCATCCCATTACCAATGGCGTAATCCAACCGGCAATAGAAAAACCTGCCTTAAAAGCAACACCCGCAAGAGCGTTTACTGTAGCCGCAGGTCTGTTTCCTGTACGATACTCAGCCTCTGTGATGACTTCAGGAACCAGTGCCCACATCAAAGAGCCAACAAGAAGACCAACACCCGTCATCACCTTTGCAATCTGAACAATGGTATTGTATTCTGCCACATCGAAGAACTTACCAATGGTGAACAAGATGGCAAATCCAACAAGTCCGACAGAGAGAAGCGTATAATAAAGCCCCTTCTTACCCAACCATTTTTTCAATACTGGAAGAGAAGGCAGAATGATGAAAGCAGGAATTGTACCAATAGCCATAAACGTTGCCTGATTCCAATCGATGGCCATATGTACGCACATAGCGAGTCCGATAGGGAAACCAGCCTGAACAATAATCTGACCGATATTGGCACATACCATTCGTGTAGAAGTAAGAATGAGTACTTCATCGTTATCACGAGTCATACTTGCCATGATGGAACCATATGGTATGTTGACTACTGAATAAATCATGCTCAGCACGGTATAACTTGCTGTAGCATAGATCATCTTCATAGTCATAGACCACTCAGCCGCCTGGGGAAGCATCAATAGACAAGCGGCAACAGTAAGAGGAATACCACCATAAAGAAGATAAGTGCGATACTTTCCTAACTTAGGATTGTGATTGTCGATATAACGCCCTACCACAGGACTCCAGAAACAGTCAATGAGTCGAACTGTGAGAATCAATCCACTGACAAATGCAGGATTAATTTTCAATACTGTAGTAAGGTAAATCATCAGATAGCATGCTACCGTTTGGAAGATCAGGTTCTGCGCGAGGTCACCCGAGCCAAAACCAATTCGTTGAATCCACGAAAGTTTATAAAAACCATTCGCTTCTTGTGTCATTTCATTTGTTGCCATTGCTTTTTTGTTTAAATATTTATGTTTCCTGCTGCAAAATTAGCATTTTATTTGCAAACTCCCATTTCATTTTGTTACATAAATCTACCAAAAATGTTGCATCTCTGATGATAAATGCCTTCTTTAACATTTATAAATAGAATGCACAGGAAAAGAAAATGCTTCTGACGTTCTGCTTTTTGTATCAAATTTCGTATATTTGCACCTGATGAGAAGAAGTAATTGGACTTTCATAGCAGTCGTCTGCCTGTGGTGGCACACTATAATCATGGCGCAACCCGTATGCCATATAATACAATATGATGAGGAAGACGGTGTGCCTTCCAGTCATATCACCCAGTTATTGCAGGACGGAAATGGTTTTATGTGGTTTGCCACATGGAATGGCCTCTGTCGCTTTGACGGCTATGAGTTCAAGACCTTCAAGCCACAGGTAGGTGACGGTTGTCACATGACGACGGACCGCATCCGCAACATCACGCTCCTGCCGACAGGCAATATCCTATGTCAGGTAGATGACGACTACTTCCTGTTCGACAAGACGACCTACCTCTTTCGTGACTTAACAGAAGAAGAGAAGACAAAAGCAACAGAAGAGGAATGGAATCATCGACAAAGTCGCTCCCTCTTAAAAGGCAAGAACTACACATGGACTGACTGTCATCAGACACGATGGACCCTTGAGGGTGACGGTCGATTATCGTATATCGACCCTAAGACAGACCAGCCGATAACCTATCCGCTGTCCCTGTCATTCCGTACACTGACCTTTGCTCTGGCGGATCAAAGAGGCCACTTGTGGGCATTGGACTATGGCAGTATCTACTATTTCTGTACAGATGTACAACGCACAAGCAGGATTGACATTCAGCCCCGCGCCGAAGTAAAATGTCTTTTCAACGACTGCCAAGGTCGCTACTGGGTGACGACAAAGGATGACAAAGTTGTCAGGGTGTATCAACAACAGGATGACCATCTCATCGGATATTTGGGAAAAGACGGACATCTATACCCTAACTATACTACCTTCGGGTCTCCTATCTACTGTATGTTACAATCGGCAGACGGAACACTCTGGCTAGGTAGTAAGGAAGATGGACTTTTCCGCATGCGGGCCAAAGGTAATGACTTCGAAATCAGCCATCTTACAGAGATGCCCTATCATGATGTCTATCACTTGAAAGAAGACCAGATGGGACGATTATGGGTTGCAGCACTAGATGGTGGTCTGTGCTATACCGACCAGCCACAAGCCGACCAACCCATCTTCCACATCCCTGTCCACTATCCGAAGGAACAATGTCCAAGAGCCCGTTATATACACATCACACATAACGGAATCCTGCTAACAGCCACCTCTAGCGGTCTTCTGGTAGCCCGTCTCAAACACGATGCTGACAACATGCAATTCAAATTGCATCGGCGGGAACCCAATATGCGACAGAGTCTCAGTTGCAGTGCTACAATGGACATCGCACAGGATGATCAAGGACACTTCCTTGTCAGCACAGAGAGTGGTGGTGTCAACCAGATTATGACAGAGGATCTGTTGGATGACACACTCCTTTTCCGACATATCCGCAATCAGTTTCATGTACAATCCAACGATATCGTATTATCATTGACCCCTGTACAGAAAAACAAGATGATGGCTGTCGGCAGTCATCTCATCACCTTGATAGACAGTACTGTACACGGACGAGTTCTTGATATCTGTAATTTCAACGCAGATTATCGTTTCAGTGAGGCCCATCCCATACCTCTCAGTAACGGACGCTGGTTATTCGGACTGATGGATGGAGCCTCCATCATTACGGAAGAACAATTATCCCGTCAGGCATATCACCCCAGACTGGCATTTACCGCACTGACTATTCGAGGAGGTAACAATAACTGGGCTGTAGAGAACCTCGACTCGCTGACATTACAACCAGACGAACGTAGTATCACCTTGCATTTTGCCGCCCTCGACTACGAGGCCCCCGAACGCATCAACTACACCTTCCGGCTCCTGACAGACAGTCAGGATGACTCGACCCCTTGGAACTATATCGGCCATGACAGGTCAGCCACCCTACTCGACCTTGAACCGGGTTCTTACGTGCTGGAAATCCGTTCTACCAATGCCGACGGAGAATGGCTCACGAACACTCGTATGCTGACTCTTATCGTCAGACCTACCTTCTGGGAGTCAACCCTGGGTCAAATAGTCTTGATAATATTCTTCGTGGCCTTCCTCATAGCAGTCATCTACACCTTATTATATATTAGACGTATCAAGCGCAAACAACGCGAGACCTTACAAAAATATCTAACACTCATAGAAGTGAGAGAGCAGAAGGAAGAGGCAAGAAACAAGATGTCAGATATATCTTCTTATACTTCAGACACCAAACCTCAGAACTCAGAACTTGACCCGATGCTCCAGCGTGTGATGACCTATGTGAATGAAAACATTTCCAACAGTGATGCCAATGTGGGTGATATGGCCTCTGCAGCCGCTACTAGTAGGAGCGGACTACAACGCAAACTGAAACAAACTATGGGTATCACACCGCAAGACCTGCTGCGTGAGGCCCGTATCAAGAGGGCATGTCAGTTATTGCGCCATACCGATAAGGCGGTTAGTGAAATAGCATATACCTGTGGCTTCTCTGATCCGAAATACTTCAGCCGTAGTTTCAAACAGAGCACAGGGATGTCGCCATCAGACTATAAGAATGCATCATAATGGGCGAGAAATCACATCCTGACGTGTTTTTCACCCTCCTTTGACGCAATTTTCACCCATTCCAGCGAGAAAATAGCCATACCTTTGCAGTCAGAATTTTCGAATAACTGATTAAAAACTGACTGCAAAATGAAAGCAAGAATCTTTAGCCTTTTGACACTGGCCTTGATGATCTGTACGGTAGCATCAGGTGCCAAGAAAGTGCACACCATTGGTGACTCAACGCAAGAACAACGTGCCACCGATGGTTCTACCGACAAACGTGGTTGGACACAGATGCTGCAACAATTTATCGACGCATCACAGTTCACCGTGAACAACCGTGGAAAATCAGGAGCCTCCAGTAAGTCATTCTACAAAGAAAATGGATACTGGAACACATTGGTCACAGGAGGAAGGGACCAGATGTCTTCGGGTGACATCCTAATTATTCAGTTTGCTCACAATGACGAAAAAACAGGTGGTGCAGACGGTGACGAGGTCAATGCTTATTATCAGGCAAAAGGGCTAAGTACCACGGTGGACTATCGCGGCACGACACCCTATGGAACTTATAAAGAATACTTGCGCAAATATATCAATGAAGCCAAGGCTATGGGTGTCAAGCCCATCCTCGTAGGTGCTATCTGCCGCAAATACTTCAAGGATAACAACAACACTAAGATTAATGCAGCCGGTCAGCATAATCTGTGGCAAAAATATAACTACATTGACACAGAAAAGAATACCTATGTCGAGAATTATACCGGTAAGACCACTGACGACCATACCATGGACTATACCTATCAAATGGCCCAGGTAGCAGCAGAATATGATGACGTTCCCTTTGTCAATCTCACACAAGGAACTAAAGAACTCTATGAGGCACTGGGTGAAGACTACTGTACACAGTATGTTTTCTGCAAAGACGATGGTACACACCCCGCCCTTGTTGGTGCTACACTCATTGCTCGAAAATTTGCCCAGATGGTGAAAGACCAAGCAGAAAGCGAGAGTTCGGCCAAGAAGAAGGCCGTATTGGAAGAACTCGCTGCTGCCGTACAAATATCGAACGAAATGAATTTCACCCCATCGACCCTTGACCTCGGTGATGCTTATATCGGAACATATGCTAAAGGCGAGATAAACATTTCAGCCTTTGGACTGACCCCTTCGACGGGTACGGTAACTGTCACGGCAGACAATGACTTTGAGGTGTCGACTAACGATAACACCTATGCTGCTACTGCTGAATTCAGTTATAGCGGTGCCACACTCATCTCAACTATTTATGTACGCAAAAAGATTGGCTCTGTCGGTGAACAGACATGTACCATCACAGTGACCGATGGCACGAATCAGAAAGCAATCGATGTAAAAGTCAATGGATTGAGCGTATCAACAGGTACAGAAGCATCTGTCGTATGGCCACTGACATCATCAATCGCTCCTAACGAGTCTCTTTTCAGTAATTCAGAAGAGACACTAACAGGATTGGTAGTCAAGAACTATACTACCGTAGGGACTGAAACCATGCAGCGTATCACCCCCACCAATACAGCATGGCCAGGCAATGAGATTGACGAGGTGTCGACCCGTTATGTGGAGTTCAAAACTACCGTTCCTGCCGGAAAGACTTTCTATATGGACAATATCTCATTCCATGTGGCAGGTCACTATGCCAGCGACTTCGGTATCCATGCCTACTACGCCACTAACTCCAGTTTCACAGATGCCACACTCATTGCTGAAAAGACAAAGATGACAGGTAATGAGGTCATCCCTGTATCGAAAGATGTCACGAAGACTGTTGAGGAAGGCGAGACTATCTATATCCGTATCTATCCCTGGAAGGAGACTGCCGCGGAGAGTGGCAAATACTTCTGTCTCTCAGCCATGACTATTCATGGCATTATGGCTAATAAGACCAGTGATGCTGCCACTTTCGGTATTGGCCGTGAATTTAAGTCTGAGAACGTTTTTGAGGACGGTTTGGAGAAAGTGATAGGTACTGCTCCGACAGGAATCACATTCGAACAGTGTTCTACTGTTTTTCCTAATACAAGTACCACTCAGACACTGAAACATGGTGCTGCCACGCCAACCTATACTGGTGGTACTGTTATCCGTAACTACTTCAACGGTGCTGGCGTACAGAATGCTTTTGTCGATGGCTTCTATTGGGGCTTCAAAGTAAGTATTCCCGATGGTTACTTCATGAGTGTATCTCAGATTTATTCGGATGTCTATGGTGTGAAGAACACACTGACCTCTAAATTTATTGTCAAGGCAAGTCTTGATGGTACCAACCTCTATGAGTCAGACACTCATGCCGCCAATGTTGAAAATGGTGGAACCGCTTGTCAATACACCCTTGATGCCTCCAACGTCTCTGTCTTACAGGAACTCACAGGTGATGTCTATTTCCTGATGCCCTGGTACTCTGGTTCAAGTGCGACTTATTATGCATTGAAAGATTTCAACATCACAGCAACCCTGACACAGGATGTTCCAACTACTAAGTATGAACTGACAACGACTGTATCACCTGCTGGAGCCGGTAAAATCCTAACCTCTCCAGAAAGTACATCTTACAAGGAGGGAACTGAGGTCACATTAACCACCACCCGCAACTTCGGCTATAAGTTCAAGGAATGGCAATTGAATGGAACTCCCGTCAGTACGGAAGCCTCGTATAAGGTAACTATGGATGCCGCAAAAGCCGTCACAGCCGTCTTCGAGACTATTCCGACATACACTATCACCACCAAGGTAAACAACGATGCCGAAATGTCTATTGGCTCTATCACACTGACCCCCAATGAACACAATAACACATACGAAGAGGGAGAAGAGGTTGTCGCTACCGCTAACACCTCCAAGATTCTGAAGTTCCTCAATTGGGAAGACAATTCCACTGCGAATCCTCGCTCAATAACTATTAACAAGAACATGACCATCACAGCCAACTTTGAGGTACAGGACTTCATCGCTGTCTTTGACGCTTCCATCGTTCAAGGCTATGACTATTCCGGTTCGCCTTTTGCCGCTGATCTCACCTGGGATACATCGCGCAATGCCAAGAGTTGTGTGGTAAAGGTCTCCGATGGTTCCCTACTCTACACACAGACAGGAGGCACACCGGTTGTCCGTAACCGTATTGGTGTTGTTACTACGGGTCTTAACGGTCTCTATCAAAATGGCTATAACACTACTGAGATTGCTTGGCAGTATCAGTTCTCTACCAAGGGATTCACTTCTGCCACTTTCTCCGGACAGATGTGTGCAAAGAATGGTGCGGCAAAGTCATATAAGGCACAGTATTCTATTGACGGCACCACCTTTACCGATATAGAGGGGGCCACACTGTCACCAGAAGCAAGTAAAATAACCGATTACGTCTTCGACCTTCCGACTGCATGTGTCAACCAAGAAACGGTATATATCCGTATTACAGGTACTGGAACAGAGATATTCAATAGCGGCTATACCTTTAACAAAGGAACATTCCTTGGTCTGAACTACACAGATCATTCAGAATCAGGCATTGGTAATCTCTATATCTTAGGTACCGCAGAGGTGACACCCGACACTGATGCTCCCGTACTAAGCACATCACTCCCTGCCAGCGGAGCCACAGGAATTTCCGCATCAGGAAAGATTACACTGTCATATAACGAGCGTATTCAAGCAGGTAATGTTGATGGCAATGCCTTGCTGAACGGCAAAAAACTTACCCCTACATGGAACACCCGTTCTGTTGTATTCGACTATGCCGGTCTTGACTATGGTCAGACCTATACATTCTCCATGCCGGCCGGCTATGTAGCAGACCGTTCTGGGAATGCGGCCCCTGCCGTGGAGATCACTTTCACCGTAATGGAACGCCAACAACCGGCAGCACGCACCTTCGATGCTATCGTTGATGCCACGCTTGAACTGGATCATGGTCAGTCAATAGCCGCTACGACAAATATGCCTAAGCAGTACCGTTATCTGCAAGACGCTATTAACGACGCACCTTCTGCCAACACCAAGCCATACCTTATATTTATGAAAGAAGGCTATTATGCAGATCCTAACCCCTACTTCAACGCTGGTTATGGCTTTGTCTATAAAGACCAGACAGAGGGATCTACCTCTAAGGAAACCATCCAGATTCAGGGTAATGGTAAGTCTGCAGACGGTACGATTACATACGATGACTGCAAGGTGGTCTCTGTCAACAAGCCCAATATCCACATCATCGGACAAGATGTCAATAAGGTGACCATCGCTACAGATCGCCAGGATGGTGGTGACACCAAGAACCGTACACAGCCATGGTACCATGTCAATGCTGGTGCTGCACTAGAGGTTCAACAGGGTGCCAACGACTTCTATATGGAGAATATCACTATCGATAACGAGAACTGGACCAAACAACACAAGGCTGGTCCGCAGGCTCTGTGCATCAATGCCGATGCCGACCGCGTGACATGGAACAACATGAATATCCGCTCCTATCAAGACGACTTCTATTCGCATGGTGAAAAGAACCGTTATTTCTGGAACGACTCCCGCATCGAAGGTGCTGTCGATTTCATCTATGGCGGAGGCGACATCTGGTTTGAGAACACCATCATTGACATCAACCGAGATAATGGCGGATACATCGTTGCTCCAGATCATTCGCTCAATACCCGCTGGGGATATGTATTCAACAACACCAAGATTATTTCTACGCTCTACGGTGACAACTGTCAGGTATGGCTGGGACGTCCATGGCACAATTATCCAAAGACGGTGTTCCTCAACACTGAGATGGACATCAAACCCTATGGACAGTACTGGGCAGAACAGATGGGTGGACTACCTGCACTCTGGGCCGTCAAGAATATTGTCGACAAGAACGGAATCGCAATGACAGAGGAATCACGCCTTACCTATAAAGCAGAAGGACCTGACGGGACATTCGCCGAAGGCACTTATAATACAAAGACTGCAACTGGAAAGACTAACGATCAAGGACAACCGCTCTACACATACACCAAAGATGCGAAAAATTCACTTACTGACGCAGAGGCTGCTCAATACACCATCGCCAACGTACTGGCAGGTGACGGCACCAGTAACAGTGAATCCGGTATTTGGAATCCGCTGCCTCTTGTAGAGAAAACCCAAAAACCTGTTTTGACGGCTGGTGATGGTAGTGTCAGTTGGGAGACGGTTCCTTATGCTATCTGTTATGTGGTAACGGTCAACGGTAAGGTCATAGCCTTCCCGACAACTACCAGTATCGACGGATTAACAAAAGATGACATCGTAACGGTGCAGTCGGTCAATGAGTATGGTGCATTATCAGAAAGTTCTGAGGCCGTCACCATCACTAGTGCTACTGGCATCAAGACCATCGATCGACAAGATATCAATACCAACATTGTTGCCATCTACACACTAGACGGTCGTCGTGTCACTAGTCTGCAAAAGGGTATCAATATTGTACGCATGAATGACGGACGAACCATGAAGGTGATCAAGTAAACAATTTCAGAATCGGAGTCAATACTCCACATACGGTTCAAGCCTGCGGAAATCTTCGTCAGTGAAATCACTGGATAAACGGAGTTCCCGCAGGTTTTTTATGGTGCCATGCAGTCGACGGTAGTCAGTAATTGCTTTCGCCTGATAGAAATTGATATAAGGATGACGACGCAGTTGTTGCAGGGTGAGTTTATTGACATTCAACTTCCTGGGAGCAGCGTTCTCTATCTCGAAATATTTCTTTGCTTCTGACGGGAAACCGTCGATTTCATCGAGTTGATTAACATCCACAAAGCCACCCAGCAACTGCCCATAGTGATGAATCTCCTTGGCGTAATATGATCCGATACCAGGTACCTTACGCAACAATATGGTATCGGCAATATTCAGAATGATGTGTTCACCCTCCCGGATCTTTTGAGCATAGTGTGAACTGTCCTTTCTATTTTTACTATAGTGACTATCGTTACTATAGTTCCTATCCTCTCCCACTAAGGTAGCGGCAGGAAGATAATCAGAGGAGATACGGATATACGGTTCTAACCGCCGATAGTCCTTCACAGTAAGTCCATAAAGGCGTGCAAAGTCCTCTTTCCGATGATACACTCCACCCTTTGCCCTATAACGATAGATATTTCTTACCTGCCATGGCTGTAACCCTAACCGAAGCAACTGAGTTGAGTCCGCCGTATTCGGATCGAAGAAGAAGGTCTCTGGTTGCTGCAATGAGGACACTGCATAGGGGATTCTAGAACTCCTAGTATTTCTAGTTCTCCTAGTTTCCCTAGAAACACTATCATTACCCTCCCCTCCCAACAGGAAGATAGCCACCAAAGTGACTATTCCGACCAACAAGAGGGCCATTAGTACTCGGCGGTCACTACGATTCATACAAGCCCCAGTTGGTGAAGGAAAATAAGAATAATACAGAATGGACAGAGATAACGTACGGCAAAAAGATAAACCGTGAATAGTTGTCCTTTGAGAGTTCCATTATTAGTATACTCATCGAAGACCATCTTGCGGGGGATATACCAGCCTACGAAGAGGCAGGTGAGCATCGCTCCCGTAGGTAACAGGATATTTGCCGTGAGCATATCACAGAAATCCATCAGCGAATAGCCCATGACCAACAGATCAGGACAGGCTCCCACAGACAGGGAACAGAAGATACAAATGATAGAAGTGACAATGGTCAGGATCCAGGCAGACTTCTTCCTAGGCAGTCGGAATTCCTCTGTGAAGAAAGCGGTTCCAATCTCATGCATGGAAATGGTAGAGGTTAGGGCAGCAAACACCAAAAGGGCATAGAACATTAAACTGACAATATAGCCTGCCATAGGAATTCCACCAAAAGCCTGTTGGAAAACGTTAGGTAGCGTAATAAAAATCAAAGAGGGACCACTATCCGGGCTCACCCCTACTGAGAAGGCGGCAGGAAAGATCATGAGTCCAGAGAGAATGGCTATCAATGTGTCGAGCAAGGCAATCTGTCCTGCTGAACGCAACAGATTGGTCTCTTTGGAGAAATAACTGGCATAGGTACACAGACATGCCGTCCCCAATGACAAGGAGAAGAATGCCTGACCAAGGGCATCCAGCAATACACTGCCAGACAATTTAGAAAAGTCGGGTTGGAGCAAGAACCGTATCCCTCCCATTGCCCCTGGCAACAGACAGGATGCAACCACCAAAATCAACAGTAATAGCAGAAGCAGGGGCATCAACAGTTTCGAAGCGCGCTCAATACCTTTCCGCACTCCTCGTACGATGACACCATGAGTAATCAAGATAAACACCACTCCCCAGATAGTGGGCTTGAAAGGATCTGCCGAGAAAGTCATAAAATAATTCTTAACATCATCTGCATCTCCGTTAACCTGACCAATCAGGGAGGCCCACAAGTATTGCAAGCACCACCCAGCAACTACCGCATAGAAACCTAAGATAATCGTCGAAGTGAGAATACCCAGATAACCTACCAACTTCCACGGACGACCTTTCGATAGGACATCATAGGCTTTGGCTGCATTCGCCTGAGCATGACGACCTACGATAAACTCGCTCACCATACCCGGTATTCCAAGCATCAGGATGCATCCGATATAAATCAGAATAAAGGCTGCCCCTCCATTCTCACCCGCCATATAAGGAAAGCGCCACACATTACCCAGTCCTACCGCAGAACCGGCTGTGGCCAAAACAATACCTATCTTACTGCCAAAGTTTCCTCGCTCACTCATATCTTATCCCTTCAAGAATCCCAACTGATGGAGGAAAATCAACAAAATGGCTAATGGACACACATATTTCACCAAAAACAGGAAGAGATGGAAGAGGTGGATATAACCAGCACTCTTTAGAGATCCTCTATTGGTAAACTCGTCCCTGACAATATGATGAGGCACGAACCAACCGATAAATATACAGGTAAGGAATCCCACAATAGGAAGGAAGACCTGACCAGTGATGAAATCAAACCAATCGAAAAGCGACTTCCCCAAAAAGGCCAGCCCCTCTACTGCTCCTAATGACAATGAACAGAAAGCACCGATAATGGATGTTGTGATAGTGACTATCAATGCTGCCTGCTTTCTACTGATCCTCATCTCCTCATGGATAAAGGCTGTGCTTACCTCATGCAGCGACATCAGTGAGGTAAGGGCTGCCAACGACAATAAGACAAAAAACAGCAAGGAGATACAATAGCCTACCAGTGGCATACTGCTGAAAGCCTGTTGGAACACATTTGGTAGCGTGATAAAAATCAAAGAGGGGCCACTGTCCGGACTCACACCTACAGAAAAAGCAGCAGGGAATATCATGAGACCTGCAAGAATAGCCACTAAACAGTCGATCAGGGCTATCTGCGAAGCCGACTTCGTCAGATTGGTGTAGTGGGAGAAATAACTGGCATAGGTACACAGACATCCCATTGCAATACTTAACGAATAAAAACTCTGTCCCAAAGCACCTAAGAAAACGTCACCTGTGAATTTCGACATGTCGGGTTTGAATAGGAACTCTATCCCTTTGTCTGCATTAGGCAACATACAGGAAGCACCGACGATAATCAGTAACAATATAAATAAGGTGGGCATCAAAAGTTTAGAGGCACGCTCAATACCATCCCTCACCCCATGCTCGATGATCAGATAGGTGATACCTAAGATAATGACCGTCCACAGCACAGGCTTCACAGGATCTGTCGACAATTCCGTAAAATAGGTCTTAAAATACTCCGGATCACCTTGTAGATGACCTATAAGTGAAGCCCAAATATACTGGAGGCACCATCCGCTGACCACCGCATAATAACCAGTAATCAAAAAACCTGTCAACACCCCCATATAACCAATCAAGGCCCAAGGGGTACCACCTGCTAGTTTACGATAGGCACGTGCCGTATTTGCCTGTCCATAACGACCAACGATAAACTCACTAATCATACAGGGAATACCCAACAGCACCACACACATCACATATATCATGATAAACACGGCTCCACCATTCTCCCCTGTCATATAAGGGAAACGCCACACATTACCCAGTCCTACCGCAGAACCGGCTGTAGCGAGAATCACGCCAAGTTTACTTCCAAAGTTTGCTCTCTCTGCCATAATATCTTTGTTTTCGCTTGCAAAAGTATAAAATATTTCTTACTTTTGCACCCAAATTAACAGTAAAATGCAGGAAATCAAACATTTTGTAAGAAAATACCCATTTTCCATTCTCTGTATCATCCTCATCTGGATACTATCTCTTATACCCTTTTTCCCGGAGACTCCCCTTGACGATGTACAGTTTATCGATAAATGGACCCACCTGGTGATGTATGGGGGTACCTGCTCCGTCATCTGGTGGGAATACCTCCGTCAGCATACCTCCATAGACAAGCAAAAACTCTTCCTCTTAGCATGGCTTACACCTATCCTTATGAGCGGTGTTATTGAACTCCTACAGGAATACTGTACCACCACACGAGGTGGAGAGTGGTTCGACTTTGCTGCAAACGCCACAGGAGTCACCCTTGCCGTTATTGTAGGACTAGTACTCTGCTATATCAAATCGCTCAATAAAAATACTCGTCACAATTCCTTGCTCTGAGACGAAATAAACACGAGGAATAACTGACGAGGCAAACAAGTCAAAGACCCTTTGGTCCTGCTGTGCCGAATAAGGTATTTGTAGTCCGTATTCTTCCCAGAAGGGAGCAACGGTATCTTCCCCTTCACCACGACTGATGGCTATCATCTGGAAATTGACATCGTCCCTATGACGTATGTAGTAATCATTCAGTTTTGGTAACTCCCGTTGGCAGTCAGGACACCATGTATTAAAAAACACAATGACGCTCTCACCAGTCAGGTGAGCCGTAGAGAATGTGCTACGACCGGCATCTGTTACCATTTCAACAGAAAATGACGGAACCCGGTCCCCCACCTTTACTCGTTCAATGACCTCATCTTCCTCATGAATACTATTGCACCCCATGACAATGAGGCACAATAGTATCATACATATGACATTACTCTTATTCATTCTTTTTACCAATCTGTACATGGGTATTGCCCGTCACCTCCGCATTATTACCACCACCGTAGACATTGCCTCGGATATCGACACCAACAACAGTCTTCTTCTCGTAGTAGGTGATATCTTCATCAAACGTAGTTCCAGCAGGTATATATTCGTATGGTTTATCTATCGTACCTTCCCCGTCAAGAACGAAATATGTTCCCTCAGCGAAATTCTCAGATGTAGGAGCAGGCACCGCCACCTCGTACACCTCTTCCTCTGTGCCGATATTGACATAGGTATCACCTTTAACTGGTGCGGCGTTACCACCTCCGAAGACGTTGTTGATGGCACCTATCTTATTCTTGGTGTGGGCAGGGATGACTACCTCATGCCCATCAATCGTCTTGGTCTTGCCTTTAAATCCTGTAGTATTGAAATCTCCCGTAGTAGGATAAGTATTAGGAGTACCCACTACCTCATTGATGTTCACCACAGGACTACCCACCATCACTGCTGTTTCACCATAGCCGCCGCCATAGATAGTACCGATACTGGTAAACGACTTGACATTCACCAGCGGGTCAGCAAACAATTGAGAGCTGGAGTATGGAGTCTCGGGAGTGGAGACAGCAGAACCGTCGCTAAGTGATGTCCTTATCGTGTAATCAGGTTCTTCAATAGTACCCATATTCTTATAGCCAAAGACTGAATAGGGAGCCTGGTTGCCACCGCCATACAACTCACCGATGATAATCGGCTTACAGCCTATTTCGCTTATATTCACCGTTATGGAACCATTAATCGTACCACTCTTATTGTTGCCACCAAACACACGGTCGAAAGTACCATTAGTAATATTCAGCGTCACATCACCTTGAATGTCTGCCGCCTCAGCACCACCATATGCAGCATTCAATCCTGGGATACACGACATCAGCAACTTCGCCTCTGCATCCATCGGTGCACTCTTGCCACCACCGTAAGCCTCATCGACACAGAAAGCACAACTTTCAGCATCCTCCAACATCGTCACTGCGGTCTGACGTACATTACCCTTCGTGTTAGAGCCGCCAAAAACACGGTGAATCGTTCCACCATAAATGTTAACCGAAGCCTTACCGGTACCATAGACATACGAGTCTGTAAATACAGTTTGCTGTCTCTTTGCTTTTGTATCGTAAGTAGACTCCACTGTTGAGTAATCATAGAATCCCACGTTGGCACCGGGGTTGGGCTTCGTGACACCGTCCTTAACGACATCGTCCTTACCATTACCGCCGCCGAAGACTTCCTCTATCTCAAAAGTGCCGTTGATGGTCAGACTTGTTGCCGGTGTTGAGGCAGCATTACCGCCGCCATACACCTGTTGGATACTCGTCCTTTCACAACCATTAATAACAACCTCCGTCGTTCCTGTATCAAGGTTTTTCGGAGAATATGCAGCCATATTGCCACCGCCATAAACAGCTTTCACGTCATATTCGCCCTTTGTCTTGGCATCCTCCACAGCAGCTTTGTAACCGTCTTGTCCCTCGGTGCCAGTGGCCGCAGTATTAGCAATCTGCGATTTCCCTTTATGCTGCGTGCCATAGATATTCACTTTAACAGTGCCTTCGGGCGAGCTGTTCACGTTGTTACAGCCAAAGATACTACCAACTACAGCACAACCTTTCTTGTCATTCGCCACTACATTATCCACTGCAGTACCGTTCAGGTTAACTGTAACATTCTTCGATAAACCAAGTTTGGCAGCAAACTCCTCAGTCACGCCAGCATCAGCATCCGCATTCGTTCCCATGCATCCGCCATAGACGTTCTGCTCGATGGTGCCGCCAGTGAGGTTGACTGTAATGCATCCATGGTCGTTACCATCCTGCATCTTGCCATAATTGGAATCGCCAGCATTTGCAAAGTAGGTACCAACGGATGCTATTTGTCCTCCTCCGTAGACAGAGCCCAAGATGGAACCTCCAAGTATGTCCAAGGTAACATTGCCACCAACCACACCAGCAGTCAGTGCCGTAGAAGCACCTTGTCCGCCACCAAACACATTGCCGTTGTCGCCAGAAGTGTTAATGCAACCAATCACAGGGCCGGACTTTGTCGTTTTTTCATCGACGGTCGTTTCCTTTCCAATAGTCATCTTGACATTGTCCGTCACGTGACCATCCTCACCACCACCATAGACGGAGCCGTAGATGATACCACCGGTAACCTCCACTTCCACGTTGCCCACGTTGGTGCTGGTGTTGAAGTAAGTGCGCGGGTCACCCTTGCCGCCACCAAAGAGATGGCCTATCATGGGATTGGCCTCTATCTGTTCCTTCGTACGTGGCACACCGATGGTACCACCCGACATCTTCACCGTGCTTTTACCTTTTACGTCGGTATACTCATTGGCACCATAGACGTTGGACAGGATATGACCGCCCTTGATTTCTACCAAGGTGTTGCCGCCCACCCAGCCTGCCGAGCGAACCCATCCGTAGCCTGTGCCATCCTCTTTCTCGTAAGGATAGTAGCCGGAGCCACCACCAAACACGCAGCCAATCCACGTCTTACCGTCAGAAGCGTTTGCTGTGCTACCGTGGGCGAATTCATCAGGTATATCCGTTGCAGTACCATAATATTTATCGTAGTACGGGTCGTATGTATCATAAACCGTTTTACCATCTACCACCTTTCCGTATGGGAAGGTTGAGCACGGCGCAAGAGAAGTAGTGACAGCCGTTTCGGACGGGTCAACAAACTGTTCATTTGTATAGGGTTTAGGCTTACCGCCTTCTGTCTGGCCTGCTCCTACACCGATCTGACAGTTACCCTCTATCGTTACGTGCGTATTATCCAGCACACGACCGAACTCACCACCGCCAATGATGGACTCTAGGATGAAGGCCGTGCCGCCGATGGTCACATCTGTGCTGCCTACGTAAGTCTTAAAGTGCGTGTCAGGGTGTGTTGCCGGGTCCTCTATCAGACCACAGCCGCCGCCCCATACCCAGCCTTCGGGAACAGGGCCGCCCTCAGAGGCAGGCCTTGTCATACCCTGTGTAGCCACCTCTATGGGGCCAATCTGGCCGCCAGTAACACTAACCGTACATTTACCAGTGCCTCCTTCACATGACATAGGCATGCCAATACAGCCATCATGAGCAGGATGAGAGCCAAAGACTGTTACATCGGCTTCAGCCGTAGACCTTGTGAATGTTCCTACCGAGCCGGAAAGTCCACCACCAAAGATTCCGTTGAAGACATAACCGCCCGTCATCGTTACATTGGTATTGCCAAGCACATCGGCCTCGCAGCCACCACCGTAGACACTATAATGCACGGAGCCGCCACTGATGCTGACGTTTGTGTCATGTTCAACCACACCTAGATTACCACCGCCAAAAACACTACCATTCGAGGCTCTACCCTGACCTTCTTCGCCAATCATTCCGCCAGCAATAGAAACGGTAGTATTACCATTCACAGCAGATTCTTCACCACCGCCGTAAACGCTACCACCAACTTCAGTACTACCCTCTATATTCAGTGTAGCATTGCCCGTTACAGTACCAAGGTCTTCAAGAGAAACGGTAGTATAGCAATACCACTTTCCATCGTACTGAAATGCAGGCTTACTGGTGTCAACACCATCAGGGATAACGACACCTGCAGGAGAAACCACATTGGTTGTAGGGTTCTTATAGCACCATGTATATTGTCTAATATCATTCCCATCTTTCAAATAGCCGACACTTCCATTATGACATACACCAGAGGCATCACGATAAGGGAATGACACTTTTGTCTTGTCGTGAACAGGGAACGATGGTATAGAAGCAGAAAAGCCTGCACCAAAAACACTGCCCATGACGGTACAGTCAGTAAGCGTGGATGTGACATCGCCACTGACATTAGCCAAGTTGCCGCCACCATAGAAATTGTGCTTAAATGTACAATCTGATAAAGTATTGGTAACATTACCTGTAGAGGTGACTCCAAACTGTGCCCAATGACGGTAACTACGAGCCACAGCAGATTTGTCGATACCATTAGACTGATTAAATACCTCAAACTCAAATTCTGCATGATAGCCTTTGCTGGCATCGTAGGTGGCTGTTGCATTTTGTCCAGAGATAGGAGTAAAACTGCTCCATCCATAAGTATTTCCGCTCCACGTGCTTTCACTAGGCATATCATCAGGAGTTTCATCTTTAATCTGTTCACGATACAGATTCGTACCGCCATTGCCTCCACCGTAGTATTGATTGAAGACGGTGCCTTTGGCATTGGTGGTAACTGTCTGGCTGGTACCAACTTTAGGGCCACCACAATATTTTTCAAGTATAAGGCTATTGTTGATAGTGACGTTAATGCTTCCTGCTACAGGGTTGTTGGCATTGATACCACCACCGTAGAACTCGTCGATGACCGAGTGATCTATTTCGAAATAGACACTATTCCTTACCGCCTCCATACCGGCACCGGCCATTATGCCAAAGCGACCGCCATTGGTGTAACAGTGGGGGTTGTCGTTGTAGGCGTTGTTGGTGGTAACATCTGTACGGTATAGTCCTGAGAGATAGAATTCAGGGAATTCGCCACCCATAACGCTTACAGCACAATGGCGTGCTCTCACATTATTATTACCTGCATGACTACCTGGAGTAAAGCGTTTCATCCAAACATGGCCACCCATGATAATATTCCTAGTAAAGGCAATCTCTGGCTTATTGGTATTGCCATGAGCAACGATCTGCTCAAACTCTCCTCCGTTGAATATTAATGGTTGCTGATGGTTGATATTGACCGATACGGACATATATTCGAACTGGGTGGTGTGCATAAATGAGGTTTCGGTAATCTCGAAATGTCCTTGCGGAACCATGATACCGATAGCGTAGGCATAAGTATTATGACGCATGGTTAAACCCAGTTCTGGTATTGGAAGGAAGTCGAAACGGACTGGCATGATGGGACGACGGTCATAATTGCTACGCCATTGAAGGGGGAAACAGAAATCTGGCTCGTTGTCCATATCGAAGTCGGCACTCATGATGGTAAAACCACCCTTACCACTATTACCCAAGTCAATATCATTCTGGGCGTTCATCGGATAGTTGCCAACAAGTACCACGGCCTGATCATAAACATTGCAAGTTTTGTTTGTTTTAACAGCCGTCATCATCGTATTGAAGTCATCGTAGATAGAGATACTGTTGTAAGGCATAGTAGTGGACAATGTTCCTGCTGGTGTAAAAGCACGACCATAGTTCTTACTTTTGGTAACATCGACACGGTCAAGAGCATGACCTTTGCCATGCAGATAGAACGCAGTACCCCAATAGGCTTCAATTTCAATAGCAGTTACCCCCTCCGGCACATAGTAGTAGCCTCCTTGAGCAAAAGCACGGTTGCCGTTAGAATCGTAAATATCTTTGGCTGTACTGTGACGGTCAGCATAGTTATAACCACTTTCCCAGTTGGCAACAAAACTATGGTAATCTGTAACTGTTCCATCTGTTGTGACTGAGGTAATCTTCCATGCAGTAACTACTTTATTGGTATAGTTACCATAATAACGAGTTAGGTGATTGTTGGAAGAGGGGTCTCCGAATACTTCATTGTAGTAAGGCAACTGCACTTTAGCATAGCCGAAGTCACAGTTCAACGTATCCATATCAGTTACGACAACCTGATTCAAATCCCTGCTCTTCTCTGTTAATCCAGTAAGAGTGCCTGGATATGAGCCAGTTTTTACGGTAATTTTTATCGTTCCAAGTTTCTTGCCTTCATAATCCTTCGCATTGGAACGATTGACCCATCTTGCATCCTCAACGATACCATCGGCATCTGTGGCTTTAGGCCGCCAAGTTCTATCAGGATCAGGATTAATGATAGACGGATACTTACCCCACTCCTTCAAAATGGGATAAGGAGCGATACTTGGGTCGAGCACCCATTTAGCAATTCCTGTGCTCTTGACATCATCATCAGTGGGAGTTGTTCCGTTAGTTCCATTCACCCACCATGTACAAAGTCGGCGGTTGCTATTTAGGATACTACGATAATACTCAAAACGCGTCAGGTTTCTCTCCTCTGCTGGCCATGAGCGATTGTAATGAGCAATTGCACTATAATTATCATCAAAGGTGGCATCTCCACGATAGTAATTATAGTTGTTGATGGCATTGTCGCCTTCATTGTTAATGACGTTACCTCCATAAACGGGATAAGCACTTCCTGGACCGCCGCCACTAATTTCACCATAGAACATACAGTTCACCACAATGGTCTTTATGCTACTCATCGTTGAGGCCTGGTTATTGCGGCCCACTATACCACCCATCATAGAACCTCCGCTAACAGTGGCATAACTATAACAATTAATAACTCGCGCTGTGCCATTCAATAGCCCTACAAGACCACCGACATTGCCAGTACCACTAACAGTACTACCACTAAAGCCAGTGATATTTCCGTCATCGTCACGCTCAACGGTGGTTGGCAAAATACCGCAGTTATAGATACGGGTATTACCTCCTGCATTAGCGGTAATAGCACCAGCATCTCCACTTACACCGATGTTGACATCCTCAAAGGTAATATTCCGAATGACAGCATTTCCACTGGTAGAAGAGAACAACGGTTTCGAAAGACCATATATCTTATGAAAGCCACCATCAAGTGTACCTTTGAAATCACCCAAACTGGCAGATAGGGATGAGGCCTCAATATCCGATGCCAACTCGTAAAAAGCCGTCTCTGTCAAATCCGTAATCTCTGAAAGGCTTGTAATCACATTTGCTGTACTGGGAGCAAACGTTGCGGTCACAAAAGCACCATCATATTCTTCTGGAATATCAAACGTATAAGTCACCTCTCCTGTTTGCCATCCGTCAGGACCATTAAGAGTAAACTGCCCTATCCCCGGAGCACGACGTGAAGAGGAAGGATCAATCATTTTCTCAACTACTATAAGAGATTTCTTGATTTTGTAACCAGAGGCTGGGGTAACTACAATGGTTACGGTTCGCCCTGAGAGCCAACCATCTCCATCTGGCAGTCTGACAGTACCTGCTTCAGCATTAGGCTTTACAGTATTAATGATAATGTTACCACGTTCAATAGCCCACATTTCACCTGCCCCCATCAACATGAGTGCCACTAACAAAATGATGTATCTTATAGTATGTTTCATTTCTATATTCCTTTTATCTCACCAATACTTTCTGATTGTTTCTAATATATAGTCCCTTTTTGGTAGGCTTACCGCTGAAACGAAGACCATCGATGGTATACCACTCGTCGCTTTCATGCACAGAGGGCTGATCCTTTATCAGTTTCACCATGTCAGTAGCAGTCTCCTTAATAAGTCTCAGACTACGTGATGAAGCAGGATTGCCTGGATCTTCCTGAGAATCGGAACCTACATAGTTAGGATTATATATATAGAAATGATGAGGAGTTATTGTACCCTTTAAGGTAAGTACAAATTCACCCCGATAATAAACATAAGTCTCTGTTGCTTCTACTTCGACACCAGCCTCACCATCTGGAACATACATCAATTTATTGTTTTCCAACACATTCCCCGAAATGTTTTTAATATCTTCCGTCTTGGGATAAACTGTTAAGCCGGTAGCATCATGCTCTGCCAACAGCAATACAGGAGTATCTTTAGGTATATAACTGAGTGGATACAAAGATACTGTGCCCACAGATGGGTTGACCCTGCTGATGATATAGGGGCGGACACCAACAGCCGCTGTCACCTGATCCTGCTCAGTAGAGATATAGGCGGCCACTTTCTCGCTCGTTGCAGTATCATCAAGGGGATAGAAAGAAATGTTAGAAGAATAGGATGCCTTTGCAGAGCCTGTACAGTTATCACCCCGAGCCGTGACCGTTACAATGTTTTCCCCATCGCCCGCTTCACTCACCACATAGGTATAATCACTTTCCGCAAAGGCTCTTTCACCATTATATAATGATACGATCCAAGATTCTCCATCTTTCCTGGCATTGATGGTGATTCCTGCTGCCGTTGTTTCGCCATTCCCTAGATTCTTCTTGTTAATTGTCAACGTACCTGCCACAAATGATCCTAATACATAATTAGAACTCTTTACCTGATGGCTTATCTTCGTAATACTATAGGTACCGGCATTCTCTCCTTCTTCTCGCTGAAGTTCACATGTCACTACATTATCCTTTGCATCTGAGTTTTTAAGACCCTCAACATCGAAAGTCAGTTCAGGATCCACATCAAGATAGTCTTTTTCCTTTGCAACAGCCTTAATAATAATCGAAGCCTTAGTGATGGAGAAATTCGTGGTTGCCACACCTGCCTCATAAGCACCTATTGCGGCAATCTCCGCTTTCACGGTATAAGTTCCCACATTCGTCGGTTTGGTGCTGGTATATTTATCATCCCCTTCACTCTGTTTCTTGTATGTATAAGTCACTTTTCCTTTGCCTGTATTTCCTGAGACTGACGGGTTCTTGGGACTTCCATAGGTCCAATCAGCCAAAGTGACGGTTGGGGTGATTGCTGTACCATGTATGGTAAATGTTGCTCCTGCAAAAGAAGCGATACTATAATTTGCAGTGGCCGCAAGATCGCCCTGAGAAATCACATATGCTTTAGAATCCTCACCATTCTCACGAGACAAAGCACCAGTCAAAGCATCGCCTATCGTATCTTCATACTTCAGTTCACCATCACCTACATGATAGGTCAACTCTGGGTCGTCTTCGCCATAGTTTTTCTCAACATCATTAGCAGTTACCGTCAATGGCGCAGGAGTAATCGTCAACTTGGCATCATTCAGTGTTATCACGTAGTTCGATCCCGCCGTTAAGGTACCCTCGGTAATAGCATACTCGCCAACGTTCTGATTATCCACATCAGCACGAGACAGGGCACCTGACACTTCATCGCCTTCCAGAAGACCAGACACCTCCGAATATGTAAACACCGGATCATCATCACCATAGACCTTTGTCTTCGTTTCTGCCGTAATGCTCAATGGAATCTTGGTAATACTAAAAATTGTAGTTGTTTCAGTTGGCAACTGATAATTCGTATTCGACAAGGCTGTTGCTGTAGCCGTATATTGCCCGCAATTTATTCCATCACCTTCCGCAACACTCACCGTTACTTCACACTCGTCGCCCGTAATGAGATTGGCAACCGTTGCAGTAGGTTTCTGAACTGTTTTATTGTACGGAATTTCTGTCTCCCAAGCCAAAGTCGCTGTAAGTGGGGCTATCGTGAATGTCTTAGAGCCACTGACGATATAGACACTGCTCTCATTACTGGTAATGGTGACCGTCGCATTTCCTGCATTGATATTATTTTCATAACTGACAACATAGTCGGGAATATTTGTCTCACCTACTTTTACACTGACTACAGACGGTGTCTGTTCCTCGCCATCATAAGTACATGGCACACCTTCCAATGTAATTTCGGGCATGTAAGCAATCTTCTTCGTTATAAGATTAGAATTCACACAACCATCCTTAACAGCAACAGCCTTTATCGTTGTAATAGTCGCAACTGGCGGCAATTGAAAAGGACTACTGTATCTTTGGGCATCATCAGAAGGGTCTGGATCACTTCCATCTGTCGTAAAGTATATGACACTACCAGTGGAAACACCGCCAATACTCACTGTTCCTTCGTCACAGGAGATAACTGGAGGGACACATTTGTTAAAAGGAATAAGATCCCATTTTGATCCTGCGTTATTTGATTCATTCCATAATCCTATCATACCAGCATGACTATTCGCATCTTCTGGTCCATAGTTATTTGCATTACCTCCACTGGGATTCAGATATTTATAAATTCCTTGTACTAATGTCTTATGGTATATGTTATATGGTCCCGTTTCAGCAGTGGCATCATATTCACGGGCAAAAACAAATTCATTTTCATCACCAAGTCTCTCAACAGACTGAAGATGAACCCTCCGGCGATGGGCTTGCGTAGAGACGGGTGCAGCATTGGTGGTAAGATATTTTTCCGCACCATTATTATCCTCATGTATGATATAGTAGTAATCACCTACCTTTCGTACTAACCATAGGAATTTTGACATATTCTCCTCTGCCTTATGCGTTGTCAAGTAAGGTTGCCCCTCTGCCCAGACTTGCGTAGGGGTCTCAGCAGGACAAAGGTAATAAGTTTTGTCTGCCTGATTAACAAAATAGTAATATCCTGTCAAGTCTGTCTGTGCCTCAACAGTCCCTGCTACTACCATCAGGCACAAAAGGCTGAGGGTTCGCAGGAGTCCCCATGCTGGGAACTGCCTGGAAACAAACATCTTTTGTATCGTTATCTTACTATTCATAACTCGACTTCTTAGGATTACTTTAATGCCAGTTTCTTTTGATACCTGCCACCAGCGGCACGGACGATATAGACACCGCTGACAGGTATGTATGTCTCAACGGTCTCACCCGGCTGGATGGTGAAGTTAGCGACAGTGATACCAGCGATGCTGACAATGCGTACATCTGCCGACTCACGAAGTGAGGAGGTGACAGCAATCGCATGACGACGGACTGAGAATATCAGACCACCCTCGCCGATCTCCTCCTTCGACGGGTCTTCATCACCGATAGCGAAAGATGTGCCGTCACTATCGAAGGTGATATATTGGACTGCCCTGCGAGAAGGAGCCGGAGTTGAACCGTTGCCTGCCACGAAGTACGGACGGAACGGTACAAGAGCAGTCGGCTCATCCACTCGTTCGAAGAGACTGCCATTGGTATTCAACTGATAGCCCGTTACCGCCTTGCTGCTATAGTTAGGTTTGAAGATATAGCCGTCCAGAGCGGCTCCCTCCTGCTCATCATCACTGACACCGACAGTGATACCAGGATCAGACACGAAGGAGATCACCTGCTTGTCAAGTTTCGCAGGTGCGGCCTCTGCTGTATTCTTGGCCGTCCACTCACCGCTTAGGTCAAACTCATAATAAGTCTTGCCCGGGAAGCCGACAATATATGGTTTGGCGGCAGTCAACAGCGGGTAGGCTGTCAGGTTACGGGATGACTCATAATACCGTTGATAGGTATCTTGGTTGGCATCCTTACGCGCGTTCTTATTATAATAATAGTCCCAGAGGAAGGTATTATCCACCGTCTTGGCAGAACCACCTGCTGTCGGATAATTGAAGGTCGCAGTGAAAGTACTCTCTGATTCCGTCTTCTTACCCAGATACTCACGCAGCCAATACTCATGACCTATCTTCGTACCATTCTCATCAATTGAACGGCTACCACTGTAGAAGTGGGTTATCTCACCCTTCTGCTGGGTAGTAATGAGTTCGGCCGTGAACGGCAGACTAACGGTCTCCCAACCTTCCGTCAGATTGACATAACGGTCAGGTGTACGCTGATACCACATACGTTTTCCATCAGCAAAGGTGTAACTGATAGGACAGTTGAAGTCTTGTTTGTCTACCAACAGATGATCGCTGGTTGCCTTGAGGCTGCTCTGTACCAGATGCCCATGAACAGACAGTGTCGGTGCGGTATTGACACGGCGATAGGTATCATCCATATAATAAGAGGTGTAATCGGGATCCACGAAATAGTCATTCAGTACATCATGGGTCTTTTCATCAACCTCTGCCGATGGTGCGTAAACCAACAGGTTGGATGTCTCACCATTATTCACAATGCTGAGCAATCCGTCCTCACAGTCGAGAACAGGCTGATAGAACAGGTTGTCATGAAGTCCTAACGTATAAGTGTTGTCATTATGTCCTGCAAAGTCAATCGCTGTCATATTAGGATATGCCGCCTTCATTGTTTCGTCTGTCAGTGACTCCGGCTTAGAATATGCCGCCAAGTTTGCCCATAGATTAAAGTGGGCCATACCCATTTTCTCACTCTGATAATAGGCAGGAGCACGATAAACACGGTTGTTCAGATTGTCGCTCTGCAGTCGTCCGCTACTCTTGGCTATATGCGTTGGAGTATCATTATGAGGACGTGATGAGTCATAGTCATAGGTCAATGTCTGTCCAAAGAACATATAGTCATCAGGCCAGATAGGTACATAGTACGTCGTAATCGTCTCACCTTCTGTCTTGGTCCTCTGCCGTTCATCGGGTGATTCCGGTATCGAACCACCGGCATAGATGAAGTCGATGTTATCGTAGCGACGCTCCACGTATCCCAAGTCACCATATTTGGCTGAGGCAGCAGCGGGATAATAGGATGAACTTTCTGTCAAAGTGCCATCCGCAGATACGTTGAGATAGTTATACTTCTGGTCTGCCGCAGCGGGAGAGTCACTGGCCATATGGTCGTAGTAACGCTTGTTCAGGTAGAAGCCATTCAGATTATAAGCCACCTCACCATTGTAGAAGGCTGTAGAGTTCTTACGTATCGTGGTACCATAACTACTATTCTCTGCATGGTTGATATACTTATTGGCAGCGTTATCCTCTTCAAGATAGTAACTATTGACAATCTGAACAGGTTTCTCTGCATCATTCCTTGTCGGATAGCCAAACACCGGCTTCGTCGTCTTAACGCCCGTATTAGAGGTGCTTATCCAACAATTCTCCACATAGCCATCACCTTTTTCTACAACACCCGCTCCAGTGAACGATCCCGTAACACCCAGATTATACACCTCGCCACAGAGTTTATAGAAGAGAGAATTGTCAAGACCACTGATGGTATAGCCGTCACCATGTAACGTACCTTCAAAGCAATGGGTATCACTACCGATAGACGACCAGGCGGAGCCCTCATGACTGAGATTGCTCTTCAATATAAAGTCCAGATTCTTGCTATTGCCCACCTGATCAGTATTCAGTGCAGCATGACCAGCAACCGTTTCTCCTGTGCTCAGGTCGAAGAAACTCTTCAGCAGGTCAAGTTGATTCTCACCCTCATGCCTAACCTGATCCAGATAGATCTTCGGGTTACGTACTCCTGGCAGTGCTAAGTCCTCGTGATCCACATACATATGGTGCTCCGTGTCTGCCATCACGTCGCTAAGGTCATGGTAGTTGGCCACAGTAACGAGTACCGGCTCGGAATAAGACTTGCCGAGATAAGTCTTCGAATAGAAGGCTACCCATCGTTTCTCATTCTGATACCAATATACGGGAGTAGCATTATTGGTGAAGGGCACGCCGTTACGATGCATATAGGCATCGGTCTCATTTTCGAACATCTCCCATCCATTGGAGATCACCTCATAGAGTCCGGGGTTCACCGTTGGAGCCTTCAGACGCAGTTTGTCACCCGGCAGTACCGTAGGAGGTGCGCTCAATGGTCCTATCTCCGGTGCACCACTCTCTAACTGCAAGTGGATGTTCACCACGTGCAACTCATTCACCTGACTAATACCTTCACCATCATCATCTGCCTCATAGTAGGTATATTGATACACCACACTGATGACCTTTTCAGAAGTGACATCCCGGGCATTCGACTCACGTGAGACATACAGTGTGGTGGTCTCCGTAGGTTCTGAACCTTGAATGGTAAAGCCCTCCTGATAGTTCTTCAGCGCAGTATAAGCAGCATAGTCGATCACCGTTCCTTCGGTTACATCATCATAAGGCTTATAACAGTAGTACTTGACTTCATCAGTAGTACCTCTGTTGAGAACCACTGATGTCGTCTTAGCCTTATTCTCGTCTGTCAGATTATTATAGTCCTTCTGACTGATATCCTGTCCTTCTCCATAAGGTGTTCCATGATCGGTGAAGTTCTCCTTGGCAATATAAACCGTCAGCGTCTCGGAATCAACAGTCTTGGCTTTCACATCTATTCGTGTATAGTGCTTCTTCTCATTCTTGATTTTCTCAAACTCGTCTCTTGAGATAGACGCACCAACAGCCACCGTTTTCGGGGTACCGGTAGCCTCGCTCTCATTCTCATAATAATAGGTCAATGCCGTTGTCTCCGTATTGACGGCTGTGTACTCTACCGGCTTTACCGCACTATAGAGCGGACTGTTATTTCCGTCATAGACAGCGGTATGTCCCTCACCTGGATAAGTAGGAGCCGTCAACACATCGAAAGCATCATAGTTGAATGCGAACTTATCACGGTCTTCTGTCAGTGAGCACCAAGCCTTGATGGCACTATAGTTGGTGTTTGCCTCAAAGTATTGGCCACCATACTTACCTGCCTTCTTACAGTAATAAGCCTCTGACAGATGTTCCTTCACATAGGCGAGTGCCTCATCAGCGTCTTCAATGATATCAGCATTTGCTTGTGAGTTGTTGTAAGCCATATACTTCGCAGCGATAGCACTCAGACTGGTTGCCGAGACCAAATCACCCAGAAGCAGATACTCTTCCTCACCCAGTCTGATCGTACTGGTGCACACCATTGCCAGTGCGTAGTTCGACTTGTCGGCCAGCGCATTATATGCCGATTGGGAAATGCTACTACCCTTCTGAGTCGCACCCACATCAGCCAACGCCACATAAGCCGGTTCCACCTCGGCCTGAGTTGCCTGCCAAGCAGTCCTCTCTGCCTCGGTCATCGTTGCAAGCATTCCACTGATAGTGGTCGTATAATCAGTATACACCTCCTTGGTGATGATCTCGGACTCTTCATAACTACGCTGGCCATAGAGACCATTGTCACCGATGAGTGTAAACGTCGGACCTTCCCTATATTTGTCCTTTTCAGCAGATGTTGGTAATGCTTTATAGTCTTCCTTCCTTATTCTCGTATTTGTTTCATCATCACCGGTATAGATACTGCTACCCGTGAGAGGACTATACCAGTCATCCCAATCTTTGGGACTATCCATATCGAAGGTAAGCACATAACCTGTATTATGGCTGATATTGTTAGACGGATGGAATGCGTCATCGACACTCATGGCAGAGCCCCTCAGGTTGGCAATGGTATGACTACCGGTCTTGAATACCGCATAGGCTGTCGCATTCGTATTTCCACTATGTATAGATGCGTCATTCTCCAACACATAAGTACCGGCAGGATAGAGTGTGCCATCCACGTAGCATGTATCCACATTGACATAGGTCTCCTTCACGAAATAGCCTTGCTCGTTGGCCGACAACTGGTGCCAGTCCCACCAAGTAATAACATCGTTAAGTTGGTAAACCTCACTCTCGTTGTTCACCTTCACACCCTCCTGTCCTATCTTATGTTCTTCTGTCTTATCAGTAGAAGAGGTATAATAGGCATAGAGGTTAGGCTGCACATTCAGCAACTTCAACTTACCACTAGAGCCGGCGGTAATGGTCAACGGTATCTTCACCTCCTTAGAATAGGCAGAGGCAGAACCTGCGTATGCCGACACCACCTGATCATAGATATACACCTCACCCTTAATATACCAGTAATGGGCCGGTGATGCCTTATACTCATCACGGTACACACCATTATTCGGGAAACAGTCGTCTACAATACGTTTTGTCTTATGAATGAAGTTACCGGAGGTCTCATGGTCTAGAATCTTCGTGGGATCATCTTTACCATCATCATAAGTATATCGTTTGTAGGTTCGGGCCTCCTGGTCACGTCCGACAGCAGTGTTCTGCATATTGTAGGGCGAGAGTATCACATTCTCATAGTCACTATGATAAGATCCCTGACCATGTTGGTTCTTGGCATAGACATAGCCACCGCCTTCGATATCCTTCTTCACATTGATCAGGTCAAGTTCGATGATACCTGTGATATATCCATAGTCCTTCTTGGTCTTGGTACTGTTCTCAGTGGTCAGTTCGAGGAACACGCCCGATGCCAAAGCCACCTGATTGTGACAGGTACCGTTATTACGGTCACGTTTCGTCAGTCGGTCTGTCTTCCATGTATAATAGGTATATAATTCCGATTCACTCCGAGACACCGTTTCTTCTTTCTTGTCGGTATTATCCCATCTCAGGTAGGTATCAGTAAACTTCACATCACTGGTAAGGTTACCTAGATAGTTCACCACGCTATAGATGCCGAAGTAATTACCATGCTGTTTCTTGCTTGCTTCCGTATCACCTGCTATAGACTTTTGCAGGTTAAGCGACAACTCACCCACTCGGTTGATTGTGTACTCCGTCTTGTCACCGATATCCGCCACACGGTCATTGGCACCTTGCAGTACCATTCGTGAGCCGAACACGCCACAGAGGTCAGCACGCTGGATGGTATTCAGCAGTCGTCCGGCATAGATGGAACAGAAGCCGTACTGCTCCCATTTATCCTTTTCACTTGAGGGTAAGTCATCGTATTCATCCTCTGAGATACGACTGACACCGCCCGTATAGGTCTTGCCATTGGAGGTATAAGTCACTTTGCACAGGTATTCCAACTGGAAGTAGGCACGCTCACGGTTGGTCAAAGAGTCGCGATAGGCCGTCAGACTGATCTGCTGGTTCAGTCCGTAATAGTCGGTACCATAGTTGGTGATGTTCAACTCACGATAGCCGTCGACCATCGACAGGTTACCACCGCCATAGAGTCCTCCGGTATGCTCCGTACCCACAGTAATGAAGTCACGGTGATAGACATCGAAAAGCGTAGCCGTCGTATTACCGAATACCGTTGTGGCATTGGCATACGTCTTATCACTGTTCGATGATACATTACCACCGGCAAACACCGCATTATAAATATGCACACCACGTTCCTCCCGGTCATCAGGGTCGATGGTCGCTGTTCCGTCACCGCAGAAGAGTTGTTTCCATTTGGCAGCATCTTCACTCTTACCCTTCAGCGTATTCAAGTATTCTGTAGGTACGTAATCCCAAGGCTTGTATGTTTTCCCGCCATAGGAGATATAGTCTCCCTCGCTCACCGTAGGCCGTACCTGCAACATGGGAGAGATGACCACCTTACAGTCTTCAGTCAGGTCGCCATTCTCATCATAATAATACCAGTGGTTGGGCGAACCGGTCATCCCTCCAGGGTTGTCTTCTTTCTCGCTTTTTGTCTTATCGCTGAAATAACCTTTACTATAGACGAAGCCCACGTCGCCTCCACCAAAGACATTACCGAAGGAGCGCTCGTCAGCCAGGCCTTCCTCTGTACCCACTATACCACCGTGTATATACACTTCCGTCTGTCCAAAGACATAGCCGTCAGTATAAAGTTCGTTAGTACCGCCATAACCCTGAATATTATAGCCTTTACCACCACCGAAGACATTACGCTGTACATAACCGTTGTACAGTTCAATATGTGTTTTTCCCGGCATATAGATTTTCTGCAAGCCGCGATCCACTCCCGACAACACTGCTGTCTTACCGCGGCCTACGGTAGCGATCTCTCCGCCACCATACATACTACAGCGTACTCGACCACCGTACATGATCACATTGGTAGAGTCAACACTACTCTTGTCATCATAGCCGCCACCGAAGGTATTACCGCAGTCTGCCAGACGAGCGTTCTCACCACCTGTGCCGTATGTCTCATCATGGATCTTCTCCTGATAGAAACCGCCACCATCAGCAAAATACGGAATATTGTCTTGTGGCTCCGTAGTAAAATATCTATAACCTATATAACCGTTATTAATAGTCAGCGTAGAAGAGCCGAACACAGAACCGCCCTCACCGGCACCATAAGCATTACGCTCAATAGCGGGGACACCCTTGTAGAAACCATATCCGTCAGGGAATTTCTCAGAATCGTTGAAGTCAATATTCTGATCCTTACGGATGCCGATAACCACATTTGCTTTTGCTGGACGATCACCCTCCGTCGTACCGGCTACGGCCACGAATTTACCATCAACGGTTTCACCGTCATGCTTTCCGACATGTCCTTCGTAGCCGCCGCCATAGACATTACGCACCGTACCTCCCTCGACAAAGGCATTGGCAGTGGCCGTAAACGCATCATCGCCAGTCACATCATATAATGCTGCTACCGAGCCTCCCCAACCACCGGCATAGAGGTCTTTCTTCACAGTACCGCCATGCAGACCGATGTAGGTCGTACCGCTAACAGTAGCCGTAGTACCGAGGCCGCCGCCATAGCAATAGCCCCAAACAGTGGCTCCCTTGTTAATGTATACATTGGTATTGGTTTTCTTGCCCAACGGGTTCGCTTGCACCAGATAGCAGTCAAGGCCCTCATCAGTATAGCCTTCACCAAGGTCAAGAGGCAATTTAGAGGGATCACCCTCGTTATTGTCCTTATCCAAGTCTTCCTGCCATGCCTTGACCGTCTGGGTGTTGAGCACCCTACCACCATAGCCGCCACCATAGACCTCATAGACACTGGCTCCATCCAGCAGGTTAACTTCTGTATATTGTGACCAGGAGCCAGGACCATAGCCACCGCCAAATACTCTGGAGGAGTAACCTGATGTCGCATTCTGCAGTACGTTTGTATCTATCGTAATCTTGCTATACAGTGTACGGCCAAAGGAGTTATTACCCCCAAAGACGGCTCCTGACATAAACTCCAACTGACCGCTTGTCTCATTCAGTCTGAAGTCTTCCGCCACTGTCTGATCACCTTCAGCCACCGCCGCACCGCTATGGTAATTCACATTAGCCTCATAGACATCACACACCACATCATTTTTCAGACCGTAGGCACCACCGAAGAGTCGTTTAAAATAGATTGTGGAACCGGTAGGAACATTGACAATTGTACGTCTGGTGAAACCCTCTCTGTAACTGGCTCCATAGGCGGCATAAATCTGTCCGCGCATCAGGTCGATGACGGCAGCGGCAGTAACACCGTCGGTATTTGCTCTGGCTATGGCGGGATTGAGGGCGGGGGTCAGACTGGTAGCCTCCTCATTACGCATGCCGACACCGCTAAAGTCACCGGCTCCGAACACCTCCATGTTCTGGAAGTTTGTCTGGTTCTGCGGGATATCGATAAGCACATAACTACGGTCTTGCATGATGTCACGGTCGGAGTCACCGGTGTAGCCCTGTCCTGCTCCATAAATCTTGGTCACGGCATTACGACTGTTGCTGACTGGTTTGAAGTTGACAAAGGCACTCTCCATACGGGGTTTGGTAAAGTCCGTTCCTTCACGAGCCATACCAGCAGCCTTACCTTCAGGAATATCCGCCTCACCTGCTGTATAAGTAAAATCCTTATAGTGCGAATCCTTATAGTCGTAGTAGCCATAGCACCCACCGAAGATATAGTCTATACGTCCCTGCTGATACTCGATATAGGCAGAAGCATCCGTGACTTTGGGAGTCTCAGCATGGGTAGGATTATAAACCTTACCCTTGATATCGTCACTGACACGGTCATAGAAATTCTCTGTACGGAGAATCCGTCCACCGAGGTCGTTACCGCAATAGATATGGTCACGAACCCATGGGAAGCCGCTGCCATAGGTGCCGTCAGTTTTCACCTGACGACCCACATAGGTCTCCGTATGTCCTAAGATGTCGGCATTACAACTACCGGCAAAGGAGTTAAACACACGACCGTTACCAAGATTGATGACCGTATTACCGGCTATCGGAGCCTCAAAGGAGCCACCATAGATAAACTCTGCCTCCGCCATGTCATCGTTATCGTTCGTGTGACCTCGGTAGACACCAGGGTAATCACCCTTCACGTTGACATAGCAACTATAGGTTTCATCGTACTTGAAGGACTTTCCGTTGAAAGTATAAGTACCACCTGTGGTTACTGGTTTGCCAACGACACCCTTCTCACCGCCACCGAAGATCTGGAAGGCATAACCGGCATTCAGATTGATGGTGGTACTTCCCCATATCTCAGAGTTCTCACCAAAGCCGCCACCGAAGACATTCAGCGCACGACCCAACGGGTCCATTCCCTGCTCATCGAGGATGACACCAGAACGACGTTCGAGAATCTTAAATGACTCACCACTCTCCCTGTTATCGTAGAGAATGGCCTCACCCTCATTAACCTGAATGCTGTCAAACACGGCATACTTTCCTTTGCGGTCGACAATCGACGCATTGATGTTGATGACCACATTACCATTCACATGTCCACTGTTATAACATCCGCCATAGATATTACCACCTTTCAGACGACGGTCGATATCCAATGGAGAACTCTCCACATCCCCTCCCGTCGTGACAGGGTCTACATCCTCACCCGTAGCGGCACGGATGGTATTCCACTCCAATTGTCTGTTGCCATTAGCATCAAGGGCATATTCTGTCGTATAGGCACCTCCTGCATCTTTCTCCATTTTCCAGCGCTTGGGCTGAATCTTCAGACCATTGAAGTTCATCACCAACTTATTGCCTGTCACCGCATCCTTGCTTCCTATCAGTCCTCCCTCATAGGCGGCATTATATCCTGATGCCTTAACATTGGCATTGTTACAGCCACCCACCACCTTATTATATATAATAACCTTTTTGTCGAATTCCAGCGTCACAACACCATCGTAGGTGATACTACCCACATTACCTCCACCGAAGATAGAGCCGAAATAGGTAGTATAATCCACATACGAAGCATCGAAAACCACACGGGGTTTGATATCCATCGCAACGGCTTCCATATATTTGGCAAACTGGCTCCCCTGTGTCAGATCTAAAGAACTGAAATCATCATCCGCATACTTTCTAAGCACACCACCCTCAGTAGCGTCAATCATGTTGACACCATTATTACCAAGGAAGACATTGTCAGCATAAACATGTGAGCCAATCTTTAACTCTGAGTAGGCATCCGCATCCGGATTAGCATTATGTAAAGTTGCGCTATTTCCACCACAATAGATAGAACCGCCAATAATGGTAGGATGGTCAGCGTCAGAACCACTTACAAAGATAGAGACTGACTCTGTAACAGGGCGAAAGGCATTCAACGCATCCACAGAACTGCTTCCCGGATTATAATAATAGTCACCATAGATAAGGTTATTCCTCAACTCCTCTTTGTCAGTATATGCGTAAGAGCCGTTACCACCACCATAGACATCACCACTAATACTGTGATAGATACCTACGGAAGCACCTCCCCACACCTTGCCTGAGATGTCATTGCCACCATAGACGTTGGTGATATCACCACCAAGTATTCTGACATGCGCGGAAAGACCTTTTGGGAAAGAATATCCCTCCCATGCAGGGGCTGTCACATCCCTGCCGTCCTGCTTGGGGCGTACATCTGCCTTACGACAACCCCCATAGACATTGTTGACCGTAATCGCAGCAGTAGCAGGTATCTCCAGCATCAAACCCTTAGGACTAGTCATATCTCCCTCATTTCCACCAGAATAGAGGTTATCGATTTTTCCATTTTTCAAATGCCAAGAGGGAGTAATAGCCATCTCAGCCTTGTTATTACCGCCAAAGACACGTGAGAACTGATAGGTATCCCTCAAGACCACATCCCCTAAAACTCCGATTCCCATCTTCTTGAGGCGATCGTTGTCATCCTTTAACAACTTATTGTTCTCACGATCAGTATTCTCACGATCAGTCCCTATCGGTATGATCGTTGTCACGGCACTGCTGTTGTCAATACAGATATCAGTAGCCCCGGTTACTGTCGCATTATTACCGCCACCATAGACATAGGCAATGGTACCCCCACGAAGTTCCAGATAAGTCTTATTGAGAACAGGCGGTTGCTTTCCTGGATAATCACCTCCTTCTGTATAGGTATAGTCACCATTACCACCTCCGAAGAGTTGTCCGATAAAGATATTATAAGGTTGTGAAGTGGTTTCCTCATCGCCAGTTCCCGTTGTCTCTTTACGCTCTGGCGTGGTCAATATAAAGGCATTGTAATTATCAACGCTTTTATTGCCTTCTAATACCTCTGTCAACTGGGTCGGTTTGGTTCCTGACCCTATCGTTCCTGATACATCGTTACCACCATAGACAAAGTTAATCAGGATGTCGCCAGACATGTTCTCACCGTCAATATTGACAAAGGCATTACCTCCGACATCCGCCATACGGGCACCGCCATAGACATGGTTCAAATCACCAGCACATACGGTAACAGAGGAACTGCCTCCTGTATTACCGGCATTACCACCGCCATAGACGCTACCGCTTATGACTATCTGCGCCTGCACCGGTATGGCAATCAGCAGAATGAAACTGATGATGATATCTTTAATTCTCACGCGTACCTTATTATATATTAATTGACCGTAAAGGTCGGGTTATCAATATCAGGATCTGACAAGACGCCCAAATAGGTTGGAGCAACCGTCAGATTAATCGTCACACACTGTCCTCTTGCCGCACTCAAGTTTGGCAATGAGTTAGTGGCTGTACAGTCCTCACGTACCTTATTACCATATCTGTCATAGACATCATAGGTACTGACCATTGTCAGGTTACTGCTCAGGGCGGGAGCAAAGCAACAGGGATAATTACCAATCTCCGCTGCGGTGATGTCCACCCCTGCCGCATTCTCAAAGAAGGTGGCAGACGATGTACTGCCAGACGGAGTATAGGAGACGGAGGTGACAGGATCAGCACCTGTGGTATTAGGGGTCAGTGTGACAGCGGCTGTCACGGCTGCTGATGTCGTGGTCAGTGTCAGCGATTTCAGTTTGATGATACGCAGGGCTCTATAGTCCGCATCCACTGCAAATTGAAACTTAACAGCCGCAAAAAGATGGTCCATCAGCAGACGCACATGGTTATCATCGACCTTCCCCCGATAATCAAACTGACCTTGCTGCAGGGCACCTGTTATGTCCTTGACACCTGTGACCAAGCAGACATCATCTGCCGTGACCGCAGGGATATTAGACAGTGTCAGCAGCACATTCCCTCCACTCTGTGAGATACTCGAAGTGATAGGGTCTTTCTTAGGCATAAAGCCATAAATCGTATAGTCGTGCGACCCCTCCACCACAGCCTGCGAATGCCAGACACCACTACTGTAGCGGATCAGTTTCACCGTCGGAGTCTCCTCGGGCAGCACATACAGTCCGATAGCAAGGTCATGGTCAGGAGTATACTCACTATAACCTTCCGTCACGGCACGCATCAAATGACCGATATTCTGATAAACTGTGGTATAGGGCACCACCTGTAAGGTACTGACAGCCCGCTGCTCATCAGCATGATCCGATGAACAGCCGACGGCCAATAACCAACAGCCGACAGCCAACAGACAACAGCCAAACTTACCAGTTATATATCTCATGTCCTATTGCATTATTATTCCAATCCTTCACATACAACGCATTCAACTGTAGGAAGCCGCCACCGGCATGGTAGGCATAGACGATCCAGGTATGGTTACGCAGGAAGTCTCCTGCCGCCTCCATTCGGAAGGTCTTTACTTGCTCTCCGCCATCTCCGAGCGTATAAGTGATTGTTCCCTCCAATTGCTTGTCAGACTCATGCAGGTAATACGGATCCGTTTTGGTCAGTTCTGACTCAGTGATGAAGTCCTCATACGCTTGTGCTTCCTGCCCGCTATAGATATAGATGGTCGGATTCTCTACTGCCTGTACCTCACTGATGGCCGTCGGCAACAGCGGGGCGGGCACATCATTATAGGCCAATGTACGACTCTGGGGTATCAGGTATTCTTCATTGGGAATCATTCCCGCATTCAACTGGATTTTCTTGATACTCAACGTGGGAGTATTGGTAGTATTGGCGAAGACGAAACGTACCTTCGATACGGCACGTGTCAACGAGACCGTAGCAAGATTGCTCCGGGACCCGATTCGCAGGACAGGGGCATCACCAATCACAGGCTGGTTTCTGAGCAGACCGGCCATCGGCAGACCGGCAACAGGTACGGCCGTTATCAGTGGTGACAATCCGAAATGGGTCTCATCCAACTTAGCCTCTCTCAGAGCCTCACGGGTCGAGTTCTCATTCAAGGTATCGCCGCAGTTGCTCTCTTCGATATTGGCCAGTACATAGATATCCACATCAGGCTTCTGCTGTGAGAAGGCATCATCGACCACAACCTGGAAGGTAGCCCCCTCTCCCGTATTCAGGAGAGATGTCTCTGTCGTCTCAAGATAGCCCACTTTCCTACCCGTATTACTCTCAAAGACCCATATCTGTAACTTATTGACACGGCTCTCCGCCACAGAGGGACTGACAGAGCCCACAGCGGCACGAATCAGCATCGGATGTTCCGGTGAGTAGACATAGACGGTCAATACAGCAGGCTGCCGCTCCCCCGTCCCATCGGAGGAACAGCCGACGACTAACAGCCAACAACTGATAGCCAGTAACCATCCTATATGTAATCTCCGTTTCTCCACTTTACTTCTTTACCTTTCTTACCTTTTACAACTTCACGGTCGTGGGAGTGGACTGAATCCACTGAATCGCCACCTGCACTCCAAGTTCCAGACGCGGCTCCAAGAGGTCGGGCATACAGGAATAGGCATTCGCCAGAGAGGTCACCTTCATATTCACCGTTGTCGTATAGTCTTGGGTGAACACCCTGTTGGCATACGCCCCTGTTCCCTTTCCTGCCGGGTCCAACTGGGCAATGAGGTAGAACTTGGTATCGGGATAGATGATACCGTCCCTACCATAGAACTGACGACCCGTCTTGTTCTCAAACTCCAAGATGACAGGAACCTTCTCATTGTCATACGACTGGAGCACCAGTGTGTTCACGCTAGCGGGATTACCCTCCACAGGGTCGTAGATAAAACGTGCATCCACATCACTCTGCGGCTCGATGGGTTTGAAATCGAAGCCTACGGTATGCTGACCTCCGATAATCACACCCGTCATTGGCAGATTCGAGGCAGAGCCACCATATTCCACGACCATATTTTTCGCATCCCTTATCGTTCCCGTAATAGTCTCTAACACCGTCTGTAGACGACAGACTCCATACTGCAATGGTTCCTTCACACCTATTGCCTTTGTATGCAATCCAACCTGTCCACCATCATGAAAACTACCTTCCAACAGACTAGTCCATCCGTCCGCATTCTCATATTTAGAGTGGGCGACATCAGCATCAGAAGTCTCAATAGGACTATTGGTAAGATACCATAATTCCGCAGGATAAGTATAACGGATAATACCATTGACATTGTCCAGCGTTGTTGTGGCAGTACGTACCTCAAAAGCAGTACCTGTCCATCGTATCACGGCAGCACCGTCAGGTAAGCCCAAGGATGAGGGATAGCCGTTATCCAGGCAATCATTAAACTCCGCCGTGCTGTCAATATTTGCAATAATATCTGCCGGAAGGTCACCAGAGAAAGTCTGCAACTGCTCCCTCAATGCCTTTACATATGCCTTAACCACACGTGCTGATCCTCCCAAATAAGGACCGGAATCCTCTGAATTCGCCTTGATGAAGTTCAGATAGAGTGCTTTCAATGCTGATTCCGAGGTCTCACTCCATCCATCGGTATTGGCTATTGCCGTCAGATAGTCTGCCAGATCACGGGCATCATCATGAACATCATAGGTGTCTCGGAAAGGAGACAAACTAAAGGTGATATCAGCAGGCAACGGACTAGTCCCCAATGTTGTGACAACTTTACCATTTACGACAGAGGTTTCTTTCGGGATAGCACGGCCATAGACTAATAAACGATTAGTGCCCCATGGGATAGGACAGTCTTCCAAGTAATAGTAATAGCGGTTCTCTACTCGTGTGAGTGACCCTGAGGATACATCTTTCACCAAAGGGGCATCATCGACCGATATATCGGCATTCGAATAGAAAGGAATAGCCACCACATCTTGAAGACCCCGGAAAGGTTGTCCCTCTGCCTGTACAACATCAGAACCCTGACGCATGGTCTGATTTGTCGCATTGACACAGAGAACCAACAAATAGGAATCCTTTGTGTCCGTATCCGACACATCATCTGACACAGAGCATGATGCCAGCATCACTGCTTGTGCCAGACAAAGGTAAAAGTATCGAACACCATTCATTCTCATTGCCTAATCTGATCTTTATTAAATCTCAGGGTTGTAATGTCCACCATCTTTCCAGTCAAGCGTAACACTTGTCACTACCTCCTGCAAACTCGTCTGTATACTACCATTCTCGTTGATCCATCCTTTGATGATCTTCATCTGGCCTGCACGAAGTGGTTCCTTGACGTTTAGAATTGTCTCCGTAATCGTTGCGTCGGGCTGCTCCACATAGACACGGAATTGCCAGAAGGTTGCTCCGGAAACATCTTTACTAAAAGGCTCCTCCGTTTCTATGACCGTACGCATCTCATCTTCTGAGGACGGAAAATTCACAGAACAGAAACAGAGTTCATCTCCATCTGTTGTCAATTTGGCCGTACGTACTATCGGAGACTTCTCCGCAAAGACATAGACACTATCATTGATATTAAACTGTGAGGCGAAACCTGTTGTAAACGCTTTCATCTCTTTCGTGTCATGTCCTCTCGGGTCAATCACCAGAGCGGCAGCACAATTGGCCATATAGAGTCTCACATGGAAAGTCTGGTCAACTCCCTCCAACACCTCCATCGGCTGACGGGCCGTGAAGAGTCCTGTTGCATGAGAGCCAATCGTATCCTTTACCGCTGTTGTAGTAAGACGAGCGGTTGGACAATGCTCATCATCGCGCAAATCCACCACCTGATTCTCTCCGATATTTGCTACCGCAAGGTGCATATACTCTCTCATCGGCAGATAAATCGTATAACTCTGCTCACTGGCATTCATTACATGCTGGTCGTGACTCAAGCGTTCCTTGCTATTCTCCGTATCATAGAACGAGAGATCCACATCATGTGCAAAGTCCGTGAAGATATCTCGCAAATGAGTACGAAGGGCATTGGCGACATTGACATCTGTCGTCGTATTGAGTTTGGTGGTGAGTTCTGTAGTGACATTTGTCACTAGCCGCATCTCATAGTCCAACTGAAAATCGTTGCCACAGTCCGACAGGTCGTCGTCAATAGTAGAACAACCCACCGTCAGAAACAATGGCAACAGAAAGATTGTCGTCTTCAACCTCATATCTGTGTCTTAGAATTCCTTATTAAAGGTCAGACCTGGTTTCCAATCGAGATTCACAGAGAAGGCCACCTCCAACTGTGGAGTCTTCAAGTCAGGAATGACATTATATGCCGCACCAAGACCTGTGTCATTTGTACCTAATTCGGCAATGGTGAATGTCACATTTGTAATATAGTCCTGCTTGAAAATCATCTTAGGAGAACCATTATCACCAGTGTACTCACCCGCTTTGGACAGGTCCAACTGACCCACCAAATAGAACTTGGCACCGGCAGGAACAATACCGTTCTTACTAACGAATGAGGTTCCAGAGGTATTGGTGAGTTCTACACACACATTGACCAACGTCAAGTCCTCACCACTCTCCAGTACCAGCGTCTTATTGGTTCCCTGAGCAGCATTATTCAATGCGGCCATCGGCTCTGTCATCTCTCTATCATAAATGGTATAATGCGTAGAGGTGCTGATTGGATCAAACTGGAAGTTCACGTTGCGCTGACTACCAATCAATACGGCACTGATGGGAAAACCGCCGGTTGGAACGGTCACGTCATTACCCTCCTTGTCCTTTAACACTCCTTTGGCTGCTTTTACCTGTAAGTCAAGGCGACCTACGGCATACTCTATCTGACTTCTCAGAGCGATAGAACGGGTACTACCCTTTACCTCACCATCCCAACTATACTTCTGACCGTTGATAATATCAGTCCAACTCTCTTCACCATAGGTTTCAGACACTTTATCGTCGTCAGAGACACCTATCGTTGTATTGGCACGATATATCAACTCAGTAGGATAAACATAACTATTCAAAGGTGCTACATAGACTGTTCCATTATGACCACCAACAATCGGCGTGGGGTTTGCAGGATTCTCCCAGTCAATAGCGGCTGCGCCATCAGGTAGGAAGATATTGGCAGGATAGCCGAGCATCTTGTTCATGATGATAGTCACCTTGTTGGTTGTCTCATCAATCGTTGCTCTGGATGTTCCCAAAATAGCAGCCTTAATAGCAGCAACATCAGCACGCTCCGCATCTGTAGTGACTGTAACATCGCAGACTTTGTCCCAAAGATCCTGTACGGCAGCCTCTATACTTGCCGAAGAACCCGCAGTAGGCTGGAAGGCATTCAAATAGGAATGCAAGGTCACATTCGAGACAGTTACGGCACGAATACTTTTGATATAGGAGATCAATTCAAGTGCACGCTCATTCACACCATGCTGAGTAACCACACCGTCAGTTGTTGTCTCATAGATTCCGGGCTGGATAGGTTGCAGGGAAAACTCATATTCTTTGACCGCTGCGGTATAACTTGCCGGAGCATTGAGAACACCGGTATGGAATTTGTCTAAATGAGATTTATCAGCATCTGTTGCTCCCGTCGGATAGGATGTTGCCGATTCTCTGGTGGCACGTCCATAAAAAAGAAAGGCTTTGGTACCTACCGGTATAGACAAATCGCTATACACTTTGGCATTCTGACTTTCCTTGTCAAAAACACTCATGGAGCCAAGATTAATAACCTTGTCATTGAACGCTTTGATAGTTCCAGTGGCATCGGCATCAACCTCACTCTTTGCAACCCACTTATTAAAAGCGATGAGGCGCATATCCTGCATACCTCGAAACACTGGAGTTGTCTGTCCCTGCACAATGTTGTTGGCCATACGCATCTGACTACCAGAACCGGAGCCTAGAGAAATTGCCAACTGCGCCTTTACGGTATTGTCCGTAGGATTGTAATTAGGATTATCCACCACTGCGTCGTCACCCGACGAGCAGGCAGTCAAACCCATGCTTAGCAATGCTATCGCACCTGCATAAGCCAAATTCATCAGTTTCTTCATAATCGATTATTTTTGCTATTAGTTTTGTTCTTCTTATTTGACATAGTCGAAGTAGACCCTCAGATAACCTGAATTACGCTGGTCATCCAGATGGTGCTCCTTGATATACTGATAGGTACGTCCGCCCCTCAGTTTACGGATCTTCTGCTCTCGACGGACGACATCCGGCTCGGTATCGATGATCTCCAATACCTTCTGCAACTCAGCAGCCTTGCCGGGTTCGTTGGCAATGGTCTCCTCCAACTGGTCACGGAAGTCGGCCCAGTCCTCACCGCCATAGGAAAGGTCAAACTGGTCGTCGCTGACAGCCAGACGATCTTGGATATACTGCTTGAGGGCCAAGGCACGTTCCTTGGCAATACGCTCGTTAAAATTGCGTCCGCCATCGAAGGAGGCAAGACCCACAATCTGTATCTTACAGATCCGGCTACCGTCATCGGCCAGCATCTTACGGGTCACGTCAACGATACGGTCGAGGGTCTGCTGGTTGTTACGCCAGTCTGGTCGGATATCACTCTTAGCCTGTGGGAAGTAGACGAACAGGGCTCGCTGGTCACGACGGAGCACCTGGCTACGGTCGTAGGCCTTATACTCAGAGATATGAGCCAGGACGGGTTCCTCCCGACAGAGGATATCGATGGCCGGTTCCTTGACAGGCTCCTCGATGACGACGGGCTTCGCCGGCTCCACAGGCTGAACGGTCTCTGTGGGTTGAATCGTCTCAACAGGTTCGACAGGCAGGACCGTCTTCTTGGGACGACCCGGAATATTGAACACGATATTCAAGGCGGCCTGCGGCATCACAAACCATTTCTTGTCATCCCCGATCTTCGTACCGCAATGACCACACTCGTAACGGTCATACTTGGTATAGCCGACGGCTGCACCGATCAGGGCCTCGATGTTCCAATGACGACCCAACGGCCATGAGTAACCATAGTAGACACCCAAGGCTCCGAGGTCGCCTTGACGACGCTCGTCACGAACACTCTTATAGAGGCCGAAGGGGAACTTGACATCGGCAACGTTATAGTGACTGTAAATCAAGTTAACGCCAAAGAAATGATGAACATTCACGGAGTCGGTCCAGTAACGGACATCGGGAGACACCAACAGGTGTTTCCACTTACGTGATTTGTTCTCATCAGCCGGCCAGGGGCAGTAACCTCCCGTCACGCCCAATGACCAATGAGGTGCCAAACGAAGTCCCACCCGTAGATTGGGTGTCAACCACGCATCGTACAGAAGATTATTACTGATCGTTACTTGCTGTGCCTTGACTGACATGGCAAACAACAACAAAGTAATTACTGCGACATAATTACGGTACCTCCTGCTTAACAATCTATTGCAATTTGCATGCATATTTTTAACGGTTATTATTGAAATTTCGCTGCAAAGTTATATATTAATGTACACATATATGAAAAATAGGGGGGGGGCTTAACATATTTTAACACTATTAACACTGTAGGAGGTCTTTTACAACATCTCTGGCGTGTTTTCCAAATTAATTGACAAAGTAGAAACCACAAAACGACAGGCCATGAACAAGGATTTTTCCTACTACAGGTTTTTAATTCTCTGCAACATCTTACATTCTGCAACACTCGTTGATAATCAGACGATTACGTGTTGCAGATGGGTTGCAGATATGTAAGATAGGGGCTTACAGGTCAACAGGTGCCGCCTCCGAGGGTCGAAGGTGCCGCCTTCAGGGGCAGAAGGTGCCGCCTCCCGGAGTATTCCCTTATGGGGAACAAGTTGTTTCATACAGGGAAACAAATCATTCCATACGATGGAACAAGTTACTCCAAGGCCTGGGATGATGTATTCTAAGGCATCGGACAAAGTGTTCCTAGGTATGGGAAGGAAAAATCCCCCAATTACAGGGGCAATGTCGCTACCAAGTCTTAAAGGGGTGAAGTCGGAGTTGACTGTTATAGAAGCGGCGGTCTCCCGTCACTTCTTTTCCGATGAAATCGGGAATTTTTACTTCTTCACTGGCATTTTTAAGTTCCACTTCCGCCATGACAAGACCCTCGTTATCACCAAAAAACTCATCCACCTCGAAGGTATGAGCACCACTCTTCACCAACCAGCGTGTCTTGTCGATGATACTTGGTTCGCAGAGGGTGAGCAGGTGGCGGGCATCATCCATGGGAATCTCCTGTTCAAACTCATAACGGGAGAGACCGCCGTCCAGACTGGGGCCCTTGATGGTGATATAAGCATGGTCGTCACGAATACGGATACGTACCGTCCGGCCGCACTCACTACAGATATAACCCTGTCGGATGTGACTATGACTGAATGACTCCTTTTTATAGGAGTCATTCAGTACCAAGAACTTACGTTCTATCTCCAGCGCCATTTATGCCATCATCGAGAAGGTCCAGATCAGATAGATAATAGCCAGAAGAATCAGTCCTCCGAAAATCCAACCGACTACTTTCTTACCTTTCTCTTCTTGTTTCTTGGCATAAGCCTCACGCTTTGCTTGTCCTTTCTTACTCATAATATTGATTTTTTAAAGTTACTCTTCATCGGTAGTGGGAAACTCCATCAGGTAAGCCTTGATGAAATCGTCGATTTTTCCATCCATCACCCCATCGACATCCGAGGTCTGGTAGTTCGTGCGATGGTCTTTCACACGACGGTCATCAAAGACATACGAGCGGATCTGGGAGCCCCATTCTATCTTCTTCTTGCCGGCCTCTATCTTCGCCTGTGCCTCCAACCGTTTCTTCATGGCACGGTCGTAGAGTTGTGAACGGAGCAGGGCCATAGCACGCTCCTTGTTCTTCGGCTGGTCACGCGTCTCCGTATTCTCGATGAGGATCTCCTCTTCCTCCCCCGTATCCGGATCGGTATACCAATAACGCAGACGGACACCCGACTCCACCTTATTGACGTTCTGACCACCGGCACCACTGGAGCGGAACGTGTCCCACGAGAGTTTTGCGGGGTCCACATATACCTCGATGGTATCGTCGACCAAGGGGGTGACAAAGACAGAGGCGAAAGAGGTCATACGCTTACCCTGCGCATTGAAAGGAGAGACACGCACCAGCCGATGCACACCGTTCTCGCTCTTCAGATAGCCATAGGCATACTCGCCACCCTCAATCTGCATGGTGACACTCTTGATACCAGCCTCGTCGCCGTCCTGTAAGTTGGAGATACTGACCTTATAGCCGTGTGCCTCAGCCCATCGCTGGTACATACGCATCAGCATCGACGCCCAGTCCTGACTCTCCGTACCGCCGGCTCCTGAGTTGATCTTGAGGACACACTCCATCGGGTCTTCCTTCTGACGGAGCATATTCTTCAGTTCCAGTCCTTCTATCAACTCAATGGCCCTGGCATAGTCAGCATCCACCTCCTCTTCCGTCACCATCTCTTCCTTATAGAAGTCAAAGGCGAGTTGGAGTTCGTCAGCGGCACTGCGGACATCATGATAGCCGTCAAGCCATTTCTTGATGGCCTTCACCTTCTTCATCTGCTCCTCAGCCCGTTTCTGGTCTTCCCAGAAGTCAGGAGCCTGGGTGCGAAGGTCTTCCTCCTCATATTCTATCTTCTTCTCGTCAATCTTGAGATAGTGCCTCAACTTATCGGCCCTGTCCAAGACATCCTTCAGTTGGTCTTGTGTGATCATCGCTTCTAATTAATCTTGGTACATTCTGTCAATCTCTGCCTTATAGTTCTCATAAAGCACACGACGACGAATCTTCAACGTATTGGTCAGTTCCCCCTTCTCCATCGACAGATGGTGCGGCAACAGCGTGAAGCGCTTCACCTGCTCGTAATGAGCCAGTTGCTGCTGGAGCGTATCAATCCGCTCCTTCATCATGGCGATGATCTGCGGGTCGGCACATAACTGTTCCCGACTCTCAAACGGGATATTATGGGCACGGGCATACTCCTCCAGCAAGGAATAGACGGGAACGATGAGTGCGGAGACGAACTTACGCTGGTCGGCGATCACAGACAACTGGTCGATATACTTGTCGACCAACAGTTTCGACTCGATCATCTGAGGAGCGATGTACTTGCCGTTACTGGTCTTGAAGAGGTCTTTGATACGTTCTGTCAGGAACAGTTCCCCATCCTTCAGATAACCTGCGTCCCCAGTCTTGAAATAGCCGTCCTCCGTAAAGGCTGCCTTCGTCAGGTCGTCACGGTTATAATAGCCGGGCGTGATGGTCGGACCCTTCAGAAGGATCTCCCCCTCCTCACTGATCTTAATATCAATACCCCCGATAGGCTGGCCTACCGACCCTACGGTATAGGGCTCGCCAAGATGGTCGCAGGAGACAGTGGCCAGAGACTCCGTCAAGCCATATCCCACAATCATATTAATACCGATGGAATGGACGAATTCTTCCACATGAGCACTCACGGCGGCTCCTGCGGTGGGGAAGAAATGGGCATTCTCCAGTCCCAGTTCCTTACGCACCAGTGAGAAGACGGTACGGTTGAGCATCTCATACTCCAGATGGAGGGCCATCGGCGGCTTCTTACCCAGACTCAGATACTCGATATTATGCTTACGACCCACCGACAGGGCATGCATGAACAACTTACGCTGCATCGCGCTGGAATGGTCGATTTTGTCCATCACACCCATATATACCTTCTCCCAGAAACGGGGGACACTCGACATACAGGTGGGATGCGTCTCACGCATGGACTGCTGTACCTCCTGAGGATGGGTATTGACAATCATGGTGGCTCCCTTGGTCAAGGAGAGGAGAGCCCATCCACGCTCAAAGATATGGGTATAGGGCAGGAAATTCATCACCCGATCCTTGTCATTCACAGGCACGCACTTGTTGTTGGCCTCAAAGGCTGCATGGAACTGTGAATGCGGCAGGATAACGCCCTTGGAGTCACCTGTCGTACCACTGGTATAAAGAATATTGGCGATATCGTCAAAGGAGGCCTCCTGCTGTCGTATCTCCACCTCTGTCTGACGAGGCAGGTTCTCTCCCAGTTTCAGGAAATCACTGAAATAGATGGCATTAGGATCATGGGAGGAGATGTGCACAAGCGGGTCGAAAACGATGATACGCTCCAAGGTGGGACAAAGGGACTCCACACGACGAGCACGATCGTATTGCTCCTGCTCACCGACAAACAGGAAACGAATCTTCGCATCGTTGATCATAAACTGGATCTGCTGCTCAGAACTGGTGGCATAGAAGGGGATGGTCACGGCACGGATGCCCCATGCGCCGAAGTCACACTCAATATACTGTACTGAGTTCTGGGAGAAGATACCGATATTCTCCTGCACCTTCACCCCCAGGTTCAACAAGGCGTTGCTCACCTGCTTGACAGTCTGTGACACCTGGTTCCATGACAAGGACTTCCACTCCTTGTCGCCAAAATCCTGATAAATCAGCATTTCACGATCGCCATAGTGCTTGGCTAAGTCGTGAATCAATACCGACATGTGGCTGTTTATCTGCATATGCATATATTATTAATTAGGTGCAAAGATACGGATAAACGGTGGAAAAACCAAAAATATTTGGCATTTCTCTTGCTTTTTCATATCTTTGCATCGAAATGGCATACAAGAACTATACCAATGAAGCGGTGTCGTTGTTGAGCAGGCTCATCAGTACACCCTCTGTCAGTCGTGACGAACAAGCGGCTGCAGATATCCTGCAACAGCAGATCAAAGCATGGGGATTACCCTGTAAACGGGTAGGCAACAACCTGATTGTCGCCCAGCGACACAGTAAGCGGAAACCCACCCTGCTACTGAATGCCCATATCGATACGGTAAAACCAGTGGCCACCTGGACACGGGACCCTTTCACACCGACCATCGAGGACGGGAGACTCTACGGACTGGGAGCCAATGACTGCGGGGGCGGACTGGTCAGTCTGCTGCAGGCCTACCGGATCCTAAGCCAGAAGGAGGACACACCTTATAATATAATATATGTGGCATCCTGCGAGGAAGAGGTCAGCGGTGCTAACGGTTTTTCTGCCGTACTACCCCATCTGCCCGCCATCGATGTCGCTATCGTAGGCGAGCCAACGGGTATGCAGCCCGCCATCGCCGAGAAGGGACTGATGGTCATCGACGGTGTCGCTCATGGCAAGAGCGGTCATGCAGCCCGCAACGAAGGCATCAATGCCATCTATGAGGCTCTCGATGACCTGCAATGGCTCCGCGACTATCGGTTCCGCAAGGTCAGTCCCCTGTTGGGTGAGACCAAGGTGACCGTCACGGTCGTCCATGCAGGTACCCAGCATAATGTCATCCCCGACAAACTGGAATTTGTCATCGACGTACGTACTAATGAATACTATCAAAACGAATATCTCTTCGCCTTCCTGCAGAAACACATGAAGAGTGAGTTGAAGGCCCGTTCCTTCCGACTACACTCCTCTTCTATTCCTGAAGACCATCCTCTGGTCAGGAAGTGCAAGAAGATGAGAATGAAACCCTTTGGTTCACCGACTCTCTCCGACCAGGCACTCATGCCCTTCCCCTCATTTAAACTGGGGCCGGGGGAGTCCTGTCGTAGTCATTCTGCCGATGAATTCATCTGTATTGACGAGATTCATCAGGCGATAAACACTTATGTGAGGTTGATTTCGAGATAACGATATATCGATATATCGATATATCGAAATGACGAGATGACGAGATGACGAGATGACGAGATTTCGAGATAACGAGACTCCGAAGAGTCATCGTCCCAGCCACGACTCCGGATTCAACTTGGCCGTCTCCCGTCGAAGTTGGAACTGTAAGATATCATCTTGTCCTATGCGTCCTAATGCCTGACGGGTGCTGACCTTCTGACCACGATGCACGTTGACGGAGGCCAGGTTACAGTATACAGAGATATAACTGCCATGGCGAACCATCACCACCATGGTACCTCCGAAACTGAATACGGCACTCACCTCACCATCGAAGATAGAACGAGCCTGACAACCCGCCTGTCCCTTGATATTGATACCTTTATTGTCAAGGGTGACATTATTCAAGCCTTCCACATTATACTGGCCAAAATGACTGACGATGCGATACGGACCGGTAATGGGCATCGGAAGCCGGCCACGGTTGCTCTCGAAATTACCGCTAAGGCGACGGTCTTCAGAACTCATCGAATAATCCAACGTCTCGGTATTCTTCTTGGCCTCCGCTACCTCCTTGGCATGCTCACGAGCCTCATTCTCCGCACGACGCTCGGCAGCGATACGGGCTTCCTCGGCCGCTTTCGCCTGTCGCTCAGCCTCCGCACGGGCTTTCTTATTACGGGCAGCACGGGCTTCCGCCTTGGCTTTCTCCTCCTTGGCCTTCGCCTCAGCGATACGACGGGCGTTCTCACGGGCCGCAGCCTCCGCAGCCGCTTTCTTACGGGCCAGTTCCGCCGCCCTCTTCTTAGCAGCCTCAGCCTCCGCCTTACGCTTAGCCTCTGCCGCAGCACGGGCTTTCTGACGAGCCACCTCCTCTGCTATCAAGCGATCGATCTGCGCATTCAGTGCCGCATCTTTCTTCTTCTGCTGGGCAATGACATTCTGGATTTCCTTCTGCTGTTTCTGCAAACCGGACACCACATTCTTCTGTTCTGTCTGCTTTCCCTCTAATGAGCGCTGTTCACTCTCACCGCGAGCCAACAACTGCGTCTTATTATCACGGGCTGCCAACAACTCCACCTGTTTGGCATTCACCTCAGCCTGCTTCACCTTCACATCCTCGCCCTGAGCACGTTGAAAGGAAGCATACTCCCGCATAAAACGCATGCGACGGAACATCTGCGTGAAACTATTGGCACTGAAGATAAACATCAGTTTACTTTGCAGCGACTGACTACGATGCATATAACGCATCGATTTCACATAACGCTGCTTGCACTCATCCAGTTCATACTTCAATTGAGCCAGTTCGGTGTTGAGCAACTCTATCTCCACATCCAGTGACGAGAGATCTTTGCGAATGGTATCAATCGTACGACGCTTCATGGCTATCTCCGTATTGAGCATCATCAGGTTCTCCAACCGTTTCTTGACATCACGCTCATTAGAACGCAACAGTTTCTCTTGCTCCTTGATCTGCTGTTGGATCTTCTGCCGTTGGTTCTGCAGACTCTGTACGGACACCGGCTGTTTGGACGACTGTTTCTTCACAGCCGTCTTCTGCGTCGTCTTTTTCGTCACTTGCTTCTTAGTGACTGCCGTCTTAGCCTTTGCCTTGGTGACCGTACGCTTCTGCTGGGCATACGGGCTCAGGGCAAAGGACAGCATTAACAGGATGATACCAATCCGCCTCATCTTTTATTACAATGCCATAAAGCGACGGAGAATCTCGTCAACGGTTACCTCACGATACTTTCCGGAAATCTCTGTACGTGTCTCCCACTCCTCGTCATTACCGAGGTAGTTAAGGGTCATACCCATCTTAATGGCCTTGTCAGGAGTATTGAACTGAATCTTGTGCGCATGAGGGAACTGCTTCTTGCCATTGGCACGGAAATCCTCATAATCCCAGTTCAACTGATAGTTGCCACGGATTTTGTCCTCGTACATGATATTAGCCATCTTAATCAACGCTCCTTCCTTGTCGGCCAGCCAGCGATAGGAGAGTTTACCGTTCTCCATCGAGATAATCGCATCCTCTCCGAAAAGATCGGTCTGGTAGTTACTCAACAAAGCGTCAGACACTTTCGACTTACCCGGCTGGAAGAGTTCATTCCAGAACAACGACTGGAGCGAATAGAAGTTCAGACCGCTATTACGCATGAAGTCCAACTGGGTGTAACTGGCTTTGATAAACTGCTTGTTGATACGGTCCATGATGAGGACATAGTCCTTGGTAAACTCCAGACGTCCTGCCTCCACAAAGCCGAAGGCCATCAACTGCAAGCGAATCACGTCGTCACGTTTCATCTTCAGGTTACCCGTCAGTGTCAACTGTTGGTTACCTACCTCAACAGAGAATTTCACTTTAGAAGTGATGAACTTGGTATACTGCGCATTGTCGTTCACTTTTTGCAGGAACTGTTGCGACTTCATCTCAGTAGGTGTCGTTGTCTTGACATCCTTCACTGCCTTCTTCTGTGTGCCGCACGCTACCAATATCAATGGCAATGCTAAAGCGGCCAGTTTCATAATACGTGATGGTTTCATTCTTTTAGGTATTTTTTGAGTTTTATTTTTCGTGTCAATACTTGTTTGCGCTCACCCGTGATCTCCGACTTGTCTGACGATTTCTCCAGGGCTTGCTGCCATAACGCGACAGCCCTGTCTTTCTCGCCCACATGATAGTAGATGTCTCCCGCATGTTCCAACAGGACCGCTGAGGAGTCACTGTCACACTGCAATGTCTGATCGATATAGATCTTAGCCTCGGCAAAGCGCTCTTGCTTAAAGAGAATCCAGGCATAAGTATCCAGATAAGTGGCATTCTTAGGCTCGGCCTTTATCGCCCGATAGGACATTTGCTCGGCCTTGTCTAACGAGACTCCCTTTTCGCTCAGGTAATAAGCGTAATTGTTCAGGCAGCCGTAGTTATCATCTTTCCACTGAAGACAGGAGTCGTAAGCGGCATAGGCTTCTTGATCAAGACCTTTTTGATGAAGGATATCCCCCATCACCGCATAGAAGTCGCTGACGATATCCGGGTCACTCTGCTGACTGATCACACTGATGCCGTTCTGGAAGGCGTTCAGGGCAAGGTCCAACTCTTCCTGCTTATAATAGGCAATACCTTGATAGTAGTAAAATGCCATTTCATCGGGATTGTATTGGCGGGCATCCTGACAGAGGGCGATGATACGCGGCATGTCGTCTGCCTGCCATGCATAACTGACCAGTTGAAGACGGGCTGCCGCATGATCCGGAGCCACTTTCAAGACCTGTTCCAACACACTACTAATCGTATCGTTAGGCATTTTCTTGAGATTCATATAGGTAGCACAGAGTATGGCCACATCAGCATCCATCTGTGGCTGCTCCAACATACGGCGGAAGAGTTCAAGAACCCTTGTGGAATCGCCTCCCTCCTGTTCACTCTGACCAATCTCCTGACGCATGAGCAACACACGATCCTGGGAAGTGATGTTCTTGCTAAGCAAGACCTTCTCTGTCAGTGCTGCCGCCTTGTCAGGATCACCCTCGTCTTTCTCATATGCCAGCAGTGCCATCAACGCATTGCGATTCTCGGGCTCTATCCGTAGGATCTCCTGATAAATCTCAAGGGCTTTCTTCTTCTGTCCGTTGACAAAGAGGGTATTGGCATACAAGGCACGGTAGTTCTGGTCGTTGGGATATTGGTCTGCCAGAAGTTTCATCTCTGCAATGGCTGCCTTCTTATCCCCCAACTGCGTATAGAAATTACTTTTCGCATAGGAGAGGCGCTCACTCCTTCCCTCAAGGATCTCCAGTTTGGCCAGTGCCTTAATGGCAGCCTCATAGTCATGCTGTTCCTCATAGAGTTGGACGAGGAGCCCCAACACGTCATCCCGATCCCGATGGCTGTCATAAAGATGTTCCAGGACGCTGGCCGCCTTGTCATATTGGCGCATGTTGATATAGGCATTAGCCAAGGTCTCCTGATACGTGGTATTATCCGGCTCCAATGCCACCGCTTTCTCGATATAGGCGATAGCACTCGCCTTTTGCTTCAAAGCACTATAGTATTGCGCCAGATAATAATAAGCCTCTGACTTCGTAGAGTCTATCTCCACACAATGCTTTAACAAGTCGAAGGCGGCATCATTGTTTCCCTTAGCCCGTTCGCATACCGCCTCCAAGAAGAAAGCATCATAACGACAACGGTTGGAGACGGTCTGTGCAGACACAGACAATCCCATCGATGTGACAATCAGGACAATATATAACCTAAACTTCTTCACGCATTCACTTTACTTTACCCCGGTATGTCCATATCCGCCTTCACCTCGTTCGGTCTGATCCAGTTCCTCCACAACGACAAAGTCGGCCTGTTCATGACGGGCGATCACCATCTGGGCAATACGTTCGCCATCATTGATAACGAATTCCTCTTGAGAAAGATTGATGAGCAACACTCCTATCTCGCCGCGATAGTCCGCATCTATCGTCCCAGGAGAATTCAAGACCGTCAGACCATGCTTCAACGCAAGACCGCTGCGGGGACGGATCTGAGCCTCATAGCCTTCCGGCAAGGCGATATGCAACCCAGTGGGAATGAGACGGCGCTCCATCGGTTGAAGCACGATAGGAGACTCGATATTGGCACGGAGATCCATACCGGCACTCTGAGGTGTGGCATAGGCAGGCAATTGCTGATGCCCGCGATTGACAACTTTTATTTGAATCATTTCGAAATGCATGTATTATAATGTGCAAAATTAGTCATTTCTCTTCAAATATCCATATTTTTCGAAAGAAAATGTGGGTTTTTATATAAAAAACACTACTTTTGCATCATGATGAACTGGAATCAACTGATATCAAACAAGCGACTAGGGCAGGAACATCGTCATACGGAACGGCACGACGACCGCACAGAGTTCAAACGGGATTACGACCGCCTCATTTTCTCTGCTCCCTTTCGTAGACTTCAAAACAAGACACAGGTATTCCCTCTGCCGGGAAGCATCTTCGTACATAACCGTCTGACTCATTCTCTGGAGGTTGCCAGTGTCGGGATGTCATTAGGTAATGACGTGGCACAACGGCTCATCAAGGAGAAGCATCCCGAACTGAAAGACGCGCTGTTTGAGCAAATCGGACAGATCGTCAGTACTGCCTGCCTTGCTCATGACCTGGGCAACCCTCCCTTTGGTCATAGCGGAGAGAAGGCTATTCAGACCTTCTTTACCGAAGGACGAGGAAGTATCTTGAAAGAAAAGGTCAGCCCGACCTTCTGGGACGATATTACTCATTTCGAAGGAAACGCCAATGCCTTCAGACTGCTGACCCATCAGTTTAAAGGACGACGACCGGGCGGTTTTGTGATGACCTACAGCACCTTGGCAAGTATCGTAAAATACCCTTTCTCTTCTTCTGCTGCCAGTGAGAAGGGGAAATTCGGGTTCTTCCATTCCGAGCAAGAGTCCTACCGGAGAATTGCCGATGAAATGGGCATTATTCGTCTCTCTGAAGAAGGAGGGGCCTTGCGATATGCACGCCACCCATTGGTCTATTTGGTAGAGGCCGCAGACGATATCTGTTACGAGATCATGGATATTGAAGATGCCCACAAACTGAAAATCCTCTCTTACGAGGAGACCGAAAGACTCCTGCTCAGTTTCTTTGAACCTGATCACCAGAAGCAGATCAAACAACGCATTGCCGATGAGGGGTTACAGGACGACAACGAGAAAGTGGTCTACATGAGGGCATGCGTCATCGGCAAATTGGAGAACGAGTGCGTCAATACTTTTATTGAACATGAGGACAGGATTCTGGCAGGGACTTTCTCCGGCAGCCTGATCAGCCATATCAACCAACTACAAGGCGAGGCTTACCGGTCTTGCGCAAAACTATCTGTTGAGCGCATTTACAGAAGCCGTCCCGTTCTCGACGTAGAACTGTCCGGTTATAAGATCATGGCAACTCTCATGGAACAAATGACAGAAGCAGTGATGCACCCTGACCGCTTCTACTCCAAACAACTGATTGACCGTGTATCAAGTCAGTATGATATCAATGCCGCCGACCTAGAGTCGCGTATCATGGCAGTCATTGACTACATTTCCGGCATGACTGACGTATACGCCTTGGATGTCTATCAGAAAATGAACGGCATCTCACTGCCCATCGTGTAAGATTATGCTTCCCGATCCTTGTAGATGACCTTATTGGCACCCGACGTGATTTCTATCTCATTCCGATGCTCTGCTATAAAAGTGTCAATATGGCGCTTGCGCTTCTCTTCAAAGATCTCGTCAATCGCAATCAAGATACCAGTCTCCTCAACATCCCCAAAACCATAATTAATGGCAGTGCCAAAGAGTTTCATGGTAGGCGACAGCCCCATATAGGCATTGACCAACGGGGGAATATTATAGCCCAACTTACGGATCTCACGATTCAGGATACGATAGTCTTCCTTAAATGAATCCTTACAGAAAAGAGCCTCCAGCTCCGACTCATCCGTTTCGATTTTCAACGGTTTCATCGGGAGAATCAATTTCTCTTTGTCATCAAAATACTTCTTGAGGAAATAAAGGATCATATCACGTCCCCTACGGATGTAGGAAGGATACATCGTCATCTTACCAAAATAATAGCGCACATTAGGACGTATGACGGTAATCGCCCCCAGTCCGTCCCACAAGTTATCCAAAGCAAACAAACTCTTGGCACCCATACGTGACGACTGATAAGGCAAAGAGACGAAGGAGCGGCCCAGTTCAACCGTATAGGGAGCATATTCTTTGAGAAACTTTTCAGAGAAATGAAACATATGACTGGTGGCAAGAATAGGCTGTCCCTTCTCATCATAGTCCCAATCCGTCCCCAACAAATAGCGATAGCCCCCAATGATCTCTTCCGCCTCAGGATTCCATACAATCAACTGTTTGTAACAATTCTCACAAAGATCGAATTCATCAAGGTCCATATCCTTGCCAGTACCACCTCCTGCCTCACGGAAAGCGATTTCACGCAGCCGCCCGATCTCCTTCAAGACATTTGGTGCATTATGAGCGGTAACAACGTAGATTTCATTGTTGCTTTTGTTTGTAAGGCGCAACTGCTTTTCCGGTGTCAGTTCGCTTTTCAACAAGTTCTTTGCTATGGGTTGGATAATTTCCTTTTCCATACTGGTTATTGGATTTGGGGATTATAGGGAATAAACTACATCTTGCACGTATTTAGCCCATTCTGACGGGCTTTTACTCTTGTCAAAGGTCTGCCACGGTATCGGTCTTCCGATTTTCACCTCAAAAGACTTACCCACGTTCTTATACATCTCGTCAACCAAGAAAAGCATGGCGAGGTTGAATTTCAAATGCTTGTCACTGAAACTCGCCAACCTGTAGAAGAACTTGGAATTATGACCGCTAAAATAAATGGGAACGACATCACGCTGGTACTCCACACTCTTCACAATAAATGTTTTAGACCATGGTATGTCTCGAATACTACCGTCCGGCTGTCTGCGGGAGCAGATGCCGGCAGGATACATCAACATATGATTATCACTCTCAAACCCCGCCTTTACCATTGCCGGGAAATTACGTCCCTGCCTTCCGGTCTTATTGATCGGAATACAAAGCGGAGCAAGGCCTGGAAGATTCATCAGCAGATCATTCACCAAATAGCGGAAACGACTATCGTAATGACGTCCGATAATGGCACCTAACGCAACACCGTCTTCACCACCTAACGGATGGTTAGACACGAAAACATATTTGCGTCCGTCATTCTTATCAGGCAGGTTCTCTTTTCCTGTAATCTTGAGGGTCATCTGTAGGTATTCCACACAAGCCTCCAACCATTCCGTCCCCTCTTTGTCACGACTCTCCCACAGAAATGCATTCACCTCATCTTGATGAACAATACGTTTCAACCATGACAACAAGAAGCGCGGAATCCATTTTGCCTTGGATCCCAACTTACCTCTCAGTATCTTCTCTATGTCAATCGTTTTCTCTGCAACCGACTCCATTTCTCCAACGGATAACATGACTAACCGCATGCAAAAATAACAAATTAGTTTGAGAAAATTACACTTTTAACAAAAAATGTGCAAATAGCACCCAAAAACAAAAAGAGCCACACGGCATCTCTCCTTTCGAAGAGCAAGGGAGGCGACAAAATCCCCCACTTTCAACAACCTTCATAATCTACTAAAAATCAATTAAATATAAAAACGCCTTTCGATTTTAAAAATTATTCACTAAAAAAAGTGGGGAAAAGTGGAGGAATGTGGTAGAATTTGATTAATTTTGCATCCGATATCTTTTTAAAAAGAAGTACGCATGCGATTTTTAGGTAATTTTGAAGCCAAGACAGACACCAAGGGACGAGCATTCCTTCCCGCATCCTTCCGCAAGGTTTTACAAACCTGCGGAGAAGAGCGACTCGTGCTCCGCAAGGATGTATTCCAGTCTTGCCTGGTCCTATATCCCGAATCTGTCTGGAACAAACAGATGGACTTCATGCGTCAACGTCTGAACCGTTGGAACAAGCAGCACCAACAAGTGTTCCGTCAGTTCGTCAGCAAGGTTGAAATCATCAGCCTGGACGGGAACGGGCGATTTCTGATTCCCAAACGCTATCAACGCTTGGCATCCATCGAGCAAGAGATCCAATTTATCGGCATGGGGGACACCATTGAGATTTGGAGCAGCAAACAGGCAGAGGAGCAACAGATGGCACCAGAAGATTTCAGTAATGCGCTTGAAGAACTCATGGGTGAGAATAACACAGAAGTATAAAAAGAGATGATTACCACTGCAGAGACATACCACGTACCCGTTCTCCTGAAGGAGAGTGTCGACGGACTTGACATCAAGCCCGATGGTATTTATGTGGATGTCACTTTCGGCGGAGGTGGTCATAGCAGGGAAATCCTGTCCCGACTAGGGGACAAAGGGCACCTGTACAGTTTCGACCAAGATGCTGACGCAGAGAGAAACATCGTCAACGACAAGCGTTTCACCTTTGTACGGAGTAATTTCAGATATATCCGCAACTGGATGAGTTACTACAAGGTAAAGAATATAGACGGTCTAATAGCAGACCTAGGAGTCTCCTCCCATCATTTCGATGATGAGACACGTGGGTTTTCCTTCCGGTTTGACACCACCCTCGACATGCGGATGAACAAACGAGCCGGTAAGACTGCAGCAGATATCCTTAATGAGTATAGTGAGGAAAAACTGTCAGACATCTTCTATTTCTATGGAGAGATGAAAAAATCCCGACAAATTGCCGCTGCCATTTGCAACTTCCGCTCGAATCATCGCATAGAGACCACATCCGACTTGACTGCGGCTATAGAGAAGTGTATCCGGTCTGAAAAAGAGAAGAAAGACTTGGCAAGACTATTTCAGGCACTGCGGATTGAGGTTAACCATGAGATGGAAGCCTTACGTGACATGCTGGATGGGGCAATCCAACTTCTCTCTAGTGGTGGAAGAATCAGTGTGATTACATACCATTCCCTGGAAGACCGGATTGTAAAGAACGTCATGAAGGCAGGCAATGCGGACGGAAAAGTCAAACAGGACTTCTACGGACGCATCTCCAGTCCCCTACGCCCTATCACCGGTAAAGTGATTACTCCCCAGGAAGAGGAGTTACAGATAAACCCCAGGAGCAGAAGCGCCAAACTGAGAATAGCAGAAAAGATCTAGTTACATGGAAGAGAAGGACGAGATACAGGTAGAAAATATCGTAAACGAAGACACTGCCCTGAAAGAAACGATCAAGAAGATCAGGGAGACTGCAAGCGAGGAAGACCCCAGGCCTTCCCAGCATCTCAATCTCCGTACCATTCTTGGTGGAGATATCCTGACTGCCGAGATGGTGCGCTCACAGATATGGCTATTTGTCCTCATCGTCGCTTTCACCATTGTCTATGTGGCTTTCCGCTACCAATGCCAGTTAGATATGCAGACGATAGACCGGCTCGAGACCCAACTGAAAGATGCTAAGAACAAAGCACTGGCCGCTTCCAGTACATTAACGGAGAAATGCAGGGAGAGCCACGTACTTGAAATTCTCAAACAAAACAAGGACTCGCTACTTCATGTTGCCGACCAGCCACCTTATATAATACAAACACCAGAATAAAGAGACTGTCATGAGTAAGTTTGACAACGATAAAGTAATGCCTCGCTACATGGCTGTCGCCGTAGTGTTGACAATCATTGGATTTGCCGTCATTGGCAAGGCCTTCTATATCATGACGGTCAAGAAACAATACTGGACAGATGTCGCAGACCGTCTGAAACGAGACAGTGTCAGCGTAAAGCCTAAGCGAGGGAATATCCTCAGTTGCGACGGTCAGTTGATGGCCACCTCCATCCCCGAATACAAAATCTATATGGATTTCAAGGCCGGAGGAAAAGAGAAAGACTCTATCTGGCAGGCCAATGTCGACTCTATCTGTATCGGGCTCCATGAGATATTCCCACAGAAGTCTGCTGAAGAGTTTAAGAAAGACCTGGAGGAAGGTCACCAGAAAACGTCACAGCACTGGGCTATCTGGCCTAAGCGCATCGACTATAACACCTATACGGAGGTCAAACAACTGCCGCTGTTCCGTATGTCAAGATACAAAAGCGGCTTCCATGAGGAGGAATTCAATGCCCGCCGCCGTCCTTTCGGTTCACTGGGAGAACGAACGATCGGTTCTTTGTTTGGTGCCAAGGACAGTGCCCGACTGGGACTGGAACTCGCCTATGATTCCATTTTACGAGGGACACCCGGTCTGACCAACCGCCGTAAGATTCTGAATAAGTACATGAACATCCCTGTCACCATGCCGATTGACGGTTGCGACATTGTCACCACTATTGATGTCAAGATGCAAGATCTTGCTGAACGCGCTGTCATTGACGAGTTAAAACTGATTGGCGGTGATCTCGGCGTGGCTATCTTGATGGAGGTGGAGACAGGAGATATCAAAGCAATAGTCAATATGACCCGCTGTGCGGATGGAGAATACCGCGAAGTAAAGAACAATGCTGTATCTGACCTGCGTGAACCAGGTTCCGTTTTCAAGACGGCCTCTATCTTAGTCGCCTTAGACGATGGTGTTGTCGACACGACCTATCACGTCGAAACAGGGTGTGGCGTATATCCTATGCATGGCAGGGAGATGAAAGACCACAACTGGCGCAGAGGAGGATATGGAAACATCTCCCTTCCCCGTATTCTGGAAGTGAGTTCCAATATCGGGGTAAGTCGTATTATTGACGAGAAATACGGCAGTAAACCGGAAAAGTATATTGAAGGCATCTACCGTACAGGTCTTGCTGCAGATCTGAAACTGCCTATCAAGGGCTACGCCAAGCCACATATCCGTATGCCGGAAAAAGACAAATACGGCCACTGGACGAACTGGAGTAAAACGGCTCTACCTTGGATGTCTATAGGCTATGAGACCCAGATTCCTCCCATTTCAACGGTTACTTTCTATAATGCCATTGCCAATGACGGTGTCATGATGCGCCCTCGTTTCGTAAAAAGCATCATGAAAGACGGGAAAACCGTTGCAGAGTTTCCACCGGAGAAAGTGATGGAACGGAGGATTGCCAAGCCACAAACCATCAAGACCATGCAGACTATTCTGGAGCATGTCGTCAGTCAGGGACTCGGCAGAAAAGCAGGTTCCCGCATGTTCAAGGTAGCCGGAAAGACAGGTACTGCACAGATTGCAGAGGGCGGCGGATACAAGACAGGTACCGTAAAATACTGGCTTTCCTTTGCCGGCTATTTCCCCGCAGATAATCCCCGATACAGTTGTATTGTGTGCTTGAAAAAATCCGGTCTCCCGGCTTCTGGTGGCGGTATGAGCGGTGTTGTCTTCCACCATATTGCGGAGGGTGTCATGGCTCGTAATTTGAAGATGAATGTCAAGGATGCGCATGACAGCACGTCTACGACCATCCCCGATGTCAAAAACGGCAACCTCCTAGAAACCAGTTATGTATTAAACCGTTTGGGTATTAAATCCAATCAATCGTGGGGCGGTTCGTATGCTAACGGTAATCCCATCTGGGGGAAAGCAGAACGCCAGCATTCACAAGTGGCCTTTCAAAAAACGTCTATCAACAGAGATGTCGCCCCCGACGTAACAGGCATGGGTGCCAAAGATGCCGTATTCCTCTTGGAGAACAACGGTCTGAGAGTCAAACTCCTGGGCAGAGGGAAAGTCAAGTCCCAAAGTTACCCCGCAGGAAAGGCTATCATCAAGGGAAGTGAGTGCGTTTTGGTTTTGAACTGATCATAAGATTCAAGAATATATGAAGTTAGGTGAATTACTCAAGTATGTGAAACCGCTCTGTATCATAGGAGATACAGACATGGAGATTTCCGGCGTGAATATTGATTCACGAAAAATAGAGAAGGGACATCTGTTTGTGGCCATCAAAGGTACACAGACAGACGGTCATATGTATATTCCCAAGGCTTTGGAACTGGGAGCCATTGCCGTCTTATGCGAAGACTTACCAGATACGAAAGTCGAAGGGGTGACCTATGTCCAAGTGTCTTCCACAGAGGGTGCTGTAGGACCTGTTGCCACTGTATTCTTTGGTGAGCCTACAAAAAAACTAAAACTGATAGGCGTGACAGGGACCAATGGAAAGACGACCATTGCCACCTTATTATATAATATGTTCCGGAAGTTCGGACACCGTTGCGGTTTGTTGTCTACCGTCTGCAACTATATTGAAGACAAAGCCATCCCAACCAGTCATACGACACCTGACCCTATCGAACTGAACAGCCTATTACACCAGATGGTGGAAGCAGGATGTGAATACGCCTTCATGGAGTGCTCAAGTCATGCGATTGCCCAACAGCGCATCGGCGGCTTGCGATTTACAGGAGGGCTCTTTACCAACCTGACGCGCGATCATCTTGATTACCACAAGACCTTTGAGAACTATCGCGATGCCAAGAAAGCCTTCTTCGACAGTCTCCCCAAAGACGCTTTTGCCATCACCAACGCAGACGACAAAAACGGCAGTGTCATGGTACAAAATTGTAAGGCAAAGATCAAGACATACTCAACACGTACCATGGCAGATTTCCGTGCCCGTATCATCGAGTGCCATTTCGAGGGCATGTACCTTGAGATAGACGGTAGAGAGGTCGGTGTTCAGTTTATCGGGAAATTCAACGTCAGCAATCTCCTTGCCGTCTATGGTGCTGCCGTGATGCTAGGTAAGAAGCCAGAGGATATCCTGGTTATACTAAGCACACTCAAGAGTGTCGCAGGACGCCTGGAGCCTATCCGTTCCAAAGAAGGTGTCACCGCCATCGTCGACTATGCCCATACACCGGATGCCCTGGAGAATGTACTCAATGCCATCCATGAGGTATTAGACAGCAAGGGCGGTCAGGTCATCACGGTCTGTGGTGCCGGTGGAAACAGAGACAAGGGCAAGCGTCCCCTCATGGCACAAGAGGCAGCGAAACAAAGTGACCGTGTGATTATCACTAGTGACAATCCGCGCTTTGAGGAGCCGCAGGACATCATCAACGACATGTTGGCTGGTCTCAACGCCTCACAGATGAAAAAGACCATTAGTATCACAGAGCGAAAAGAAGCCATCCGTACAGCATGTATGATGGCCCGGAAAGGCGATGTGATCCTCATTGCAGGTAAAGGCCATGAGGACTATCAGGAGATCAAAGGGGTGAAGCACCACTTTGACGATCGTGAGGTAGTACGTGAAATTTTTGAAAACCAATAGGCTTATGTTATACTATCTGTTCAGATTCCTAGAGCAATTCAATATCCCAGGAGCACATATCTGGTCGTATATTTCGTTCCGTGCCCTATTAGCACTCATTCTGTCCCTGATCATCTCTGCATGGTTTGGAGAGAAGTTCATCAAATGGATGAAACGCCGTAATATCTCGGAGACGGCGCGAGACAGAGAGATAGACCCGTTTGGGGAGACCAAGAAAGGTGTTCCTACCATGGGAGGAATCATCATCATCGTGTCTATCCTTATTCCCGTATTATTACTGGGCCGCATGAGAAATATCTATCTCCTGCTCATGATCATCACCACCATATGGCTGGGGTTTCTTGGATTCATGGACGACTATATCAAAATCTTCAGAAAGAACAAAGAAGGACTGAAGGGGAAATATAAGATCATCGGACAAGTATCCATCGGTTTTATTGTAGGACTGACGCTATGGCTTAGTCCTGATGCGGTAGTACGTGAGAATATCTCAGAGCCAAGACTTAACAAACAAGAAATGGTGGTGAAGCACAAAGCGGAGAATGTCAAATCCCTTCAGACCACCATCCCGTTCATCAAGAACCACAACCTGAACTATTCCGACGTCATGGCATTCTGCGGGAAATACAAAGTGGCAGCGGGTTGGATTCTCTTTGTCATCATGACGATATTTGTCGTGACGGCTGTCAGCAACGGTGCTAACCTTAACGATGGCATGGACGGTATGTGTGCCGGTAATTCCGCTATCATTGGTGTCGCCCTACTGATCTTTGCCTATGTCTCATCCCATATTGTATATGCGGCCTATTTCGATATTATGTATATTCCGGGGTCACAAGAATTAGTGGTATTCCTCAGTGCCTTTGTCGGGGCTATGATCGGATTCCTGTGGTATAATGCGTTTCCCGCACAGGTCTTTATGGGAGACACGGGGTCACTGACCATTGGCGGTATTATCGGTGTATGTGCTGTCATCGTACATAAAGAACTGTTACTCCCCATCCTCTGCGGTATCTTCTTCATCGAGAGTCTAAGTGTGATCATACAGACACAGTGGTTTAAGATACAGAAACGGAAAGGCAAACGAGTACGTGTATTCCGCTCAACACCTATTCACGATACTTTCCGACGTCTGGACTCCCAACTGGATCCTACGAGTACCTATATCCTGAAAGGATGGCCACACCGACCATTCCATGAGTCGAAAATCACCATCCGTTTTTGGATTACCACCATCATATTAGTTGCAATAACCATTATAACATTGAAAATCAGATGAGCAGAATCGTCATATTAGGAGCAGGAGAGAGCGGTGCAGGTGCCGCTGTCTTGGCAAAGAAACAGCACTTCGACGTGTTTGTCAGTGACATGTCGAAGATCAATGAGAAATACAAGAAACTGATGGATGACCACCAGATAGAATGGGAAGAGGGAAGGCATTCGGAAGAGAAGATACTGAATGCGGATGAGATTATCAAGAGTCCTGGTATTCCTGATACTGCACCCATGATTGTCAAGATCAAAGAGAAAGGTATCCATATCATCAGTGAGATCGAGTTTGCCGGCCGTTACACAGACTCCAAAATGATCTGTATCACAGGATCTAACGGAAAGACGACGACAACCAGTCTCATCTATCATATCTTCAAGAAAGCAGGATACGATGCCGGACTTGCCGGTAATATCGGTAATTCCTTGGCCTTACAGGTTGCTGAGGATCCCCACGAATACTATATCATCGAACTGAGTTCCTTCCAGTTAGACAATATGTATGACTTCCGTGCCAATATCGCCATTCTGTTGAACATCACACCCGACCATCTGGATCGCTACGACTTCAAGATGCAGAATTACGTGGACTCCAAAATGCGCATCATACAGAACCAGACACCACAGGATGCCTTCATCTATTGGAATGATGACCCCATCATCAAGAAAGAACTGGAGAAATACCATATCCTGTCCATCCAATATCCTTTTTCCGAACTGAAAGAAAAAGGCAGTATCGGATATATGGAGGAAGGGCAATACAAGATAGAGCAACCGGAACCCTTCAACATGGAACAGGAATCGCTCAGTCTTACCGGCAAACATAACATCTACAATTCACTGGCAGCAGGAATCGCCTCGAATATCGCAGGTATCAAAAAAGAGATTATCCGTAAGTCACTCAGTGACTTTCCCGGTGTGGAGCATCGTCTGGAAAAGGTATGTACCGTACGTGGCGTACAGTATATCAACGACTCAAAAGCCACTAATGTAGATGCCTGCTGGTATGCCTTGGAATCGATGAAGACCAAGACGATCCTGATCATCGGAGGGAAAGACAAAGGAAATGACTATGAACCCATCAAACCGTTGGTGAAGGAGAAATGTGCCGGACTCGTCTATCTGGGTGCCGACAATCAGAAACTGCATGACAATTTCGATCATCTGGGAATTCCCGTACGTGACACCCACTCCATGAAAGAATGCATGGAGGCATGCTATGAGATGGCAGAACCCGGTATGACCGTACTCCTGAGCCCCTGCTGCGCCTCCTTCGACCTCTTCAAGAATATGGAGGATCGTGGTGAACAATTTAAGGAAATAGCCAGGAATCTCTAGGATTACCTGAGACTGTCTAGAACATCTAGAACAACTAGAAAGATGAACAAAAAAATAGGTAATATCTTCAAGGGCGACAAGGGTATCTGGATGGTATTCTTCTTCCTCTGTATGATCAGTATCGTGGAAGTATTCTCTGCTTCCAGCAATCTGACCTACAAGAGCCAGAACTACGTAGGTCCCATCGCCTATCACACCTTCACGATTATTGCCGGTGTGCTTGTCGCTATCATCACCTTGAATATCCCATGTAGGTTCTTTAAACTGATGACGCCCTTCCTATTACTTATCAGTGCGCTCACCTTGCTATGGGTACTCATCGGCGGTCAGACCATCAATGGTGCCAACCGTGTCATCTCCCTATTAGGTTTCACCTTCCAACCATCAGAAATCGCCAAAGGGACGATCGTCCTGGCCACCGCACAGATTCTCAGTGCCATGCAACGGGAGAACGGTGCGGACAAGAAGGCCTTTAAATGGATTCTGTGGATTACCATACCCACCTGTATCCTGATTGGTCTGGAAAACCTCTCAACAGCAGCATTGCTCTTCCTGGTGGTGATTATCATGATGTTCATCGGACTGGTTCCCATGAGACAACTGGGAAAACTCATCGGTATTCTGGGATTGTTCGTCTTCCTGGCCGTCTCGATGGTCATGGTTGTCGGTCATGACAACAGTCAGGACGAAGTGGCAAAGACAGAGCAGACCGACCAGCCGAAGAAAAAGAACAAGTTGGAGAAGATGCTTCACCGGGCAGACACCTGGAAAGGAAGAATCCTCAAGTTTGGCAAGGAAGATGTAACCCCGCAGGAATACGACTTGGACAAAGACGCTCAAGTGGCTCACGCCAATATCGCCATTGTGTCAAGCAATATCATCGGCAAAGGCCCCGGCCAGTCTGTTGAGCGTGACTTCCTCTCACAAGCATTTTCCGACTTCATCTACGCTATTGTCATCGAGGAACTGGGTATTCTTGGAGCGGCTTTTGTCGCCTTCCTCTATATCATCCTGCTCTATCGTGCCGCTCGCATAGCCAGCCGATGTGAGAACAATTTCCCGGCCTTCCTCGTCATGGGACTGGCATTGTTGTTGGTCATACAGGCTGCCTTCAACATGATGGTGGCCGTAGGTCTGGCTCCAGTGACTGGACAGCCGTTGCCACTGATATCCAAAGGCGGTACCTCAACCATCATCAATTGCGCCTACGTAGGGGCCATTCTGAGTATCAGCCGTTCTGCGAAAATGAAGAATGACCTTCATGACACAAAAAAAGTGGAGTAACATTCGCCAAAAAGAAATTTAATTCGTAATTTTGCAAGGTATTATATATAAATAAGGTGTATGAGTCAAGATTTAAGGGTGATTATCAGCGGAGGCGGAACGGGTGGACATATCTTCCCGGCTATTTCGATTGCCAATGCCATCAAGGTCTTGCGACCTGATGCCAGTATCTTGTTTGTGGGTGCCTTAGGGCGAATGGAGATGCAACGTGTACCTGCTGCAGGCTATGAGATCAAGGGATTACCTATCTGTGGTTTCGATCGTAAGAACCTGCTCAAGAACATCAAAGTACTGTATAAAATCTGGAGGAGCCAGCGGATGGCAAAGCGTATCATCAAGGATTTCCACCCGCAGGTTGCCGTAGGTGTCGGCGGCTATGCCAGCGGCCCTACCCTCAACAAAGCGGCTGCGATGGGTATTCCCTGCTTGATACAAGAACAGAACTCCTATGCAGGGGTCACTAATAAACTGTTAGCCAAGAAAGCAGAGAGGATCTGTGTGGCCTACGATGGTATGGAGCGTTTCTTCCCTGCCGACAAGATTATCAAGACCGGTAATCCTGTCCGCCAGTCTCTTTTAGAGACCACCACGTCACAAGAGGATGCCGTACGCTCCTTCGGATTAGACCCGCAAAAGAAGACCGTCCTGTTGGTAGGTGGCAGTCTGGGGGCACGCACCATCAACGAGAGTGTCATGCAGCATCTGGATCTGATTCGTGAGAGTGGTGTTCAGTTTATCTGGCAGACCGGGAAATACTACCATGCCCAAATCATGGAGAAACTGAAGACAGACGGGCAACCGGAGAATCTCATCGTGACAGACTTTATCAGTGACATGGGAGTAGCCTATAAAGCCGCCGACCTTGTTATCAGCCGTGCGGGAGCCAGCAGTATCTCTGAGTTCTGTCTGATAGGGAAACCGGTCATCCTGGTACCCAGCCCCAATGTGGCAGAAGACCATCAGACCAAGAATGCCATGGCATTGGTCAGTGTGGATGCCGCCATCTATGTGAAGGATAGTGAGGCCACCAAGATACTGGTATCGATGGCTATCGATACCGTCAAGGACGAGACTAAGTTGGCATCATTAAAAGAACACATCCTCAAGTTGGCACTGCCTGATTCTGCAGAGATAATAGCGAAAGAGGTGATTAGATTAGCAAGCAATGGAAATGAAGGATATTAAAGCAGTATATTTCATTGGTGCCGGAGGAATTGGCATGAGTGCTATTGCCCGCTATTTCCTCGGTCGAGGACTGGTTGTCGCAGGATATGACAAGACACCCAGTGACCTGACCCGTCAGTTGGAAAAAGAGGGAATGCTGATTCACTATGAGGAGAATATAGACAAGATTCCGGAGGCCTGCCGACAGGCAGACTCCTGTCTGATCATCTATACTCCTGCCATCCCCTCTGACCATCAGGAGTTACGGTATTTCCAACAGCAGGGTTTCGAGATACAGAAACGTGCTCAGGTATTAGGAACACTGACCCGCCAACACAAAGGACTCTGCGTGGCTGGTACACATGGTAAGACCACGACTTCTACGATGTGCGCCCATATCATGCATCAGAGTCATCTTGACTGTAATGCTTTCCTGGGAGGTATTTCCAAGAACTATGGCACCAACTATATCTTATCTGATTCCGATTACGTGGTCATCGAAGCCGACGAGTTTGACCGTTCGTTCCACTGGCTCAGTCCTTGGATGAGTGTCATCACCTCTACAGACCCGGACCACCTCGACATCTATGGTACCAAGGAGGCTTATCTGGAGAGTTTCCGCCATTATAGCGAACTCATACAGCCCGGCGGTGCTCTGATCATCCATCGCGGACTGGAGATGAAAGACCATCTTCAGGAAGGGGTGCGACGTTATGACTATTCCCTGACTGAGGGTGATTTTCATGCAGAGAACATACTCATCGAGAACGGTGAGATATCGTTTGACTTCATCTCTCCCATCGAGCGTGTCAACCATATAGAACTGGGACAGCCTATACCCATCAATATCGAGAACGGTATAGCAGCCATGGCAATGGCCCAGTTAGCCGGTTGCACAGCCGATGAGTTGCGTCAGGGTATGAAGACCTTTGGAGGTGTCGACCGTCGTTTCGACTTCAAGATCAAGACCGACCGCCTCGTATTCCTCAGTGATTACGCCCATCACCCCAAAGAGATCTTTCAGAGTGTGAGAAGTATCCGTGAACTGTACCGTGACAGGAAGATCACCGCTATCTTCCAGCCACATCTGTATACACGTACCCGTGACTTCTACAAAGACTTTGCAGAGGCACTGAGTATGCTTGACGAGGTGATCCTCACAGAGATCTATCCGGCACGAGAGCAACCCATCGAGGGGGTCACGTCCGAACTGATCTATAATAACCTGCGGCCCGGTATCCAACGACAGATCATCCGTAAGGAGGATGTCCTCGACATGGTCAAGGAGCGCGACTTTGACGTTCTCCTTGTCTTGGGGGCAGGCGACTTAGACAACCAAGTACCACAAATTGCAGAAATCCTGAAGAAAAGACTATGAGTCCGCTTTGGAAGAAATCAGCCATCATCATTGCAGATATCGCACTGGCATGCTATCTGCTTCTGGCCATCACCGCCTTCAACAAGCCTGATGACCAGCAATCAGTATGCACCCAGGTGGATGTGACGATCGAAGACGGGATGGTTGACGGATTCCTGGGAGGCAACGAGATCAAGGAACAACTACAGCGTGCGAAGATATATCCTCAGGGGCAACCCATGAAGCAGATCGACATCCGCAAGATTGAGGAGACGATCCGTCAGAACCCCTTTGTGGAGACTGTGGAATGTTACAAGACTCAAGGAGGTCATGTGAAGGTTAGTCTCACCCAGCGCCTGCCCGTCGTCCGTGTCAAGGCTGCGAATGGCGACGATTATTATGTCGATGCGCACGGCGAGATCATGCCTAATACCAGATATACCAGTAATCTGTTGGTAGCCACAGGGAGTATCACCCGCCCCTATGCCCAGAAACGGCTCTCCCGTATCGGGAAGATAATCGTACAGGACGAGTTCTGGCAGAGCCAGATAGAGCAACTGAATATCCTGGACGACGGGACGGTGGAGATGGTACCTCGCATCGGTGACCATATCGTCTATCTGGGTACTGCCGCCAATCTCAGGCAACAACTTGACCGCCTGGAGAAATTCTACCGCTACGGACTGAGTGTGGCAGGATGGAACAAATACGACTATATCAGTCTGGAGTTTGACAACCAGATTATCTGTAAGAAAAAGAACAAAAGTAAAACATAGATCATAAGATGCCAAAAGAATTTATCGTTGCTATCGAACTGGGGTCATCCAAGATGACAGGTATCGCAGGAAAGAAGAACCTGGACGGCAGTATCCAAGTGCTGGCCATCGTGAAGGAAGAGTCTTCCTCATTCATCCGCAAGGGGTATGTGTACAATATCGACAAGACTGCCCAATGTCTGGCTTCTATTGTCAATAAACTGGAGAAACAACTCAAGACAACTATTACACAAGTATATGTCGGCGTGGGAGGCCAGTCCATCCGCTCCGTCCGCAATATCATCTCCAAGGAACTGCCGGCAGATACGGTAGTCACACAGGATATGGTCATCGAACTGATGGATGCGAACCGTAACATGAAATATCCTGACCAGGAGATTCTCGATGCCGCCGTCCAGGAGTATAAGGTCGACTCACAATACCAGTTGGATCCTGTGGGTATACAGTGTGGACATATCGAAGGTAACTTCCTCAATATCCTGCAACGTAAGGCCTTCTACAAGAATCTCAACATGTGCTTTGAGGCTGCCAATATCAATGTGGCAGAGATGTATCTCGCTCCACTGGCCCTGGCCGACAGTGTTCTGACGGAGACGGAGAAACGTTCCGGATGCGCCCTCGTCGATATGGGAGCAGACACCACTACCGTCAGTGTCTATTCCAAGAATGTACTGCGCCATCTGGCCGTGATTCCGTTGGGTGGTAATAATATCACCAAGGATATCGCCTCCTTGCAGATGGAAGAGCATGATGCGGAGAAGATGAAACTGAAGTATGCCTCCGCATATACGGAGAACAATGATATCGACAACAACATGAAATACTCTATCGACCAAGACCGTCAGGTAGAGTGCCGCAAGTTCGTAGAGATTGTCGAGGGTCGTTTGGAGGAGATCATTGCCAACGTATGGTACCAGGTTCCTGAGGAACTGTGCGACAAACTGTTAGGCGGTATCATCCTGACAGGTGGCGGTGCTAATATGAAGGATATCGAGAAGGCTTTTGCCAACTATACACATATCGACAAGATACGCACCTCTAAGTTCGTCACCCAGACCATTGTCTCTAACCTACCTGAGATCAACGCTCGTGACGGACAGTTGAATACGGTATTGGGACTCCTTGCCAAAGGCGACATCAACTGTGCCGGACAGGAGATTGACCCCAATGGCGACCTCTTCAAACAACAGCAACAGACAGAGAGTCCTCTGGACCAGCGCAAGGCTCGTCAGGCTGTAGAGACCCCCGCAGGTGTCGTCCGTACAGCAGATGAGATCCGCCGTGCCGAGGAAGAGGCACGACAGAAGCGGGAGGAGGAAGCCCGTATCGCTCGTGAGAAAGCCGAGGAGGAAGCCCGTATAGAGGCTGAGCGTCGCAAGCAGAACAGTGCCTTCAGCAAGATGGGACGCTGGTTGAAAGATTTTGGTAAGAAAATAGTTGAAGAAGAATAAAAAAGAAAGAAGATATGGACAATGTATTACTGGATTTCGGTGCACCCGAAAAAGAGAACAGCATCATCAAGGTGATTGGTGTCGGTGGCGGTGGCGGCAATGCCGTCAACCACATGTATCGTGAAGGCATCCACGACGTGACCTTCGTGCTCTGTAATACAGATAACCAAGCACTGAACGACTCTCCCGTCCCTGTGCATCTGCAACTGGGTAAGGAAGGACTGGGTGCTGGTAACAAGCCCGAGAAGGCACGTGCTGCCGCCGAGGAGAGTATCGAGGATATCAAACAGATGCTGAGTGACGGTACACGTATGGCCTTCATCACAGCAGGTATGGGCGGCGGTACCGGAACAGGTGCGGCCCCTGTCATTGCACGTGTCTCTAAGGAGATGGGCATCCTGACGGTAGGTATTGTCACCATTCCCTTCCGCTTCGAGGGTGACCGTAAGATCGACCAGGCACTGGATGGCGTAGAGGAGATGTCTAAACATGTTGATGCTCTTCTGGTGATTAATAACGAACGCCTGCGTGAGATCTATCCCGACCTGTCGGTACTCGATGCCTTTGGAAAAGCCGACGATACCCTGTCGGTAGCCGCTAAGTCGATCGCAGAGATTATCACCGTACACGGACTCATCAACCTTGACTTCAATGATGTAAAGACAGTCCTGAAAGACGGCGGTGTAGCCATCATGTCGACGGGCTATGGTGAAGGAGAGGGCCGTGTGAGGAAAGCCATTGACGATGCGCTCAACTCTCCCCTGCTCAACGATAATGATGTCTTCAACTCCAAGAAGATCCTGCTGAGCATCTCCTTTGCCGGTAATAAGGACGGTAAGGACTCCCTGATGATGGAGGAGATGAATGATGTCAACGAGTTCATGGCGAAGTTCGGTGACTTTGAGATCAAATGGGGTCTCGCTACGGATCCGGAGTTGGGCAAGAAGGTCAAAGTGACCATCCTGGCCACTGGTTTCGGCATCGAGAACGTAGACGGCATGAACGGGCACCTGAAGAGACATACTCAGGAGGAGGCTACCCGTCTGGCCGAGCGACAGGAACGTGAGGCAGAGCGTCAGGACCGTCGTAACCGCTACTATGGCTCCGAGGGTTCCACCAAGCGCTACAAGCGGCGTCCGCATATCTATCTGTTCCGTCCTGACGACCTCGACAATGACGATGTCATCTCTGCTGTTGAACAGACACCGACCTACAAACGTACCCGTGAGATACTAGACAGTATCTACCATCAGGCTACGGGTGATGAGCCTCAGCAACAGAATGAGACACCACAGGAACCGATCCAGGGCACAATCGTCTTCTCGTAAGCCGATAACGAAAGGATAAAGACTAATCCCATAACTGATTCAATACTGCCAGGCTTCTCATCTCCGGGAAGTCTGGCAGGTGTTGTTTGTAATAGTGCAACAACACCTCCATGATACGATGACGATCCTGACGTGAGAGTTGGAAAAGATGCATCGTAGGGAAATCCATACGCATCAGCAGACGGACAAGACGGGCCTCCGCAGGTTGGAGAAAGTCAGGATGCAACGGGGCCATCCGACAGAACCGCCCTTCTCGTAAGTCGAACATGAGAGACGTGCTTTCTTCCTCCTCCAAATTAGGATAGAAACCCAGGAACAGCGAGAGGCGCATCAGGAACGTCAGATGGAAATTGGCATATCCTGCCTTGGCAGCATCCAACCACTGAAAAGAGTCGGCAATATAGTCGAACAATGGCTCGTTACGCTGCTCAGAACGCAGGGCATGATAGAGAAACTCTGCCGTAAACAGGGAGATAGCCAACTTCTCGGGAGAGGAGGGTATAGAGACATAGGGAGACAGTAGTCGGACATCCGAGAGTTTTTGCAACTGGACTCGCGGACGCAGGTCACTCTCGATCTCCAACAGCATCATCGGCTGGAAATACTGCTTTTTAAGTCGTCCCTTGGCAGACTTGGAGACACTCACGATGAAGGCAAGTCTACCTGCCTCCCTGGTGAACATATCCACGATGATTTTCGACTCACCATATTTCAACGTATGCAGTACTATGGCCGCTGTTTTCTCTAACATTGGTGCGAATTTACACAAAAAAAGTGGAAAAAACGCATTTTTCCCAAAGAAAATTTTGTGGGACAAAATAATTGATGTAACTTTGCACCCGCTAAAAAAGGCGATGGTCCCTTCGTCTATCGGTTAGGACGAGAGATTTTCATTCTCTAAAGAGGAGTTCGACTCTCCTAGGGACTACATTAAATCCGCCATCTGCACAGCCAAGTGCTACTCGCAGGAGGAACGGTGGCGGAGGGTTCACAACCCGCCCAGGGCAGTCCTGAGAGACGCAAGACCCATAAGCTTTATATTAATCATCAAAATTAAAAGAAAAAAATGGCAAATCACAAGTCATCCCTGAAGAGAATTCGTCAGGACAAGAAAAAAGCCGAGCACAACCACTATTACGCCAAAACCATGCGTAATGCTGTTCGCAAGTTACGTGCAATGACTAACAAGGAAGAGGCTGAGAAACTCTATCCCAGTGTTCAGAAGATGTTGGACAAGTTGACCAAGACCAATATCATCCACAAGAACAAGGCTGCCAATATCAAGTCAAGCCTGAGTCAGCACATCAACAAACTTTAAAATAGTCAAAAAGCATAAAAAGGTCAGATAAACTTTGTTTATCTGGCTTTTTTTTTGTACTTTTGCAACCATATAAGGACTATTTTAAACAATGGCAGAAGAACTGAACAAAGAAAACAATTATTCCGCGAGTAACATCCAAGTACTCGAGGGACTGGAAGCAGTGCGTAAACGCCCCGCTATGTATATCGGTGACATCAGTGAGAAGGGCTTGCATCATTTGGTCAACGAGACCGTTGATAACTCTATCGACGAGGCGATGGCCGGTTACTGTACTCATATCGAGGTAACCATCAACGAGGACAATTCCATCACAGTATTAGATAATGGTCGTGGTATCCCTGTCGACGAGCATGAGAAGATGCACAAGTCGGCCCTGGAGGTCGTCATGACCGTGCTCCATGCCGGCGGTAAGTTCGACAAGGGCTCCTATAAAGTATCCGGCGGTCTGCACGGTGTGGGTGTCAGTTGTGTCAACGCACTCTCCACCCATATGCTGTCACAGGTATTCCGCAACGGACATATCTACCAACAGGAATACGAGAAGGGAAAACCGCTCTACGACGTGAAGATCGTGGGTGATACCGACAAGACAGGTACCCGTCAGCAGTTCTGGCCCGACGGCAGTATCTTCACGACGACCGAATACAAATACGACATCATCGCCCGCCGTATGCGTGAACTGGCCTACCTGAACGCAGGTATCACCATCACACTGCGTGATATGCGCCCTGATGAGGAAGGCAAACTGAAAGAGGAGGTCTTCCATGCCAAGGACGGTCTGAAAGAGTTCGTGCGCTATGTCGACCGCCATCGTACCCACCTCTTCGACGATGTCATCTATCTGAAGACGGAGAAGCAGGGAGTACCCATTGAGGTCGCTGTGATGTACAATACCGACTATACGGAGAATATCCACTCCTACGTCAATAATATCAACACCATCGAGGGTGGTACCCATCTGGTGGGTTTCCGTATGGCACTCACCCGTACGCTGAAGAAATACGCTGATGCCGATCCCCAGATCTCCAAGCAGATCGAGAAGGCAAAGATTGAGATTGCCGGTGAGGACTTCCGTGAGGGTCTCTCCGCCGTCATCTCCATCAAGGTGGCAGAACCGCAGTTCGAGGGACAGACCAAGACGAAACTGGGTAACTCCGAGGTCGCCGGTGCCGTACAGCAGGCTGTCGGCGAGGCACTGAGCAACTATCTGGAGGAGCACCCGAAAGAGGCGAGACTCATCTGCGACAAGGTAGTACTTGCCGCTACCGCCCGTATCGCTGCCCGTAAGGCCCGTGAGAGCGTACAGCGCAAGAACCCGATGACGGGCGGCGGTCTGCCTGGTAAACTCGCCGACTGCTCTAATAAAGACCCAAAAGACTGTGAGATCTTCCTCGTAGAGGGTGACTCCGCAGGTGGCTCCGCCAAACAGGGCCGTGACCGTCACTTCCAGGCTATCCTCCCCTTGCGCGGTAAGATCCTGAACGTGGAGAAGGTACAGTGGCACCGTGTCTTCGAGGCCGAGTCGGTGATGAATATCATCCAGTCGATCGGCGTACGCTTTGGGGTTGAGGGCGAAGGCGACCGTGAGGCGAACATCGAGAAACTGCGCTATGACAAGATCATCATCATGACCGACGCCGATGTCGATGGCTCTCACATCGACACCCTCATCATGACACTCTTCTATCGCTTCATGCCACAGGTCATCCAGGGTGGCCACCTCTATATCGCCACACCACCGCTCTATAAGTGCACGTATAAGAAATTCTCAGAATACTGCTATACGGAGCAGCAGCGTCAGGCTTTCATCGACAAGTATGTGGATGGCCGTGACGATGATAAAGCACTGCACACCCAGCGTTACAAAGGTCTTGGTGAGATGAACCCGGAACAACTCTGGGAGACCACCATGAACCCGGAGAACCGTCTGCTGAAGCAGGTGACCATCGAGAATGCCGCAGAGGCCGACGAAATCTTCTCTATGCTGATGGGCGATGACGTAGAGCCGCGCCGTGAGTTCATCGAGAAGAATGCCACTTATGCGAATATCGACGCATAGACAGTCTATCTGACCTTTTTTTGCCGTGATCACTCCAGGTATTGGAATGAGTTGTCTTAGATATAGGTACGTTTGAAAGGGATGGCACTTTAAGGTTGTAAACAGATAGTGGAACAATTTGTTCCCCCGTACGGAACAACTTATCCCCCGGTACGGAACAAAGTGTTCCCCATAGGGGAACAACCCGGGAGGCGGCACCTCCAGCCCTCGAAGGCGGCACCTCCAAGGGCCGAACCCTGTGGCTTCGAGCGGGAAGTCGAGATATCGCAGGTCGTTATATCGTTATCTCGAGATATCGCAGGTCGTTATATCGTTATCTCGATATATCGAAATATCGATTTTTTAGCCCTTTTGCCCCCATTTTAGCCCCTTATCCTACAATCTGCAACCCATCTGCAACACGTAAACGCCTGACTTTCAAGAAGTGTTGCAGAATGGCAGATGTTGCAGAGGATTAAAAATCTGTAGTAGGCGTGTAGTGTACTGAATAAGTGGGGATAAATTTGTTTTTTCTCATTCTATTTTCGTATCTTTGGCTCCGCCGAACTGACTCGGCACTCGAAAGAACTCAAATAAATTTGGTTCTTTACTCGTTTTTTTCGTAACTTTGCAATCGATGAAGCGACTGTTGTACATACTGATAATCCTATTCCTTCAACTCTCATGCTCTGTGGATCATGAGGCAGAACGGTTCCTTTCTAATGTTGGCGAACTGATAGAAGATGGCTATCCTGATTCTGCAATGTTGTTGTTAGATGAGGTTCAAAAGGAGGATTTGTCGAAGAAATATAGGATGAAGTATGAACTGCTGAGGACACAGGCAATGAATAAGGCCTATGTGCCATTAGATTCCATTACAGTTATGGATACTGTCCTGGAGTATTACGAGTTACATGGCAACCAAGAAGATATAATGATGGCAAACTATATGGCAGGGTGCGTCCAAAGAGATCGAGGAAACTCCCCCGTTGCCTTGAAATATTATAGGAAAGCCATAGAATTTGCAGATACAACAAATTTGAAAGATATACGGACATTAAGCCGTATTTATGGACAGATATCATCACTGTTTAACGAGCAGAGATCTCCCCAACTGGATATAGAGGCAGAAAGGATGGCTTATTATTGGGCTTTAAAGGCTAGAGATACCATCGCTGCAATCAATTATTATGCTTATATGGCCAGTCCTTATCACATGATGGACAAGATGGATTCTGCGCTTCTGATAAACCAGACCGCAGTAAATGATTACATAAAAATAGGACGCAAAGATCTGGCAGCCGGTATTCTGCCTATTTCAATAGATATTTATATTCGGCAGAAAAGGTATGAAGAGGCCAAAAGAGCAATGACCATATTTGAACAAGAGTCAGGATTGTTTAAAGATGGAGATATCTCTCAAGGACATGAATTCTACTATTACTATAAAGGCGTATACTATGAGGGACTGGGGTACAACGATTCTGCATTACATTACTACAGACAATTGACCCATTTCCCCAAGATGGAGAATTTGCAGGCAGCCTATGAGGGATTAGCAAGAGTCTATAGGGCAATAGGAGTAGCAGACTCTGTCATGAAATATGCATTTCTATTTGCTCAAGCCAATGACTCTGTAAGCCTGAAAAGTTCTTCACAAGAGATTGTCAAAATGCAGGCACTGTATGACTACAGTGAAAATCAACGCCTTGCGGCTATAAAGGCAAAAGAGGCCGAGCATTTGAGACAAACGCTTTACCTTATTATAATAATAGCGGGCTTTGCCATATATCTCCTTTTCTTGTATTTCAAACGTCAGAAAGAGAAAAAGATGAAAAAGATTGTGGCTATCAACACCCAATACTCAGAAGTCCTTTCCCACTATAACAAGTTAAAGGATGAGATGGGCCTGCTGAAAAGCGGCTTTGATCTTTTTCAAGAAGAAAAGGAGAAAGAAATGGCACACCTACAAAAAGTATTGACTTTCTATCAAAACGACAATACCAGCCCAGATGCGTGGGATGTAGAGCAGGCCTTATTGGACAGTAATATTGTAAACCATCTCCATCAACTGGCAAGTAGAGGTCGTAAAGCCTCCAATGCTGAATGGGAAGACCTAAGGCAGGTAATTGAAAATCATCTTCCGGACTTCTATCAACAGATTACGCATCCTGCAAATATAACTGACAAAGAGGTTTTTGTATGTATTCTGAGTAAACTGAGATTTATACCTTCTGAAATGGCTGTCTTATTAGACTTGTCCTCCCAACGAATTACAAATATCCGTGGAAATATCAATTTGAAGTTATTTAAGGCAAAAGGTGCTCAAACGCTAGATGACAATCTTCGTAAGATTAAAGAAAACCACAAAAAAGAGATGTAAATTGACCTGTTGTGTAAAAAGTGTAATCATTTTATTTTGTTAAGAAATGTATTGATAATAATTTTGCCACAAGATACTTAAAACAAACAAAATTATTATCAATATGAAAAAGTTTTATATTGTATTTTGCTTGCTTACATTCTCTCTTGTTTCTTATGCTATGAGAGACGGTTCTCCCATTGATTTGTCTACAGAAGTCATTGACCCAGAACATGGACAAGGAATTAGGCCAATGGCACCAATGCAGCCGCCTACTATTTATTTGGAAGACTACACCCTTCTTTTTGGAAGCAATCATCCTGAATATGTTGTTAATATCAAGGATGAGGATGATGATGTCGTCTTTTCAACCACTGTGTATTCTACCTTGACGCAAGTCGTATTACCATCAACCCTCTCTGGTGACTATGAGATAGAACTGCTCATGGGCAACTGGAGATTTACTGGCTGGATTAATTTATAATATTTACCAAAGACTAATTTACATAAAAAACAAATCTTATGAAAAAAGCAACAATTACATTTTTAACAATCTTGTCTTTCTTTGCTTCATCGTGTACTAAAGAAGGAATAACACTTGAAAATAACAAATTGACCAATTCTCTTTCACAGGGTTTTAACGATGAGTTGAGAGCCAATTTTTTAAGAAGTGGAGGTTCTAATTCTAAGAAAAACCATGTGGAACAAGCAGATGCCGCTGCCGCATTGGCTGCTGGCTTAGAAAAAGCGTATCAAACTGTATCAGATTGTGAACAAAAAGGAATGACATATTCTCAGATACAATCGCATATGAATTCAGATGAATATAAACGAGAGTTTCAGATATATGTAAGTGCCGCATCACAAAGTGCATCAAAGAAAGTTGCAAAAAACACAGGAGATTGTGCAATAATTGAATGGCCTACAACTTCAACTACATATCTTGATGCATATCGCTTTTTTAAAGATGAAGAGCAACATACTAAAGATTCTATAATGATGACATTTGATATTGATGAGATCGAAGACTTGGAACTTCCTACTAATAGTGAGGATATCCTGTCAATAGGAATGTACCATAATGGAATAATAAAAAAGAGTCTAATGCCAATGCACCCTGGTCCCAGAAAGAGTTTGTCATATCCAATTGACATCCCAGAACTAGATCCTGATTCGGAAATAGACAACCTATTTGGAGCAGAAGATTTTTCCACTCAATATTATAACTTTGGAGATAATGTAGACGACAATCTCTCCATGTACACTATGGACTATTCTTCCTTGCTTGATAGCATACCATGTACCAACAATATATCAAAACAAATTGGAATGCTATTTCTAGATGAAATCATGTATTGTAATTCATATAGTGATGTTCTTGACCTAACAAACACATATATCAATATAGTAGAATCAAACAATGTTTTGGAACTATACGAAAAAAGGGCATTGTACGCATGTTTTGTAGTTGCTACGTATAGTAGTTTATTATGGGAAGAGTTTATCTTTGATGGAGAAGTAATGCCAGAAGAATAGTTATCATGTAACAATAATATTTGTATATTGAGAAATCGGTAGGTTATCTGTTAAAAAAAGATAATCTACTTGTATAATTAAAAAAAAATTATATCTTCGCAATATATAACATAGAATAATTAAAACTGAAAGAAGATGAAAAGAATCAAGTTTTTTGCAGTTGCAATGTTATTAAGTTTAACTGTATCTGCACAGGAGAAGTATGAGATGACAATCAACGCCATCGACACATGGGTGGGAAGCGAGATTGATCATGAGACGTTCATAAAGAATATGATGGAGGGAGTC
>JAFTFG010000029.1 GCA_017449675.1 Prevotella sp.
GATGCGCTGGGTGTCATCAACGGAAAGTAGCCACTCTGTTCTTGGTCAGTCACTATTGGGAAATCCGCGGCATGAATAGCCAGAACGGCTATCAAGCCTATCAGGGAGGTTAAAACTTTTTTCATTAGTTATTAATATTAGTATCGTATTTCATCAGATTGAATCGTATGGCATCGTTAATGCTTCTCCCGATACTGCTGGGGTGTCACACCCGTAGACTTCTTGAAGATACGGTTAAAATAGGAGTAATCTTCATAGCCCAATGAGTCGGCAATGGTCTTGACTGGGTTGTCAGTAGTGACTAACAACAGTTCGGCCTTTTCCATTTTCCGTCGAATAATATAATTGGTCGGGGTGTCGCCAGTCTCTTCCTTGAACATCCGAAAGAAATGCCCTTTCGACATACAGGCCTTGTCGGCAAGTTGGTCGATGTCAATTCTATTGTTGATATTGGCCCGGATAAAGGCAATAGCCTGATGAATCCGGTCGTCCTTTACCGATGCCTTAGGCTGGGCATATCGCAGGAAGTGCGACAATAGGATAAAGATAATGCCCCTTGATTCCACTTTGTCACAGAATGGTCGCAGCAGGTTCTTTTGATAGTTCTCTATCAACATATGATGATTGTCGTAGACGTCAGGATTGGACGCTGGTATCTTCAGGAATGGGTTAATCTCGCAAAGTCGTTTGATGAGTCTCAGGTCATCCTCTTGAGCCTCAACTTCTACAGGCATGTTAAAGTCTCCGAGAATGGCAGTCTCGTTCTGCATGTCCTCGAAGATATGTATATAATAATGTGTAAACAGCGAGTTGCAGATACAATTGTGCTTGGTATAGGCTGGGATGAAGTAAAGATGACGGGGTGTCAGGTCGTATGTGCCTGATGGCAGTTCTATCTGTGCTCTGCCTTCAGTTACATAATAGAGGCGGGAAAAAGGACTTCGCACATTTTTCCAGTTCCAGTCCCCGTCGTGATAACAACACCCAACGTTAAGGGTAAACAAATGGAGTTTATCTACGGGTATATTCATATCTTGTTGTGGTTTCTGTATGCAAAATAACAAAAAATAATTGAGAATCGGCTCTGTTTTTGGAGAAAATGTTACGATAATCCTATAATGTGTTTCTTTTTTCAGCAGTTTTCCCTGAATTATGTCTTACCTTTGTACCCAAAATTATAGAATATGAAGAGAATCGTTTTGTTTTTCGTGATGCTGGGACTCTCCCAGATGCTTCTTGCTCAGGAAGTGGATTCCGTATTGGCCCGTCATAACTTCTTCTATGCAGGCCAGAGTAAAAGGATGCGGATGTTCAAGGTGAAGGATGGTCAGGTTTGTTGGGTTTATGACAATGCCCTTCGGCCAGAATCTGAGCACTTACGAGGGGAGATCAGCGATGCCATCCTGATGACTGACGGGCATATACTGATGGCCCATCAATATGGCATTGCCGAACTCGACGAGACAGGTGCCTTCGTCTGGAACTATGCGGCACCCGAGGGTACGGAGATCCATACCGTTCAGCCGATAGGCCAGACACATGTGGTATTTGTACAGAACGGGAAACCTGCCAAGGCGGTGGTGATGGAAATCCCGTCGAAGCGGATTGTCCGTGAGTTTGAACTGCCCATCTCTGAAAAAGGATCGGTTCACGGACAGTTCCGCAATGCCCGCCTCACCTCTCGGGGCACGCTACTCATCGCCAACATGGCACTGGGCTGTATCCACGAATACAACTGCGAGGGCCGTGAGGTGGACCGTTGGTCAGGGTTCCTGCCCTGGTCTGTTCAGGAGTTGCCGAAGGGTAATCTGCTGATCACAGGACGGAAGGGAAAGATACAGGAGATCACCCGTATGGGTGAAACGGTATGGGAGACGAACACCACCGACTACGGCATTACCCAGCCCCAGAAGACCGTCCGACTGAAAAACGGTCATCACATTATTAATAATTGGTACAACGAATGGAACAAGACTCCGATGGATACCGTCAATGCGCCCGTTCAGGCCGTAGAGATTGACAAGGAGGGTAAGGTTGTGTGGCAACTCAAGGCGTGGAAGGATCCTGACCTCGGCCCGTCAACGACTATCCAGTTGCTTGATGAGGCTGTCAACCGCGATCGTCTGTTCTTTGGCGAGTTCAATCCACAGTTCCCCAAACTCTTCGTCGGTCCCAATGAGCCGATAGGCGTTGGCCGTGGCATTCATCCTGGCCGTGTGGCGTGGGTGCATAGTCCCGGTGTAGCAAAATGGGACGGCAGGACGGGCCTCTGGGTGGAGGATCGTTGGAACGACCAGGCAAAGGCCGATGCCATGATCCGCGAGGCGGTCGTGCAGTTGACGGGTGAATCCACGCCTAAGAAAGCCTGGCAGGCTTTGTTCCGTTATTTCAACAAGACTCACGGGCGAGGTAGCAGAGGCTATAAGAAAGGTGAGACGATAGCCGTGAAACTGAATATGAACAATGCTATCACACATCACGACACCATTGAACTCAATTCGTCACCCTTTGTCACATTGGCACTGGTGCGATCAATGGTCTGTGACGGTGGCGTGCGCCAGAAGGATATCATCCTCTGTGA
>JAFTFG010000024.1 GCA_017449675.1 Prevotella sp.
GGAAGAGCATTACCAATACAAATTTGATAAAGACCAATTGACCCTTACTGCCAATGGACAAACCAAAACACTTATCTATACCTTGGAGTACCATTCTTTTAATAACCAAAAATCACTGAAACTGTTTCCTTGGAAAGACATGACGAAAGAACTGAGCCTATTGGTTGCAGGCGAGAGGGGCTTGAAGATGAAACAGGACTTCGATAGCATGAAAGAGAAGTAAGATATAAGACAGGAAATGTATCAATTATAAGGAATAATCAAATGACATAGGGACAGAAAAGAGGCCCGGGGCATTGCTGTCCCGGGTCTCTTTTATTTATGTGAAGAGGTTATTTCTTAAATTTGAGTGTTATGATTGGTAGCATATACTTCCCTTTGGTGTAGGAAGTGTTATTAAGAAGACCGTTCTTGTTGAATGCTTTCAGCGAACTATCTTTTAGATAATAGAAGTTATTGAGATCAATATTGATGTTGTATGGTGCTAATGCGTCCCTGTTACTGATAATCATTTTGGCTTCATTTTCGTTAGGAAGTCGCCATCCGAGAATATTATTAACAGACAGGTTGCTGAGGACCTCTGTTATTTTGTCGATTACTTTAGACTCCTCTTCTGTAGGGATGATATTGTAATCAGCGAGGAGAAGTACTTCTTTGTATACTACTAATACCTCGTTATAATGATCTTGTGGGATGACATCCATGACATAGCAACCGTTATAGGCGGATCCCTTAGCCGGTGTCTCCTCGTTGATGATATCTTCGGCATTCACTATATTGATGTTGTCTTCTCCGAAATTGAATATGATGTCGTTTGAACCAGACCAGGTATCACCAAGGATCTGTCCAGTGATTTTCATCGTATTATTCTCTTGATAGGTAGCATTAATACGAATCTGGTGGTTCTTCTTCAACTCATCAGTACATTGGTAGGAATATTCCTTGACCATGTTGTTGTCGTCCTCCATGCTGATGGTAATTATCGGTGATTCCGGGGAGAGTAGTAGCATCGTTGGTGTAGAGAGGCTCCATACGCCTTCGCCTTCGTTGGTGAGAGAGTACTTGTGCTCCCATAGTGTACCTAACGCTCCGTCAATAGTAATACTCTTATAGCACGGAGTCAATGAAATGTTGACACTGGTGATGTTGTCTGGAATCTGGGACAGCGTCACACTGGTTAGTTCGATAACCTGTCTTTCCATGTGTAGTGTGAGTTCTTTGTCGTCATTCTTTTGTAGTTTGAGCGTTTGTTGCGCAGTCATCAAGTCAGCATGCTCCATTCCTTCTTTTAAGACGATTTCTGATTTCTCTGTCAAATGGTCTTCTGCTGGTAGACTGTATCGTTCGTCGTCTATTCCGCCGATGGCATAGAACGCATAGGTACCATAAGGTAGATTAAATACAAGAGGTGTCTCTTTGTCAGGAAGCATCTTGTAGTCTACACACCCCTTGCTTTCCTGATCAAACGCATAGACGACAATAGGGAAACTGACTGTTTCCTCTGCATTTGCAGAACGGGTTGTGATACTCACCGAGTTATCAGTTGTGATGTCATCACTGATAATCTCCTTCTCGCAGGCTCCTAGAGCCAACGAGGACATGCATAGGAATGCACATTTTAGAACTTTTTCCATTGTTGTTTTGTTATTAGTTACAATGACAGTTGAATCTGAATAGTTGGTTCAGTATTCAGTGGCAAAGTTACGAAAATCAATTGAAATGACCAAATAAAAATGATATTTTTCTTCTTTATGCTCAGAAGTAGTCTCTTGATTTATGTTAATTAATTGATAATCAATGTTATGTTTTTGAATAATGTTTGGTCAGTCCGTCAAATAGTCGTAATTTTGTGCGCGATAACAATAGTGTGGCGATTGAATGTCTCGTGGTGAGACGGTCATACTTAAAAGTGAAAGTTATGATAAAGGTTGTTAGAAAAGTAGTTATTGGAGTAGCCATTTTGATGGCATGTTCCGTAGAGGCTTTGGCTGGAACAAATGGAAAAGAAGGCTCTTTTGACTGGAATCCTGTAATGAATGCGATTATTCAGGTTGAAAGTGGGGGTAATCCCCGTGCCGTAAGTGGGAATTCCTGTGGAGCAATGCAGATTACTCCGATCTGTGTGAAGCAGTGCAATCTCATCTTACAGGAGAAAAAGAGCAAGAAGCGCTACACCTTAAACGACCGTTTCGACGTTCAGAAGTCGAAAGAGATGTTTCTTCTCTTGCAGTCGGTCTACAATCGTGCCAATGATGTTGAACATGCCATTCGTTCATGGAATGGAGGTCCTCATTATTCAAAGCGTGCGACACAGCGTTATTACGAGAAGGTGATGCGTCACATGAAGTAAGATTATTCTAAAACAAAAAAGAGAGACGTTGTCCAGTAATGGATAACGTCTCTTTTTAGTTGTCGCAACAAAAAAGCAGCCCGGAAAGGGCTGCTGTAGTTGCGGAGGCAGGACTCGAACATGCGACCTCCAGGTTATGAGCCTGGCGAGCTACCAACTGCTCCACTCCGCGATTTTCTTCTAAGCGGATGCAAAGGTACGATTATTTTCTGTAAAGACCAAATGTTTGCCACATTTTTTTGTATTTATGGCTGCTTTTGAGTGATTTTGGCGAAATTATTTGGCAGTTCGGAAAGTATTTTCTAATTTTGCACACTGCATAAATAATGTGCAATGCTTTAAAAGGAGGTTATAGAGATGTCAATATCAAAGACCAGACAGAAGTTGGTGGATGTGGCTCGTCAGTTATTTGCCAAGAATGGAATGGAGAATACGACGATGAATGATATTGCCCTGGCATCAGGGAAAGGTCGACGTACGCTTTATACCTATTTTAAGTCGAAGGAGGATATCTACTATGCAGTGATAGAGGGCGAGTTGGAGCGTTTATCTGACAAACTTGATGAAGTGGCAGCCCGTAAGATTCGTCCGCAAGACAAAGTGGTAGAGTTGATATATACCCATCTTAATATGATACGTGAGACAGTTGTTCGTAATGGAAATCTACGTGCAGAATTCTTCCGTAATATCTGGATGGTGGAAAAAGTCCGCAAGAGTTTTGACGATGCAGAGATAGAACTCTTCTGTAAAGTGTTCAGTGAGGGAAAGGAAGATGGTGAGTTTGATATCGACAATGTGGAGTTGGTGGCTAATATCACTCATTATTGTATAAAAGGGTTGGAGGTTCCCTATATATATGGCCGTATTGCTCATGGCTTGTCGGAAGAGGCCACAAAGCCGCAGGTCGCAAAATTTGTATATGGTGCCTTAGGGCATATCACGATCAAGAATAGTTAATCAAACAAGTATAAAGATTATGGGATTATTAGATGGTAAGACAGCACTCATTACAGGTGCTGCACGCGGTATCGGAAAGGCTATCGCATTGAAGTTTGCCGAGGAAGGCGCCAACATCGCATTCACTGATTTGGAGGTGAATCAGGAGACAGAACAGGAAATTGCCGCTAAGGGTGTCAAGGCTAAGAGTTATGCCTCTAATGCTGCCGACTTTGCTCAGACTGAAGAGGTTGTCAAAGCCGTGAAGGAAGAGTTTGGTAGTGTGGATATCCTGGTGAATAATGCAGGTATCACGAAGGACGGTCTGATGCTTCGTATGACAGAGCAGCAGTGGGATGCCGTGATTGCCGTTAATCTGAAGTCGGCATTCAATTTTATTCATGCATGTGTTCCAGTGATGATGCGTCAGCGTGGCGGATCTATCATCAATATGGCTTCTGTGGTAGGTGTTCACGGTAATGCCGGGCAGGCCAACTACGCAGCCTCTAAGGCTGGTCTGATCGCCCTTGCCAAGTCGATCGGTCAGGAGATGGGACCGAAGGGTATCCGTGCTAATGCTATTGCCCCAGGTTTCATTGACACGGCCATGACGCAGGCTTTGCCGGATGATATTCGCAAGGAGTGGATTAATAAGATACCTCTGCGTCGTGGTGGTACGGTAGATGATATTGCCTCTTGCGCAGTCTTCCTGGCCTCAGACATGTCTAGTTATATTAGCGGACAGGTCATCCAGGTTGATGGTGGTATGAATATGTAATAAGACAGATGAAGATGCAGAAGAGAACATGGGCCGCGAGGCTGTTGCTATTGGTATTCGTGCCAATACTGGTGTTCTCTTCCCTGCATGTTCATGAATATGCTGTAGGGGAGGGTGACTGTTATGAGTGCGCCAATCATTTGCATCATAGTGGGCATATTTCTCTACAGGTCGCCAGTTTTCACGACTGTGTGCTTTGCCAGTTTGCCTCTCTGCCTTTTGTGGCAGCAGTGGCTATCGCACTGGTCATGACAGTAAGGGCACTGTCAGTCGTTATTGTCAATCCGTCGTCGCAGTGTCTGTCGACTGCCTGTCGTGTTAAGTCTTTAAGAGCCCCACCTGTTATCTGATTTTACATTCGATATTAGAACTTAGTAAAAACAGATAACACATTAATGAAGACAATATATTTAATATTGCTGTCATGGGTATGCCTGTGTGCTCCTGTGTCAGCACAAACTGAGATGGACAGTCTTGAAAGTTTCAGTTATCATATGCAGCATCTGCAAGAAGTCACGGTGACAGGACTGACCGGTACCACACGTGCCAACCACTCTCCGGCCCCGGTGTCAGTCGTCTCGCCTCGTGTTTTACAGGAGACCTCCTCCACCAATATTATTGACGCAGTGGCGCATCAGCCCGGTGTCTCTCAGATCACGACGGGCAGTGGTATCTCCAAACCTGTGATACGAGGTTTGGGGTATAATCGTATCGTGACCGTCAATGGCGGTATTCGTCAAGAAGGTCAGCAGTGGGGAGATGAGCATGGTATAGAGGTCGATGCGCAGTCTGTGCATTCGGTGGAGATTCTGAAAGGCCCGGCCTCTTTGATGTATGGCTCAGATGCTATGGCCGGGGTCTTGGTACTCCATGAACAGCCCGTCCTGCCACAGGGTCAGATGGCTGCAACGATTGGTGGAGAATACCAGACGAATAATCACTTGTGGGACTATACCGTTGATTTCGCAGGTAATAAAGGAGGTGTGGTGTGGAACTGGCGTTGGAGTCAGAAAGATGCAGGAGAATATAAGAATAAGCAAGACGGAAAGGTGTGGGGCTCGCAATTCCGTGAGCATGCGCTGACGGGAATGTTGGGTGTCAATCGCAGATGGGGCTATTCTCATTTGAAACTCTCCGCCTATCATATCAAGCCAGGACTGATAGAAGGTGAGCGTGAGGAGGAGACGGGCCGTCTCTTACCCTCCGAGGCTTTTCAGAAGATTTACCATTATAAGGCAATGCTCGACAACTCCTTTATCATCGGCAACGGTTCGTTGAAGGCTGTTATAGGTTATCAGCAGAACCGCCGTGAGGAGTATGAGGAAGCCGATGAATTGGGATTGGATTTCCGTCTCCATACCGTCAACTATGACGTACATTACACCCAGACCAATGACAGGTGGCAGTGGGCGGCAGGTATTTCCGGTATGTGGCAGCATTCCGAGAATTTAGGGGAGGAGTTCCTGATTCCCTCATATCGGTTGTTTGATATTGGGGCTTTCGCTTCCGTCACTCGCCAGTTTGAGAAACTGACTTTAAGTGGAGGACTGCGTATCGACCATCGTCATTTGCATAGTTACGCTCAGTTTGAGGACAGCGAGGAACGGTTTGTGGATTTTAGTCGTCATTTCAACGGACTGACCGGTAGTCTGGGACTTATTTATCGCATCACCCCCCAATGGAATGTGCGTATGAATCTCTCACGTGGTTTTCGTGCTCCTAATCTGAGTGAGTTGGGCTCCAATGGTGAGCATGAGGGTACTTTCCGTTATGAGATAGGCAACCGGTCGTTGTCACCAGAGCATAGTTGGCAGTTGGATATGGGTGTAGACTATTCCTCTAAGATTCTTACGACCCAGTTGTCGCTCTTTGCCAATCACATCAGTAATTATATCTTCCTGCAACGATTGGACGACACGGGCGATCGCTATCAATATATGTCCGGTAATGCTCGCTTGTGGGGTGGGGAACTGATGATTGACTTCCATCCTGTTGAGCCGTTGCATTTTGAGAACACCTTCTCATATGTGAATGCCGTGCAGTTGCACCAGCCGTTGGAGAGCCGCTATCTGCCTTTTACCCCTGCCCCCCGTTGGACCAGTGATCTGCGTTACAATCTGATAAAGGAGGGAAGAGGGTTGGCTAATACCTATATCAGTGTCGGATTGGCATGCTACCTCCGCCAAAGTCATGTGCATACTGCTAATGAGACAGAGACGGTGACACCTTCATATACCCTTGTCAATCTTTCCGCAGGTACTGATATCAGGTATCATGGCAAAAAGGTGATGTCTGTCTTCCTTCATGCCACGAATCTGTTTGATCGTGCCTATCAGTCACACCTAAGCAGATTGAAATATGCCGAGAAACCAGGTGTTTGTAATATGGGAAGAAATATAGGCGTTAAGGTATTGATTCCTATCGCTTTATAGTTATTTCCTCCTTTTAAATTCAAGTCTTTTGGGGAGTTTCTGCCATTTACCGTTCTTCGGTATTTTGACAGTGCTCCCTTCTTCTTGCTTGAAGATGTAGATAGAGTCATTCTGCCGGGTCAGAGATGCCGTTAAGTCCTCACTGCCAAAGTCATTGATCAGTGTGATTGTTGCCTTCTGCTCCGTCTCAACCTTTGCCGACACGATAACCCAGCAAAACGAGTGATTCTTCCTGCCAAGGTAGCCGGGTATCTCCCCATACAGGTCTTGTCCGGGAATCTTGATGTTTTGATCATAGAAGTTAATACGCAGGTACACTTCATACTCGTCATTATAGAGGTATGTCTCAAAGGGCCTGTCACTCTTCTGTGCAAAGGCAAGAAGGGGTATCAGCGCTATAAGTGTCAGCAAACCATATCTTTTCATCATGGGGCAAAGTTACTAAATCTATATCAATTAATTGTGGAAAAGTCTAAAAATATATGGCATTTCCTTCTATATTTTAGAAAATTTTAAGTAACTTTGCGCCCGTTATACTAGTATAAGATGGGAAAAGAAATGTTAAAGCCTGATTATATCTTTGAATCGAGTTGGGAGGTTTGTAATAAAGTAGGCGGTATCTATACTGTGCTCTCCACTCGTGCAAAGACATTACAGGACACAATGAAAGATCGGATTATTTTTATCGGTCCTGATTTCTGGCAAGAGAAAGAAAGCCCGTACTTCCGTGAGGACAAAGCACTCTTTGCCGAGTGGCAATGGGAGGCTAAAGAAGGTAGTCAAGAGTACGGATTGCCAAGTCTGCCTGTCAGGGTAGGACGTTGGATGGTTCCGGGACAACCAATCGCTATCTTGGTGGATTTCCGCCCGTTCTTTGAGAAGAAGAACGAGATATACGGTTGGCTGTGGGAGCACTATCAGGTTGACTCGTTACATGCCTATGGCGATTACGACGAGGCTTCAATGTTCTCTTATGCGGCAGCATTGGTGGTGGAGAGTTATTATCGTCATTATCTACAGAAAACAAATCAACGTGTGATTTATCATGCCAATGAATGGATGTGCGGTCTAGGTGCCTTATATATTAATAAGGTGTTACCTCAGATCGGTACCATTTTCACGACGCATGCTACCAGTATCGGTCGCTCGATAGCAGGAAACCAAAAGCCCCTTTATGATTATCTCTTCGCATATCATGGCGATCAGATGGCAGAGGAACTGAATATGCAGAGCAAGCACTCTATAGAGAAGCAGACGGCATTACATGTGGATTGTTTTACAACTGTCAGTGACATTACCGCAAACGAGTGTCAGGAGTTGCTTGACAAACCTGTGGATGTGGTGTTACCTAATGGCTTTGACAATAGTTTCGTGCCAAAGGCTGCCACCTTTACCAAGAAGCGCAAGGCTGCCCGTCAGCGTCTGTTAGAGGTTGCCAATGCCCTGTTGGGTGAGAACCTTGACGATGATACGCTGATAGTGTCCACCTCAGGACGCTATGAGTTCCGTAACAAGGGTATCGATGTCTTTGTGGAAGCCATGAACCGTTTGTTGCGTGACAAAGAACTGAAGAAGAAGGTACTGGCCTTTATAGAAGTTCCTGGTTGGGTAGGTGAGCCCCGTAAGGACCTGCAGGAGCGTTTGTTGAGTGGTAAGTCATACGATACCCCGTTGGAAGTTCCTCAGATTACGCACTGGCTGCATAACATGAGTCATGACAACGTGTTGGGGATGATGAAATATTATGACATGCACAACCGTAAGGAAGACCAGGTGAAAGTGATCTTCCTACCTTGCTATTTGGATAGTAAGGATGGTATTGTAGATATGACCTATTATGATGTTGTATTAGGTAACGATCTCTGTATCTATCCCTCCTATTATGAGCCATGGGGCTACACGCCTTTAGAGGCCATTGCCTTTAAAGTACCTTGTATTACTACCGACTTGGCTGGTTTCGGACTATGGGCCAACAAGGAGTTCGGTCGTTATGGTGAGATAGAGGACGGTGTCAAGGTGATTCATCGTACAGATTATAACTATTCGGAAGTGGCTGATGCCATCAAGGATACTGTTGCCAAGTACTCCGGTATGACCGATAAGCAGGTGGATGAATGCCGCAAACGTGCCGGTGAACTCTCGAAGAAAGCACTTTGGAGTGAGTTCATCAAATATTACTATGAGGCATATGACATTGCCCTTCGTAAGGCGGAAGCCCGCAATAAGAAAAAATAAAGACAAAATAGTATTCAAATACAATTTGAGAGATTATGAAGATTAAGGCTGATTATGCAAATGCTCCACAGTGGAAGGAACTGACCGTGAAGTCAACCCTTCCCGAGCAATTGAAGTGTTTGGACGAGATTGCCCACAATATGTGGTGGGTATGGAACTACGAGGCACGTGACTTGTTCCGTGACCTCGACGCTGAACTTTATCATGAGGTGAAGCATAACCCGGTGATGCTGTTAGAGCGTCTGAGTTTTGCCCGTAAAGAAGAGATTGTGAAGGATAAGGCGCTCATGAAGCGCATTAAGGAGGTTTATGCACTGTTCCGTCAGTACATGGACGTGAAGCCCGATGCTAAGCGCCCCTCTGTGGCCTACTTCTGTATGGAGTACGGTATTCACTCCGCACTGAAAATCTATTCTGGCGGTCTGGGTATGCTTGCCGGTGACTATGTGAAGGAGGCTTCTGACTCAAACGTAGACATGTGTGCCGTTGGCTTCCTGTATCGTTTTGGCTATTTTACACAGTCATTGTCCATCGACGGACAGCAGATTGCCAACTATGAGACACAGAACTTCAGTTCACTGCCCATCGAGCGTCAACTCGACAAGGATGGTAATCCGTTGGTCGTTGATGTTCCTTACAATAACTATCAGGTACATGCTTATGTCTGGCGTGTGAATGTAGGTCGTGTGAAACTCTATCTGTTGGATACAGACAACGAGATGAACTCAGAGTTCGACAAGCCTATCACACATGCTCTTTATGGTGGTGACTGGGAGAACCGTCTGAAGCAGGAGATCCTGTTGGGTATCGGTGGTATGCTGCTGCTGAAGAAACTGGGTATCAAGAAGGATGTATATCACTGCAATGAGGGTCACGCCGCACTCTGTAACTTGCAGCGTCTGTGCGACTATATCGATGAGGGGTTGACGTTCAATCAGGCAATGGAACTGGTACGTGCCTCTTCTCTCTATACGGTACACACTCCTGTTCCTGCAGGTCATGACTATTTCGATGAGGGCCTGTTTGGTAAGTATATGGGTGCCTATCCTCAGAAACTGGGTATTACGTGGGATGAGTTCATCGGCATGGGCCGTACAAACCCCGATGACCATAACGAGAAGTTCTGTATGTCGACCTTTGCTTGCAATACCTGTCAGGAGGTCAATGGCGTATCCATGCTTCACGGATGGGTCTCTCAGAAGATGTTTGCTCCTATCTGGAACGGCTACTATCCTGAGGAGAACCATGTAGGCTATGTGACCAACGGTGTGCACTTCCCCACTTGGTGTGCTACGGAGTGGCGTCGTGTCTATGCGAAGTACTTCGATGAGAAGCACATGAGCGATCAGTCTAACGAGGAGATATGGCATGGCATTTATAACTGTCCTGATGAGGAAATCTGGGCCACCCGTATGGCACTCAAACAGAAACTCTTCGACTATATCAAGGAACAGTTCCGTGAGACCTGGCTGAAGAACCAGGGTGATCCCTCACGTGTGGTCAGCCTGTTGGAGAAGATGAATCCGAATGCACTGGTTATCGGTTTCTGCCGTCGTTTTGCTACCTACAAGCGTGCCCACCTGTTGTTCACCGACCTGGATCGTCTCAGTAAGATCGTCAATGATCCTGAACACCCCGTGATGTTCCTCTTCGCTGGTAAGGCTCACCCCGCTGATGGTGCCGGTCAGGGTCTTATCAAGAAGATCTACGATATCAGTCAGCGTCCGGAGTTCCTGGGTAAGATTATCTTCCTGGAGGACTATGACTTCCTGTTGGCCCGTCGTCTGGTATCGGGTGTTGATATCTGGATGAATACACCGACCCGTCCGTTGGAGGCTTCCGGTACTTCAGGTGAGAAGGCAGAGATGAATGGTGTCGTCAACCTGTCTGTGAAGGACGGTTGGTGGCTGGAGGGCTATCGTGAGGGTGCCGGATGGGCACTTACCGAGAAGCGTACCTATCAGAACCAAGGCTATCAGGATCAACTTGATGCTGCTACTATCTACGGCCTGTTGGAGAATGAGATCGTTCCTCTGTACTATAATAAGGATAAGAAGGGCATCAGCAAGGGCTGGATCAAGGTGGTCAAGAACTCGATTGCCCAGATTGCTCCTCACTATACCATGAAGCGTCAGTTGGATGATTACTATAGCAAGTTCTATGAGAAGGAGGCCAAGCGTTTCAAGGAGATCTCTAAGAACGACAACCGTCTGGCTAAGGATATTGCTCAGTGGAAAGAGGCTGTTGCCGAGCGTTGGGATGCAATCAATGTGGTCAGCGCAGAATGGGACTTCCCCACTGTCGGTGGACAGACAGGTGAGAAATACACCCTCAAGTATGTCATCAACGAGCAGGGCTTGGATGATGCCATCGGTCTGGAGAAGGTCAATGTCTATACCGATAAGAATGGTGAGGAGCGTATCTTCTCTGTCGAGCCATTGAAGATGACGGGTAAGGATGGTAACAACTATACCTTTGAGGCTACACTGGCTCCCCAGCAGGCCGGTCTCTACAAGAGTGCCGTTCGTATGTATCCGAAGAACAAGAGCCTGCCTCACCGTCAGGACTTCTGCTACGTGAAGTGGCTGGAGTTGCCTAACATGTAATTTTACAATACTCTATGATAAAAGGATGTGCAGGATTATTCTTGCACATCTTTTTTCTTCTGTTTTTCTTTGCTTCTCTCCGTTTTTCTTATGGCTTTGTCAATGTGACGGATATCGTGGGAATGGTGAATATCATTATGTCCAGCGGTGCTCGGATAGATGAGCAGGAAGTCATGGACATCCTGAAGAGTTATAAATAGGTAAGCAGCGTCCGCCGCTAATATTGACAGCGTCCGCTACCGTTATTAGCAGCGGCCGCTGCTAATAACAGCACCGAGCGCTTAACAACGAATCGGAACGGCACAAACACCCTGAAAGGTGCCTTCTTTCACACCATCAGGTGGTATCTCTTACCCCTAGAGATGCCATTCTTTCGTTCATAAGATGCCTTTAGTTACTTCAACAGGTCTGCGATGAACTGTTCCAACTGCTCACCACGCAATCCACGTCGAAGGATTTTTCCGTTCTGATCGAGGACGATGGTGTGGGGGATGCTATTGACATCAAACATACGGGCAGCAGTATTCTCCCAACCTTGGAGGTCACTCATCTGAGGCCATGCGATACCCAGTTGCTCTGTCGCCTGTTTCCAAGCGTCAGCATCCTCGTCGAGAGAGATACCTATAATACCCAGCCCTTTGTCTTTGTATTTCTTATAGATATCCGTCATCAAAGGCATCTCCTGTCGACAGGGGCCACACCAACTGGCCCAGAAGTCAAGGACAGTGATACGGTTTTTGCTGACCTCGCTCATTACACTCATGGGAGCACCAGACAGGGTATTCATGGTAAAGTCCTCGATGACATCCCCTTCCTCCGTCTTGGCAGCGTTGCCGATCTGTTGTTCCATGTCCTTGATGACATCACGCTTTCGCATCTCCGCAGGCAGTTGCCGGATGAGTTGAAGTCGCTCCTTGTTGGGGATGATCTCCTCGGGATAGGTCGTCAGCAGGAAATAGCCCAGTTCGTTGGTGATATTCCGTTTGGTGAACTCCATGACGATACCGCTGAAGCGTTTGTTGAGCCGTTCTATCTGCTCCATCGCTTTCTGTTGCTCGGCCTGCGTTGCCTGTTCGTTGGCATATACATTCTCCGCAATGTTGTTGATTTCCTTGCCGATCACCATCGTAGAGTCGGCCATGCGCTGCCATTCATCATTGAGGGAGGTGCCCCCTACACGTGAGCCGCCAGGGGTCTTCGACAATTGTACTTTGATGGTACCTGGCTCAATAAACAGTGGAATGTTCAGGCTTTCCTCATTTTTACTGTAGATGAGACAGAAATAAGTGGAATCCGTCTCACCACTAAGTTCAAACTGCCCGTCCTTCACCACAATTGTGTCACGGGGTGTCCCGTTCTGCAGATCAGTGGTCAGGAAGAGGGTGTCCTCTTTGGCAGCATCCTCTACGGAGCCTTTGATATGGTACGTATTAGACTGACAAGCAGCAAGCATAAAGCCTGCTGCTGTCACGATGAATAAGGATTTGATATTCATTTTAGATAATGTATTGACTGGAAATACTCTCGTTGTTAATGACACGTCGGATGGTCTCTGCAAACAAGTCGGCCACACTGAGTTGCTTCACCTTGGCGCAGCGTTGTGTATAAGGGATAGAGTCTGTGAAGACGATCTCCTCAAGGGCTGACTCCTGTACACGATCGCTGGCAGGACCACTCATCACACAGTGAGAGGCACAGGCACGTACGGTTTTGGCACCTGCTGCCTTCATGATGTCGGCAGCCTTGGTGATAGTTCCTGCTGTATCCACCATGTCGTCAATAATCACCACGTTCTTTCCAGCCACGTCACCGATAATCTGCATAGATGCCACAACATTGGCACGGGCACGTGTCTTGTTGCAGAGTACCAACGGACAGCCGAGGTACTTGGCGTAGGTATTGGCACGTTTTGAACCACCCACGTCAGGAGAGGCGATGACCAGGTCGTCCAGATGCAGGCTCTGCAGATAAGGGAGAATGACGTTGGAGGCGTAAAGATGGTCTACGGGAACGTCAAAGAATCCTTGGATCTGGTCTGCGTGGAGGTCCATCGTGATGACACGATCGACACCTGCCACTGAGAGCAGGTCGGCCACCAACTTGGCACCGATGCTGACACGTGGCTTGTCCTTACGGTCCTGGCGTGCCCATCCAAAATAGGGGATGACAGCATTGATCGTACGGGCAGAGGCACGTTTGGCGGCATCAATCATCAACAGCAGTTCCATCAGGTTGTCGCTGTTGGGGAAGGTACTCTGTACCAGAAAGATGTCACGTCCACGTATCGACTCTTCGTAGGATACCGCAAACTCGCCGTCAGAGAACTTCGTGATCTGCAGTTCTCCGAGCGGACAACCAAGGCTTTGGCAGATTTTCTCTGCGAGGTACTTTGTGGCAGTACCCGAAAACACCATGTAGTTTTTATTAGCGCTCATATTTGTTTTAGATTGTTTATCCGATGATTTTCTTCAGTTTCTCGAAATGACTGATCAATTCCTTGTAGTCAAGTTCCTGTTGGATATTGAATCTGTTCCACAGGTCGCCACAGATGACGACACCGCCGAATCCCAAGTCTTTGGCTACACGTATGTTGTCGATATTCATTCCTCCGAGGGCATAGACATGTTTGTCAATCAGTCCCCGCTTGGCAGCATCTTCCAGTTCATTGGCCGTAAACGATGATGTCTCCTCCGCAAAGGTCTGGCTATCGAAGATATTCTTCAGGAAAATGTATTCAGCATGCCGCTTGGCTTCCTTCAGAAGGTCCATCTTGGTACATGTGCGACTGATCTTCCCTTTGTAGCCGTTAGGTATGGGAGTGTTGTCGTCATCGATGTGAATACCTCTCAACTTGTACTCCTCTTTCAGATAGAAGTGGTCGTGAACCACAATCTTAGAGTAGTAGTCATCCGACAATAGCGTCAGGAGACGTTCCGCATACATAGGGGAGGACCCCGGCTTGTACAGGTGCAGGCAATCCAGTCCCTCCTCAAAGAGCGATGTCAGTATTTTGTCTTCCTCCACGAAAAACGTGGGTTGGGTCATTACGATGAGTTTCATTGTTGTCTGTCTCGATTCCACTGCAAAGTTAATATTTTTAATGGAATAATGCAATTTAACCGCAATAAAAAGTTATCTTTGCAGTCGAAAAATGATATTTGGCAATGAAAATAAAATCAAAGTCACCTATTTATATTATAGAAGAGAGTAAGTTGCGCTCTAATCTGTCGTTGATCAGACAGGTGGCTCAACAGACGGGCTCCGAGTTTATCTTGGCGTTTAAGGCGTTTGCGTTATGGAAGACATTCCCCATCTTCCGTGAGTATATCCGTTCTACGACGGCCAGTTCGTTGTCGGAGGCCAAACTCGCTTATCTGGAGTTTGGTAGGAAGGCCCATACGTTCTCACCCGCCTATACTGATGAGGAGATAGACGAGATCGTAGCGTGCTCATCGCATCTGACGTTTAATTCCCTGTCTCAGTATGCGCGCTACCACCAACGGGCTTCCGCCTGTTCGATAGGTCTTCGTGTCAATCCCGAGTATTCTGAGGTGGGCACCTTATTATATAATCCCTGTGCTCCCGGGACTCGTTTTGGCGTGACTGCCGATAAACTCCCGCCACAGTTGCCGGCAGATATAGAAGGTTTCCATTGTCATTGTCATTGTGAGAGTGGGGCGGATGTCTTTGAGCGTACCTTGCGGCATATCGAGGAGAAGTTCTCACCTTGGTTCGGGCAGTTGAAGTGGATTAACTTCGGGGGTGGTCATCTGGTGACACGGCAGGACTATGACATCGACCTGTTGACCAAGGTCATCCAAGGCTTTCATCAGCGTTATCCTCATCTGAAAGTCATCTTCGAACCTGGTAGTGCTTTCGCCTGGCAGACGGGTTTCTTGTTGTCACATGTCGTGGATATTGTGGAAGATAAGGGGATTAAGACCGCTATCCTCGATGTCAGTTTTACTTGTCATATGCCTGACTGTCTGGAAATGCCCTATTTCCCAGAAGTACGCGGGGCTCGTCATGTCGATGAGGCAACTGGTGAGTATGTCTATCGTCTGGGAGGCAACAGTTGTCTGGCGGGTGACTTTATGCAGGCATGGCAGTTTGACGCTCCCCTGGAGGTCGGCCAGGAAGTCATCTTCGAAGACATGATCCACTATACTACCGTCAAGACGAATACGTTCAACGGTATAACCCATCCTGCTATAGGGATGCTCCATACTGACGGGCAACTGGAACTGTTGCGCAGATATGGTTATGAGGACTATCGGGATCGTATGGACTGAAAATACTATATTTCCAGAGATTTCCTTTGCCATCTCAAAAAATATGCTTATCTTCGCAACCGATTAACTAAAAACAGAACTCAATACATGATGAAGAGGTTATTGACGGTGTTGGTCTCCGTACTGCTGGTAGCATGCGGTCCTAGGAACGATGATGATGAATTTACACTGACATCAAAGTTTGACGGGACATGGAATATTCATGAATCCATAGAGCATAACAAAGACGGCTCCATTACCTACAAGGCGATACCATGGGGTGGACTGGTCGGTTCTATGCGGGAACACAACTTACCAGCCGACTGGTCGGGCTATGAGTCTATCAGTGTTGAGTTCGCTGAACCTACCACTGTCACGACTCAACTGAAGATTTCCAATAACATGCGGGCATATGGTAAACCGGGAATATCTACCTTTATCTATTATTTTGACGGTCAGGATGCCAGTCAGATTGACGATGTGATCCTACAGACGGCCGACTCCTGTGTCTTAACGGTAAAAAGGGTCTATCTGACTCCTGGTAATTCCGTCTGGAACACGACACCTGTCTGGGAAGGGGAGTGCAACTTCGGAAATTTCCAGAATTCTATTATCATTGAAGCGGATCAGTTCGCAGAAGCACGTGAAGGTGACCAGTTGGAGTTTATTTACAAAAATGACAGGAGTGACCCGGCCATTGAATATTGGAATATCAAGACTATTTATAAGGACACGGATCAGGCTTTGGAGGGTAATGCCAACCTGTTGAATGAGTGGGGATGTGCTTCTTTAGGATCCTCGGGTGTTTTCCGTATTCGTATGTCCTCTAAAGATGTCAAGGAATTGCAAAAGCACGGTCTGATGGTTGTCGGCTTCCATAGCATTGTCTACAAAGTCAACTTGTTGCGCCGGGGTGTGGCAATAGAGAATAGTGAACAGGCAGATGCATAAGAAAATCAAGGACGGAAACACTAAAAGTGAAATTTTTAAGTAAAAAAACGGTCGAAAAGTTTGTCAGTTCCGAAAAAAGCATTACCTTTGCATCCGCAATCGAGAGAGATGCTTTTTAAACATGCGGAAATAGCTCAGTTGGTAGAGCACAACCTTGCCAAGGTTGGGGTCGCGGGTCCGAGTCCCGTTTTCCGCTCATTTGTTGAACAAAAAAGAGCGTTAAGAAAGGTCTTAACGAAATAATGCCCAGGTGGCGGAATTGGTAGACGCGCACGTTTCAGGTGCGTGTGCCGCGAGGCGTGCAGGTTCGAGTCCTGTTCTGGGCACTCTTTTTTATTCAAATGATATGTTGGAGAGGTGGCGGAATTGGTAGACGCGCTACTTTGAGGGGGTAGTGTCAATTGCGACGTGGGAGTTCGAGTCTCCTCCTCTTCACATAGCGGAATTTTCGCGTAAACCGAGAGCAGAAGATTTGATTTATGCTGAGGTGCCACCGAAAATCTCGACTATTGCACACAGGCGGAAATAGCTCAGTTGGTAGAGCACAACCTTGCCAAGGTTGGGGTCGCGGGTCCGAGTCCCGTTTTCCGCTCTTTTATATTTTTAGGAAACCCCAAACTATTCTATGAATTTATATTTAAGATATTTTGACAAGGAGGTTCTTGTTGACAATGTGGATGATGCCATAGCGTTTCTTGCTGATATTGAAGATATCGGAATGAATCCTGTGCTTGAGAGTGATATTCGTGCCTACTGTGCCAGTGACGTTTATTATCCCAAGCGTTATAAGATTCGTCCTCGCGTGTACTTTATTATTATTAAGACTGAGGCTCCTACGATGCAAGACTTCAAGGAGAAACGTGCGGTACATCCCTCTTTGGATAGAATGGAGAAACCCATGACTCCGGCAATGATCCGACTCAATGAAGAAAATCCGGGATGGTATGAGGGCGCTCTTGATTTCAAGCGTGTCCTGCAAGTGCCAGGTACCGGTAAGTTCCAATATCGTGATACCCATTTCGTGGCACAATGCAAAGCGATGTCCGGTATGGATTGTTATAACCGTATTGTGGATTATCTGCGTAGCAGGGTGGATGACCGTAGTCAGTTCCCCTCTGCCAAAGGTAAGAATTTTAAGTTCCGTTATCTCGGGCATTGTAAATAATAAGTTGCTATCTTATGAATAAGGTGATGCTGATAGGTAATGTGGGAGCCGATCCTGAAGTGCGTTATGTGGAGCAGGGCGTAGCGGTGGCTCGTTTACGTCTGGCTACGACGGAGCGCGGCTATACGTTGCAGAACGGTACACAGGTTCCTGATCATACAGACTGGCATCAGGTGATATTATGGCGTAAGTTGGCTGAGATTGTAGAGAAATATGTCCATAAAGGCGACAAGTTGTATATAGAGGGTCGTCTTCGTTACTCTACTTACGATGACAAACAAGGTCAGCGTCGTTATGTGACAGAGATATGGGCGGATAATATGGAGATGTTGAATGGTAGAACTTCAGCAGATAATCAGTGAAATACATGTGATGGCACCAGATTATGGCGCCATCATTGCGATTATACTGGCAGTCTTTTTGTTGCTCTTATCGGGATTTGCCTCAGGCTCAGAGATTGCCTTTTTCTCTCTCTCTCCTTCTGATATGAGTGAGTTGGAGGAAGAGAAAACAGATCGTGACCGTCAGATTCTTCGATTGCGTGAGGAGTCAGAGCGTACGTTGGCTACGATATTGATTACCAACAACATGGTGAATGTGACCATCATCATGCTCTGTAACTATTTCTTCTCACGGGTTGTTGATTTCGGACAAGCCTATTGGGTGCAGTTTATCTGTTTGACCGTCATCCTGACCTTCCTCTTGTTGTTGTTTGGTGAGATAATGCCAAAGATATATACTCGTCAGCAACCTCTCCGCTTCTGCCGTACGGTGGTAGGCGGTATCCTGTTCTGTCGTAAGTTGTTCTATCCGGTAGCCACGTTGTTGATAAAGTCACGTATACTGGCTGGGAAAGTCGTTCAACAGGAGAATCATGTATTGAGCGTGGATGATCTGGAGCAAGCCTTGGAGTTGACAGACAAAGAGGAAATCAAGGAAGAGCAACGTATGTTGGAGGGTATTGTCCGTTTTGGGGATGAGACTGCCAAGGAGATTATGACAAGTCGGCAGGATGTGGTTGACCTTGACTTTAAGTCGTCATTCAGTGAGGTGTTGAAGTGTATTGTAGAGAATAATTATTCCAGAATCCCTGTCTACCAGGATAACAGTGATAATATCCGAGGTATCTTGTATATTAAGGACTTGTTGCCGCATCTTCGTAAACCCGTGAATTTCCGGTGGCAGTCTTTGATTCGTCCTCCATATTTCGTACCCGAGACGAAGAAAATTGACGATCTGTTACGTGAGTTCCAGGAGAACAAGGTGCATATCGCTATTGTGGTTGATGAGTTCGGTGGTACCAGCGGTATCGTGACCTTGGAGGATATCCTGGAAGAGATTGTCGGTGAGATTAATGACGAGTATGATGAGGATGAGAGGAACTATGTCCGTATCAATAGTAATACTTTTGTCTTTGAGGGTAAGACCCTGTTGAGTGATTTCTATAAGATTCTGAAACTTGACGATGAGATATTCTCTGAGGTGGAGGGCGACGCAGACACGCTAGCCGGTCTTTTGTTGGAAATCAAGGGTGACTTTCCTGAATTGCACGAGAAGATTGACTATCTGAACTTCACTTTCGAGATTCAGGAGATGGAAGAGCGCCGTATCTCCAAGGTGAAGGTGGTGGTTCACCAATCCAGTTCCGACCAGCCGACAGCATGATACCATGCCAATTTCTTGATACCCTCATTATAGTTAATAAGGGTATTCTCGTATCGTGGTAATGGGACGAACATACTGATACCCCCGAAACGTTCATCAGTCACCTCAAAGTCATAGACCAACGTACCCATTACTTGCCATTTCGTACTCATCTTCTTATAAGCAGTCACCTGTTGCAGGGCTTTCTTCCATTGCTGGTAAGCCGATGTCTCGGCATGGCGGAGCAGAAAGTCGTTCATGTCGTACATCACATGCTCATCAGGATCCGACACTTTGTATGAATAATAGTAGATAAGCCCATCGGTATTGACTGTTGTGGGGACTATCGTCTGTAAGGCCGCCTTGGTGGCCGTTACCAATGACAGCAGCCCCTCGGTGCGGATGGTCGTAATAGGCAGATGACCTCCCTCGTTGTCTGTCAAGGCGTTATAGTCGTCGCAGGTTTGGGTGTACATCTGTACATCATCATAGAGAAACAGGTCAGGGATGATGGTCTCGTAGGGTGCCCCCTCGCCGGGTATGCCGGCAGGTGAGGCGATCAGGTATTCCGTCACGTCTTTCAGTTCGTAAGCCACTTCCACATTCTGCATATTACAGCAGTCGGCAAAGATAAACTTGAACGGGTGGGGAAGGGCTTCCAAGGCAGTACGTAAAGAGGGCATGTTCAGCCAACGCCCCGTTGTACTGGCCAGGTTCTCTCCGTTATCTACGGCAATGGCTCTTCTCGATGCAACGGAATCATTCATGATGACCCATCCGTTGGCATGTCCCCAGAGAACCAGTCCATAATCGTCTGCGGGATAGTTGGTCATCACCCATTGCAACACTTCCGTCATCTTCCGTGGGTCAGAGGTGTAAAAGTCCTCCTCGTATTTCCTGATGGTGTCCGCTGGCTGCTTGTCATCGTTCTTCAAACGAATGATGAAGGGCTTCTCTGCTTGTCTGGCGCGGTCAACGAATAAGATTAAATTGTCGTATTTGGAAATGGATTTCACCCCTTTGATCATCTCATTGATATCACTCTGTGCATTATCCGTGAGATTATTCTCCGCAGCCATATAGACGATGACTGTTCGTTTGGCAGGTTGACGCACTTCCCCGCCATCATCAGTCGAACATGATGTCAGGAGCATAAGAGACACGGCGCAGATTGTCAGTATTCTTTTCATATTGGTTATTCCTTGATAGAAAGGTTGATGTTGATGGGACTCTCTACTTCCTTGCGCCACGCTTTCAGGTATTCAAACCACTCTTTGGCTGAATGATAGCCAAAGGTTTCATTGGCAGAGGTGTAGTTGACCTTGTATGTCATTTGCTTACCGTCAACCTTTAGGACATAGGCATAGTTGTCCTTGTTGGCAGGTTCCTCACTGCTGATATTTTTTTGAGGTATTAATACAGCCAGTCCGACTGTCTCCCGCTTGCCGTTGATGGTATCGTTGGTGGGGAAGTCGGAACCCCAGCAGGCTCGTAGTCCCTTCTTGTCACTGAACTCCTCGGAGCCTTTCACATTGATAATCCCTGTGGAGAAGCGGTAGTTGCTGACATCCTTGTTGAAAAATACCATCACATCGGTATCACGGTGACCTGCGTATTGAACATAGCGGAGGGTCATATTAACAGGTGCCTTATCGGTGTCAGCCTTCCACCCACGGTCTACGATCTCGACAATTGTGCGGAGAGGACCATAACTGATGATGCGCTGAGTTCTGCTGCGTACCGGTTCCACAAGGGTGGGTTTTGCACCATCCCAGCCACGGAATGCACCGAGTCCGAAGGTCTGTCCCACCCATAGTACGTCGTCCCCATAGCCTTGGGCCTTCTGGTCTTGGTCTGTATAAAACTGTGTCTCCTTCAGTTCCAGTTGTTTCTTGAACTTACCATAGAGGTCAAGCGTCTGACGGGCATCAAAATAGATACGTATACCATTCAGTTCACTTTCAAAATCCACACCATGATGGTGTTGCAGGTTATAGGTATAGGCAGCATCACCACGTGCGGTAATCGCCTCAATATAGTTGTTTTGTTGGTTCTTTTTCAGTTTCTTGTCTTTGGTATTTGCCATTACCATTTCCGCAAAGACGCGGGAAGGATAGGTGCGTGGGGCACCGGTCTCACTGAGTATGATGGTGTATTGTTTCTTCTCCTTCTTGTCTAAGTCTGTCAAGAAACATAACTCGTCAAAGATATCGTCTTGGTTAAGGTCGTCCATCTGACAGGGTATCTCCTTGCCGTCAAGCATGACAAGGGCAGACTGTACCTCGCCATAAGGGAGGAGTGAGATGCAGACAGGTTGGTCGGTGCGAATGCTATTCAGCGGGTTGGTCACAGTGACCGTGATGGTGGTCTGAGTGGCTGAGGCTGTCAGACAAAAAATACTCTGTAGGAGAAGTGCGATTATTTTTTTCATAATGACATATAAATATGGTGTTTCTTTCCTGCAAATTTCACACAAATAAACGAAAAAGCCTCGCAGATGTACTTTTTTTTATCTTTTTTAGGTTAAAATTTGGAATTTAAAATACTTTTTAGTATATTTGCATCGAATTTTAACAATAAATAATTCTTTTAGCCGTATTGGTCGTGCGTAAAGTCTATTTAATATTGGTATTTGTGATGCTCATCTGTTTAGGTTGTGAGTGGCGTCTGAGGTCGAATGAAGATACCTCGGATGGTCTGCCTGTTACCATAGAGCGCTATGACCGTATAGAGAGTCTTTATCTGACGACGGGTGACTATTCTGCCCTGTTGCAGATGAACAAGTCCTACCCGATGCAGACTCGTACGCTGATAGAAGATGTGTTACGCATCGGACAGGTGAACGATCCGGAAATCAATACAAGGTTTCTCCATTTCTTCAAAGACTCAACCCTTCAGCAACTGATTAGTGATGTTCAGGAGCAGTATGCTAATATGGATGACTTGAATCGGGAGTTGACAGATGCCTTCAGACAGTTGAAAGAGAGAATTCCGTCCTTAGACTTTCCGCAGGTATATGCACAGATAGGATCCTTTGATCAGAGTATCATTGTGGGGAATAAGACCTTGGGTATTTCGCTGGACAAATACCTAGGGGCTGACTATCCTTTCTATATCAATCACTATAGTGAGAGTCAACGACGAATAATGACGCGGTCAATGATTACTCCCGATTGTTTGGCCTTTTATCTGCTCAGTCTTTATCCCAGTCCTGCCAATGACTCCTCAAAGGTCGTCAGAGACAGACACATGGGTAAGATACAATGGGTTGTGAATCAGGTGACTGACCGGAAGGTCTTTGGCAATGCCAGAGTAGCGTCGGTAGATAGTTTTATGAAGCGGAACAGACAGATGAGCGTAGAACAGTTGCTCCTCGAAGATTTTATATACTAATACGGGTTATCATGAGAAAACTGATTATGTCAGTCTTGTTGCTGATGTCTTGTATGATGATGGATGCGCAAGGCTTGAGTTTAAAGCAGATTACTTCAGGCCACTATATTCCTGATAATGTTAGGGGAGTAGTGCCTGCTGCAGACGGGGAGAGTTATACCCAGTTGAGTAATGACGGTAAATGTGTCGTACGATATTCTTTCAAAACGGGTAAGGAAATAGAGACTCTTTTCGATGTCACAACTGCCAATGGAGCCCATTTGGATGATATCAGTGATTATATGATGAGTCCTGATGGTAAGCGTATGCTTGTCCAGGCTAATGCGAAAGCCATTTACCGCCATTCGCTGACAGCGGATTATTATATCTATACCTTTGCTAGTCGGAAACTGGTTCCCCTGTCGATGAATGGAGCCCAGCAGACTCCCTTGTTCTCTCCAGATGGTACGGTCGTTGCTTTTGTTCGTGACAACAATATCTTTCTAGTCAAGTTGTTGTATGACAATGCAGAGAGTCAGGTGACTAAGGACGGGAAGATGAATGAGGTGATCAATGGTATTCCGGACTGGGTCAACGAGGAAGAGTTTGGTAACGACCGCTCAATGGTATTTTCTGCTGATAGTAAACAACTTATCTGGGTACGTTATGACGAGAAAGCAGTCAGCGAGTATTCGATGCCGCTCTATAAAGGTTTGTCGCCTGAGCGTTCCGAGTTTACTGACTATCCAGGAGCATATACCTATAAGTACCCTGTAGCCGGTGCCGATAATGCTAGATGCAGCGTATGGAGTTTCGATATCGCCAGCAGACAGACACGTCAGATACAAGTACCCTTTGATGCAGATGGTTATATCCCTCGTCTCAAAGCCACGAAAGAGGTCGGTAAGGTTCTTGTTATGACGCTGAATCGTCATCAGGATTGTCTGCGTGTCTATCAGGCCAATCCATTATCCACCGTCTGTCAGTTGCTGATAGAGGACAAGACTTCCAAATATGTGAAAGAGGAGGCATATGCTGATATGCAGGTGACAGATAAATACATCCTCTTGCCCAGTGAGCGGGACGGATGGATGCACCTCTATCTTTATAATATGAACGGTCAACTGCTTCGTCAGGTAGAGCAGGGCAGTTATGAGGTCAGTGAGGTCTATGGCGTCGATGACCAGACGGGGGATGTCTATTATGCCTCTCATGAACAGGGTGCTACCGACCAGCGTGTCTATGTCGCCCATGCCAATGGAAAGCATGTCTGTCTCACCGATCAGGCAGGTTGGAACACGGCAATCTTTAGCAGGAACTTCCGATATTTCATCCGTTCTTGGAGTAACTTGAATACTCCCCCCGTTATTACTCTCTGTGGGAATAACGGCAAGGTCGTCACCACCTTGATTGATAATCAGGAACTGAAAGAGAAACTGACAAAACTGTCGTTGGGCACACGTGAACTCTTTACTTTGACGACTTCTGAGGGTGTCACACTCAATGGATGGATGGTGAAGCCCGCTGACTTCAATCATTCCAAACGTTATCCGGTCATTATGTATCAGTATAGTGGTCCCGGCAGCCAGCAGGTGATGGATGCTTGGAATATCGGAATGAACAGACAAGGCGCTATCCTGGAACAGTATCTCTGTCAACAAGGTTTTCTCTGTGTTTGTGTCGACGGACGAGGGACTGGTGGACGGGGTGCTGACTTTGAGAAATGCACCTATTTGCGTCTGGGTGAGTTGGAGGCTCATGACCAGGTGGAGGCGGCATTATGGCTGGGCCAGCAGTCGTATGTCGATAAAGACCGTATCGCTATCTGGGGATGGAGTTATGGTGGTTTCAATACGCTGATGTCTATGTCGGAGGGTCGTCCCGTCTTCAAGGCTGGTGTCGCGATTGCCCCCGTTACCTCTTGGCGTTTCTACGATAGTATCTATACGGAGCGGTTTATGCGTACCCCGAAGGAGAATCCCAGCGGCTACGACCAGAATCCGATCAGCAGGGTAGGGCAGTTGCATGGTGCGTTGTTACTTTGTCATGGCTCTGCAGACGATAATGTGCATCTCCGGAATACAGCGGAATATACGGAGGCTTTGGTACAAGCAGATATAGACTTCCGCCAATTGGTCTATACCAATCGCAATCACAGTATCTATGGCAGGAACACACGTAATCATCTGTTCCGTCAGTGCGTGAATTTCTTTGTTGAAAAGGTAAAAAGATAAAAAAGTAAAAAGGTAAAAAATCGAGTGTATCGGTCTTTTACCTTTTTACTTTTTTACCTTTTAATAGTTTTCTGCTTTCACTTGGAAGTAGGCCTGTGGGTGGTTGCAGACAGGACACTCGTCTGGAGCCTTCTTGCCGACAACGATATGACCGCAGTTGCTGCACTGCCAGATGACATCACCGTCCTTCGAGAACACACGCTCCTTCTTTACGTTGTCCAGCAGTTTACGGTAACGCTCTTCGTGTGCCTTCTCAATAGCGGCAACACCCTCGAATTTCTCGGCGATCTCATCAAAGCCCTCCTCACGGGCCTCCTTAGCCATACGGGCATACATGTCGGTCCACTCGAAGTTCTCACCACCAGCGGCAGCCTCCAGATTAGAGGCGGTGTCCTTGATGGCGCCACCCTCTAACAGTTTGAACCACATCTTAGCGTGCTCTTTCTCGTTAGCGGCAGTCTCCTCAAAGATAGCGGCGATCTGTACATAGCCGTCCTTCTTAGCCTTCGATGCCCAGTATGAATACTTGTTACGAGCCATGGACTCTCCTGCAAAAGCCTCTTGCAGGTTCTTCTCTGTCTTTGTTCCTTTTAGTTCTTTCATCTTCGTATTTGTTTAGTGTTACACCTATTTGTTTGCGAAGATACGAACTATTTTTGATACTTCCAAATTATTGCAGTTCTTTTTGCGTATTTCTTACTTTAGTTGTTTGACAGGGAAGGTGAAATAGGTATCATGCGCCGCAAATGATTGCATCTAGTACCCATATACCAGACCGTACTTCTCATGGAGTTGGCGTAGAGTGCCGTCGGCCTTCATCTGGGCGATGACGCTGTTGACGAGGGCGAGCAGGTCGTCCTGTCCCTTGCGCATCAGCACACCGATTTCGCCGTGGGTGAAGGGGCTATTGAGCAGCGGGGCGGCCAGGCGTGGGTCGTTCTGCACGTACCATGGGGCCTCGGTGATTTCGGTGATCATCACGTCGGCGTTGCCCTCGGCAACCAGCGAGGGAATTTCCTCGTTCTTCTGATGGACGATGATCTGCGCATGGGTCAGGTTCTCGTTTGCAAACTTCTCGTTCAGCCCACCGGGATTCACCATCACGCGTACCTCGGACTGGTCGATGTCGGCAAGCGACTGGAATCGATCGGTCTCGTCAGCACGGCAGAGGATGGTCTTGCCGTTGCATAGATAGCCGTCGCTCATCAGCATCGTCTCCTTGCGGGCATCGGTGATGGTGATGCCGCCGATGGCGAGGTCGAAAGTCTGCGGCTCTGCCAGCACGTCGGCAGTCAGCGTAGGCCATGAGGTTTGCACGAACTCAATACTTACGCCCAACCGCTCGGCTATCTTCCCGGCCACCTCGATGCCGAAGCCCCAGTAGTTGCCATCTGTCTCTCTATATGATAACGGCCGATAGTCGCCCGTGGTTCCCACCAGCAACGTGCCGCGCTCAGAAATCCGCTCAACGGTGGGCTGTTCCGTCGATGGATGATTATCGTCATTCGCACAAGCCTGCAGTGTTATTGCGCCGCAGAGTGTCAGGATGACGGCGAGCATCCAAAGTTTCGCTGTCTGTTTCATTGTTCTTGTCATAGGAGTATCTTTTTACCTCAGATAACAATTTCGTAAATGTCGCGGCTCATCAGTTCATTGAATACCTTGATGAGTTGGCGCTTGTTAGGGTTGTTGTTTTTGTAGTATATGGAGACCAGCAGTTCGTAGAAACCCTCACGAACCTCTGCACTGCGAGATGACAGTGTACCGTCGTTATAGTAGTTGAACCAGCGATTGAACAATGCACGACGCTTATCCTGTTTGCCATCGGTACTGTCGCAAACCATAATCATGGCATTCTCCACCTTCTTGAAGAAACGGCGCAGAATGTCAATAACGGTTGCAGCTATGCGACGGTCGATACCATGTGGGGCAGTACCTTCTCGTTCGATGTTAAACGCGTAGGTGTTCACCATCTCGGGATAGAGCACTTCCATGGATGTAAAGTAGAGGTGATACCGGATACCATCTCTGCTAACGAACTCATAGTTAAGTGCGACTATCTCCTCATAGTCATACGGGAGTAGCGAGGGTGAAGCCATATTCTTTAGTAATTCGTTTCATTTCTTCATGGTCTGCTCC
>JAFTFG010000025.1 GCA_017449675.1 Prevotella sp.
CGTGCTTCACGAAGTCAGAGACCTTCAGCAGGTCACCAGCCTGTGCGTTGATAGGACGAACGAGCTCCTTCACGAATGCGGGAGCATCGTCCTGCTTCTCCTCTTCGCCAGGCAGGTGAGCCCACTCGGGCTTCACCTCGAACTTCTTGTACTCACCACCACGGTCGATAGCGGCATAGTTCTTGTCAACCACATCCTGACCCTTGGCACCGTAAGACTTCAAGGCGGCAGCCTTCATCTTCTCGACGGCGAGTTCTACAGGGATCACCTCGGTGATGCGGAAGAAGGCCGACTGCAGGATGGTGTTGGTGCGGTTACCCAGACCAATCTCCTGAGCAATCTTCGTAGCGTTGATGGTATATACAGTGATGTTGTTCTGTGCGAAATAACGCTTTACCTTGTTAGGCATGAACTTCTCCAACTCGTCAGCGTCGAAGATGGTGTTCAGCAGGAACTGACCGTTCTTCTGCAGACCACGGGTAACGTCGTACATGTGGAGGTAAGCCTGTACGTGGCAGGCAACGAAGTTAGGTGTGGTTACCAGATAGGTAGAGCGGATAGGTGTGTCACCGAAACGCAGGTGAGAGCAGGTGAAACCTCCCGACTTCTTAGAGTCGTAAGAGAAGTAAGCCTGACAGTATTTATTCGTGTTGTCACCAATGATCTTCACGGAGTTCTTGTTAGCACCAACGGTACCGTCAGCACCCAGTCCGAAGAACTTAGCCTGGAACATGCCAGCGCCACCAAGGGCGATCTCAGGAACCTCAGGCAGAGAGGTGAACGTCACATCGTCTACGATACCAATCGTGAAGTGATCCTTCGGAGTTGGCATAGCGAGGTTGTTGAATACAGAGATGATCTGTGCTGGAGTGGTGTCGTGAGAACCCAGACCGTAGCGACCACCAACGATGAGAGGACGGTCCTCTACATCATAGTAAGCATCCTTCACGTCGAGATACAGAGGCTCACCATTGGCTCCTGGCTCCTTCGTGCGGTCGAGAACGGCGATGCGCTTCACGGACTTAGGAACAGCAGCGAGCAGGTGCTTCACTGAGAATGGACGATAGAGGTGTACGCTGATCATACCTACCTTCTGACCGTTAGCGTTCAGATAGTCGATAGCCTCACGGGCAGCGTCAGTGGCAGAACCCATCAGGATAATCATGCGGTCAGCATCCTCGGCTCCATAGTAAGAGAACAGGTGATACTCACGGCCAGTAATCTTAGACAACTCACCCAGATACTTCTCAACAACCTCAGGAACTGCATCGTAGTAGGGGTTGCAGGCCTCACGATGTGTGAAGAAGGTCTCGGGGTTCTCAGCGGTACCACGAGTGATAGGACGCTCAGGTGACATTGCACGGTCGCGGAAACGCTGGATATACTCTTCCTTTACGAGCGGACGAACATCCTCCTGGTCGAGCAACTCAATCTTGTGATACTCGTGAGAGGTGCGGAAACCGTCGAAGAAGTTTACGAACGGTACGCAGGTCTCCAGAGAGGCCAGGTGAGCGGCGGCGGTCATATCCATAACCTCCTGTACAGAACCCTCACACAGCATAGCGAAACCGGTCTGGCGGCATGCCATCACGTCCTGGTGGTCACCGAAGATACACAGTGAGTGAGAGGCAAGCGTACGAGCGGAAACGTCGAATACGCAAGGAATCAACTCACCAGCAATCTTGTACATGTTAGGGATCATCAGCAACAGACCCTGAGAGGCAGTGAAGGTAGTGGTGAGGGCACCAGCCTGCAGAGAACCGTGAACGGCACCGGCTGCACCAGCCTCAGACTGCATTTCCTGCACACTTACGGTCTGACCCCACAGGTTCTTACGACCACGGGCAGCCCACTCGTCAACATGCTCCGCCATGGGCGAAGAGGGAGTGATGGGGTAGATTGCTGCTACCTCCGAGAACATGTAACTCACGTGAGCCGCAGCCTCGTTACCATCACAGGTGATAAATTTCTTTTCTTTAGCCATTTGTTTAAATTATTAAATGAATAAACTATATTTGATTTGTTTAGTATAAAAATCCGAGTAACCAAAGTGGAATCTGATTATCTTTTCCCACCTCTGTATTATAACGCGCATAAATCGTATCCGGTGTAATCCTTATTTTATTATGCTGGTCGGCATCACAGACGCGGAACTTCATATGACCGTCAACAGTATAATACTGATCACGGCTGTTCTGATTGACCTTATGATCCTTCCACAGAGAATTGACAAAGAACGTCTCCATGGCCGTCTGCTTCTCCACATGGATGGGGTAGATGGCATAGAGCAGATTGGAGTTGTGGAGCATCACCTTAGAAGGTTTCTTGGGGAACTTCTCTCCAACAGGATAAATCATATTCAGCAGTCGTGCGTCCGTCAGGTATTTGATATAGTTCATGACAGTGGCTCGGCTAGTCTCAATATCAGTTGCCAACTTAGAGACGTTAGGGGCCTTGGGACCTTCCTCTGCCAGTTCATAGAACAATTTCTTGATCTTTGTAAGATATTTCAGTTCTATCTGTTTGATAAGTAGAATGTCCACTTCCGTCATCATGTTCATCGTCTTCAGCAGGTTCTCGCTATAGTTACGCTGCTCCTGGAAGAAAGGATAGAATCCATGGTGGATGTAATCCTGGAAGTAACGGTTGGGAGAGACCTTGGGCAGTATCTGCTTGATGATATGCTCATGGTCCTTCAGAATCTCCTCCAACGTATAGGGTTGGAAGTTGTTACCCGTCTGCAGATTGATAAACTCACGGAAAGAGAAACCTCGAAGGTTATAACTCTTGACGATACCATTCAATTCAGGATTCTCTTCTTTCAGACGCATCACACTAGAGCCTGTGAACACGATTTTCAGTCCCTGATGCTCATCGTAACATCGACGAAGTTCTCTCGACCAATCGGGCTGCTTGAACACCTGGTCTATTAACAGGACTCGTCCTCCACTATGGTAGAATTCGCCGGCAAAGTCAGCAATGCCGCGTCCCTGAAAATAGAAATTGTTCATGTTGATGTAGAGGCATTGCTTATCCTGAATATCAAAATGCTCTTTGGCATACTGGAGCAGGAAGGTGGTCTTTCCGATACCTCTTGTTCCTTTGATGCCAATCATACGATCGTTCCAGTTAATTTCGTCCATCAGGGTACGACGAACGGGAGCATTGACATGCTCTACCAAGTAACGATGCGTACGGAAAAAAGCCTCCATGTGTTATGCAATTGTTTTAAAACAGATGCAAAGTTAATCATTTTATCTCAATTTGCAAAGCCGAGATAGCAAAATCTTACTAAAAAGTCTAATTTTTGTACTATTTAACGTGTAGACAATCTGAAATTGTGTATCTTTGCAGTTAGAAATGACTTGTTTACACATATTCAACCCGGAACACGATATCGCACTGGCATGCAACCTTTCCAATTTCACGGCTCCGCATGCGGGAAGACAGTTACGTGCAGATTTAGGTTTCTTGTCTGCTCTGTGGGCGGAGAAAGGCGACTATGTCTTGGTGGAGGATGTCGATCAGGCGGCACGTGCCTATCGCAGGGCGATGCGGACTAAGGACTGTCCTGTCAACTGGATTACCAAGCAGCAGTTAAGGACTGTGAGATGGAGGAGGGTCGACCCATGGGGATGGGATGCTGCTCTCCGTCATCAGTTGCATCGAGCCGGGGTGAAGAAGGAAGGATTACCTTCGGAAGACTATGTGATGATGATACGTCGTTTGTCGCATCGGATAACGTCAGCCCAACTGCTACGACAGTTGCAGGGAGACGGACTCGTGGGTGAGGCGGTACTTTGTGAGTCGGAGAATGATATACGGCGATGGGCTGGGAAGCATCCCCGTATGGTACTGAAAGCCCCGTGGAGCAGTAGCGGCAGGGGCATCCGTTTCATTGACGGTGAGATGACAGACTACCACTGGGGGTGGATTCGTAACCTGTTGAAGACGCAGGGTGGGGTGATGGCAGAACCGTATTATGAAAAGGTGAAAGACTTTGGTATGGAGTTCGAGGCGACTACAGAGGGTATTCGTTTCTTAGGCCTCTCCCTCTTTCATACCACGAATGGTGCTTATACGGGGAATATCCTTGCCACCGAGACAGTCAAACGCCAGATGATGAGTCGTTATGGGATCCTCGACCTGATGGATGCTGTTCAGGAACGGATTTGCGGTCTCCTCAATCTGGAGGACTATATAGGACCCTTTGGCGTGGACATGATGATTGTGAAGTCACCTAATGGCTTCCTGTTGCATCCCTGTGTGGAGATCAATCTCCGCAGGACGATGGGGCATGTAGCCTTAGCCCTCTCACCCCAAGATGATCATGTCCAGAAAGTGATGCGGATATCCTATGAGAGTCATTATAAACTTAGCATCCGCAAACTCCATTATCTCAAATAAGGATTATATTTCAGTTCTTCTGCGATAGTTGTCATAGGGCCATGGCCGCTATAGAGGGTCGTATCGACAGGGAGTTGGGCCAACTGATGAAGACTTTCCGTCATCTCTTGCCAACTGCCACCCTCAAAGTCTGTGCGTCCGATACTCATACGGAAGAGGGTATCACCAGTAAAGGCGACCTTCTCTGCTGCGCAATAGTAGACACATCCGCCAGGGGTATGGCCGGGAGTATGCAGGATGGTGAAGGTATGACTGCCGAAGCAGATAGTCTCGCCGTCAGCGAAGTAATGTCCTACAGGGGCTTCCTCCTCATTTAGTTGGAAACCGAAGAGTTCGGAGGCTTGCTTGCCCAAGTACTCGATCAGGAAGGCATCCTCGCTCCTTGCCTCTACCTTCAGGTCGAACTCGTCATAAAGAGCGATATTCCCCCAGTTGTGGTCGAGGTGCCCGTGAGTAGCCAGCAGATGTACGGGTCTCAACCCATTCTCTTTGATATAATGGCTGATGGCTCCCCGTTCTTCTTGATACTGTGCCCCACAGTCGATGATGACACACTCTTTGGTATCGTCACTCACCACGTAACAGTTCTCCTGCAACATGTTCACTACGAATCGCTTGATATTCAGCATGGCAGATAGATGATGTTTTTCTCCTTAAACCAATCCTCCTCGAAGAACTGGCTGATGTCGTTGATCTCTACAATATTACGGAAAGGGCGTGTCTCTTCCTGTAAGTCACCTCCCTTTAGGCAGATGATACCGTTGGGCAGGGCATTGCACTGTTTCTTTGCAATGTTCTTCTGCATCAGTTTGTATAGGTCGGGCAAGGGCATCACGGCACGACTGACAACGAAGTCGTATTTCCCTTTCTCTTCCTCACCACGCAGATGTACAGGATGACAGTTCTTCAGTCCGATGGCATCACTGACCTCCTGTGCCACCCGTATCTTCTTGCCCGTTCCGTCGATGAGTTTGAAGTTGCACTCAGGGAAGAGAATGGCGAGGGGAATACCGGGGAAACCGCCTCCCGTACCGAAATCCAGAATATGAGTACCGGGTCGGAACTGGATGAGTTTTGCAATCGCCAGCGAATGCAGCACATGATGCTCGTAGAGGTTGTCAATGTCCTTGCGTGATATCACGTTAATCTTCGCATTCCAGTCACGATAGAGCGCATCCAACGCATCCAACTGTCGCTGTTGCTCCTCCGTCAACCCTGGGAAATATTTCAGTATTTGTCTCATTTCAGTATCTTCGAAAGTTTCGAGTATGACAATGTCAGTTCCGTATTACCCTTCTCGTACGGTGCTATCTCATAGGGATTAAAGATAAAGGTGATCTCGTCATCGCCCAAGATGAAGTTCTGTGGGGGATAGATGTCCATCGTCAGGAGATAGTCTTTCTCATGCAACTCGTCGAGGGTGTTGGTGTCAGTCTGTTTCTTCAACTCCTCCAACAACAACTCTCTCAGTATGTATGAATAACCTTGTACGAAGAGGTCTTTGTACGTAATCTGCTTACCCGTCTTTTCGTCGAAGTTCATCACCAGTTGCTGGCGGATGCCGTGGGCACCACCCTCATACATATCGAGGTCGATGATATACACCAGACAGCCGTCCTTGCCACGTCGGGTGTCCGTCTTTATCTCATATTTATATTCATACCACGCCCGTTTGGACTCGTCGGCACGGTCCTCCCGATACAGGGGAGCCATGTTCTTCTGGTATGCTGTCGTATAGTACGTGGCAAAGGAGTCTACCGCCTGCTGCATCGTCAGACTGTCGAACATAAACAGGCGTTGCTCGATGGTGTTATTAATGGTACGTGCACGTTCATCGTCACCCTTCGCATATTTCACGTTCAGGTCAATCTTACAGGTAGGGGCGTTATCCTCGTTGGTGATGGACACTGCCTTATGGGCTTCCACCTCCTCGATGTCAATGGTGGAGCCTCCGAAGATACTGCCTCCGTTACTGCCTCCACAGGCTGTCAATAGCAATGCGCTGATGGCGATGATACTATAATACTTCTTCATAATGGCTGCGAAGTTACGAAGATTTTTCGGGATTACCAAATTTATCTTCCAATTCGCTGAAGAAAACGGGGAGTTGGCTGAATCTTTCTGGTTGGTGATTAAACTTTTCATACCTTTGTCACGTCCAAGAAATGACTTCGGTCGAGAACAAACATTAGTATTAACAATAAATTTAGTCAAAATGAAAAAGATTGTATTAACAATGGTAGCCCTCCTGTCAATGACAGTGATGCAGGCACAGAACAATGAGAAGTGTGAGTGTAAGAAAGAGATGAAAGAGCGCAAGGCTCCTAAAGAGTTGACAGCAGAACAGCGTACCGACATGATGGCAAAGGAACTCTCGCTGACAGATGCTCAGAAGGCACAGGTGCTTGCTCTTAACAAGGAGTATAAGGAGATGTTTGAGAAGGGTCCTCGCATGGGTGGTCCACGTCCTCAGAAACCCAAGGTAGATGGTGAGACAGGTGCCACAGACAAGCAGAAGCGTCCGGAGCGTCCTCAGTTGACAGATGCTCAGAAGACGGAGATGAAACAGCAGAAGGCCAAGCATGAGGAGTATAATAAGAAACTCAAGAAAATCCTCAACGACGACCAGTATCAGAAGTATGAGAAGATGAAGATGCGTGGTCATGGCAGACATCACGGTCACGGAGGCCCCAAGGGTCCACGTCCCGAACGAACTCCACAGGATTGATAGTTTTAGTGAGGTAAAAAGGTTGTCAGTTCATCATAAAAGATGACAAAAAGAAAGAGGAACTTCTGGGAGGTTCCTCTTTTTCTTACTGTTACTTATTTGGCCGTTATCCGACTCTTTACCTTATCAACATATGCATCGATGGTCGCTACCGCAACGATATTGACGACATCGCGGACGGAAGCACCAAAGTCGATGAAGTGAATGGGTTTGTTAAGTCCCATCTGTATCGGACCGATAATCTCTACATCCGCATCCAGCATCTGCAACATCTTGTAAGAGGATCGTGCGGAAGTCAGATTCGGGAACACCAACGTGTTCACATCCTTACCCAGCAGACGGGTAAATGGATATTGCTCATCACGTAATTCACGATCGAGCGCAAAACCTAACTGCATCTCACCGTCAATGGCAAGGTCGGGATACTGTGCCTGCATGATCTCTGCGGCACGACGTACCTTCAGGGCTCCGTCACTGGTGGAACTTCCGAAATTAGAGTGTGATATCATGGATACTACGGGTTTCTCATTGAAGAAACGGACACTTGTGGCAGCCAGTTTGGCAATGTCCACCAGTGTGTCGGTATCCGGATTCTCGTTGACCAGTGTGTCTGCAATATATAGCGTACCCTTCTGTGAGTTGATGATATGCATGGCTCCGAAATGCTTGTACTCTGGACGGATACCGATCACCTCATTGACCACCTTGATCGTGTTGGAGTATTTTGTATAGAGACCAGTGATGAAAGCATCGGCCTCGCCAGTCTCAACCATCATCATACCGAAGTAGTTGCGCTCGAACATTTTGTCATTGGCCTCTTGGAATGTATATCCCTCACGTTGGCGCTTTTCCGTTAGGATGCGGGCATAGCGCTCACGGCGCTCCTGCTCTGAGGGATGGCGGAGATTGACAATCTCTATGCCCTCAAGATTCAGGTCAAGTTTCTTGGCCAGTTTTTCAATGACTTCGTCATTACCCAGAAGGATAGGATGGCAGATACCTTCCGCCTTTGCCTGAACAGCGGCCTTTAGCATGGTAGGATGTACGGCTTCGGCGAAGACGACACGCTGAGGATGAGCGGCAGCGGTGGCATAGAGTTTCTGAGTGAGTTTGGTCTCTTGACCGAGTAAGATGGAAAGGGAACGTTTATACTCATCCCAGTCATCAATCTTCTTGCGTGCGACACCACTGTCGATTGCTGCTTTGGCTACGGCAGCACTGACCTCTGTGATCAGACGTGGGTCAACAGGTTTGGGAATGAAATAATCGCGGCCGAAAGTAAGGTTGTTGACTTTGTACACGTCGTTCACAACATCAGGAACCGGTTGCTTGGCCAGGTCGGCAATAGCATGAACGGCGGCTAGTTTCATCTCCTCGTTGATGGCGGTCGCATGTACATCAAGGGCTCCACGGAAAATATAAGGGAAGCCGATCACATTATTAATCTGGTTGGGATAGTCGGTACGTCCTGTTGACATCAGTGTGTCAGGACGTGCCTCCATGGCATCCTCATAAGAGATCTCCGGTACGGGGTTGGCGAGGGCAAAGATTACAGGGTCCTTGGCCATCGACTTCACCATCTCTTTCGAAAGGACATTGCCTTTGGAAAGACCTACAAAGACATCTGCTCCATTGACGGCCTCTTCTAGTGTGTGGATATCCGTACGACTGGTAGCGAAGAATTTCTTCTGCTCGTTCAGATCCTGACGGTCACTACGGATCACTCCTTTGGAGTCGAGCATGACAATATTCTCTTTCTGCGCACCAATGGCCATATAAAGTTTGGTACAGGAAATAGCGGCTGCACCGGCACCGTTGACTACAATTTTTACTTTCTTGATGTCCTTGCCGATTACTTCCAAGGCATTCTTGAGACCTGCCGCAGAAATAATTGCCGTACCGTGTTGGTCGTCGTGCATCACAGGGATGTCAAGACTCTTTTTCAAACGCTCCTCAATATAGAAGCACTCCGGAGCCTTGATGTCTTCCAGATTGATACCGCCGAAAGTAGGAGCGATCTTCTCCACTGCTTCACAGAATTTCTCAGGATCCTTCTCGTTGACCTCAATGTCGAAAACATCAATACCGCCGTAAATCTTGAAAAGTAATCCCTTTCCTTCCATAACAGGTTTACCGCTCATGGCACCGATATCACCCAGACCAAGGACTGCTGTTCCGTTGGAGATGACAGCGACGAGATTCCCTTTGTCTGTATATCTGTAGGCATCATCGGGATTCTGCTGGATTTCCAGACAGGGATAGGCAACACCGGGTGAGTATGCCAACGAGAGATCAGTCTGGGTTCTATATGCCTTGGTAGGCTTTACTTCAATTTTACCGGGACGTCCCGTCTCATGATATTCAAGGGCGGCCTCTTTTGAGATTTTAACCATAATGTGTATCTGTGTTATTTAAATTACTTTCCCATTTTCCTCGCAAAATTACAAAAAACTTCTGTGAAAACTGACGTTTTTTTTATATTTTTAGTATCTTTGTCCGCAAATTGGTTGGATATGCAAGAAATAAAAGATTTGAATGCTTATAGGATATCCCTCAAGGATAAAATCCTGGATACAGCCCACTTGGCTTTTGCTCAAAGAGGTATTCGTGCCGTGAAGATGGATGACATCGCATCGAGTTTATCTATATCCAAACGCACACTCTATGAGATATATGGCGACAAAGAGTCCTTGTTGTTCGCATGTATCAGAAAAGATATCCAGGTAAGAAGTGATTATATGAAGGACTATGTGGCCAACCATAATGTGATTGATGTGGTGGCAGAGATCTACCGTAAGAATGTTGATCGATTACGGAGAACCAACCACTTGTTTTATTTGGATATCCAACAATATCCTAAGATCGTAAAGTATATAGAGGAAGAGCATGCCCATTCTCATGAGAAGTTCATCAGTTTCATGCATCGTGGAGTGCGGGAGGGATATTTCCGTAAGGATGTGAACTATGAGTTGATTAGTCAGTTGTTTGATAACATAGGCGACTTCGTGGTGAAGAATCAGTTATATATGCAGTATTCTTATGAGGAACTGATGGTCAACCTGATGTTGGTACCTTTTCGGGGGTTTTGTACGGAAAAGGGACTGAAAGTCTTGAATCAACTGAAGTTATAAATAAAAAATCGGAGGATTCCACAAGGAGTCTTCCGATTCTTTTACTAAGAGGTGCCTGGCGGATTCGAACCGCCGTAGACGGTTTTGCAGACCGTTGACTAAGCCACTCATCCAAGGCACCGTTCATGTTGCCCTTTCTCTTAGCGGATGCAAAGATACGATAATTATTCGGACTGACAAAATTTTCTACCACTTTTTTTCTTTAGTTCGCATCCGGGACATCCTGCACAGGGATCATAAGGAGTCGTCAGTCCCCTATAGACACGCCATGCGGCATAGCCTGTCGCCAATAGGAGGATAAGAATAACCAGTATCAGTTGCACGGGGATTATAATTTGGAGAGTTTGCGAAGCATGAGTTTGTTGATGGCTTGTATCTTACGGCCACCTTTCTCTATGTCTTCACGTACATTATTTATATTATTAAAGAGATCGCTGAAAGCATTGAGGAGCGGATTCGGCTGTCGGTTGTCCTCCACCGCCTCCGGATTAGTGACAATATGAATACCAAGCGGTTCTATCTGTACATCAATGTCAGGACCGGTCATGATAGGGTCACCGTCATAGTGGATAGCACCGGGGCCTGAGCGATGAATGTGGATGCTTCGGGCTTGAAATGTCTTGATCTTGGAATTACTGGTCAGTGTCTTGTTGAAGAGGTCAATACTGATCTGTGGGGCCTCCATGGCAGTAAAGGGCTCCATGATAATGACATCCATGACACCGTCTCGCATGGAAGCCTGTGGAGCGATATAGGCATTGTTGCCATATTGTGAGGCGTTGGCACATGCGATGAGGAATGCCTTGTATTTATTCGATCCGGACTCATCCTCCACCTCATAAGTCTCAGGCTGGTAGTTGAGTCCTTCCTTCAATACATTTTCCACATAGGTGATGGGACCTCGCTTGCCGGCCTCTGCGAATTTCAAGGATATGAATGCGTCAAAACCCATTCCGCAGGTACAGAAAAACGGGATGCCGTTAATAACCCCATAGTCGAATGCCTCTATCTTACATTGGTTGATGATATCTATCGACTTACGGATGTTCATCGGTATACAGAGATGGCGTGCCAGACCGTTACCGGAGCCACAGGGGATGATGCCTAATGCGGTATTTGTATGAGTCAGTGACCGTGCCACCTCATTGACCGTGCCATCTCCTCCGACAGCGACCACGATATCGACCCCGTCCTCGGCACACTTGCGGGTGATGTCCACAGCATGTCCGGCATGTTCTGTCATCCTGATGTCAATATCAAAGCGCTGAAGGTCAATACCCTCAGTAATCATCTGAAGGATGACCTCCTTCTGATGACCGCCAGAGATGGGGTTGATGATAAATGTAATCCTTTTTTTCTGATTCATAACGTAGTGCAAAAGTAAGAATTTTGCAAGAAATATTCGATGTATTTGAAATAAATTTCAATAAAATTACGAATTATCTCCTAAAATGTGCACGAATTGATAAAAATTGTGTAACTTTGCAGCCTGAAAATTGAATTAAACGATACCTTTATTCGGAATGGGACAGTTACAAGAGAAATACAAGCACTATCGTGAGCCGCAGAAATTTATGGAGGCTGACGTATATCCTTATTTTCGCGCTATTGAGGGAAAACAGGGTACGGAAGTGGAAATGGGAGGCCATAAGGTGCTCATGTTTGGCTCCAATGCTTATACGGGACTGACAGGTGACCAGCGTATCATAGATGCAGCCAAGGCCGCATTGGATAAGTATGGTTCTGGTTGTGCAGGTAGTCGTTTCCTGAATGGAACCCTTGATTTGCACGTACAGTTGGAGAAAGAAATCGCAGAGTTTATCGGTAAGGACGACTGCCTATGCTTCTCAACAGGATTCTCTGTTAATCAGGGTGTCCTTGCAATGGTGGTTGGTAAAGATGACTATATTATATGTGATGATCGTGACCATGCCAGTATTGTAGACGGACGACGTCTCTCCTTTGCCAAGCAGTTACACTACAAGCATAATGATATGGAGGATCTGGAGCGTGTGCTTCAGAAACTGCCATATGAGGCCATCAAACTGATTGTCGTTGATGGTGTCTTCTCTATGGAGGGTGATTTGGTAAAACTGCCTGCGATTGTCGAACTCAAGCATAAGTACAATTGCTCTATCATGGTGGATGAGGCTCATGGACTTGGTGTGTTCGGCCGTCAGGGACGTGGTGTCTGTGACCATTTCGGACTGACTAATGAAATCGACCTGATCATGGGTACGTTCTCAAAGTCACTTGCCAGTATCGGAGGTTTCATCGCTTCTGATTGGGATACTATCAATTTCTTACGTCACACCTGTCGTACCTATATCTTCTCGGCATCGAATACTCCTGCGGCAACGGCCGCTGCGATGGAGGCGCTGCATATCATCCAGAAGGAACCCGAGCGTATCGAGGCATTATGGAAGGTTACTAACTATGCGCTGAAGCGTTTCCGTGAGGAAGGTTTTGAGATAGGTGAGACAGAGAGTCCTATCATCCCACTTTATGTACGTGATGTAGAGAAGACGTTCTTGGTGACGGCTCTGGCTTTCAAGGCCGGTGTGTTTATCAATCCTGTGATTCCCCCGGCTTGTGCACCGCAAGACACATTGGTACGTTATGCACTGATGGCTACCCATACAAAGGAACAGGTTGACCGTTCTGTGGTAGCCTTGAAGAAAATCTTCGTAGAGCAAGGTATCATTAAATAATTGCTGAAAAATTTGCAAAGGTCGCAGAAAATGTGTACCTTTGCAACCGCTTTCAAGCAATCGAGGTGTAGCGCAGTTGGTAGCGTTCCTGGTTTGGGACCAGGCTGTCGCAGGTTCGAGTCCTGTCACCTCGACAAGAATAAGGAAATTCGCCGACAGTTATCTGTTGGCGAATTTTATTTATAGTCAAAAATGTTTGGTAATCCGAACTTTTTTCTGTATCTTTGCACACATAAGACTGAAAACCTTAAAAAGATGAGGAAATGTTTTTTGATGTGGCTTTGGATATTGTCATGCTTTTTGACAATAAGTTCTACTGTGTATGCAGGAGAGTCAGATCGTCTGTTTAAGGTTTTCGATGCCTCGGATGGCTTGGCGGATAATGGGGCACAGGTTATTATCTGTACCAAAACGGGGCGTATGGTCATCAGTTCCATCGGACATATTAATTTTTATAACGGTTCATCTTTTGATCATATTGATGCTCATGCTGAGAATATCTATGAATTACCCAAATATACGGGGCATTATCATTTGTATTTTGACAAATCGCATCACCTGTGGGTAAAGGATAAATATCAGGTGACCTGTGTCGACTTGTTGACAGAACTTTTTGTCTCTGATGTCCAGAGTGTGTTGAAGGAAATGGGGTTCAACGGCAAGGCAGAGGATTTGTTTGTGGATGATGACGGATGTCTGTTGCTGTTGTCTAAGAATCAGTTATATAACTGTAAGACGAAACGGTCTTTCCCCGTAAGAGCAGGCAAGAACCTTCTGGATGTTGAGGAATATGGCGGTCAGTTGTTGTTATTGTTTTACGACGACAGCAGTATTGAGGCTTTCAATACCCAGACTGGGAGAATGGAGTATATCAAGACGACTCTTACGCCCCAAGAGACTGCCAAATACAATAAATCGTCGGTGCTTTTCCCTGATAAGAAAGGCTTTTATCAAATCCGTAATGGCGACAAGGAAGCAGTATTGATACATATTGACGCCACTACCGGTGAGTATCGGTTGATCATGGCTCAGCCTTATCATCTGAATAACATGGTTCTTCTTGGCGATGTCTTGTATATTCCCTGTGAATTTGGTTATTGGACCTATCATACCAAAACGGGAGAGAAGGTCCATTATCGTCTGTTGAAACGTAATGATTTTCAGACGATAGATACTGATATCAACGATATCGCTTTTGACTTACAGGGCGGTATGTGGGCTGGAACAGAGAAACAAGGCCTGCTCTATTCTAAACCTTATGAGTCGCCTTTTAAGGTCTATCCATGGTCAGACCCTCAGGCCATAAAATATGGCGGCATGCTCTATGAGGAGTCATTGAAGCATCAAGAGACCTTGCCGCGTCGTACCAATTGTAGTTATCATGACAGTCGCGGGTGGACATGGCATGGCTCGTATACCGGACTGAAACTATATAAGACAGCGAAAGTCAAGGATCCGATCATATATAATGCTGACGATGGACTGAAGAATAACGTCATCCATTCTATCGTCGAAGATAATGAGCATAACATATGGGTGAGTACGAGTGACGGTATCTCAGTCCTGATGATTCGTAATGACACGGTGACGAAGATAGTCAGTTATGGTCAGGATGATAACGTGCCGACGGAGACTTTTGCCAATGGTCGGGCGATGAAACTGGACGACGGGAAGATTATTATGCAGTCGTTGAACTATGTCATGGAATTTGATCCTGCTAGTTTCCATACGACCAAGCAGACGAATATCAAATTGTATCCTAAACTCATCAGACTCTCTGTCAACGGCCAGACGGTATTGCCGGGAATGGAGTTGGATGGGAAGGTGATCTTGAATCGTTCTATCACACGTACGAAGGAAGTCAATCTGGACTATGACCAGAATACCATCAGTCTGTTGTTTACAGGTCTGAATTATTTCCGTCCTGTACAGACTTATTATCGGATACGTATTAAAGGCTATCAGGACGAGTGGAAGGTGTATTCCTCCTATGACGGCAGCGGTAAGGTGGATGAAAGGGGAATGCTTCATTATCCGATCATCGGCATACCTCCTGGAAAATATACGATAGAGTTGCAGGCCTCTATGTTGCCCGACGAATGGTCTGTAGAGCCTTATTATTGGGAGTTGTCTATTAATGAGCCATGGTGGCGTATGACGATCGTCTACCTGACACTCGGTATCCTTCTGCTGGGAATGTTGATAGCGAATTTCATATTTTATAATAGGAACACGCGCATGCGACTTCATCGTAATAATATAGAGGGAAGTATCATCAAGCGTGTGAAGACATTCGTTGCTATGTGTGGGAATATGGAAGAGGATGAGTTGATGCCGTCTTTCATACCAGAGGAAGGGGTGATGGAGGATGCTACAGATACAGCCTTTACGAAGGCGATGGTGAGAGTCGTTCCTTTCGTGAACAATCATCAGCATTTCACGATGTCTATGTTGGCGAAAGAGGCACAGATGGATTTGGATCAGTTCTATGAGGTGATGTCGTCCAACCTCTATAAGACACCTCGTGCTGTGGTGCTCAGACTTCGTTTGCAACAGGTGGCTAACCAATTACTGGAAAGTGAGAAAACGGTTGATGAGATCGCACAGGAGTTGCATTTCGCCTCACCCGACTATATGATAGCCAGTTTCTATCATCAGTATCGTCAGACTCCACAAGACTATCGGGCATCTAAGGCACGATAGCCGACCAGTCGCCATGTGCGGTCTCCCAGACTTTTATAATATACCAAAGCCTGATACTTATTACGTGTCTGGAAGAAATTCCCTTCGGTAGAAGCGGGCTTCCCGTCCTTGTCGACATACTGGTAGGAATAGTAGCCTTGTTTCTGCATCACCTGTGCCCGATAGCACCGACTGCCGGCATCATACCGCATTTGATAGGCAATGTTATCTGCGTTATTGGTCCATTGACCCTGTAGGAAAATCTCCCCGCAGTAGGATGACTCCAGGGTATAATTAACCCATACATAGTCACAGGTATAGGCACTCTCGCTACGGTCGCTGTTACGGATGAAGAACGCACCATTGGCCGACTCGTCAGTCAGGTAGTTGCGCCTTGTGGTCGTCGTAAACGGATAGGCCTGATAGCGTTTCCCGTCCCACTCGATACGGTCAATACCCATGGTGGAATGGCTCACGTCGAGGATCTCATATTTATGGTATTCGTTACCCCCGTCGAATATCAGTTTACGGTGATGCTCCCAGACGAGTCCTTTCTGGTGAGTATAGGAAGGATGCGGGTTGGCACATGCCGTCTGTTCATTCCAGTTTTGCATGACAACCGTATATATCTCATCCTCCGGACGTACCACCTTTAGTCCGTTATAATCCAATGTCATGGTGATCTGTTGGTGGCTGAGATTCATGTCAATATCCGTATTGGTGGTCATGGCAAGTCCCAGATTGACCAGTGGTTCAACGACATAGAACTCCACGTCAGCCACCTTCTCATGACCCTCATCCTCATCGTAGATGCTAAGTCGGTAATTGCCGCTCATCCGTATCCTGCATTGGTCGTTGGGGATCGTAAACTCATAATGTGTATAGATGACCGTTGTGTTCAGTGAGTTACGATACTCTTCCAGTGGATAGTCGTTAAACCCTTCCAGCCAGTCACTCTCAAAGACTTCTGTCGACTCACTCCAGTCGGCCTCACAGCGAGTGAGGTGACACACATAACGACGGGCATCGTGAGAGAGTTCGTCGAAACTGATGTACAGGACATCATCGCTACCCAGTTCCATCAAGGGCCTGTTCTGCCAGTCGTTATTCACGATGGTCGTCAGTGTCTTCACCGTAGGCGAGTAAATCTTGTTACTGGCCTGCATGGTGGTGGCGAGGAGCAACAACCCAAACAGTATCTTTCTTTTCATATCGCAGGCAAAGGTACGATTAAGTGAGCAAAATGCCAAATTTATTTGAGCATTTTCGAACGTGAGTACTTTCGACCGTCAGTCAAAGGTACGATTAAGTGAGCAAAAAGCCAAATTTATTTGAGCATTTTCGAACGTGAGTACTTTCGACCGTCAGTCAAAGGTACGATTAAG
>JAFTFG010000026.1 GCA_017449675.1 Prevotella sp.
CCTGGTCATCAGCAAATCATACAGGCTCTTATGCTTTTTCACATATTTGTATTCATCAAACAGGAATTGACGATAATCCGTAATATCATCTGCATCAAATTCTGATGGAGTGACTTTCAACCTATGCTGGATGGTTAGGAAACGAGTAAGCTCACCTAACGAAACCTTGTAGTGTCTCTGCCTGCCCTCTCCAAAATTACCATCCCTTAAGCCATCATCAATATACTTTGAAAACCTGTCAATAAGTGTCATCTCCGTTAGGGCCTTTACGCTTTTCTGAGGATGGAGTATCATGGTGATAGCCTTCTCAAACTCATCGGTTGTTATTCGCGTCTTATCCTTCTGCTCGCACAATTGTTTGTAGGCAGTTTCCATAGCATCAATCTCCGTATCAATGTCAAGCTTTAGCTTTTTGTTATAGACACTGACACGTGGCTTCAGTTCACCAGTATCATCAAACTTATCCAAATCCTTCAAGTCTGCATCAATCTCGCTTTTATGGTACAGATCAACGCCTCTACCATCACGCAAGCGGAAACGGAGCCGGATAGTTCCTTCAGCCTTATTAGTCCTCTTTACTATCGTTAGTCCTTTCATACCTATTCTATTATTAAAGCGTGTTTCAAACGTGGTGCAAAGGTACTAATTTTGCACCACCAAACCAAACTTTTGCACCACATTTTTGAAATGCTTTAATATATTTAACTTCGTAAATACCTGATTTACAAAGCAAACCGTCTCAAATTTGTTTCACAGCATTTCGAATTTTGAATCCCAACGGAATCACTAAAAGGGATTGGCACTGCCAATCCCTTTTTTCATGCCACCTTCTTGCCACGAAGCCCGTACCTTTAAGGGCAGGAGGTGCCACCTCCCGGGTTGTTCCCCTAGGGGGAACACTTTGTTCCGTACCGGGGGACAAGTTATTCCGTACGGGGGAACAAGTTGTTCCAATATCTGGTTACAATCTTAAAGTGCCATCTCTATCGAGTTTACCTATATCTGGAACGACTCATTCCGATATCTGGAGTCATCACGGCATAAATCAGAGCCGACCTTTTACACCGTTTTTTAAGTCCTTTCGGGTCGATTTTAGCCCCTATCTTACACATCTGCCACCCATCTGCAACACGTAAACACCTGATTATCAAACAGTGTTGCAGAATGACAGATGTTGCAGAGGATTAAAAATCTGTAGGTAGTCAATCCTCTTCTGGAGGCAGTAAGGGACTGGCAGCAGTTAGCATCTGAGTGGACTGCTCGGAGATGGGGAATGATACGATCTGTGTCTCGTCAACCAGACCAAGGAATTTATTCAGATAATCTTTCAACTTATCAATAACCGTCTGTTTCTTCTCACCACTCTCTGGCAGAAAGGGATTAGAGGGAGGCATGATTTTCGCAATACCCGTACCCGTCTCTGTGACATAGCCGTCAGCGAAGGCACGTCGCATGAAAGCCTCCGTCTCTTGCGGTTTCAGATGCTCTTCCGCAATGATGGCATCCAGTTGCTGCCGCTTCTCCTGTTCCACATACCGCTCCCAGTCAGCATCCACATCCTTGTCTTTCTCTGGTGTCATGCGCTCGATGAACTTCTCTATCAGTTCCCGCTTGTCACGCATGTCAGGACTTGCCTCTATCTGTTTTCTGATCTGGGTCACGATGGTCTTGTCCTTACAATTCGAGTCATGGTATTTCTGTACCAGACGAAGGATGTAATTGATATCTATCTGCACCTGCTTCACCAGTTCCATCTCAAAGACGATATCATCATTGATAAGTTCCTTCTCATCATGATGGGCGGGACGGAAGTCATCATGCAGTCGGTTATACCAGCCCAGATAGTCATCATAGCGCATCTGGTCGATGAGCATTTTCTCCTCCGTGAAGTCATCGAAGGCATTGAGGATATTCCGCAGTCTTAGTATCTCGCCCATCAGTCGGATAAACGCCTTCTTCTCCTCCTCATCGAAGATGTTGGGGATGTTCTCCACAGGATACAGGGTGGTCAGTCTGTCGATGAGCGTCACATACGGCTCGTGCTGTCGTCCCTTCTCATCCTCGTAGCCTGTCTCGTAATACTCTTTGAACGACTTCATGAACACCAGTCCACTGGCGTTAGGGTCACCAAAGATGGCAAGGCTCTTGTTGGTGGCATCCTCCAGATTGCGGAAACAGATAATATTACCACAGTTCTTGACAGCATTCAAGATACGGTTGGTGCGGCTGTATGCTTGCAGCAGTCCGTGCATTTTCAGGTTTTTGTCCACCCATAGCGTGTTCAGTGTCTTGGCATCGAAACCAGTCAGGAACATACCCACCACGATCAGGATATCCAACTCCTTCCGTTTCATCTTCTGCGACACGTCCTTGTAGTAGTTCTGGAAACTGTCTCCCTCTGTCGAGTAGGTCGTGCCGAACATCTGGTTATAGTCGTTGATTGCCTTTTGCAGGGCATCCCTCGACTGCAAGTCCAGCCCTTCCGTGCTCTCTGGGTTCTCGCCCTCGCTGAAACCCCACTCGTCCTCCTCTTCCTCGTTGGCTGAGTAGGTGAAGATAGTGGCTATCCTCAGACGGGGAGCCCCGGGCTCTTGCAGTTGCTTTTTGAACTCATGATAATACTTGATGGCAGTCTTCACGCTATCCACGGCAAGGATGCTATTGAACTTATTCTGCTTGGTCTTCTCCGTGAAATGACTGATGATATAGTTCGTCACGATACTGATGCGCTTGGGGTTATGCAGTGCCTCGTCCGTATCGATGCCCCACACCTGTTTACGCTCCACGTCGCTCTTCATCTTCATCGTACTCTCATAGTCGATGTGGAAGCGCAGCACGTTATTGTCACGGATGGCGTTGATAATGGTATAGGTATGCAGTGGCTGTGTGGGTTTCCCGTCCTTGTCGGGTTCTCCACCAAACAACTGGGCTGTAGTATGGTATTTGCCACCCTGATGGGCATTGACGGCAAAGATAGGAGTACCCGTGAATCCGAACATCAGGTATTTCTTGAAACGCTTGGCGATAAGTTGTCGCATGTCACCAAACTGACTTCTGTGGCACTCGTCGAAGATCAGCACGATATTCTCTTTCGTCACGATGTCACGCAACTGCTCGTCATTATCGAAAATCTTTGGCTTCAGCAGGTTCGACAGTTTCTGTATCGTCGTGATGATGATGGTCGCCTGGTCGTCCTTCATCTGCTTGCGCAGAATCTGTGCGGAGGTATTGGAGTTGGCGCAGTTCGGCTCGAAGTTGTCATACTCTCGCATCGTCTGATAGTCCAGGTCCTTACGGTCTACGACGAAGAGCACCTTCTTCACACTCTCCATCCTCGATGCCAGTTGCGCTGTCTTAAACGAGGTCAGTGTCTTGCCTGAGCCTGTGGTGTGCCAGATGTAGCCACCTGCCCGTATCGTTCCCTGCCATTTGTTATAGATTGCCGTCTGTATGCGCTGTAGTATCTTCTCTGTCGCCGCTATCTGGTAAGGGCGCATCACCAGCAACTGCTTGTCGACATTGAACACACAGTATTTCGTCAGGATATTCAGGATGGTGTGTTTGGCGAAGAATGTCGTGGTGAAGTCGCGGATATCCGTGAGCAGCGTGTTCTCCTGGTCTGTCCAGTACGACGTGAACTCGAATGTGTTACCGTCTGTCTTGTGTTTTCGCTGCTTCCTGCTCGTCTCTTCCTCTTTGGTGAAACGTGTCGTGTTCGAATAGTATTTCGTCTCTGTCCCGTTAGAGATCACAAAGATCTGTACGAAGTCGAACATTGCCCTACCTGCCCAGAAGGAGTCACGCTGATAGCGGCTGATCTGGTTGAAGGCTTCCTTGATGCTCACACCCCGCTTTTTCAGTTCCACATGCACCATCGGCAGACCGTTCACCAAGATGGTCACGTCATAGCGGTTCTTATAGGCTCCCTCCACCTTATATTGGTTGATGACCTGTAAGCGGTTGTTATAGATATTATGTTTATCCAGCAGTTTGATGTTCTTCGTCAGTCCGTTGTCCATGGTCAGGGCGAGGATATAGCCTTTGCCTTGAATCATCTCCGTCTTGTTCTGGATGGTCATCTGCTCGTTAGAGATCATAGGCAGCAGCCGTTCCCATTCCTTATTGCTTAGTTTTACCTCGTTCAGCGCCTCCAACTGTCGGCGCAGGTTATGTAGCAGACTCGTCTCGTCGTTCACATGGGCAGCATAGTCATACCCCTGACTGCGAAGTTGTCGGATGAAACTATCCTCCAGTTTCGCCTCACTCTGATGTCCGCCATCCGGCTTCGCCTCTACCTCGTAGTGCGCCATCACCGTCTGGTGCTCCTGTTCTATAATGATTTTATAGTCGTCTGTCATATCGCTTTAGGTTTTCGTTGTTTTTTCTTTTAGTCCTAGGTCTTCCTAGGATCTCCTAGGATTACCTAGGACCTCCTAGGCTCTTTAACTCCGCCTCCAGTTCGGCTATCCGCTTCTTCAGAGCGGCATTCTCGGCTTCGAGGGCTTTCAGTTTGGCATCCTGTTCTTGTCGATAGCCAGTACGGGCTGCGTACATTCGCTCTTTGATACCGCCCTCTGTGACGAAGCGTTCTTCTAATTGCTTTATATAGCCGCACATCATCTTGTCTGTCTGGTGGCAGAGTGTTAGCATCAGGTTAGCAAATTCCTCATCGTTCATCTTTGAGGCGTATGGTGCGTAGTCGCCGTAATCGTTGTGTGAACGGCAGAAAGAACGTAGTTTCTGTTGACGGGGACTATCCTTTTCCCATATATTCAGGTGGTGGGTATTGATATAGTCCTCATAGTCGGCACGCAACTCCTGAAGACTGCCTCGGGCAACATTCAACAGTTTGATTTCCATCTCGGAACTCGTCTGTCCGTCCTCACTGCCTTCCACGATATTCTGTTTACCTGAGCGTGCTGCCTGCACCATCTGGTCAACGGTGCGGTCGCCATAAGGAGGGAGAAAGCGTTGACAGAACTCTACTGTCAACTGGTAGATGACATCGCTCTTGCGATAGAAATAGAGGTTTTTCCATACTACCGCTTTCTTCAGCACCTTATATTGTTTCTTGTCGTCCTTTGTCATCATCTTTTAGTTTTAAATTTCCTAGATTTTCCTAGTTCTTCCTAGGATTTCCTAGTCCTTCCTAGATTCTCCTAGGTCCTCCTAGATTCTCCTAAGTCCTCCCTAGAATCAAAAGTCAATAGTTTATTCCGATAATACTCATATTGCTTCTCACGCTCCTTCAATTGCGCTTCCAAGTTCTGGATAGATGCCTCGAAAGTATCAAGGATAGAGACGATGCGGGATTGCTCGGAGAGGGAGGGGACGGGGATTAAGGTACGCCCCAACTCTTTAGCAGAGATAGAGCATATCTTACCATCAACAACTCCCATTCTTATTTGTTGATGATAATTATTTGAGCGCATAAAATACGAGAGATACTTAGCATTCATATTATGCTCAAAAATATAACAAGCATCATGTACTACAACGTTTTCTTTACCTAGCCAAGCAACACCGACCCCAATGTCAATATCATTTTCACCAGCACCGACAATTATAACATCACCGTATTTTGCAAAGCGTAATTTTTCCGATTTCTCTTTCGTCAAATAAGTTGGCGTTTTTTCTGTCCATACACCATAATACGTGTACATATCTCCATAATGAATACATGGGATACCATCTGAAACAATGTCTGTCCTAACAAAACGCCTACCTCTTGTAAAAGAACCTACATCATCTAATGTTTTAACTTGAATTAGTCCTCTATTTAAAGCATTAATTAATTCCAATTTACTTGAAAAATAGGCTTTATCCAAATACCACTCATACTGCTTACGACGTTGAGCGATTTGCTCTTTCAGGTTCTCTATCGCAGCCGTGAACGTATCGAGTATCCCCACTATCCGTGTTTGTTCGGAAAGGGAGGGAATGGGGACTACAAAATCAAACAACATAGGCTTTCGAATAGACGCTGCTGTTGACTTATATGATTTTTGGTTTATATATTTTCCAAAATTCTCATATAAATAATAATATAAAAATCTTCCTTTCGTTTCGATTGATATAGGATGTACCCTATAGGTTCTTTGATGTAAGCCATATTTACCTTTCACATAATGAAATATTTCTCCAATACCACCTTCACCTGGTATAAGGATTGCTTCTTCATCATATAAATAAGAATCGATTTTCAAAACTTCTTTAGATCTAACATAGAATGGGTAAAGACCATCCTCACTGGCGTCTTCTCTATTATTTGAACCAGTTCCAATCTCGCAAACCTCTCCTAATTTCTTCCACTCCACCATACTACTCGTCCTCCTTATGTTGCAGTCGGAAGAATTCCTTCTGCTGTTCTATCTCGTGACGTAGTTCCTCCTCGGTTGGCATATACGTCATATATTTGGCAGCAAAAAGTTGGTCGCTTTCGTTCAGCACAGAGTAGCGGGCAATCGTATTGTCGGTATCCGTACAAAGCAAGACACCTATAGTAGGCTGGTCGTCATCACCTTTTACAAGATCATCATACATACGGACGTACATATCCAGTTGACCTATATCCTGGTGGGTAAGGCGATGCGTCTTCAACTCAAAAATGACAAAGCGTTTCATCTTGAAATTGTAAAATACCAGGTCTATGTAGAAGTCGGAGGTCTGTGTCACAATATGCTGTTGGCGTTCTACGAAAGCAAAACCGCGCCCCAATTCCAAGATGAATTTTTCAAGGTTGTCTATCAAGGCTTGCTCTAATTCTGACTCGGAATAAGCGGAATTACGACGAAATCCCATAAACTCAGCCACCACGGGATTCTTGATATATTCCAGTGGGCTTTTATCTGTCGTGGGGTGAAGGTCTTCCGCATTGGCTGGAAGTTGAGCGGCTAAACGACGTTCAAAGTATTGGGACGAGATGTTTCGGTCAAGTTCTCGTACACTCCACATACCTTTTGAGGCATTCTCTAAATACCACCATCTGGCTTCTGGACTTGTGACCGACAGAACACGACGCACATGAGACCATTCAAGATTGTGAACACACGTGTTCACTTTTTCTGCTTCCGGAAAAAGCAGGTAGAACTTTTTGTAATAGTCAAGATTCCGTTTGCTATAACTCCTGCCATAAATGGGAATCAGGCCATCAGCGAGATTTTTCATAAGTTTCGTGCCGTAAGATGCTCTCCGCTGTCCACCTTGTTCTTCTTCTACGATGCGCCTACCAACATTCCAATATGTGAAAATGGCTATCTGTCCTACGTTTGCATAGGCCTGCTGGCGACCCTGTTCAATGATAGAACAGACATCTTGAAACAGCACCTTCTCTTGCTGTTCCACCTTTATTGCTATATTTTTGTTCTCTTCCATCGTTTACTCTCCCAACTCCTTAATAATCGCCTCTATCTTCTGATTCAGTTCGTTGCCCTCAGCGATGAGGGTTTCAAGTTTGGCATTGACAGCCGTGATGTCAATCACCTCACGGGTATCTTCCTGCTCCACATAACTGCTGACAGAGAGGTTGCAATCGTTCTCCAGAATATCATCGTTCTTCACCAGTTTGGCAAGATATTGCTCGTCATGGCGGTTCTGGTATAGTTTCATGATCTTGTCCTGATGCTCTGGCAGGAGGATGTTCTTATTACCATTCTTCTGGAAGAGTTTGCTGGCATCTATGAAGAGGACACTGCTGTCTCGCTTGGCACTCTTTTTCAAGACGATGATACAGGTGGCGATGCCTACCCCAAAGAACAGGTTGGCAGGCAACTGGATAACGGTATCCACGAAGTTGTTACGAATCAGATACTGACGGATGCGCTTCTCGTCACCACCACGATAGAGTACCCCTGGGAACTCTACGATGGCAGCAGTACCCTGCTCGGAGAGATGCCACAGCATGTGCATCGTGAAAGCAAGGTCGGCAGCACTCTTAGGAGCCAGCACACCTGCAGGAGCATAACGCTCGTCGTTGATGAGGATGGTGTTATCCTTACCCTCCCACTTCAACGAATAAGGGGGATTCGAGACGATTGCATCAAAGGGCGCGTCCTGCATGTGCTGGGGCTTCAGCAGCGTGTCCTCCAGACGGATATCGAAGTTGTCGTAGTTCACATTATGCAGGAACATATTGATGCGACAGAGATTGTAGGTCGTGGGGTTCACCTCCTGTCCGAAGTATTTCAGGTTAGGGTTCTCCTTGCCGATAGTCTTGGCAAACTTCAAGAGCAGGGAGCCACTGCCACAGGCAGGGTCGTAGACCTTCTGGATATTCGGATTCTGATAGGCGGCAATACGTGCCAATAGTTCGGATACCTGCTGAGGGGTGAAGAACTCGCCCCCACTCTTACCAGCCTCCGAGGCATACATCTGCATCAGAAACTCATAGGTGTCGCCAAACGTGTCATTGTCTGTATCGTTGTATTTAGAGCCAAGATTCATATCTGCCACTGTACGTAGCACTTTTGTCAGCAACTGATTGCGCTTGATGACAGTAGAGCCCAAAGCCTGACTATCAACAGCAAAGTCACTGAAGAGACCTCGCAAATCATCCTCCGACTCAGTACCCTGCGCAGAAGCCTCGATGGCACGGAACACAGCAGTCAGATGCTCGTTCAGGTTCTCGTCCTTATCAGCAGTCTTCACTACGTTCTCAAACAGTTGTGAGGGCAGGATGAAGTATCCTTTCTCCTCCACCATCTTCTTACGGATATTCTCTGCCATCGTGTCATCAATAGCAGCATAGTTGAAGTCGGGCTGTCCAGCCTCCTCCATCAGTTGGTGGATATAGTCACAGATATTCTCTGAGATAAAGCGGTAGAAGATTGAGCCCAGCACGTATGCCTTGAACTCCCAGCCATCGACACTGCCACGCAGTTCGTTAGCGATCTTCCATATCGTCTTGTGCAGTTCCGCACGCTCCGTTTGGTTTGCCATTCAGTTTCTTTTCGTTTTTTAGTTTATTGCCTACAAAGATACTAAAAAAGGGGGGATTGTGCGCACAATCCCCCCTTTTTTATTATCATTTAAATGATTAGTCTAAGTTCAGGCTCTTCTTGATGGCGGCAACCTTCTCCATAGCAGCATTGGTGCAACGCTCGTAGCAGCCAGCGCACTTGAAGGAAGGATCCTTGATCTCGCAGTAGAACTTAATCTTCGGCTCTGTGCCAGAGGGACGTACACTGATCTTCGTACCATCCTCGCAGAACCACTGCAGCACGTTAGAGGTGGCTGGCATGTCAATCTTGGAAACGCTGCCGTCGGCATTCTTCTGCTCCAGAGAACGGTAGTCCTTCCATACACATACCTTAGAACCGCCAATCTCCGTAGGAGGATTCTTACGGAAGTCCTCCATCATCTGCTTGATCTCGTCGGCACCACTCTTACCTGGCTTCACCACATTGATAGTTGTCTCCTTCGAGAAGCCATACTCAGCGTAGATATCCATCAGGAGGTCGTAGAGGGTCTTGCCCTGATCCTTTGCCCATGCAGCAATCTCACAGATCAGACAGATAGAGGCAGGAGCATCCTTATCACGTACCTTATCGAATGGCAGGAAGCCGAAACTCTCCTCACCACCGCCGATGTACTTTTTCTTACCCTCGTTCACACGGATGCGGTATGCGATCCACTTAAAGCCCGTGAACTCGTCGAACAACTCCACACCGTTCTTCTTGGCAATCTGCGCGATAACCTCAGAGGTCACGATGGTCTTCACCAAGAACTCGTTGCCCTTCATCAGACCGAGTTTCTTACGGTTGGTGATGATATACCAGCAGAACATCATCGCTGTCTGGTTACCATTGATGATCTCCCACTCACCCTTCGGGTTGCGAACAACGATAGCGAGACGGTCAGCGTCCGGGTCGGAGGCAATCACGAGGTCGGCATTCAGACGAGTACCGAGTTTCATACCCAGCGTCATCGCCTCAGCATTCTCCGGGTTCGGAGAGACAACCGTTGGGAAGTTGCCGTCAACGACCATCTGCTCTGGTACGACATGGATATTCTGGAAGCCCCATGAGCGGAGTGCCATAGGAACGATATGACGACCGGTGCCGTGCATAGCGGAGTAAACGATGTTCAGGTCTTTCTGGCGGTTGATGACCTCCTGGTCAATCAATGCCTCATGGACAGCCTGGATATAGTCCCAGTCCATCTCACCACCGATGATCTCGATGAGTTCCTTGTTACCCTCGAACTTCACGTCGTTGATGGTCACCTTGTTCACCTCGTCGATGATACCTGTGTCGTGTGGAGACAGCACCTGTGCGCCGTCATCCCAGTATGCCTTGTAACCATTGTACTCACGGGGGTTGTGGGAAGCGGTGACGTTCACACCAGCCTGTGCCCCTAACTCACGGATGGCGAAAGAGATCTCTGGAGTAGGACGAAGGCTCTCGAAGAGATATACCTTGATGCCGTTGGCAGAGAAGATATCGGCAACGGTCTCTGCGAACATACGTCCGTTATTACGGCAGTCGTGACCAACCACTACAGAGCACTGCTTACCTGGGAACGCCTTCAGGATATAGTTGGCGAAGCCCTGTGTTGCCATACCTACGATATACTTGTTCATACGGTTAGTACCGGCACCCATGATACCACGAAGTCCACCCGTACCAAACTCCAGGTTCTGGTAGAAAGCGTCTACCAAAGCGGTCTTGTCGGGGTTGTCCAACATTGCCTGTACTTCCTTACGTGTCTCCTCGTCAAAGGCTGGAGAGAGCCATTCTTTCGCCCGTGCCTCACACTGAGCAATAAGTTCGTTATTTTCCATAATACTTAAAGTTGTTTTAGATTCAATATCGTATTAGTTTACAAAGATAAGAAAAAAATCGAAAACCAACACGTCATATGTATTAATTTTCGATTTTTTAGCATTATAGTTTCTTCATCACCTTGTCGATCTCCTCAAACTGCCTCCCCATATTCAGGTTAAGATAGATGCGGTAGAGCGACGGGGCCCATTTCCGTTTCTCGTCGGGAGCCAGTTTACGATAGGCCTCCATATAAGGACGGGCCTCCATATACAATTGACGGATCTGTTCACGATAGATACGCGGCTGACTCTTCTGCTCCAAGACCAGTGCCTGGTTTAGTTTGGCCGTCGCAATATTGAAATAAGGTTCTGCCAGTGTGTCATTACGACTGATCAGTTGTTCACTGACATCAATGCACTCGTCATAACGCTCCAGATTCAAGAGAGCCACCGATTTCGCCAAGAGGAACAGTTGCTCCTGAGGATATGTCCTCAAGGCCTGGTCGGCATAATAGAGTGCCGAGTCCGGTCGCTCCTGCGCCTGATAGTAGTCTATGAGTCGTGGGAAGAAATATGGGAAGTCCGGATAACGGTCAAAACCCCGTTTCAGCATTTCCAGATACCGCTGTTCATCTTTTTGCCAACGATAGGCTTCACAGGCATATTGCATGGCATACCGTGCCTTTGCCGTATCCCTTACAGCCTCATCGAAGTAACGCAGGGTAAGTGTGGCATCCTGCATCTTATACCCTGCATATTCTGCCCAGTAAGCGACCTCTGGGATGCGAGGGTCTTTCTGAGGATAGTCATATCCTGTGAAAAGCGGTTTCTCACCGGCTTGCAGATAAGTCTCGAAGAAGTCATAGGCCGTCGCATAATTATCACGTCTCAGATGATATGTGCCACCATAATACAAGTTCAGCCGTAACTGGTCGAGCAAGCGGGCATGATCTTCCCGATAGTGCATTTTCACCCGTCCTTTCTCATCGGGCAGCGCATCAAGGGTGTCAAGAGCCTCACCGATAGTATAGAGCCGTCTGGTGAGGTTGAAGAAGGCAGCCGTATCGTACTTCTGTTTCAGATACAGTTTCTCATTGGCTGCCTCGTATTGTTTCGTGACAGCCTGAAACCATATCAGGTATATCTTCTCATTGGTCCGGTTGGCCGCATCCTTCTCCAACAAGTCGGTCATCAGTTTCTCCGCCTTGTCATAATCTTTGCCACTCTTGATATAAGACCGTGCCTGACTGAGCTCTTTCTTTTGAGCCCTCAGGCACGGTGTTATCATGAGTAGCAGGAGAAGAAGGACCATCGTCTGTTGCTTCTTCATCTGCAAGATTTAAACGGTCTTATTTTGAATCCAACTCAGCATCTTTGGTCTTAGGATCATCAGCGCCATAGAGACCATAGTATGCCTGATAGCGGTTGTAGCCCCAGTTAGCCTGAGCCTTATTGGGATCCAGTTCCTTGGCCTTATCAAGAGCCTGCACAGCCTCCTGATAGAGTTCCTTACGCTTGGCAGTATCCTCTGTATTACCGGCCTGTACACTCAGACAGGTTCCAAGATATGTCTGCACTACTGCATTCTCAGGACTTGCCACAGCAGCCTTACGCAACCACTTAGCACCTTCCTCCGCATTATTGTCGGCAATAGCCATCATACCTTTGTTGGCGAGAGCGGCAAAACTGTTAGGATACTTAGCGAGGTGATTGTCGAGCAGTGCTGTCTGAGCACCCTTGTCCTGCAAACCATCATACATGGTGAACAACTTATCAAGGATCACGTCATTCTCAGGATCGTCTGCATAAAGAGCCTTCAACTGATCAACATACTTCAAGGTGTCGGCCTTGCTCTGGAGGTTGCTACCGGCGGCATATAGTTTGAATGTCAGGGCATCCTTCTTCTGCTCAGGATCCTGCATAGCGATATCAAAATATCTGTTGGCACGGTCCAACTCCTTGGCATCGAAAGCATAACGACCAGCATAGAAAGCCACCTGGCCGATATAACCCTTCTCTGCCTCATGGTTCTGTGTAGCAAACAAGGGATCAGCGGCAGAATCCAAGAAAGCACCCCAATACTTCAACACACCGGCATTATTACCCTTTGAAGCCTGCTCCTGACCAATGTTCACCAGATGAGCACGGACAGCCCAAACACGCTGGGCATTCTTCTCAGCATACTGAGGCTTTACCTTACCCTTGGCATTGGGCAGTTGGTCATACTTATTACATTCAATAGCCGCATCAATAGCATTACAGATACCATCTGCCAAACCCAGTGTATCGTAAGCCTCCTGCTTACCGGAACCCAACTGTGCGGCAGCCTGGTTCTCAGCCATCGTACCAGTCTCCTTGCTCACCTTATCCATCGCAAGGTCTACCAGTTTATTGTATGCTGTAGCACGCTCCTCATCGTTGGCAAGTTGTGCAGTCTTCACCAACTGTGCAGCCTCAGCATAGGTCTTACATTTCTTGATAGCCTTCAAAGCATCACTGTCACCGGCAAAAGCCGTAGCACTGGCTACAAGCATCATTGCCATCATCATTACTTTCTTCATAAGTCTTTAATATTGGTTAAACTTTAATTTTCATTTGGAGTTTCGATCTGCGGGGTATCGATAGTTTCTTCCGAGAACTCCTCATCGACGATCTGTGCCTCCTCAACATCCTCTTCCTGACTGGATGTCACTTTGCAAACACTGGCAATGGTATCGTTCTTCTTCGTCAGGTTAATCAAACGTACTCCCTGAGTAGCACGACCCATCACACGGACATCAGCCACCTTCAGTCGGATCAGGATACCAGACTTGTTGATAATCATAAGGTCGTTCTCGTCAGTCACTACCTTGATAGCCACCAGACGTCCCGTTTTCTCTGTCACGGCCAGGGTCTTCACACCCTTCGTACCACGTGATGTCTTACGGTAGTCTTCCACCTCGGAGCGCTTACCATAGCCATTCTCACTGACGACCATGATGGTCTCCTGCTGCGGGTCGTTGACACATACCATACCGATGACCTCATCGTCTCCACCGTCAAGGCGCATACCGATAACACCGGTAGAGACTCGGCCCATCGTACGTACCTGATCCTCGTTGAAGCGGACGGCACGACCGTTACGGTTGGCGAGCAGTAACTCGTTCTTGCCGTTGGTCAGACGGACACCTACCACCCTGTCGCCCTCATTGATATTGATGGCGATGACACCATTGGTGCGTGGACGGCTGTATGCCTCCAGACAGGTCTTCTTGATGATACCGTTCTTCGTGGCGAAGACGACATAGTGGCTGTTCAGGAACTCCGTATCGTTGAAGTTCTTGATACGTAGTACAGCGTTGACGGCATCATCGGGATCAATGTTCAGCATATTCTGGATGGCACGGCCCTTCGAGTTCTTGTCGCCCTCAGGAATCTCATAGCACTTCTGCCAGTAGCAGCGTCCCTTCTGGGTGAAGAAGAGCAGCGTGTTATGCATCGTGGCAGGATAGATATATTCCGTGAAGTCGTTGTCACGGTGACGTGCAGCCTTGGCACCGACACCACCACGACCTTGCTCATGGAACTCATCGAGTCTAGTGCGCTTGATATAACCCATATGTGAGATCGTAATCACTACAGGATCATCAGGATAGAAGTCCTCGGCATTGAACTCATGATCAAACGGTATAATCTCCGTACGGCGTTCGTCACCATATTTCTCCTTCACCTCCTGCAGTTCATCCTTCATCACCTGCTTGCAACGCTCGGGATTATCCAGAATCTCCTGCAAGTCGGCAATCAGTTTCTGCAAGTCGTCAAACTCCTGGTGCAACTGGTCGACACGCAGACCCGTCAACTGGGCCAGACGCATATCTACGATAGCCTTCGACTGGAGTTCATCCAGATTGAAGCGTACCTCCAGATTATGCTGGGCATCACTGGGAGTCTTACTATTTCTAATAATGTGTACGACCTCATCAATATTGTTTACAGCAATGATTAAACCTTCCAAGATATGAGCACGCTCCTGTGCTTTCTTCAAGTCGAACTTCGTGCGACGGATGGTCACATCATGACGGTGCTCCACGAAATACTTGACACATTCCTTGAGGTTCAACAGACGAGGACGACCATTGACCAATGCAATATTATTCACAGAGAAAGAACTCTGCAATGCTGTCATCTTAAAGAGTTTGTTGAGGAGGACGTTTGCATTACAGTCGCGCTTACAGTCAACGACAATTCGCATACCCTGACGTCCAGACTCGTCATTGACATTAGCGACACCCTCAATCTTGTGCTGGTTAGCCAGATCAGCAATATAGGCAACAAGGTCGGCTTTATTGACACCATACGGGATTTCCGTCACGACAATCTTGTCGTGTGTCTCACCACTCTCAATCTCGGCCTTGGCACGCATCACGATACGGCCACGACCTGTCTCATAGGCATCCTTCACACCCTGCAAACCATAAATATAGGCTCCTGTGGGGAAGTCAGGACCTGGGATATACCGCATCAGTCCATCGGTATCAATGTCAGGATTGTCAATATAGGCACAACAACCATCAATCACCTCACCGAGGTTGTGGGTCGGCATGTTCGTTGCCATACCAACGGCAATACCGTTACCGCCATTCACCAACAAGTTAGGGATCTTAGTAGGCATTACGGTCGGCTCCTGCAGCGAGTCGTCGAAGTTATTCATCATATCAACGGTGTCCTTCTCCAGGTCATCCATGATATGCTCACCCATTTTCGAGAGGCGGCACTCCGTATAACGCATGGCGGCAGGAGAGTCGCCATCCACCGAGCCGAAGTTACCCTGCCCGTCAACCAAGGTATAACGCAGGTTCCAGTCCTGTGCCATACGCACCAATGCACCGTATACAGAGGAGTCACCATGAGGGTGATACTTACCGAGCACCTCACCGACTACGCGGGCACATTTCTTATAAGGTTGGGTGGAAACATTGTTGATATTCATCATACCGTACAGGATACGGCGGTGTACCGGTTTGAAACCGTCACGAACATCAGGGAGAGCACGAGCCACAATCACCGACATGGAGTAGTCGATATAAGAAGACTTCATCTCTTCCTCAATGTTGATTTTGATAATTCTGTCGTTGTCGAATGTCTGATCCATTTATCTCAATTTTATTTTATCACTTTGAGTTAATTTTGCGTTTAAGGCACTTTTAAAGCCCGCTGACGCGTTTTACCTGTTTTCCAATTAGCGTACAAAGGTACGAATAAGTGAGTAGAAAAACAAATAATATTTGATTTTTTTCGAACGAGAGTACCTTAAACTTCGTTAAAGGTACGCATAAGTGAGTAAAATACCAAATAAATTAAGATTTATTTCATCTTCCATTCATCAAGTCACGGATTTTCTTTTGGCACGATGTTTGCAAGGAGACAGGTGTATGACAAGTCAATTTTCACCAAAGGTATCAGAGATACTCGCCTACTCGCGTGAAGAAGCCGCTCGGCTCGCCAGTAGAAGCGTAGGACCAGAGCACCTGCTACTGGGTATTATGCGCATGAAAGAAGGCCCCGTCACCAACGTGTTCCGCCGTCTGGACATCAACCTGTCGTCCGTAAAAACAGAATTAGAGTCACGGGTACGGGAGGATGAGATCGGCATGCCCATCAATACCAATGAGTTGGTGCTTAACGAGAAAGCCAGCAACATACTTAAATTAGCCGTACTGGAGGCACGTATCCAACATACTACCCGTGTGGACGAACAGCACCTGTTGCTTGCCATCCTGCACGACCAAGTGGAAAACGGAGCGAAACAAGTATTAGAAATGAACAACATGAATTACGAAGACACACTAACATTACTAAGTGTGAAAAACGGTATAGGATTACCTGACGAGGACTATGAGGAAGAGGAAGAAGCCCCAACCGACAAGCACCAGTCATCCAGTAATCAGACAACCACGCAAACCAAACAGACCAAGTCTAAGACACCTGTTCTGGATAATTTCTCAACGGACCTGACCCAACAAGCGCATGACAACAAACTTGACCCTGTTGTCGGCCGCGAGCGGGAGATGCAGCGTGTCATAGAGATCTTAGGCAGAAGGAAAAAGAACAACCCCATACTCATCGGTGAGCCTGGTGTCGGCAAGAGTGCCATTGTAGAAGGCCTGGCCCAAATGATTGCCCGTCGTGACTGTTCCCCCATCCTCTATGGCAAGCGACTGGTCACCCTGGATCTGACCGGCGTGGTAGCAGGTACGAAATACAGAGGACAGTTTGAGGAGCGTATCCGACAACTCATCAAAGAGTTAGAACAAAATCAGGATGTTATTGTATTTATTGACGAGATACACACCTTGATAGGAGCAGGCTCCACACCAGGCTCGATGGATGCTGCCAATATCCTGAAACCCGCTCTCGCAAGAGGTACCATACAGTGTATCGGAGCCACAACACTTGACGAATACCGCAACTCTATCGAGAAAGACGGTGCATTGGAGCGCCGTTTCCAGAAAGTACTGATCGAGCCGACCAGTTCAGAAGAGACGTTACAGATCCTGCATAATATCAAAGGACACTACGAACGCCATCATCATGTTAACTACACTGACGACGCACTCGCTGCATGTGTCAAATTGACAGACCGCTACATCAGCGACCGTCAACAGCCCGACAAGGCGATTGACGCCCTCGACGAGGTTGGCTCGCGCGTACATTTAAATAATGTACAAGTTCCACCGGAGATTGCCGATTTAGAGAAGGAACTGAAAGAGATCGTGACAAAGAAGCAGTTGGCGGTAAAGAATCAGAACTTTGAACTGGCAGCAGGTTTCCGTGACCGACAGACGGTTGTGGAAAGTCAACTGGCCGAGATGAACAAGAAATGGCAGGACGGTGACATTGACAACCGCCAAGTTGTGACGGAGAAAGAGGTACAGGATGTTGTTTCAATGATGACTGGTGTACCCGTGCAACGCATGGCACAAGAGGAAGGTATCCGACTGAAGGGTATGGCTGACGAGTTGAAGCAGCATGTCATTGCACAAGACAAGGCAATCGAGAAGATGGTACATGCCATCCAGCGCAACCGTGTGGGACTGAAAGACCCCAACCACCCCATCGGTGCCTTTATGTTCCTTGGTCCTACTGGCGTGGGCAAGACCTATCTCGCCAAGAAACTCGCCGAGTTTATGTTTGGCAGCAGTGATGCACTCATCCGGGTAGACATGAGCGAATATACCGAGTCGTTCAACGTCAGTCGTCTGATTGGTGCCCCTCCGGGATATGTGGGATATGAAGAAGGCGGACAACTGACTGAGCGTGTGCGCCGTCACCCCTACTCCATCGTCTTGCTCGACGAGATAGAGAAGGCACATGGCAACGTGTTCAACCTGTTACTGCAAGTGCTTGACGAGGGACGACTGACCGACGGTAACGGACGCTTCGTGGACTTCCGCAACACGGTGATCATTATGACCTCGAACGCCGGCACCCGCCAGTTGAAGGACTTCGGGCGCGGCGTGGGATTCACCAGTGCCGGCTCAGGCTCCCTGATGCTCAACGAGCAGGACAAGGAGCATGCCCGCAGCATCGTGCAGAAGGCACTGTCGAAGCAGTTCTCACCTGAGTTCCTCAACCGCTTGGACGAGATCATCACCTTCGACCAACTCGACCTCGATGCCATCAAGCAGATCATCGATGTGGAACTGCAAGGACTCTACAAGCGCATCGGCGACCTTGGTTACACCATCGACCTGAGCGACGAGGCGAAACAGTTCGTCGCAGAGAAGGGCTATGACGTACAGTTTGGTGCCCGCCCCCTGAAACGAGCCATCCAGTCGTATATCGAGGACGGCATCTCGGAACTCATCGTCAACGGAGACCTGCAAAATGGTGACACCATCCATATTAATAAGGTAGAGGGGAAAGAGGAACTGTCGTTCACCCATTAGACCCCCCCATCCTTATCCAACACCTGTCAAAGTCTGTCCACCAAAGGGCAGACTTTGTTGTTTTCGCACACATAGAAACTGCATATTATTGTCATTTTTCGATTGATTTGAGTCAATTCGTGACAAAAAGAAACTTTTTTCGTTATTTTTTTGATAAAATGTTTGGTAATTCAAATTTTTGATGTAATTTTGCATCCGAAATAAAACAAAGCATATAATTTCAATAGTATAATAACCAAAAAAGGAAAAAGATTATGAATGCAGCACAAGTTGTTGAGAATCTGAAGCAACGCTTCCCCAATGAGCCGGAGTACATCCAGGCAGTAAGTCAAGTTCTTCCCACGATCGAAGAAGAGTACAACAAGCACCCCGAGTTTGAGAAGGCCAACCTCATCGAGCGCCTTTGCATCCCCGATCGTGTTTGCGAGTTCCGTATCACATGGGTGGACGACCAAGGTAAGGTACAGACCAACATGGGTTACCGTATCCAGCACAACAACGCCATTGGTCCGTACAAAGGCGGTCTCCGTTATCACAAGAGCGTAAACCTCGGTATCCTGAAGTTCCTCGCCTTCGAGCAGACCTTCAAGAACTCACTGACTACCCTTCCTATGGGTGGTGCCAAGGGTGGATCAGACTTCTCTCCACGTGGCAAGAGCGACGCAGAGGTGATGCGTTTCTGCCAGGCATTCATGAATGAACTATATCGTGTCATCGGTCCTGACGAGGACGTTCCCGCTGGTGACATCGGTGTCGGCGGCCGTGAGGTTGGTTACCTCTTCGGACAGTACAAGAAACTCACCCACCAGTTCCAGGGTGTGCTCACTGGTAAGGGAATCCCCTTCGGTGGCTCACTGATCCGTCCTGAGGCTACGGGTTACGGTTGCGTATACTTCCTGACCTCTATGCTGAAGACCCGTAATATCGACATCAAGGGTAAGAAGGTGCTGATCTCCGGCTCTGGTAATGTTGCCCAGTATGCCACAGAGAAGTGCATCCAACTCGGTGCCATCCCCTTGACCCTGTCTGACTCTGACGGTTACATCTACGACCCAGACGGCATCACCGCCGAAAAACTGGAGTACGTCAAGGAGTTGAAGAACGTAGAGCGCGGACGTATCAAGGAGTATGCCGAGGAGTATCCTAACGCAGTATACCACGCTGGCGAGCGTCCTTGGCACGAGAAGGCTGATATCGCCCTGCCTTGCGCTACCCAGAACGAGATCAACGGCGAGCAGGCTCAGGCTCTCGTAGACAACGGTGTCATCGCTGTTGCTGAGGGTGCCAACATGCCTTCACTGCCTGAGGCAATCAAGATCTTCCAGGACAACAAACTGCTGTATGCTCCCGGTAAGGCATCCAACGCCGGTGGTGTGTCAGTATCCGGTCTGGAGATGTCACAGAACTCTGAGCGTCTGTCATGGACTGCCGAGGAGGTTGACAACTACCTGAAGCGCATCATGAACGATATTCACGAGAACTGCGTGAAGTACGGCACACAGGCTGACGGCTACATCAACTACGTGAAGGGTGCCAACGTGGCAGGCTTCATGAAGGTTGCCTCCGCTATGATGAGCCAGGGTATTGTATAAGCGCAAAGACAAACAATCTTTTACCTCATAATGATTACGACACCTCGTCACGGGGTGTCGTAATTTCTTTCCTATAGTATTTCTTTTGACGACACGTTACGATTAGTTGCCGATTAGTTGCTCGTCACGGGTCAGCAGGTCGATTTCCAAAAGGTCAATGGTACGTTTCTCCGTCAGTGTCAGATAACGCTTGTCGTCCGACAGACGGACATTCACGACGTGAACGGTCGCTAAATAGTTGAGGAGTTAGGGAGTTAAAGGAGGTAGGAAAACAAAGTCCCCCGATTGAACATTATCAATCGGGGGACTAAAGTGAGGGGATTCTTTATGTGACTACCAATCGTATTGGTGTTTACGGTCGTACCACATGATTCCTATGAATGCTATCAAAGCAACTATCCCTGTCGCAATTAAGAAGTAAATGAAATCCATAGTCTATCTTGATTTTGAATAATAATGCTAGCAAGAATCACACCGCCAAATATTAGTTTAGACATGTCCAGACTATACTTGCCTAGTTCTTGCATCATCAATTCACGTTTCTTCTGCTTCATACACATACGTATTTCTAATTGCAAAGTTACGATATTTCTTCTTTTCCACCAAATTTTACTTAGAAAATATGGATGTCTGGGCGTTAGGATTCCCCACAGAAGGGGTGTTTTCTTGTATCGGGAGAGGGTAAAGAACAGAGGCGACCCCGCAAGGTCGCCTCTGTTCATATACAGGTCATGTGTAATTACTCCTCCTCTGGTGAGATCAGTTTATAGCCCTTACCGTGGATATTGATGATTTCTATTTGATCATCATCCTTCAGATGCTTACGTAACTTCGTAATATACACATCCATTGAGCGGGCGTTGAAATAGTTGTCGTCAATCCAGATGGTCTTCAGGGCGAAGTCACGCTGTAGAATCTCATTGGCATGCGAGCAAAGCAGAGCCAGCAACTCATTCTCCTTCGTCGTCAACTTAGTCTGCTTGTCACCAATCGTCAATAACTGTTTCTGGGTATCGAAGGTAAAACGTCCTATACGATACACAGAACTTTCTTTATTTTTCTTACCACGTACCCGACGCAGGATGGCTTCTACACGGAACACCAGTTCCTCCATGGAGAAAGGTTTGGTAATATAGTCATCGGCACCGATTTTGAAACCTTCGAGGATATCCTCTTTCAGAGTCTTCGCCGTCAGGAAGATGATTGGAATCTCCGCATTGGCACTACGAATCTCCTGGGCCAACGTAAAACCGTCTTTTTTCGGCATCATCACATCGAGGATACAGATGTCGAACTTGGTCTTCAAAAAGGCCTTATAACCAGCCTCACCATCAGGACAGAGTTCTGCCATATAACCTTTTGCAGCCAGATACTCACGTAACAGCATACCGAGATTCTCATCGTCTTCGCAAAGAAGAATTTTAAGTTTTTCGTCCATAATTGTATTTTTTAATGTGTTAATATAATTATCTTACCCTTGTTTATCAGTCAGAACCGGAAGAGATATCGTAAACTTAGTCCCTTTCCCTAATTCACTCTCGCATTTTATCTCCCCCTGATGGAGGTCTATAACCTTCTTCACATAGGCCAAGCCAAGCCCAAATCCTTTGACATCGTGCTTATTACCTGTATGCACCCGATAAAACTTATCGAAGATTTTCTTCAGATTCTCTTTCTTCATACCCAATCCTGTATCACGGATACTCAGCAACAAGCGATCATGATCATTCCACGTACGTATATAGATATCAAGAGGTTCCTCCGGTTTCCGATATTTCACAGCATTGTCCATCAGATTAGTGATAGCATTCTGGAAATGTACCTCGTCAACATAGACACCCGAGTCTACAGCCTCTATCTCCGTATAGATCTTACCACCCGTATGCTCTACACGAAGCGTGAATGTCGATGCAACATTCTCCACCATCTCGTTGAGGTCAAGTTCCTTCTTCTTAAATACCACACTCTTCTTATCGAACATGGACATCTGAAGCACTTTCTCCACCAGGAAGCGCAGGCGTTTCGACTCATCCGCAATAACCCCACCGAGATGTTTTGTCATCTGCTCACTCTTCGTCACACTGTCATCATTCATCATCTGTGCAGCCAACGAGATGGAAGCAATCGGAGTCTTCAACTCATGAGTCATATTATTAATGAAGTCATTCTTGATTTCGGTATATCGCTTCTGCCGGAAGACCAATACAATCGTGACGATAAATGTAATCAGCAACACCATCGTGAAAATCAAGGAAGGGATCATAAAACGTACTGAGGAGAAGATGTAACTGCTCATTTCGGGGAAATGCACCTTCACTACCCCCCTCTTTGACTGCGGGTCATTACGGAACAGCACCTGTGAGTAGGCATACTTCTCGCCCTCCTCTGTATAGTCTGGGCAACGATAAACCTCACGACCGTCAGCGGTTGACACGGTAAGATGATACGGGATGTTGACACCGTTATTCTGTAACTCATTACGGATATCATTGTCAAGCATGCGGAAATTGACACGTTCTTTCAACGGCTTTTCGTTGGCAGTATAAAGGATATTATACACCACCTCGTCGAGCAAGGCCTTTTGGTAGACATAACGGTTGTGTATGATTTCCTGCATGGTCTTTGCGGCATCAGCAATAGAACTCTTATCCTTACGCAGAATCATTGCTTTGGGAACAGAGGCCGGCTTCATCTCAAAAGTCTTCAACTGGAAGGAGGAATACACCGTACCATCATCAGCAGAGACCGCAAACTGGTGTGACTGTTTGATCGTACCATCCAATCCGTCAACCATCAAAGAATCCTGACTGAAAGAACGACGCTCTGTGGCCAGCACATCCTTCTCCAGATATCGTTGCGTCTCATCCACTTCCAGATTATGAGATGCCTGATAAAGACTACGGCTCACACTCTCATCAAACTGTTCTTTCTTCATCTTCACCATCTCCTCAACATAGGAGAACTGGAGATAAAGCAAGCCCAGAAAGGCAAAGCCCATGACAATTGCTATAATCCAAATAGTAGACTTCTTCATATCGATAGCAAAGTTACTGCTTTTATCGATACGAAGAAGTCTTTTAGTTAATTATTTCCGTTAATTTTAACGTTATTAACAACTTAACTTATATTTAGTTTCGCATTTATCATTAAAAATGGAAATTAATATCCACGCCCATCTGGAAAGGATTGCCCAATTGTGCATAGAATTTCTCTTGTCCCGTGGCTTTGCTTGTAAAGGCAAATGTCTGATATTCAACATCTCCGATATTACGAGTCCAAAGATTGACTTTACAGAGTCCGAGATCTGCACATACATGTGCTCCAAACAACACATAGCCATCACGCTTATACTGGTTCGCCTCGTCCCAATAGAGTCTGCCCTGTCCGTTCATATTCACACCGAAGGTGACACTGCGGAAATATTTACGGGCACCATCCAACCGATAGTCGATGGCTGCGGAATAGGTGTGAGCAGGAACAAAAGGAACTTTATTGTCCTTATAACTGATTATCTCCTCACTACCAGCCTTGACGCTGGTCTCATACTCTTTAAAGACAGCATGAGTATAGCCATATCCGACACTCCACGTCAGATGGTCGTTCAACATACTACCACGTAATGCTGCCTCTATACCACAACTGTAACTTTTCCCCGCATTCACCATCCTACGTCCAAAACCGTACTCGGCAGTAAACACAGAAAGTTGTTGGTTACGAATCTGCATATAGTAGGCAGAGAGGTCTGCCTGCAGAGTATGATCAAAAAGGGTCAGGTGTGTTCCGAACTCATAATTCCAACTCTCCTCGGGCTTGAATTTCACGCCCTCCAATAAAGCGGCATATTCCTCATCAGTATGCTCTATGACAGAATTGACATCCTGATGCGTCTGCATCGCCTCCATCATCACTCCTTGCAAGTTCTTCTGTACGTCGTTCTGGATAATATCACCAAACATCTGCACATTGAAGCCACCTGCACGATAGCCCTTAGTCACTGTGGCATAGAGATTACTCCCATTATCAAACCTATATGTCAGTCCTAATTTGGGAAGCAACTGACTAAAGGTTGCCTTCTCCTCCCGATCGTAAAGGGAGAGCACATTGGCATTGGCAGCAGCACCCATGATATTGAAATTCAACTTAGAGTCACCACTGGTCACATAATGGATCTTTGAATGCGTCACGTCATAGCGCAATCCCAAAGTTGCCGTCAGGTGATCAGTAATATCGATGTTAGACTCATGGAAGATACCAAGATTCGCTTGTGGCGTATGGAAATTACAAGGAACGAAGAGCGTCATACCGACATTCACGCCACCTGCACGTTCAATAGCAGCAGCGGCAGCCTCTTCACCCATACGCACAGCCATCGAGTTGAGCATCTGTTGATAGATCATGCCACCTATCTGCTGACTCATCATCCCACTAAAAGCGGTACCGAAAGTATTGGGAGCCACAGTCTTTAACCACTGGTAAGATCCGAAGACACCCGTAGTCCAGTGCCAGATACTCTTGTTATGACTCTTGAAGGAGAACTCCTGTGTCAGCACATTACTCAACTGATATTGGTCAACGACAATAAAGTCGATGTCTGAATAATCATTGTCCATCAGCAAGTTGTCACGTAGCAACTGCCAAGAGGTATTAGAATGAAAATCAAAACCTTTCCCCTCATACTTGACACCCAGTCCAATATTCAACATATTACGCTTGTAATTACTCTGGGTATCCTGATTGGGCTCAATCATCAAACCTGTTGTCGCATCAAGCGAATAATATGGATAAGCCTTCTGTTTCACATACTGATAGTCGGTAATAAAGTCAAAGGACAAACGACGGGAAGGGCGATACATCAACCGAAGTCGCGCACCTACCTCGTCCATATTATCCGCATCATCATTGGTCAATGTGTTTTTAAAGAATCCATTTGTACCGTCATAGAAAGCGGCCAGAGAGAAGGCAAACTTGTCGTTCACCTTTTGATAATGCGCTACTTCCACGTTACGATAGAAATGAGAACCAACACCTATATTGACATCAGTACCTTGATAACTAAAGGGGTTGCGGGTGTACATACGTACCATACCCCCCTCTGTGTTCAGACCGTAAAGTGTTCCCTGTGGTCCACGGAGGACATCGACACGATCCGTCTGGTACAAGTGGCTATTGAATGCCGTCTTATTCACCAACGGTATGTCATCCACATAAACACCCATGGAGGGACTGTTCACACGAGAGCCAATACCTCGCACATAGATAGAGGATGTGAAACGTGAGCCATAGTTAGGCATCACGAAAGACGGAACGAAGTCGGACACCTCACGGATATCACGGACACCCAGTGAGAATAAATTATCGCCTGACATCACAGTAGAACTTAAAGGTTGTTGACGGAGACGATAAAACTCTTTTGCCTGAGAGACAACCACGACCTCATCAAGGTCGTAGACACGAGAAGAATCAGCCAATGAGGGTGTAATGACTGCCCCGACGGGCAATACCGTCATCAGCGCCAAGGCTGATATGATAAATTCTTTCTTCATTATTTTTTATTTTGATGTATTTTAATTATTTCATTTGCTATATCCGTAGCCTGAGTAATACGGTGTGCCATACCGATACCGTCACGAAGGTTGCCACCCAGAATGAGTCCTTGATACTGACTTTCCAGACTTGCTACAGCCTCCATGCGGCGACCGCTGTCAATACCATATTGTGGTATCGCTTTCCGATGGCGGGATATATGGATAAAATTAGGCTTTGCCTCCATAGGGAATTTCAGCATCTCATACAGACAACCTGTCACCAGTTGCTCTATCTGCTCATCTGGGAGGTCAAGCATCTCTGGATGTCTCATGCCACCGATAAAGAAAGAGAACAACACCCCACCCTTCGGTGCACGTTGTGTGAAACATGCAGACGGGAACAATATACCAAGGATGCGCCTCCGCTCCACTGTGGGAACCAGTCCCCCAAAAGCGATATAGTCACCTCCGAACGTGTCGGGCATTCCCACATTGACTTCCATCACCGGGGCGTATGTCAAACTGGCAATGGCACCCATGCGCTGTTCGTCAACGAAAGGTAATAATACTGGCAGGTTATAAGCACCACAGGTTGTTACCACAAAACGACTACGAATCACTTTCTGCTGTCCATCAGCAGAGAGGAAGGATGTCTGCCATCCACCATCGACGGGAGTCACTCTTACCTTAGAAACTCCTAGCGAGATATTCTCCTCTCCGATATAATCTGCCTCCGCTTGCGGAATATGACTCAGTCCCCCTTGCGCCGAGAACACTTTCTTGGTGGCAAGGCGATCACGGTCAGTCTTGGGCTCTTTCATCTTAGCGATGGAGCCACGGATAAAACTGCCATAGTTCTGCTCTAAGTGATAGAGTTTGGGAAGGGCGTAACGGGTAATGAGTGTATCCGGATTGCCCGCATATACTCCAGAGATAAAAGGGTCTACCGCATAGTCGACAAAAGACTTTCCCAAGCGACGGCGAGCCAAAGAGCCAACACTCTCATCCGGGTCTGTTCCTTTTCTACGCCATGGTTCTCCTAAGATACGTAGTTTGTCTGTCCAACGAAACAAGGGAGTGGTCAATCCACTCAAGGGACCAGATGGTAAATCGTGAAAACGGTCATCTTTCCATATCAAACGACGTTTCGAAGAGTCAGGCGCAGTCTCCAACACACAATTACCACCTGAAGTGATAGCCAAGTCATTCATCAACTCGGCTACCTCAGGTGTCGAGACAGAACCGGTCGTAGGACCTGTCTCAAAGATATAGTCATTTTTGTGGTTGGTCTGTATCTGTCCACCAATACGTGTGTCAGTCTCCACAATATGAACACCGACCCCCTTTCTCGATAACCAATAGGCGGTGGTAAGACCTGTCAGTCCCGCACCTATTACCACTACTGGAATTTCTATTTCATTGTCTATTTGCACCTTTTCAATCTTTACGGATGCAAAGGTACGAAGGATTAGCCAAACATGCAATCCACATTTATATGGATTTTCAAGTATTCAGTGCTCCACAGTTCGGACAACGGCCTTTTTTCGATAAAGGTGCACCACACTTTCCACAGAGATAACGACTATGAGTGGTATGAATATAGCATCGCAAGGCAAAGGTGACGTAGACAATGAGTAATGGATAACCTATATAATATAAGGTGGAAACACTAAATACCACATAGTCGATAGCACATACTCCCGCCAAACCACCAAGATACAACAAAGCGTCTGCCCCTGACAGATGACGCAGCACATCGTCAAAAGCAGCAACAGCCACAATAATAATTGCCCATACGGATGCGACAAACATAGCCAGATGCAGTGGAAGCGTAAAAGGATTAAGTGAGGGATGATAATAGAAATGACGCCACGACTCGGCACCAAAGAGTTGGATTGACGCATAGAGGGTGGCAGATGAAGCAACCAAAAGACAAAGAAGTGTGGGATAAAAAGAGTCTATGTCATTGAAATGTACTATCGGCGCATTATGCCGGTTCAAGAGATAGAGTCCGTATGCCACCAGCATGACCACTAGAAAGGCAAGGAATACAAGTAGGTGAGTGTTAGAGAAATAGTCAATAAACTGTGAGATGGGATCATCGGGAGACACCCCTTCCAACATCTCGCTCTCACGAATCCATCCCTGTGTCATCTGGTCACGTGCCACTTTCACCCATACCGAATCGACAGAATCAGTAGGAATGGTCTGTATATCGGCTACGACAAGTCTTTCCCCCTCCGCCACGTAAAGTGTGTCAAAAGCCATCTCACCGGGCTGGTCCGATAAAGGAAGACTCTCTGCATTAACCACAAAATTATAGTTTTGAGTATAGTGATGAGTGGTAAAGAAGGAAATGCTGTCCAGTTGTCTCTCCGTCAGATCCCATGCATCAGAAGTCAGAGGACCACGATTATAGCAAGCCGTCACTAACATGACGACAATGATCATGAGGAAATATTCAATCTGTCGCATACACATTCATCTGACAATTCTTACAATCAAACTCCAAACGGAAACGTCTTCCATCACCCATACGAAGGAAAAGAGGTTCCTTCCATTGTGGTTTCCTGCCTCCATGACGTACACACATACCAAGGGAGTAGCGCAGACAATGACGGCACTGCATCAACAGCCCTTCTTTCTCTGGCTCCAATTCATAGGCAGATGCCATATCATGCAACCCTTGATCCTGATAGAAAGCACGAGCAAGACGGTTGGAAATATTATATAGATAAGGAAGGCGGTACCTTCGGCCCTCGAAGGCGGCACCTTCGACCCTCGAAGGCGGCACCTTCGACCCTCGGAGGCGGCACCTTCGACCCTCGGAGGCGGCACCTTCTAAAAAGCGATGCCTTAACTCCGCCAACAGACTGCTTGGAATGAAGTAGTTGAAGCCTTCCGGCAACTCCACTCTACTACACGCATAGGGGGTACCTCCCAGTCGTGACAACTGACGGACGATATTCTCACGCTGTGGCTTCTCAGCCTGCTGATGCTCACAGGAGATACTTACCTCTATATCCATATCACTCACGGACAGTGCGAAGCCATCGGCAGTAGCCTCCAAACGCATCACCAATGGAATCTTACGCTCACTGCTCTTATGCGACAGGATACGCTCGAACTCCTGGTCGTTGTTCCGATAGAGTGCCATCCCCGCACGCAGATTTCGCGGCATCTCATGCGGATAGAGCCGATTACCCTCCGCACGGTTCACACGGAAACCTTCTAACTCACGGTTCTGATTGATAAAACAGAGTCCGTCACCATTAGCAAAGGATGCCGTTCCTGCCACATTGAAAGAGTCACGGCGTGTTTCCTTGACATAACCCACATACTCCCCCATCGCTTTAGGTGTATCCGGTGAGCAAATATCCGGTTGACGCCCATGCAGAAAGTATGTCGTAAACCCACGGTTGAAAGTCTTGTTCAAATTGGGCGTAAACGTATAGGCGCAATGTCCCAATGAAGCCCTACAATATTGATTAGGATATCGGTCTATCAAGGCATCCAAACGTTGACGATAAGCACTTACTACATTCTTCACATAGTTGATATCTTTCAGTCGACCTTCTATTTTGAAAGAGGTTGCGCCTGCACGTACCAGTTCCTCCAGGTGGTCACTCTGATTCAGGTCCTTCAAAGACAGCAGATACCGTTGGTGCTCCAGTTCCTGACCATCGGCATCCACCAAATCAAATCTCATGCGACAGAATTGAGCACATGCCCCACGATTGGCAGAACGTCCAAAACAATACTGGGACGCATAACATAATCCGCTATAACTAACACAAAGAGCACCATGCACGAAAACCTCCAGAGCCATATCCGGTACCTCTTGATGAATCTTCGTAATCTCCTCGACAGACAACTCCCGGGCAAGAACCGCACGTTGGAAACCGACATGCTGCAGCCAACGTACTTTTTCTACAGTCCGATTGTCCGTCTGTGTAGAGGCATGTAATGCAATAGGAGGCAGTTCCATGGTAAGAATTGCCATATCCTGTACCAGAATAGCGTCTACCCCAATCTCATAAAGTTGGCAGATCAGTTGCCTCGTTGCCTCCAGTTCATGGTCATAAAGAATGGTGTTCACCGTGACATACACTTTCACCCCATACGGGTGTGCATAGTCACATAGTTGACGGATATCTTCCACACTGTTTCCCGCAGCCGCCCTTGCACCAAAACGCTGCGCCCCTATATAGACAGCATCAGCGCCATGGTCAACCGCTGCCATTCCACAGGCAAGGTCTTTGGCGGGTGCAAGCAGTTCCAGCGGTGTCATCGTATCTGGTTGATATCGTAAGGTGTCTCTTGGTAGACGTAATAGTTAATCCAATTGCTATAAAACAAATTGGCATGTGCGCGCCATGTCACCAATGGTCCTTTCGACGGGTCATTGTCACGATAGTAATTCTTAGGCAAGTCGACATCGTCACGGATATCTTTGTCACGCAGATACTCTTTGTCAAGGGTATCTGGAGCGTACTCCAGATGACCAGTAACGAAGAGTTCCCTACCACCACGAGCCATGACGATACTCACCCCGCTTTCGGGCGACTCGGCGAGGAGTGTCAGTTCACGATTGGCAAGGATATCCTCCCTATGTATCTCGGTATGGCGACTATGAGGCATGTGGAACATATCATCAAAACCACGGAAGATTGGAAGTTGCGGCTGTAGGATATCCTGTGGGAAGATACCGAACATCTTCTTGGCCAGCGGGTATTTAGGAATATCATAATGATAGTAGAGACCCGCCTGGGCTGCCCAACAAATATATAATGTACTCGTTACATGTGTTCGAGCCCATGAGAAAATCTCTTTCATCTCGTCCCAGTAAGACACTTTCTCGAAATCAAGTGTCTCTACGGGTGCTCCTGTGATAATCATTCCGTCATACTTCTCATAGCGCATCTGCGCAAAGTCACGGTAAAACATCATCATGTGCTCTATTGGGGTGTTCTTCGGCGTATGACTACGCAGTTTCATGAAACTGATCTCCAACTGCAAGGGGGTGTTCGACAACAAGCGGATGAGGTCTGTCTCCGTCGTAATCTTCAACGGCATGAGGTTGAGGATGACAATCTTCAATGGACGGATATCCTGCATATGAGCACGGGAGTCATCCATCACAAAGATATTCTCCTGTTTCAACAGGTCAATGGCAGGAAGTTTGTCTGGTAATCTTAACGGCATAATCCTTATTACATAACAGAAATAACACAAGCAGAGACATTATCATAGCCACCGGCAATGATGGCGGCTTCACAGAGTCTGTTGGCAGAGGCCTCTTCCCCCAACAATCTTTCAATATCCTCATCAGGCACCATATCGTTCAGACCGTCTGAGCAGATCAAATAGATGTCTCCTTGTAGGAAATCATCCGTAAACTCATATAAATCCAAATAGGAATTCTTACAGCCTGCACCAATACAATTAGTTATCACATTGGAATGACGCTTTTCTCCCTTAACCACATTCAAAGAGTGATCGGTTGATAACTGTGTCAGACGACCGTCACGCAGACGATACAGGCGACTGTCACCACAACTCATCCAATAATACTTCTGGCCGTAATAAACAATACCCACGAGTGTTGTCCCCATTTCTGCCAAGGAGGGATCGACATGTCCTTTAGAAGCAATCATCTTATTGACAGAGTCAAGCCACTCCATCATCATCTCATTAAACTCACCGATAGAGAGTCCTTTGGGCAGGTCATTAACAAAAAACTGCAGATTAGCCAAGACATCGGCACTGGCCACCTCACCCGCTTTATGTCCACCCATTCCGTCTGCTAGAGCGATAACGAAACGGTCTATATTCTCTGACATAAACTCCGTATGATATGCCTCACTACGCACAAACTTGTCGTAGGCCAGCACCATATCCTCATTATTACTTCTCACACATCCCACACGGCTAGCAGCCGTTAAGACTATTCTACTCATAAAAACTAATACAATCTTAATTTATAAACTAGTGATGTCAACTGACACTCACCTGCAAGTTGATATTTGCCAAGGACACGATATCACCACTCTTGATGGACATCGGAATATCAGGCAACAAATCACGCTCATTCAATTTCGTACCATTAGAAGAATGCTTATCGATGATACACCATCCTGTATCCGGCTTATAAATCAGTTGCGCATGAACACTGGACACATACATATTACCGTCGAACAACTGTTGGTACGGACCTTGTTTACGACCTATAATAGCACCATTGATGCCCACCATCCGGATATTCAAAGACGGATTGTATAGGGTCAGTGTAGGAATTCCCTGTATCTGTACATCCGGAGGCGACATGGTATTATTCGCTTCCCTTGCCGTCGCAAAGGTACGACTGATATCGGCAGCGGTGGCATGTGTGTTGGACTGGCTGGGCTGTTCCTCACCCGGTGCAGCCATCAGGCCTCCACAATGAGTACAGCGCCGTCCCGTACCGACACGACCGCAATTCGAGCAATACTGTAATGCCTGACCACACTGATCACAATAACAAGACTGTTCTTCTATCTCTTCTCTACAACTCGGACATATTATCATAACTCATCCTTTATATCTTCTGGCAGTATCAACTGGTAAGTTTCCTGTGTGACCTCATTCTGAGGCATACCACTTACACGGACAGACAACTGCTGTATCGTTTCATCTAACATGTTACGCATCTCACGGGCATTACCGAAAGAGTCAGTCTTACTGACTACCTTACGACAGATAAGATCCATGAGTTTGAACTCTGCCGCAGGTGACAAGGTGTAATTATCCTTGGCAGCCATCTTCTTGTAGATAGCCAACAACTCATCCTCGTTATAGTCTTCGATATGCATCTTATGCGTGAAGCGACTAGCAAGACCTGGATTGACATTCATGAATGTCTCCATCTCATCCTTGTAGCCCGCCGCTATCACAACGAACTTACCACGATCATCCTCCATACGCTTCATCAACGTATCAATAGCCTCCTTACCATACTGGTCGTTCTCCGATGATAACGTATATGCCTCGTCAATAAACAAGATACCACCCATTGCCTTGTCACACATATTATTGACAATCTTCGGGGTCTCACCCATATACTTGCCAACCAATGTAGCACGACTAGCCTCCACCACACGGCTGGTTGGTAATATCTCCATACTCTGGAGAACCTCACCCATCTTACGGGCGATAGAGGTTTTTCCAGTACCGGGATTACCCGTTAAGATGAAATTCATTGCCATCTGCTGTACCTTACCAGCCCCCATTGCCGCACGCTGTTTCATAAACATGCTCTGTACGGCCAAGCGACGAATCATATTCTTGACAGTACGCATACCAATAAACTCGTCGAGTTCGTTGAGGACCTCGTCCAATGGACGTACCTTCTCACTCTGCGGAACAGCGAGATCTGCCTCTGTGATACGATACATATCCTCGTCCTTGAAGTCGGGATTGTTCACTTCCTGCATCAAGCGCTGACTCTGCTTCTCGACTGCGGCATCAAATATACGACGTGCCTCACGAGCATTACCGAAGTTCTTATCACGACGAAGATACAACTGTTCAAACTGGCGATGGATAGCCTCACGGGTTGCATCATCAACAGTGAAGTTCTTCCCTTTAGCAAGATTGATGAATATCTGTGTCAGTTCATCAGGTGTGTAATCATCGAAATGAATAGTCTGCGTGAAACGACTCTTCAGTCCGGGGTTCGTGTCGATAAAGTCGTGCATCTGATCAGTATAGCCTGCCACGATACATATAAACTTACCACGGTCATCCTCCAAACGCTTGAGTAACGTATCAATAGCCTCACTACCGAAAGAGTCCTGATCACTGGACTTCAGGGTATAGGCCTCATCAATAAACAGCACACCACCCATCGCCGAGTCGATCAACTGGTTCGTCTTGATAGCCGTCTGACCAGAATAGCCAGACACCAATTTACTTCTATCTGCCTCCACCAACTGACCACGAGACAAGACACCCAGAGTACGGAACACATCTGCCATAATTCGTGCCACGGTCGTCTTACCTGTACCGGGGTTTCCCGTAAAGACATAATGCTTACCTTGGAAGGTATTGGTCTCACCGCGACGTATCTGCAGATTGAGGAAGGCGGCAAGGTTGGAAATCTCCTGTTTGACAGCCGCTAATCCAACCATACCATTCAGTTTTTCCAGACACTCTGTATAGTCAACAGCCTTTGGTGCCTCATACGGGATATCCTCTTGCGTAATGGTCATCAGTTCCTCATTGGTCTTCGTCGACATATCCTCTTTCTGAAGACGCTCTGCCTGCTTGGCGCATATCTTATCAAACAACTGACGCATAGTACGACCATTGGCGAAATCCTTATCACGGGATTCATATTTCTCCGTAATCATCTTACGGGCCAACTCTTCTGCATCAGGTGCGAATACGTATTTCTTCGACTTGGCGAATACCTGCATGATCTGATAGAGTTCATCAGGATTATAGTCTTCGATATTGAGGAAATAACTAAAACGACTTCGTACACCAGGATTGATACGGAACAGATTCTCCATCTCCGTACGGTAGCCGGCAGCAATAACCACGAACTTACCACGGTCGTCCTCCATACGCTTCATCAACTGCTCCAGAGCCTGTGCTCCCTGATTATCACGATCACCACCTTGACTGACAGGTGCTAACGTATAAGCCTCGTCAACAAAGAGGATACCGCCCATTGCCTTGTCGCATAAACGGTCAACGACTTTCGGAGTCTCACCTTGATAGGGACTAACCATCTTAGCACGGTCACACTCTACGACATGTCCACTGTCAAGATAACCGATAGCCTCAAGAATCTCACCCAACTTACGGGCTATTGTCGTTTTACCCGTACCGGGATTACCCGTGAGTACAATATGGATGCCAGCCTTCTGCTGCTCGCCCAATCCACGTTGGGCACGTTGTACACTATTCTGGACACTATAGGCGATCTCGCGAACCGCCTTCTTCACCTCGTCCATTCCAATATACTGGTCGAGGTCACTGAGAATATCATCCAAGGAACGCTCTTCGGGAACATAGCCGCGAATATCCCCCTCCTCTATCACCGTGGCATCTGCACCCCTACTGATAAACGATGTGAAAATATCCTCTGCTGTCTTGACCGCCAGATGACAATAGCCAAACGTGTCATCTTTGATCTTAACCTGGTATTGGAAATAACGCTCTAACTTATGCTCCGCCTCCGGCGTATAAGCAGAGATACCATACTTAACCCGGAGTTCTTGCTTACAGACCTCACACAATTCAGCATAACCGGGGGTCGGTAAACGGAAAATATATTTGAAACGGTTCTGAGCAGCCGGATTGTTGACCAAGAAATCATCAAGTCCCTTGGGAAGGCCCGAGATAATGACTATAGGGTTGTCGTCCCATTTATCCATTTCGACAAACAGTTTGTCAAGGGGATTCACCTGATTGGAATAACGGTCTGGCAACAGTTTCTGTACGTTGTCGAAGAAAAGGATTCCGTCTTTTGCCTTCTTGATATTATCATCCCACTTGTCGACAAAGCGTTGGTAGTCTACTGCGTCAACCATCGTCAACTTCGGCTTGTCGATAATCTTATGCTGATAGAAATAATCACGGATGATCTCAGCAAGAGCCGTCTTACCGGTACCTGTCTCACCTATAATAATCGCATTCACACTCAAGCGAACCTTCATGATATCCTTACGTGAATGGAGATAAGTATAGGTGTCTACAACGGTCTTCAACTGCTTCTTGACATCATCGAGGCCCACCAACTGATCGAGTACGTTCTGCGAAATGAGTGGTTTTCCACACCATTTACAGAATTTCGCTATCGAGCGGTTTTCTTTATGACAATGCTCACATACCATATTATTCCACGTCCTTTTGTAATTGTTTAACGACTGCCGAGGGGTTTAACTTCCAACTATCCAGATTAGGATTTCCCACATTCAACAGTTTAGGGCTGAATACTATCAATTCCATCAACAGGATTCCAACCAGTGCTGACCATAATATATAATGTAGGACAGACTCACCACTCAATGAGCGTACCTGATTGGTCACGTCATCAAGCAAACCGAAATTAGAACCCTTGAACTTAAATTTCCTTTCCTTAAAGGTATAATACAGAGGTTCCAACAAGGTTGACTTGACATCGTCCTCCATCACCTCTGAGATGAGAAGATTCTCACTATTGGTATCCGAACGGAAATCCGTAAAATGACAAACTGCCATGTATACCAAGGTCAACAAGATAATCGCCAAGACGAATAATCCTGGAGAGGAACTATTGACGTACTTCAGAACCATAACAGGAATATAAGAGGAAAGGACACCCAACAGTCCCCACAGACAAGAAAGGATAAAACCATATCCTTTAAAGAAGGCCCGTGTACCGATAATTAGAGCCGTCATACCACCTAACGGTAGTACGATTGTCATACCGGCATGTTGTAAGAGATAGTCACGTCCGCTCACTCCGCATACTAACAAGAGTAATGCCCATAAGCCACAAAGAGAATAGAATACCATACGCCAGGTTTTCTCTTTACTCTTCGCTCTATAGAAGCGTTTCCGTACTTCAGTATATTTCGCAGAGGTCTCCTCTTTAGCATTTCCAAACCGTTTGAAATGTGACTGATTAGGATCAATCTCACCTAACATCAGTATCCAACTCTCCAAACTACGCTCATAGGAATATGTCTCGCTGAAATCTTTCTCCGGATCTTCATGATAGAAAATGGAAAGCCACTGACTCAAGGAGCCACGTCTCAGTTCCGCTGTCAACTGAGGACGCCTACCTATCTGATCAATAGTCAGTCCATCCGTCAGTCTCATACCATCATCCAACAGATAAGCCGGTCTTGCACCGAGGATACGACAGAAACGATATGCAGCCGTACGCAGGTCGTAGGCACCCAAGCGTTCCGTATTTTCCTCACTCTTCATATTAAAACAGGCTCGTGCCTGGTTAAGTTGTTCAAACCATCCATGCAACTGAGCGAAATATGCAAAACGTCCGTTCGTATCTGAGAAATCCTTGATCTGCTCATTAAATTCCTTTTCACTCAGATGTTGCCATTCCTCCATCTGCTGCCCTAACAACACACCAACCCTATATGGAGTATCTGCCTCCTGAAGGTCATAGGCTGCATCACGGTCAATATTATACAACACCTTATAACCTAACGAACGTGTTGGTGTCTGCCCATTAGTCAGAATGCGTAACGCCTCACACGCCATCCGGTCTTCATGACAATACATCCACGAGAGCAACCTACCGTCACTCAATGACAACCATGCGTCATCAGAGCATTCCTCGTAGCCAAAGGAGTGAACAATCTCTGACAAAGAGGATGATGGATATTGTGTCAGGAAAGGAATCTCCTTGTCAACCTCATAGACCAAACGCATAATAGCAACACGGCCATCAAACTGCTCTTCTGAGAAATAACTGCGCAACCTATTGATATCCGCCTTGGAATGAGACTCCAGATACAAGAAAAGGGTATCATTGGGATTCCGCAACGCCATTGCATACTCCTCTTGATAACTAAGAACAGAGATACTTACACTATGAACATCATCACACTGGTTCCCATGGAGGTCTTTATAGGGATAGGTGGGTTCCATAACATACACGGCAGCCATCAATCCTGCATGCTGATCCACAGGATATCGATTGACAACGATATCCTTAACCACAGAACTGAGTTTGACATTACCACATTGTTCCAGCCAACCGGCTATCCTCCCATTATACAAATAATTAATAGCCAGACGCTCATTATCTAACAATAGTGGTATCAACTCATGGACATTGTCTGCAACAAGGTTCTTTTCCGGGTCTACAATAAAACTGCGGTATTTCAGAATCGGAGATGAGATATCCACTTCAACATCCTCACCCAAGAACCAGCGCTCCACCTGTTCATATTTCCATCGATTCTGAGGATTGACCGCTGTCAGACCCTGAATCAACATCTTCACACGGTCAGGCAAATCATTGATACGAGGCAGACGACCTTCATTCTTCTTTCGCATCATGACACGCTCGTTCTGACTCATCGGATTCTCACCAAGCCAGAGAGTCATCAAGGTAATACCCAAAGAATAGAAGTCTACAGAGGAAGTAATCTCCACCTCACCGTCTATCACGTCGTTATACATCTCGGGAGCGGCATAGACCGGTGTACGAGCCTGAGTAGTCTTATGGACACGCTCGTCACCCTCCAGAACACTGGAGATACCAAAGTCTCCTAATACCACTTCCTGATGCTTCTCATCACGGAAGAAGAAATTACTGGGTTTGATATCCTTATGAATGATATTGCTGTTATGACAATAAGCCAGTGCCGCCGCAGCCTGTAATGCTATACGGCGAAATTGGTTGAAGTCACCATCCAGATCATACTCACCAAGCGTACCACCCCGCAGATACTCCATCAACTCATAGTCACGATTCTTACCATCGACATAAGTCTTGCCATAGTCATATATCTTGACAATGGTCTCCATTCCGAAACTCTGGATGATACGCAACAGCGTCTTCTTGATAGAGAAATTCGGATAATAGATTTTCAGCACCATCTCTTCGCCGCCACACTCCACCAGAAAGACCTGCGCCTCACCGGAATTATCGCTTAGGCATTTGATGCAATGGTAAACTTTTCCTTTGATGATAAAATCACTGGCGACACTCGACTGTACCGGTTCACTGCTGCCCGGTCTGAATGTTCTATCCCCAGCAGCATTCGCCTGAGGGGCGACCCTGATGGTCGCACTATTTTGCTCCGGAGTTCTTATGGTTTGATCCATTTATTTGTCGTCTTTTATTTCTGCTGTACTGTTTTTCCCTAACACTACCCACTTACCGCCCAGGTGAGGCTTGGCACAACCGCACGGACTACTATGCAATGCATGTTTGAAATTGCACACCCATGCTAAGCGAACACCCATCGGCTTACTGGCCATCGCATAATTACGAGCCTGTACTGGTGAGGATGTAGGCGGAACAGCCAACTTATCGAGAATAGCGGACAGTTTTTTGATCTTCTCAGACTTCTTCTCCTCCAAGTCTTCCTTTGTCAGACGCTTGGTCTCTACCTTGGGAATCACAGGATTCTCAACCCCGGCATCTTTTGCCAACAGGGTCAAGACCCGTTCACGTAGTTTCATATTAGCCTGCTCACGAACGATATCACGCTCAGAATTGTAAGGGAGTGAACTTTCCAATCGGGAATACTCCTGTACGACATCCATCAGTTCCTTGTAATCCGGATTCATCTGTAGTTCCCTCACCAACTCCTTGGCCTCTGCGGTCAGGGCGGTGCCGCACTGCTTGCAGAAAGCGAAATCGTTCAAGGCATGACATGTGGGACACACCAATCCGCCTCTGGGACTTCCGCACTCAGGGCAATAAGCCTCATTTCCCGTCAGTTTGGCACCACAATAAGAGCACACATCCTTACGGATATAATGATGGCACGCCTCGCAGAAGTCAGCATCGGGATCGACTTCCGAGGAACAATAGGGACAGTGTGCCTTGCTAATGGGTTGTCCGCATTGTGCACAGAACATCGCCTCTGGATCGTTGATAGCACCACAGAACGGACAAGTCTTACCACCAGCCTGCTGTTGCAACTGTTGCTGTTGCATGACGGGCTGCTGTACCTCATCCTCTCTCACCAACTCACGTTCACGAACAAATTCCTGAGGACGTATAGTCCTCTGTGTCCTCTCTGTATTTGGAGAATTATCGTTTATCATTTTTAGGATAGCGTTAAGTTAGTTGCAAAGATAAGCATAAATTTTTAAAACAAACAAAAAACCGCCGTAAATTTATATTTACGACGGCATTTTTCGTTATTTTGGCGATATTTTACCACAAAGAGAGACGTTTTTCTTTGGGAATAAACATCTTATCACCGTCTCTCACGTCAAAAGCATCATACCACATGTCGATATGCGGCAAGGCACCGTTTACACGCCAGCGGCCCAAGGAGTGAGGATCACTCTTGGTACGATTACGGATCTCGGCCTCTGTGATATTCCCCGCCCATACCCCGGCATAAGCCAGGAAGAAACGCTGGTCAGCCGTCAGTCCGTCAACAACAGGCAACGGACTGTTCTTGGTAGCATTCTTATACGCATACCAAGCCACTTGCAGGCCACCGTGATCGGCCAGGTTCTCACCCAATGTCAGACGCCCGTTCGCATTCAAGTCGGGCAGCACCTTAATACCTGAGAAGAAATCCGCATACCTATCCGTTCTTTCTGTAAAGTTTTTTCCATCAGATTCCGTCCACCAGTCATGCATATTACCATCCTTATCATATCGACGGCCTTGGTCATCAAACCCGTGCGTCATCTCATGACCGATCACCACACCAATGGCACCATAGTTAAAGGCATCATCCGCCGTAGGATCAAAGAAGGGCACCTGAAGAATACCAGCAGGAAAACAAATCTCATTAGTCGTCGGATTATAATAGGCATTCACCGTTTGCGGAGTCATATACCACTCATCACGGTCTACAGGTTTACCTGCGGTGTGCTCTATACGCCATTTCGTCCAGAACCGGCTACACTCCTGCACATTCTCATAGTAAGATTTTTTCGCATCAATCTTCAAGTCTGACATATCCGTCCATTTATCCGGATAGCCAATCTTTACATAGAACGTATTGAGTTTCAACAAAGCATTCACCTTCGTTGAATCATCCATCCAGTCCTGTGCGGCAATACGTTCCCCAAGGGCAATACGCAGGTTCTCTACCAATGTCTTCATCCGCTCTTTAGAGGAGGCCGGGAAGTATTTCTCCACGTAGATCTTACCCAAGGCCTCACCCATCACACCCTGTACCTGGTTAGTAGCACGACGCCACAAGGGGTGGTCTTCTTTTCTGCCCGACATCACCTTTCCAAAAAAGTCAAAACTTGCAGCACGCACCTCATCTGTCAGCATTCCTGCTGCTGAATTGATGACGCCCCACTCCATGTAATCACGATATTCTGCTGCCGTGATATTGGCAAATATCCGATCAGCCCCCGCCATAAAAGCAGGTTGTCCGACAATCATTTCCTGGATATACTGACTGGCAATCCCCTTGGCATTCATCTGTTTCTCCATCTGGAAATGCGGATACTTCGTCTCAACCTCCTGTAACGTCATCTTATTATAGTTGGCAATAGGGTCTCGCAATTCCGTACGCGACTTAGAGATCTTTGCCAACTCCAACTCGATCTTGAAGATACGCTCCATTTTCTTTTGGGCCACAGCCTTCTTGAAGCCAAAGAGTTGGAACATACGGACAATATGAGACTTATATTCTTCACGGATCTTCGTCGTCGCCTCATCGGTCTCCAGATAATAGTCTTTCTGTCCCAATGTCAAACCTCCCTGACTGACATTCAGGATATTCTGGGTGGCATTCTTCTCGTCTGCCCCTATATAGGCATGAAAGAACTCCGCATCACCATAAGGCATCATTTCCAACTGGATATCAAAAAGTTGAGACACGGTCTTGGCCGTTTCCATCTTCTTGATGATTCCCATGGCAGGAGCCAGTCCTTCTTGCTCTCGACGGGCAGAGTCCATCGCAAGTTTATACAGGTCGCTCAATTTCTGTTCCACACTTCCCTCGGGATAGGTATTCTCCTGCAACTCTTTCAAGATGCCGTTGATACGTTTGTTATTATCCTCCGCCAGACGGTCGAAACTACCATAACGCGAATACGCAGCAGGCAGCGGATTATTCTTCATCCAGCCGCCACAGGCATACTCATAAAAGTCATCTCCTGCTTTCGCCTGTTGATTCAGATTAGCCAGGTCAATACCTGACTTCAGCGACGGTTGCGCCATTAATGCCACCGACATCGATGATAATGCCATCATCATACATACTCCTTTAATTTTCATATCTGTCATTTATATTAGTTGTTCTAATTCTTCCGATAGTTTCTCCCATCGGCCCATCTCTTCATCCAGCAATTTCTTGATAGAGGTATATTCCGTGACCAGTTCCATGTTCGATGCATTCTCTGGAACCATCAGGAGATTGTCTAGTTCTTTGATACGCCGCTCCATCTCATTAATCTTGCGTTCCGACTCTTCCACCGCACGCTCAGCCTTACGGAGTCTCTTCTGCTGCTCCTTCCGCTCGGCATAATTCTGACTCTTCGGAGTATTCGGAATATTCTGAGTATCCGGATTACTTGGAATACTCATAGAACTTTGCAACTCGTTCAGTTCACTGATATGTTTCGCCTCCAAGAAGTCATAGATACCGCCCAGATGCTCTCTGACCTTACCGTCTCCGAACTCATAGACCTTCGTCACCAGACCGTCTAAGAACTCTCGGTCGTGGCTGACAATGATAGCGGTTCCGTCGAATGCCTTAATGGCCTCCTTGAGCACATCCTTAGAAGGCATATCCAGATGATTGGTGGGCTCATCGAGTATCAACAGATTGACAGGTTCCAGCAACAGACGAATCATGGCAAGACGACTCCGTTCACCGCCACTGAGCACCTTCACCTTTTTATCAGAAGCCTCACCTCCAAACATAAAAGCCCCCAGAATATCATTGATGCGCAGGCGAACATCCCCCTTTGCCACATAGTCTATCGTCTGATATACCGTCAACGACTCGTCCAGTAACTGTGCTTGGTTCTGGGCGAAATAACCAATCTGTATGTTATGTCCTATCCTCAGGTTGCCGTCGAAAGGAATCTCCCCCATGATACATTTCACCAGCGTCGACTTACCCTCTCCGTTCTTTCCGACAAACGCCACTTTCTCACCCCGCTTGATGGTCATATTCACCTGTGCGAACACCGTGTGCTCACCATAAGCCTTCCGCACGTCCTCGCAAATCACAGGATAGTCACCGCTACGCAGACAGGGCGGGAACTTCAGATGCATAGCGGCATGATCAACCTCGTCAACCTCGATAGGCACGATTTTCTCCAGTTGCTTGATCTTCTGCTGCACCTGTACCGCCTTGGTCGCCTGATAGCGGAAGCGCTCGATAAACTGACGCATGTCAGCAATCTCCTTCTGCTGATTCTCGTAGGCACGCAACTGTTGCTCACGGCGTTCCTTACGAAGCACCACATACTCATCGTATTTCACTTTATAGTCGATGATATGACCACACGAGATCTCCAAAGTACGATTGGACACATGATTGATAAACGCACGGTCGTGGCTGACCAACACGACGGCTTTGGCACTCTGCGCCAAAAACTGTTCCAGCCATTGTATCGATTCGATATCAAGGTGGTTGGTAGGCTCATCGAGCAATAGCACATCGGGTTTCTGCAACAGGATCTTTGCTAGTTCGATACGCATGCGCCATCCTCCCGAGAACTCACTGGTAGGGCGTTCAAAGTCCGTACGTAGGAAACCCAGACCGACAAGTGTCCGCTCTAGTTCCGCCTCATAGTTATCCGCTCCCATCATCATATAGCGCTCATGCTCTTGGGTAAACTGTTCCACCAAGGCGAGATAGTCGTCACTCTCATAGTCCGTACGTTCCGCCAGTTGTTGGTTCATCCGGTCGATATGCGCTTTCATCTCATGGACATGGGAGAAAGCCTTCTGCGTCTCTTCCCGCACAGTAGTATCGTCTTGCAGGTTCATCACCTGTGGCAAGTATCCGATTGTTGTCTCTCCTGGGATACTGACCACCCCACTGGTGGGGCTTTGCATACCACATAGTATTTTAAGCAGTGTGGACTTCCCCGCCCCGTTCTTACCCACAAGGGCAATACGGTCACGATCGTTCACCACGAAACTCGCATTGGTAAACAACGGTTTAGCACTGAATTCCACACATAATCCTTCTACAGAAATCATCCTATATCAAATATGAAATGCAAAGTTAGTACAAATCTGTCTAAATGCAAAAAAAATTAATAATTATTAGAGAGTACAGACTGGTGTTTCTCCTATTTTTTATGTACTTTTGTAGCGTCATGAATAAAGAAACAGACATGGAACAGATAAAGATATTCACCCAACTCATCGCCAATGAACTGCATCTGTCTGAGCATGCGGTGGAGAATACACTCAAACTATTGGGCGAGGGTTGCACGATTCCATTTATCTCCCGTTATCGTAAAGAACGGACGGGAGGACTGGACGAGGTACAGATTACTGCTATCAGTGATCGTAACGAGCGACTGCAAGAGATAGCGAAGCGGAAAGAGACCATCACCAAGACGATAACAGAACTGGGTAAGATGACACCGGAACTCGACAAACGCATCAACGACTGTTGGGAGGCCACGACTCTAGAGGACATCTACCTGCCCTACAAACCCAAACGGCGTACCCGTGCCCAAGTGGCCAGAGAGCAAGGATTGGAGCCACTTGCCCAACTGTTGCTTCTCCAGCATGAGCCTCACCCCGAGCAGGCTGCCAGACGTTATGTATGCGGCGACATTATCGACACAAAAACGGCCCTCCAAGGTGCCAAGGACATCATCGCTGAACAGGTGAGCGAGGAGGAGCGTTCCCGTAATCTTGTCAGGGCTGCCTTCCGTCGTGAGGCCTTCATCATCTCCAAGGTGATCAAGGCAAAGAAAGACACAGATGAAGCCGCCAAGTATGCTGATTATTTTGACTGGGAGGAACCGCTGAAGCGTTGTTCGTCCCACCGTCTGCTAGCCATGCGACGAGGAGAGAATGAGGGGTTTCTACGGGTGAGCATTACTATCGATGACGACGAGACCGTTCGTCGCTTGCAACATAACTACCTCCGGGGTAGCGGAGCCTGTCAACGACTGGTCGCCGAGGCGATAGAAGACGGTTACAAGCGTCTGCTATGCCCATCTATAGAGACAGAGTTCGCCCATCTCAGTAAGGAACGGGCCGACGAGGAAGCCATCAAGGTCTTCACGGAGAACCTGCGCCAACTGTTACTCAGTGCTCCCCTAGGTCAGAAGCGGGTGATGGGCATCGATCCGGGGTTCCGCACAGGATGTAAAGTGGTATGTCTCGATGCCCAAGGTAACCTGCTGCATCATGAGGCTATCTTCCCCCATCCGCCTGTCAACCACCGTATGCAGGCCACGATACATATCCAGCAGATGGTCAAAGACTATGATATTGAGGCGATAGCCATTGGCAACGGCACCGCCAGTCGTGAGACGAAAGATTTCGTGGAAGAAACCATTGGCAATTGGCCATTCACTGCTGGTCAAATGCCAGATGCTAACAGCCAAAAGCCCAAAGTCTTCGTCGTCAGTGAAGACGGTGCATCTGTCTACTCTGCTTCCGCTATAGCCCGTGAGGAGTTTCCTGAGGAGGACGTGACGGTACGTGGTGCTGTCAGTATCGGCCGCCGGCTCATGGACCCGTTGGCAGAACTGGTGAAGATCGACCCGAAGAGTATTGGTGTAGGACAATACCAGCATGATGTCGACCAGTCACAACTGAAGCACTCCCTCGACCAGACAGTAGAGAGTTGCGTCAATCAGGTGGGGGTCAACCTCAATACGGCCTCACAGCATCTGCTGATGTACGTCAGCGGACTGGGCCCTGTCCTCGCTAAGAATATTGTAGACTATCGCAGGGAGAACGGTGCGTTTACCAGTCGCAGTCAATTGAAGAAAGTACCTCGTCTGGGACCTGCCGCCTATCAGCAGTGTGCCGGTTTCCTCCGTATCCCGCAAGCCAAGAACCCACTCGACAACTCTGCGGTTCATCCGGAGAGTTACGGTATTGTGGAACAGATGGCAAAAGACTGTCACTGTACGGTCAGCGACCTCATCAACGACAAGGAGAAACGGGCACAGATAGATGTGAAGCAGTATGTCACTGACACCATCGGACTACCTACACTGACGGATATCATGAAGGAATTGGAGAAACCCGGACGGGACCCTCGTGAACAGATTGAGGAGTTTGAGTTCGACGCAAACGTCCAGACTATCGAAGACCTGCATGAGGGTATGGAACTGCCGGGTATCGTGACCAATATCACTAACTTCGGTGCATTCGTAGATATCGGCGTACATCAGGACGGCCTGGTACATATCTCCCAACTGGCAGACAAATATGTAAGCGACCCCACACAGGTGGTACACCTCCACCAGCATGTCCATGTCCGTATCATCGGCATCGACCTGCGGCGCAACCGTATCTCTCTCAGTATGAAGGGCAGGAAAAAGTAAGCGTCGTTCCCTCCCCATTGACCTCCAAGGTCACCAGACTGCCTACCAGCATCGGATAATTGCGCAGGTGTTTGTGACCTACGGGGAAATCGTAGCACACGGGAATATTGTATCTCCGCAGATACTCAAAGAACATATGGTTCATATCTGGGAAGGTATTCGCCACCTTCTTATAGTTGGTAAACTGCCCGATGATAACACCTCTCACATGCGACATCAGTCCACGTACCTCTATGTTATGCAACATACGGTCGACTTTCGTCATACTCTCTCCCGTATCCTCCAGGAAGAGGATGATATCAGGTAGTGTCAGCGGATCATAGTCAGAGCCAGCCAGTCCATGCATCACAGACATATTACCACCAACCAGGATTCCCGTTGCCTTTCCTGAATGATCCAACGGATGATGCGGCAGTCGATAGACCGGTAGGTCTCCCGTCATCATACGACGCAGTACCTGACTCACCGTGTCGTTACCTTCATAAGCACCTATGGCATGACACATCGAACCGTGAATTCCTAGTTGACCCGCACAAGCCTTCGCACAGAGCAGTGCGGTGATGTCACTAAAACCAATGAGGAGTTTGGGGTATTTCCTGAACACGCCCAAAGGCAACTCACACAGCAGATGGACAGCACCATCACCACCACGTGAACACATAATCGCCTTCACTGTGGGATTCCGCAAGGCCCACAACAAATCAGCCCTCCGCTCTTCTATCTTACCGGCGAACCCCCGATAGTCATTCAGGGCATGGGGACCTACCACCGTATGAAAGCCCCATTGTTCCAACGTACGGATACCCCCATTGATGGTTGCCGTGTCCGTAGCACTCGACGGGGAGATAATAGCAATGGTATCACCCTCATGCAACCACTGGGCCGATACTGGTATCAGCATCAGCAGCAGTGTCCATAACAAGACGAATCGTTTCATGCATGCAAAGATACGAATAATCTTCGAGGAAACCATAAAAAAAGTCGCAACTCCATAGAGTCACGACATTTTTCTCTCAATTCGCTTGTGGTTCTTACTTCACCTTGGCAACGATAGCCTTGAAAGCCTCAGGGTTGTTGACAGCGAGGTCAGCGAGCACCTTACGGTTGATCTCGATACCTGCCTTGGCGAGTTTACCCATCAGTACGGAGTAACTCATACCCTCCAGACGGGCAGCAGCGTTAATACGCTGGATCCACAGGGCGCGGAAAGTGCGTTTCTTGTTCTTACGATCGCGATAAGCGTAGGTAAGACCCTTCTCCCAAGTGTTCTTGGCTACTGTCCAAACATTCTTGCGGGCACCAAAGTAACCGCGAGTGAGTTTCAGAATTCTTTTACGTTTTGCTCTTGATGCAACGTGATTTACTGATCTTGGCATAGTTTCTTCTTACTTTTAATGTTTGACAATAGGTGAATTAACGGAGACACAACAGGTCACGAACCTGCTTCATGTTCGATACATCAACGATGGTGGAACCTACCAAGTTGCGCTTCTGCTTCTTGGTCTTCTTCGTCAGAATGTGACTGTGGTAAGCGTGGTGTCTCTTGACCTTACCTGTACCGGTGAACGAGAATCTCTTCTTTGCGCCGGAATTTGTCTTTACTTTTGGCATTGTTTTAAAATTTAAAATTGTTATTAATAATCGGCGACTACGCATATACCGGGCGCGCCACCTTCTTTCTTTACTTATTCGTCCTCACTCTCCGTCAACTTCTTCAGCGCATCGGCACTGATCTTCGCATTGGCGAACAGGCCACCGTTAGCAGGTGCCTGTGTCTCCTGCTCTTGCTTGGCAGTCTCCTTGGCCTCAGCCTCCAAAGCCTCTCGGTCACGAGCCTGCTGGCTCTTCTTTGCCACGCCAGCCTTCTTGGGAGCGAGATAGAGGAACATCTTCTTTCCTTCCAGCGAGGGCATGCCCTCCACCTTTCCTACTTCCTCCAAGTCATTGGCGAAACGGAGCAACAGCACCTCGCCCTGCTCTTTGAAGAGGATGGAGCGACCACGGAAGAACACATACGCACGTACCTTATTACCTTCTTCCAGGAACTCCTTGGCATGCTTCAGTTTAAATTGGTAGTCATGCTCATCGGTCTGGGGTCCGAAGCGAATCTCCTTCACCTCCACCTTGACTTGCTTCGCCTTCATCTCCTTCTGGCGCTTCTTCTGCTGGTAGAGGAACTTCGAGTAGTCAATCAGGCGACAAACAGGAGGATTAGCGTTTGGCGAGATCTCCACAAGGTCAACCCCCTGCTCACGCGCCATATCCAATGCTTGACGAGTAGGAACGACAGTGCTGCCACCCTCGCCTACAATTCGTACCTCACGCACACGAATCTGCTCGTTGACGCGGTACTGATTCTTCATGTTGTCATTCTTCATCGACTATCTTTCTCGACTCTAATTTCTCAAATTGGGTGCAAAGATAGTGCAAAATTTTGAATAAGCAAAGAGAAAGCGAATAAATTTGCTTCCTTGAGCGTGAAAATTTTATTCAAATCGAACAAAAAACCAAATATTATTCAAAATTTTTATTACCTTTGCATCCGAAATAAGAAACAAAGACAACAATGACTGAATAACCAAACGATAATTTTAAATAACAACTATTATGAATTTAAGATCAACTATTACAGTATGCTGTCTGCTGGCATCTACCGGCATGACACAGGCGCAAGTGATTATCAACGAACTCATGCAATCCAACATCGACTGCATCATGGACGATTTGAATGATTTTCCTGACTCCTGGGTGGAACTCTATAACAGTGGTAATACTGCCGTCAACCTTAACAATTATAAATTAGGGAAGGACGACCAGGAGACAACAGCCTATCAACTACCCGATCAGACGATTGGTGCCAAGCAGTATGCCATTATCTACTGCGACAAAGTGGGAAACGGTCTGCACACTGATTTCCGCCTAGAGTCCGGTAAGGGATGTGCGGTATATCTCTTCCAAGGAGGAGCCGTCGTCGATAAGATCACGGACTTGAAGAAACAACCTGCTCCGAATATTGCCTACGGCAGAAAGACGGACGGTAATGATACCTGGGGCTATCAGGCCGATCCGACACCAGGAGCCGCCAACTGTGGGACACTCGTGACAAAAATTCTGGGGGAACCGGTATTCAGCACACCAGGTGCGGTATTCACCACAGCAGGTACCAGACAGGTGGCCCTCTCCCTTCCCGAGGGGGCACCGGCAGGAACGGAAATCCGTTATACACTAACTGGAGCAGAGCCCACCAAGACGAGTCTGCGCTATATGACTCCCTTCAATATCAGCGGCAATCGTATCATACGGGCCAAACTGTTCTGCGAGGGGTATATGTCTCCCCGCTCCACCGTGCAGTCGTATATCTTCTTCACGGACCACACGCTCACACTTCCCGTCGTCTCCATCACGACAGACAATAAATACCTGAACGACAACAAAATAGGTATCTATGTAGACGGAACGTATCAAAGCGGTAAGAAAAACTATGAGTTCGACTGGCGACGTCCCATCACCTTCGAGTATTTTGAGAACGGTAATGAAGCCAGTAAACTGAACCAACTCTGTGAGACACGTATCATGGGGGGAGCCACACGCAATAATATGTTCAAGTCACTGGCCGTCTATGCCAACAAGCGCTTTGGTACCAAACGACTGGAATATGAGTTTTTCTCCGACCAGCGGCCTAGTGTCACTGACTTCAAGTCAATAGCCCTTCGTAATGCCGGTAACGACTTCGACTACCTCTATATGCGCGATGCCATCATCCAGCGCTCCGTAGCAGAGAAGGTTGACCTCGACTGGCAGTCATGGCGACCCGTCATCATTTATATCAATGGGGTATATAAGGGAATCCTGAATATCCGAGACCGTTCCAACGAGGATAATATCTACACCTATTATGACGGATTGGAGGATATCGATATGTTTGAGAACTGGAACGAACTGAAAGAGGGCGACTGGGACAACTATAACGCCTTCAAGACGTTCTATGCGGAACACGGACATACCCTTGCGGAATACGAGCAGTGGATGGACTGCGGGGAGTTCGCCAACCTCATGATCATGAACCTCTATTACAACAACCAGGACTTCCCTGGTAATAATATCGTCATGTGGCGACCAAAGACAGAGGGTGGTCGCTGGCGCTGGATAGCCAAGGATACTGACTTCGGCATCGGACTATATGGCTCATCGGCATCTTACAAAACCTTGGAATGGCTTCACAACCCCAACTATGACAGCAATCGCAACTGGGGGGCCAACAGTTATGAAGCGACACGACTGTTCCGCCGTCTGATGGAGAATACTGACTTCTTTAATATGTTCATCAGCCGCTGTGCCGTCTACATGGGCGACTTCCTCAACTACAACGCAATAAAACCGCTATGGGATGGGATGTACGACCTGATCAAGACAGAATACCCCTATCATCGTAAACTGATCAACCAGTGGTGGCCTAACTACAGTAGTGAACTGTCCACGGCCCGCAACTGGCTTACACAACGTACGGATATTTTCTACCATCAGTTGGCTGACTACTATAGTCTTGGGACACCGACGAAACTCTCAATCAACAAAGAGGTCACGACTCTGGGGAATATCCAGGTGAGTGTCAATGATGTCCCGCTCACCCAGGGGGTCTTCGACGGCAAATTCTTTGCAGGAAGAAGTGTCACCCTGCATGCGACACCCGCCGATGGCCAACAGGTGACGGGATGGGACATCACCATCACGCCGACGACAGGAACGTCCACCAACTCACATGTTGATGGGGACACCTATACCTTTACCATGCCCACTTGTTCGAAGATGGTCATCAATGCCGTTCTTGGTGCGACAGCCATCAATACCATCAAGCAAGGCAAAGTCCAAAATGCCCAATACTATAGCATCGACGGCAAAAGCCTCAGCCAACCTCAACATGGCATAAACATCATCCGCATGAGTGATGGTACGACCAAAAAGGTGATAAAATAAAAAGTAACGATAAATAAAGAGAAAGGCATCCTCATCGGATGCCTTTTCTTTCTTGCGGAAGGTGAGGGATTCAAACCCCCGATACCCGAAAGGGGTATACCGGATTTCGAGTCCAGCGCATTCGGTCACTCTGCCAACCTTCCGATTAAGTGAGCGTAAACGAGTTTACTCATTTTGCCGAACATGAGGAAGGTGCAGGAACTGAACCTTCCTTTCGCTTTAGCGGATGCAAAGATAGCGCAAATATTTGAATCCACCAAATTTATTCCAGACAAATACTTCAGTCTCAAAGAAGTTTACCAAGCCTGTTGCGCAACTCCTCTGCCTCACTCTGACGGATAGACAACTTGATCTCACAAGTATTATCGAAAGTCTGGGAGAGAATACGAGGACTCATCTCCTTCACTATCCGCATCACGTCATTCATCTGCTGATAGGCAAAGGTATAGGTGATGACCTCCTCTACCTGTCGTGTCTCAATGGTGGCATGGGCGATGGCATCAGCGGCAGCCTCCCGATAGGCAACAATCAATCCGCTTGTACCAAGGTTCACACCTCCATAATAGCGCACCACGACGATCAGTATATCAGTCAGTTCATTGGAGTTAATCTGTCCAAGGATCGGCTTGCCTGCCGTCGACGACGGTTCTCCATCATCATTGGCACGGAACTCTTCCCTACCCGTCCCCAGCATATAAGCGTAACAGACATGGCGGGCATCGTAATATTTCTTACGATAGCCCGCCAATATTTCTTTGACCTCATCGACCGTCTCGACATGATGGGCAAATGCGAGAAACTTACTACGCTTCTCGGTATAGTAGCCCTCAGCCACTTCCTTGATGGTCTTGAACTCGTCAGTCATTATCTCGATTTTCGATAAACGAGAAACGATATTACGACAGTTTATGAATCACCAGTCCTGAACGCAGTTTCGGCTCAAACCAGGTAGCCTTGGGAGGCATGATCTTACCACTGTCGGCAATATCCATGATCTGCTGCATGGTGACAGGATAGAGGGCAAGGGCGGCACGCATCTCACCAGAGTCCACACGACGTTTCAACTCACCCAAGCCACGCAGTCCGCCAACGAAGTCGATACGCTTCGAAGAGCGCAGGTCGCCAATGTTCAGTATCTCATCGAGAATCAGACGACTGCTGATATCCACGTCGAGCACACCAATCGGATCGGTATTGTCGTAAGTACCCTCTTTAGCCGTCAGGCTATACCAGTGCTGGTCAAGATAGAGAGAGAACTCATGGAGTTTTGCGGGTTTATAGATCTCCGTCCCCTTATCCTCTACGATGAAGTTCACCTGCAAGGCAGCCAGGAACTCCTCCGACGACATACCGTTCAGGTCTTTCACCACACGGTTGTAGTCGAGAATCGTCAGTTGACTTGCTTGGAAGCATACTGCCATGAAGTAGTTATATTCCTCCGTACCTGTATGGTTAGGATTCTGCTTCTGTTTCTCGGCCCCTACCAGAGCGGCGGCGGCAGAGCGATGGTGACCATCAGCAATATAGAGACTAGGCATCTTAGCAAACTCCTCTGTGATGGTCTGCATATCCTGCTCGTCGCTGATAATCCAGAACTGATGGCGGAAACCGTCAATAGGAGCGATGAAGTCATACTCTGGCTCAGTAGCGGCATAGCGCTTGATCAATGCATCGAGCATCTGGTTGTCAGGATAAGCGAAGAAGACAGGCTCGATATTCGCATTGTTCACACGGACATGCTTCATGCGGTCTTCCTCCTTGTCACGACGGGTGAGTTCATGCTTCTTGATATTACCCTTCTGGTAGTCATCCGTATGAGCACCGACCACCAGACCATATTGCGTCTTGCCGTTCATGGTCTGAGCATATATATAATAATGTTCGCGCGAGTCCTGAATGAGCCAGCCCTTATCCTGGAACTTCTGGAAGTTCTCCGCAGCCTTCTCATAGACACGAGGGTCATACTCGGAAGTGCCAACGGGGAAATCAATCTCTGGTTTGATGATATGATACAGACTCTTCTCGTTATCGCCTGCCTCGGCACGTGCCTCCTCTGAGTCGAGCACGTCATAGGGGCGGCTCTCCACTTGTTCCACCAACTCTTTTGGGGGACGTATTCCCTTAAATGGTTTTACGATTGCCATTGTCGAAGATTAAAAATTAAACATTAAACATCGACCATTAAAGATTGGCCTTAATCTTCTCAATCATCTCCTGATACTCGGCATCCGACAGGTACACCTTACCCGGGTTCATCTGGAACGTGCCACCATAGTCAGGACCGTCCACATACTTCGGAGCCAGATGGAAGTGCAGGTGTGAGAGTTTGTCACTATAGGCACCATAGTTGATCTTCTCGGGATTGAAAGCCTTCTGCATGGCACGGGTCACCTGTGCCACATCAGCCATAAAAGCATTACGATCGTCATCGCTCAGTTCGTTAAGGTCGTTCACATGGTCTTTATAAGCCACGAGGCAACGGCCGCGATAGGTCTGCTCCTTGAAAAGGAAGGCACGGGATACACGCAGTTGTGCAAACTCAATCATCAGATTGTGTAATGTCTCATTGTTGGTGCAGTACAGACACTGCTTAGGGTCACTTTGCATAGTCTTTTTCGTTTTAGAATTAAATATGATGGCAAAGTTACAAATAAAAAGTGAGTCAACCAAATGGTCAACTCACTTTCTTTTTGTATGATAATCAAATTACTTGTTCACCTGGAACTTGGTGTCACCGTCCTTGAAGAAGGCGTTGATCTGCTTGGCAGCGGCAATACCAGCATTGATGTTAGCCTCAGCAGTCTGGGCACCCATCTTCTTAGGAGTAGAGAAATAACGTCCCTCGAACTTCTGGAACTCGTCGTTGGCATCGGGCATGATGTCCGTCACGAACTTCAGGTCCTCACGCTCCTGCATCAGTTTAATCAACTCAGGCTCGTTGATAACCTCCTTACGAGCAGTATTCACGAGGACACCACCCTTCTTCAGTTTACCCACCAGCGCATAGTTGATGCTCTGCTTGGTCTCAGGAGTAGCGGGGATATGGAGAGATACCACATCACAGGTCTCGAAGAGCGCATCCTGGTTAGCGACAGCATGTACACCAGCCTTCTCGATGACCTCTGCGGGGCAGAAAGCATCGTAAGCATAGACATCCATACCAAAGCCCTTGGCGATACGAGCCACGTTACGACCTACATTACCGAAAGCGAGAATACCCAGTTTCTTACCCAGTAACTCAGAGCCGCTCTTACCGTTATAGAAACCACGGACAGCCATCACCAACAGACCGAATACCAATTCGGCTACGGCATTAGCGTTCTGACCTGGGGTGTTCTCTGCGACTACGTTATGAGCGGTAGCAGCGGCAAGGTCGATGTTATCATAACCGGCACCTGCACGAACCACGATCTTCAACTGCTTAGCGGCATCGAGCACCTCAGCATCCACCTTATCCGAGCGGATAATCATTGCGTCGGCATCTTTCACGGCATCCAACAACTGTGCCTTCTCCGTATATTTCTCCAGCAGCACCAACTCATTGCCTGCTGCCTCTATTTCTGCTTTGATACCATTGACAGCGGCAACTGCGAATGGCTTCTCTGTTGCAACAAGAACCTTCATCTCAATGTTTAATCTTTAATGTTTAATGTATTAATGATTAGCCTCAAATTCCTTCATACAAGCCACGAGTGCATTGCAGCCCTCGATGGTTTGGGCATTGTAGCAAGAAGCACGGAAACCACCTACGGAGCGGTGACCCTTCACGCCTACCATACCCTTAGAGGTAGCGAAGTCGAGGAAGTCTTTCTCCAACTCCTTATACTCGTCGGCCATCACGAAGCAGAGGTTCATGACTGAACGGTCGGCAACCTCAGCAGTACCACGGAACAGTTTGTTACGATCAATCTCGCCATAGACAATCTCGGCACGCTGCTGAGCCAACTTATCCATAGCCTCTACACCACCATTCTTCTTGATCCAACGCAGTGTCTCAAGGGCTGAGTAGATGGGTACCACAGGAGGTGTATTGAACATAGAGCCCTTGTCGACATGAGTACGATAGTCGAGCATGGTAGGAATCTCACGAGGAGCCTTACCCAGTTTCTCATCCTTCACGATGACGATAGTCACACCGGCCATAGCGAGGTTCTTCTGGGCACCGGCATAGATAGCATCGTATTTCTTCACGTCGATAGGACGAGAGAAGATATCTGATGACATATCAGCGATCAAGGGAACGTTCACGTCGAGGTCTTTACGGATCTCAGTACCATAGATAGTATTATTAGTCGTGATGTGCAGATAGTCTGCGTCAGCAGGTACTGTCCAGTCCTTGGGGATAAATGTATAATTGGCATCAGCGGAAGAAGCCACCTCAACCACCTCACCAAACAGTTTTGCTTCCTTCATGGCTTTCTTGGCCCATACACCAGTATTCAAGTAGGCAGCCTTCTTGATCAGGAAGTTATAAGGGATCATGCAGAACTCCAGAGAGGCACCGCCACCGAGGAAGATGACAGAATAGCCCTCAGGGATATCGAGCAGTTCCTTCACAAGAGCCACTGCTTCGTCTACTACGGGCTGGAAGTCCTTGGCACGGTGGCTAATCTCCATCAGAGAGAGACCAGAGCCATTGAAATCAAGACACTGTTGAGCGGTTTTCTCAATGACCTCACGGGGAAGCATTGAGGGTCCGGCATTAAAGTTGTACTTCTTCATTTTGTTTGCGAATTAAATTATTTATGATACTATTCTTTATCTGTTTTTGAAAAACGATGCGAAATTACACTTTTTATTTCAATTAGGCAAATATTTGAGCAAGAATTAAGTATTTTAGGCAATTTTCTTACGTTTTGCAAAGCCCGCATGGCAAAATCCTTTACCGTACCGGCTCAACAATCGTCTTGATGCCCTTAATCTTCTCACCTTGTATCTCCCTGAGCAACTGTTGGAGTTTCTCACGACGGACTGCCACATAGGCATAGCGGTCATTCACATCGATACGCCCCAGGTCAGAAGCCTCCAAGCCTCCCTTCTTACAGAGGAAACCCACGATATCACCCTTGCTCACCTTGTCTTTCTTCCCCTTCCCTATATAGAGAGTCACCATCTTAGGGGCAGAAGGTTGATCTTCCTGTGACAACGTCACTGCAAAGGGAACAACCTCTCCCTCCACATAGTCAGGGATATGCTCCTCAGGACCTGTGATGAAGAACGCCTTACCTTGTTTATCCCAACGAGCGGTACGCCCTACCCGATGGATATACCCCTCCTCACTCTCCGGCATATGATAGTGGATGATATTGGCAATATCGGGAATATCCAAGCCACGAGAGGCCAGGTCTGTACTCACCATCACATTGACAGAACCATTAGAGAAACGATAAAGTGCTGCCTCACGCTGACGCTGTTCCATACCGCCATGGAAGAAACTGGTGGTGAAGCCCTGTTCCGTCAGGTAGTTATTCACACGTTCTACCGAGTCACGATAGTTCAGAAATACGATACTACTCGAATCACCGACACTCAACAGCAGGTTGCGTAAGGTCTCCAACTTGTCTTTCACTGGACTCTTCACCTCATAAAGGGTCACCCGATCAGAAGTCTGTTCATCTTCCGGGAGGAAATCCACCACCGTCCCCTTCTTCGCCATGTTCACGAATTGGGGTATCTGCTCTGCCCTGGTGGCAGAAAGCAGGATACGGCGTTTCAGACCTGGCAGTCCTTTGATCAACTTCGCCATCTCAGCCTGGAATCCCATCTCGAGACATTTGTCAAACTCATCAATGACCAGAAAACGAATCCCATAGCGGGAGATATTCTCCTTGTCAAGATGATCGTTCAGTCGACCGGGGGTTCCAAAGACAATCTGCGGTTTTATATCTCTCAGTTTACGATGCTCATCCATGGTCGCACGTCCTCCATAGCAACTGGCAGAACGAATACCAGAACCCATATTACGGAGCACCGTATCCGTTTGAAGTGCTAGTTCTCTTCCCGGCACGACCACCAAAGCCTGCACCTCCTCAGAGGAGGCATCCAATAATTGTATCAAAGGCAACAGGTAAGCCAATGTTTTTCCTGTACCTGTCGGAGAGAGTAAAACAACATCACCGTCGGAGCGTAGGATGGCTTCGGCGGCGTGTTGCTGCATCTCATTCAATTGGTCGATGCGTAATTTCTGTAGTATCTTTTGGATATCCACTCCTATTTATTTCTTCTCTTCCTTCTTTTCAGCAGCAGGTTTGTTGAAGGTAGACTTATAACGCTTGTTCAAGCCATTGATGATATCGTCAGTGATGTCAAAGCGCTTAGCAGCATACAGGATATTATCCCCCTGCTTAGTCAGAATGATATCATACTTCTTATCCTTGTTATAGTCTGCCAGGAAATGCTGTAAACTGTCACGCAGGCCCTCGTTATAGGTTGCCGTCTCGTTGGCCAGTTCGTTCTCAAGACGTGCCTGCAACTGCTGCAAGTCGTTCTGCTGACGCTGAATGGCAGCCTGCTGGCTCTCAGCCTGTTCACGGCTGGTGAAACCGTTATTGTTCAGTTTTTGCTGGAAATTATTCATAGCATTCTGCAACTGCTGGCCTTTCTGGTTCAGCGTATTACGAGCATTGTTGCTCTTCTTCTGGAGCACGAGTGTGAAGTCCTTGCAATACTCATACTGTGTCATCAGCGAGTCAACCTCAACATAAGCGATTTTCAGTCCACCGCCATTGGCAGAGTCTGCGGAAGCCGGCTGATCGTCCATCTTAGGACTAGCGTTATTACACGATGCGAGTGCTACGATGGCGGCAACAGCCATAGTGCCAATAATGTACTTTTTCATTGTTTTGATATGTTTTTAATTCTTCAATTTTTCTTCTACTGCAAATCTACTCTTTCTTCGCATTTCACGATCCTGATCCATCACACAGTGAATTCCTCTCTCCCGCATCGCCTGACTGTCATGAATATGCTGCGATGAGAAGGTTCCATTCTTGCCGGAAAGAACTTTTATTAAGAAAAAAGCCATCCCTATAGCAATTATTAACGTGCTTAATAGCAGGATTTTCATCATAAATGATTACTTTTGCGTTTGCAAATCGACTGCAAAGTTAAACAATTAATTTAGAAAACCGATAAAATAAACATTAATAATGAATAAAAGAGAGTTAAAACCTGCCGTTGTCTTTGAACAATTTGCGAAGATCAACGAAATTCCACGCCCTTCCAAGCGTGAAGAGAAAATGATTGAGTATCTGAGAAACTTCGGTGAGAGTCATGGTCTTGAGACAAAAGTGGACGAGACAGGCAACGTCATCATCCGCAAGTCTGCCACCCCAGGTATGGAGAACCGCAAGACCGTTATCCTACAGAGTCACATGGATATGGTATGCGACAAGTTGGTAGACTATGAGATAGACTTTGACAACGATCCCATCAAGACCTATATTGACGGTGAGTGGTTGACCGCCGAGGGTACAACACTGGGAGCAGACGACGGTATCGGCTGTGCCATGGAACTGGCATTATTGGAGAGCAACGATATCGCACATGGTCCCATTGAATGTGTTTTCACTCGCGATGAGGAAACGGGACTGACAGGTGCCGAGGGCATGAAAGCCGGTTTTATGACAGGTGACTACCTCATCAATCTAGACTCAGAGGACGAGGGTGAGATTTTTGTCTCCTGCGCCGGAGGACGTAACACCACAGCCAAATTCACCTTCAAGCGTGAAGAGGCTCCTGCAGGCTCTTTCTTCCTGCGGGCCCAGTTGAAAGGACTCGTGGGAGGACACTCTGGAGATGACATCAACAAGCAACGTGCCAATGCCATCAAATTACTGGGACGTTTCCTCTATCAAGAGATATTGCGCTATGAGGGTATCCGCCTGGCTCAGTTTAATAGCGGTAAGATGCACAATGCCATTCCTCGTGACGGTATGTTCGTCATTGCCGTTCCTAATGCCATCAAAGAGAACATCAAGGCAGACTGGAATATCTTCGCCTCTGACGTGGAAGAAGAGTTCCATGTGACAGATTCCAATATGATATGGACGATGGAGAGTACGGATGCGGAACCCGTCATCGAAACACAAGTGGCCCACAACTTCATCTACGCCATTCAGGCTGTAGACAACGGCATCTATGCTATCTGCCAAGACCCTGAACTAAACGGCATGGTAGAGACTTCAAGTAATATAGCCAGCATCGAGACAACAGAGCATGCCATCAACATCGTTTCGTCGCAGCGCAGTAATGTCATGTCCAACCTTGACAATATGTGTGCCACTGTTGGTGCCTGCTTCCGCCTGGCTGGAGCAGAGGTCGTTCACGGCGACGGCTATCCGGCTTGGAAGATGCGGGCTCATAGTGAATTACAGAAAATCGTAAAAGACTCCTACGTGAAACTTTTCGGCAAAGAGCCTGTGGTACGGGGTATCCATGCAGGATTGGAGTGCGGTCTCTTCTCTGAGCGTTATCCTAATCTGGACATGGTAAGTTTCGGTCCCACACTGCGTTTTGTCCATACACCCGAGGAACGTCTGCTCATACCTACCGTACAGATGGTATGGGATCATCTTCTGGATGTCCTCAAGAATATCCCCCAGAAGTCATGAGACACCTTATTTATATATTAACGAGTTTGCCTCTCCTGCTGTTTGCCTCATGCGGACCGCAGGCAGAGGCAGAACAACTCGTAGAGCAGTTTATGGAGCAGAACATGCGTGAAGACCTGAAACCATCATCTGTTCACTTTACAGATATCGATTCCACACACGCCATTACCGACTCCATCATCATCAGTCTCCGTCAAACAGCCCGTCAGGCAAAACGTTATCAGCCAAAAATCCAGTATGCCCCGGACGAGCCTTTCCGCAAACTCATCATTACCCGTGTCAGATACGATCTGGGGGATGAGGAATGCAGTGACACCTATTATCTTGACATGGAACTGACCCGTGTCGTCGCCTTCAAGGAAAACTAGTGTTCAGATCCTGTTGACTTGTTTGACACCCCTGACCGTACGGAGTTTCTTCATCAGAGACTCCAGACGGGTATTGTCATCTATCATGATTTCCAGATTCCCACTGAACAGACCGTCGTGTGAGTCAATATTAATACTACGCAGCAAGAGTTTCTCGTTGGAGATGATACTGGTGAGATTGTTGACGATACCGATATCATCATTACCGATGATTCGTAAGGTAATGGCATACTGCGAAGACCCTTTACCACTCCACCGTGCCTTGACAACACGGTAACCGAACCGTTTCTTTAACTCTGGAGCATTCGGGCAGTCCTCACGATGTATCTTGATACCGCCACTCACCGTGACAAAACCAAACACCTTGTCGCCATAGATAGGTTGACAACAGCGTGCCAACTGGTAGTCTACACCTTTCAGGTTACGGTCGATGACAAGGACATCATCTGAGAGTTGAGCATTGAAAGAAGACAACTGAGAATTATCCAGGACAAAATTAGAGGCACTCTCCGCCACATTATTACCCGTGACAGGTTGCTCCCCCTGTTGTATCTCCACATACTTGTCGATGACCTGGTTGACATCGAGGGTGCCATCCGCTATCTGCTTGTAGAAATCACTCGTCTCCTTGAACCCCATCTTCTTGATGACGTGCTGCATGGTGGCCTCCTCCATCTCCACCTTCCGATTCTTGAACTTACGCTCCAAGGTCTCTTTCGCAAAAAGCGCCTCCTTCACCTGTGTCTCCTTGAGAGCCAGACGCACCTTCGACTTGGCACGGGAGGTCTTGACGATATTCAGCCACTCCTGTCGGGGCTTCTGCGTGGAGGATGTCATGATTTCCACCTGGTCACCACTCTGCAAGACCTGACGGAGGGGCACTACCTTATTATTAATACGGGCACCTGTACAGGCATTACCTATCTTTGAATGGATATGATAGGCGAAGTCGAGGACGGTGGCTCCTTTGGGGAATTTATAGAGGTCGCCCTTGGGGGTGAAGACAAAGACTTCATCCTCATAGAGATCCATCTTAAACTGATCCATCGCCTCCAAGCCATCAGAGGTTTCCAGCATCGAGCGGATATTCGTCAACCATTCGTCCAAGCCGGACTCTCCTTTGACACCCTTATAACGCCAATGCGCAGCGACACCACGCTCGGCCACTTCATCCATCCGCTCCGTACGGATCTGTACCTCCACCCATTTCTGCTCAGGTCCCAAGACGGTGATGTGCAGACTCTCATAGCCGTTCGACTTCGGCACGCTCAGCCAGTCACGTAGTCGCTTGGGGTTCGGCTGGTACATATCCGTCACGATGGAATACACCTGCCAGCAGTGCATCTTCTCCTTCTCAATCGGTGAGTCTAGGATGACACGGATGGCGAAGAGGTCATAGACACCCTCGAAGTCGCATTTCTGCTTCTTCATCTTCTGCCAGATGGAGTGTATCGACTTGGTGCGCCCTTTGATATGGAAACTGAGACCTGCCGCCTTCAGATGCTCACTGATCGGTTGGATGAAACGCTCGATATAGGCATCACGGCTCTTCTTCGTCTCACTCAGTTTCTCCTTGATATGGTAGTAGGCATCATGCTCCAAATATTTCAGGGAGAGGTCCTCCAACTCACTCTTCAACTTATAGAGTCCCAGTTTATGGGCAAGGGGTGCGTAGAGATAGGCGGCTTCCTCACTGACCTCCCGTTGCGCCTCCATCTGCCTGGTGTCACGGATCTGGCGCATCAGGTTCACACGGTCGGCAATCATGATGAGGATGACACGCATGTCTTCCGCAAAGGAGAGCAGCAGGTTACGGAAGTTCTCTGTCTCGATGACAGGGTTCTTCTGATAGAGTTCCTGGATGCGCTGCAGACCGTGCAGGATGCGAGCCACCGACTCACCGAACTGCTGTCGGATGGCATCGACGGTGAGGTAGCCGTCTTCAATACAAGGATGTAACAACACGGCCAGCACTGCGTCACGCTTCAGCCCAATCTCCTCTACCACAAGGGATGCCGTCTGGAACGCCAGCAGCATAGGATTCAGTCCAAAGACATCACGACGTATCTGGTTCTGCTCGATATAGCCACTCAGATACTGACGCATCTTCTCCTCGTCACCCGCCAAGAGCGACGAACCGATCTCCTGCTTCACCTTATTATACAATAAGAGCAGTTGCTCCCTTTCCTTCGATGTAAATTCAAATCTTGCCGTCATACGAAAGATTAATGCTCACTAAATTTCACCTCCAACAATTTCTTCTTGATGTACTCCTGAATATCCATCGCAGAGACATCATATACAGGATTAAGTTGCATGAAGGCTTGGTCTTTTCTAAATCGTTCACCATCTATCAAGAAAGCCAAAAGATTCTTTCTTTTCAGTAGATGCCCAGAATGCTCTAATGCCATTTCTATCATATCCTGAATATCAACACCTTCATTCAAGATGGAATAGATATCATAATAATCACGAAATTTGCTACGACGAAGCATGGCTTCCATCTTCATTGCCCCAATAGACTTGATGTCTGCTAATTGCAGATTGTTCTTAAATGGTATAACCTGCATAGAGGGTATTCGTTTTCTCGGTGCTGCATAAAAAGACAACTTCACGCCCTCAACCACGAACTCCACAAAACTAAAACTGCCTATTTCCATTGAATCTATTCTGGCAACAGATTCTATTTCTCTCTTGATGGCAGAGATTGGTACTTCCGATTTGTCTTTGGCGGATTTCTTCCAACACATAAAATCCAAGTCCTCACTCTGACGCTTATTCAATTGCAAGGACAATGCTGTGCCTCCTACCAAGACAAAAGGCTTAATACATTCCAAACAGGTAATCCGTTCGAAAACTTCTGAAGTCTGGGGCGCTAATCCATTCATTATGCTGCCATTATTTTATTGATATGACGAGTTTCCATCGATTTCACATATGCTCCAGGTTTCTTCGCATGAAAGTAATACCATGCAAAGAACTTGTTGAGAACAAAATAGCGGTCTCCCAAGGGAGCCACATTTTGCATCCAAGTTTTCTTAATAAACTTGCTTGAATAAATCTCGAAAAGTCTGTCTATATCGTCCAAATCGAGATGCAGAAAGACAAGTTCTACCAGAATGTTATCAGGAACATCCTTGATAGCATCTACGCTATACGACCAAAACGCATTCTCCTGTTTGAGTCGTTTTATCAGATATGGTTTTATTTTCTCTTTTTGCATAACCAATATCTTTAATCATTTGCAAAGATACAAATAAGTGAGCAAAATGCCAAATTTTGGAGCATCGAAAACAAAGAAATGCTCGTATTTCCATACGGGGAAACTGCTTGTTTCTTGTAACTTTTTGATTTTCAAAAGCAAAAAAGAACGATTTTTGAGAGGGGTAACGAATTAGAGACTCAAGGGCTTCGACATTCTTCTGAGGTTTGCGTAGAGCCACATAACTCCTTATTGGCTTTCA
>JAFTFG010000027.1 GCA_017449675.1 Prevotella sp.
AATCACAACGTGTTAGGGTTAGCTACGATGGGCTGATACGATGTTTATGCCTCTGCAAAGATACTAATTTTTTAGCAAATCACAACGCTCATAATCTTCATACGTTTTGATGTTTAGATGTTTATGCCTCTGCAAAGATACTAATTTTTTAGCAAATCACAACGAGTATTGCCATAACAATAAACCCCTGCTGATGTTTATGCCTCTGCAAAGATACTAATTTTTTAGCAAATCACAACGCATCTTTGCATTGTGATATAAAACATAAGGATGTTTATGCCTCTGCAAAGATACTAATTTTTTAGCAAATCACAACATCGTCACCTTCGCACCCGTCAGGTCATGCGATGTTTATGCCTCTGCAAAGATACTAATTTTTTAGCAAATCACAACTTGTAATGTGCATATAATTACTTTGTAAACGATGTTTATGCCTCTGCAAAGATACTAATTTTTTAGCAAATCACAACTGCAAGTGCCATACCTTCTGTGTCATCACAGATGTTTATGCCTCTGCAAAGATACTAATTTTTTAGCAAATCACAACCTTCCGCTGAATCTCCCTTTCCAGGGCTTCGATGTTTATGCCTCTGCAAAGATACTAATTTTTTAGCAAATCACAACACTTAGCCATAAGATTAGCAATCTCCATTGATGTTTATGCCTCTGCAAAGATACTAATTTTTTAGCAAATCACAACATCTAAGTTGTTCACCCGTATGAATCCGTTGATGTTTATGCCTCTGCAAAGATACTAATTTTTTAGCAAATCACAACTTGTGCCTTGTAGACGTCTTTCAGATTGCCGATGTTTATGCCTCTGCAAAGATACTAATTTTTTAGCAAATCACAACAACAAGAAGATGGAGCGCGAGTTCTACCCGGATGTTTATGCCTCTGCAAAGATACTAATTTTTTAGCAAATCACAACCTTCTTACCTTTCTTCGCTTCGGGTTCGGGGATGTTTATGCCTCTGCAAAGATACTAATTTTTTAGCAAATCACAACATCCAGCGTGAGGGTCTCCACAGTGGCCTGGATGTTTATGCCTCTGCAAAGATACTAATTTTTTAGCAAATCACAACGGGGTTGGCCTGTACGTCGGCATCGCTGATGATGTTTATGCCTCTGCAAAGATACAAATATTTTTGTAATCAACAAGGATTATCGGGGCTTATTTATTAGTTTCTCAACTTCTTCAATTAACATTCTCGCTGGTTCTATTCTCTGCTGCAACTCATCAATTTCGACATCATAAGCACAATTGTAATCACTCTCTTCACGCATTGTCTGTAATTGATTGTAGAGTTGCCCATATTCTTTCGGCAAAATACCAGTCTTTATATATTGTTGATTGAACAAGGCATGTGAGCCTCTATGAGTATTGACCTGATAACCATCATTGATAAGCAATGCACAAACTGCATGGAACACTGAGTAATACATACGATTGGCTGCACCATTCAAACGCTTAGCATCCATTAGAACCTTTATTTCCTCATAGGTTTCTCGCGCTTTTTTTAGTTCTAAAGATACTATTGTCTGACGCTCTTCATTACTTAGACTCATATAAGTACAATCTTATCTCGTTCAACATTTTTATGGAATGGCAAGAAAGTCCACTCACCCCATTGTTTCTTTGTATAGATATGAGGGCTAATTTCTTCACCTATGTCCCACCCGAACTCTCTAAAAGGATAACCATAATCATAATCTTCGGAAGACAATTTAGGCTTATCAAGTAATATGAGTAAGTCCCAGTCGCTATCAGGACGGTTATCTCCACGAGCCCTCGAACCGTAAAGCAACAACGAACTTTTAGCAGGTAGTGTTTTATCTGCTATCTCCTTAATATTGCTTAACACTATGGTCTTTTCCATACGTACCACTCTTTTCTTTTTGCAAAGATACAAATATTTTTGTAATCAACAAGGATTATCGGGAAAAGTTTTATTGAAACAACTCCCCCTCCACCATCCGGTCTTCATTGGAGAAATGGATTTTGGGACGAGAAGCCTTGGACTCGTTGGGAGTCGTCTTTGCGACAGGAGTCTCGGGCTGAGGGTCAAACCTGTTGGCGACTTTCTCTGCAAAGTCAAAGAGTTTCTCTAAGAATTGATATATACGCTTGTCCATACGTCATTGTTTTAATAAGTTAAACATGTTTTCGAGTGCAAAGGTAATTGGGAGATGTCCCAAAAGTCGGTACACCTTTCATTTATTTCATAGAAATTTTATTTAATGATGGATTTGTTTTGTCCTTCCCCCGTTTTTTTGTACCTTCGCAGCATGAATCATAAAAGAGGACTGGTTTTAGAAGGCGGAGCCATGCGAGGGCTGTGGTCGGCTGGCGTGACGGATGTGATGATGGAGCATAACATCCGGCCTGACGGTCTGATAGGTGTCTCTGCCGGTGCTGCCTTTGGCTGTAACTATAAGTCACGGCAGATAGGACGAGCCATCCGTTATAATACCCGTTTTGCCAAGGATCCTCGCTATAGTGGACTGCGCTCGTTAATCAAGAGCGGTGATTATTTCAATGCACAGTTCGGCTATCATGTGGTGCCTTATGAGTATGACCTCTTTGATGTCGAGACTTTTGAACAGGACCCTATGACATTTACCGTTGTCTGTACGGATGTGGAGACGGGAAAGGCCGTATACCACGACATGGGACATGTGGACTACGACGAGTTGGAGTGGTTACGTGCTTCCGCATCAATGCCCGTTGCCTCGAAAGTCGTTGAGGTACAAGGTCGGAAACTGCTGGACGGGGGTGTCGCCGACTCTATTCCCCTGGAGTATTTCGAGTCGATAGGCTACGACCGTAATGTCGTTGTCCTCACCCAGCCCCTCGGTTACAGGAAAGAACATAACAAACTGATGCCGCTGATGCGTTTGTCCCTACGTAAATATCCTAAGATGATTGAAGCACTGGACCAGCGACACCTGATGTACAACCAACAACTGGAATATGTCGCACAGGCCGAACGGGAGGGACGCTGTCTGGTGATCCGTCCTGACGAGAAAATACCCATCGGACATATCTCCCACGACCCTGAGGAGATGCGCCATGTCTATGAACTGGGACGACAGATTGGTGAACGAAACATCCATCAAATCATGGATTTTTATCATCTTTAATGTGTAATCTTTAATGTTTTATTTATAATGAGAATAGACATTATCACGGTATTGCCCGAAATGCTGGAGGGCTTCGTACACGAAAGTATCCTTGCCCGTGCCGAGAAGAAGGGACTGGCAGAGATCAGACTGCATAACCTTCGTGACTATACACTCGACAAATGGCGGCGGGTGGACGACTATCCCTATGGGGGCAGTGCCGGTATGGTGATGCAGTGTGAACCCATCGACCGTTGTATCACGGCACTGAAGGCAGAGCGTGACTACGACGAGGTGATTTTCACCTCTCCGGACGGAGAGCGCTTCGACCAGCATATGGCCAACGAACTGTCGCTGAAAGGGAATATCATCATCTTGGCAGGACATTACAAAGGCATTGACCAAAGAATACGTGACCACCTGATTACCAAGGAGATATCCATTGGCGATTTCGTTCTGACAGGGGGTGAACTCGTGGCTGCCATGATCGCCGATGCAGTAGTCAGAGTTGTACCAGGAGTCATCGGTGACGAGCAGAGTGCCCTCTCCGACTGTTTTCAGGACGATATCCTTGCGGCTCCTATCTATACCCGTCCTGCCGACTATAAAGGATGGAAGGTTCCGGATATTCTGCTGAGCGGTAATGAAGCCAAGATCAAAGAATGGGAATTAGAGCAGGCGATGGAACGTACACGTAGGCTCCGTCCTGACTTGTTGAAAGAATAATGAAAAACTAAAAACTAATGCTATATGTTCAATAAAGAGACATACATTCGGCGTCGTGCCGAACTTAAGAAACTGGTAGGAGAAGGAATTGTCGTGCTCTTTGGTAATAACGAGGCACCGTATAACTATCCTTCCAATTGTTATGCACCCATGCGTCAGGACTCTTCGTTCCTCTATTATTTTGGACAACACCGTGACGGACTGGTTGGCGTGATAGATATCGACAACGACGAGGAATGGCTCTTCGGTGACGATATAGATGTAGAGGATATCGTGTGGATGGGATTCACCCCGTCTGTCGCTGATCTGGCCGCAGAGGTAGGTATCAGTAAGACAGCACCGATGGCACAACTTACATCTTACATCAAACATCAGACATCAAACATCCACTTCCTCCCTCCCTATCGCCATGACACCAAGATACAGATCATGGACCTGTTGGGTATTCACCCTTCCAAACAGAAGGAAGCGGCCTCACTGAAACTCATCCATGCTGTCGTAAAGATGCGTGCCACGAAAGAGCCACAGGAGATAGAGGCCATCGAACGTGCCTGTGATGTAGGCTATGCCATGCATACCACTGCCCAACTATTGATCAAGCCCGGTGTCACTGAACGTTTTATCGGCGGACAGGTGGACGGCATCGCCCGCAGTCTGGCCAATGGTACCAGTTTCGCTACCATCTTCTCACAGCATGGGGAGATCATGCACGGTAATCCCTCTGAGGCCAAACTGGAGGACGGCAGACTGGTATTGTGTGATGCGGGATGTGAACTGGATGACTATTGCTCCGACCACACCCGTACGATGCCTGTCAACGGAAAGTTCACCCAGCGTCAGTTGGAGATATACAGCATCGTAGAGGCTTGCCACGACTATGTTCTGGAAGTGGCCAAACCCGGTATGAAATATATGGATGTGCATTTTGCCGTATGCCGTATGATGACAGAGCGTTTGAAGGAACTCGGACTCATGAAGGGTGATACCGATGAGGCTGTCAGAGCCGGTGCTCATGCCATGTTCCTACCTCACGGTCTGGGACACATGATGGGTATGGACGTTCACGACATGGAGGGACTGGGCCAGATCTATGTAGGTTTTGACGACGAGACACGCCCCAATCTGGAACAGTTTGGTACTAACTGTCTACGCATGGGCCGACGCCTCGAAGAAGGCTTCGTGGTCACAGACGAGCCAGGCATCTACTTCATCCCAGCCCTCATCGACGAGTGGAAGGCCAGCGGCCATTGCAAGGAATTCCTGAACTTCGACAAACTGGAAACCTACAAGGACTTCGGCGGCATTCGTATTGAGGATGACGTGCTGATTACCAAGGACGGCTGTCGCTTCCTCGGCTCGAAGCGCATCCCTTATCATCCCAAGGACGTAGAGGAGTTTATGGCACAACAACCATAACAAAAGCCGCCCATGTTGTAATAAAATACTCCCTATATAATTGAGGGAAATCCCTATAATTATTTTGTCAGTTGAATAAGAATTTGTAATTTTGCAACAAAATAAACTAAAATAACATTACACAATGAGAAAACTAATGACTTTAGCCCTGCTCGCCTTCACGGCAGTGGGTGTACAGGCTGAGCAGAAAGACTCAGTCAACAAGAACAAACCTGTGTTCACAGTGATCAAGGAGAACCCCATCACCTCCATCAAGGACCAGAACCGCAGTGGTACATGTTGGGACTACTCCACCCTCTCTTTCTTCGAGGCAGAGATCCTCAAGAAAACCGGTAAGACCTATGACCTCTGTGAGTCGTTCGTGGCTAACAAGAACTACATGGATCGTGCTATCCAGGTAGTCCGCCTGCATGGTGACTGCCAGTTCTCACAGGGTGGCTCTGCCTATGATGTCCACTATGTGCTTCAGAACTATGGTATCTGTCCAGAGGATGCCATGCCGTTCCCTGGTTCCCTCTATGGTGACTCACTCAACAACTTCAACGAGTTCTTCTCACTGCTGGAACCGTATGTAGAGGCTGTATCCAAGAACAAAGCCAAGAAAATCTCCGGTCAGTGGAAAGAAGGTATGCAGGGTATCCTCGATGCCTACCTCGGTAAATGTCCTGAGACCTTTACCTACGAGGGCAAGACCTATACTCCGAAGACCTTTGCCGCCAGTCTCGGACTCGACTGGAACGATTATGTAAGCATCACCAGTTATACCCACCATCCTTTCTACACCGCCTTCGCTGTAGAGGTTCAGGACAACTGGCGCAATCCGCTGTCCTATAACCTGCCGATGGACGAGATGATGCAGATTATCGACAATGCCATCATGAACGGCTATACCGTAGCATGGGGAGGTGATGTCTCTGAGGACGGTTTCACACGCAAGGGACTGGCCTATGCCATCGACGGCAAGGCCGCACAGAACCTGCGAGGCAGTGACATGGCACGCTGGTTGAAACTGGCTCCTGCCAAGAAGCGTGACATCATCGACTCACTGGGATGCACCGTTCCTGAGATTATTCCTACACAGGAGCAGCGCCAGGAGCGTTATGACAACTGGGAACTCACTGACGACCACGGCATGCTGATCTTTGGTATCGCCAAAGACCAGAACGGCAAGGAATACTATATGGTGAAGAACTCATGGGGCGAGAGCGGTGACTACAAAGGTATCTGGTATATGACCAAGACCTTCATCGCTGCCAACACGATGGACTATACCGTCAACAAGAACGCCATTCCTAAGGATATTCGCAAGAAACTCGGACTGTAGGTTACTTTAAATGGTTACGTAAATGCACTATCAATGGAATTACGAACCACCTACACCCGAAAGACAACAGGCAGCCAAAGAACTGGCTGAGAAGATTGGAATGAGTCCGATCGTTGCCGACTTGCTCATTGGACGTGGCATCAAGACGGAGAGTGCGGCCAAGCGGTTCTTCAGACCGATGATGAACGAACTCATCGATCCGTTCCTGATGAACGACATGGACATTGCAGTAGACCGTCTGAACGACGCAATGGGACGCAAAGAGCGTATCATGGTATATGGCGACTACGATGTCGACGGGTGTACAGCGGTGGCACTGGTATATAAGTTTCTACAGCAGTTCTATTCAAATATTGACTATTATATTCCTAACCGTGAGGAAGAAGGCTATGGAGTCAGTATCAAGGGAATAGACTATGCGAAGGAAACTGATGTAAAACTGATTATCGTACTCGACTGCGGTATCAAGGCGATAGAGGAGATAGCCTATGCAAAAGAGCAGGGCATCGACTTTATCATCTGCGACCATCACGTCCCTGACGAGGTGATGCCGCCAGCCGTTGCGATCCTGAATCCTAAACGGGAAGACTCTACTTATCCGTTTAAGGACTTATGCGGATGTGGCGTGGGATTCAAACTGATGCAGGCTTTTGCCAAGAATAACGGTATACCCTTTGCCCGCCTGATTCCCCTACTCGATTTCTGTGCGGTCAGCATTGCCGCTGATCTGGTACCGGTAACGAGTGAGAACCGTATTCTTGCCTTCCATGGACTGAAGCAACTGAACCAAAGCCCGTCAATCGGTCTGAAGGCGATTATAGAGATCTGTGGACTGACGGGGCGTGAACTGACGATGAGTGATATCGTCTTCAAGATCGGACCTCGCATCAATGCCAGCGGTCGTATGCAGAATGGTAAAGAGGCTGTAGAACTACTGGTGGAGAAAGACTTCCAGAAAGCACTGACAGAGGCCAACCGGATCAACGAGTATAACGAGCAGCGTAAGGATGTCGACAAGGAGATGACCAAAGAGGCGAATGAGATTGTAGAGCGGTTGGAGAGTCAACAGCACATGCAGTCTATCGTACTCTATGATGAAGGTTGGAAGAAAGGTGTGGTGGGCATCGTGGCCTCCCGCCTGACAGAACTCTATTTCCGCCCTACCGTCGTACTGACCATTATTGACGGTATCGCCTCCGGCTCCGCCCGTAGTGTGGCAGGCTTTGATATCTACGATGCCATCAAGAGTTGCCGCGACCTGTTGGAGAACTTCGGGGGGCATACCTATGCCGTCGGTCTCACGCTCAAACAAGAGAACATTCCGGAGTTCCGTAAGCGTTTCCAGGAATATGTCAGCCATCATATCTTGCCGGAACAGACACTGCCAACACTTGAGATTGATGAAGAGATAGACTTCAAGGATATCTCTAAGAAGGTACATAACGATCTGCGTCGGCTGGCTCCTCATGGTCCGGAGAATCCCAAGCCTTTGTTCCTGACCCGTAATGTCTATGACTATGGTACTTCAAAGGTAGTAGGTCGTCATCAAGAGCATATCAAACTCGAACTCGTTGACTCGAAGTCGGCCGTTGTGATGAACGGTATTGCTTTCGGACAAAGTGCCGAGGCACATTATATCAAGTCGAAGCGTTCCTTTGATATTGTATATACCATTGAGGAAAATACCTATAAGCGCGGTGAGGTACAGTTGCAGATAGAGGACATTATGCCTTCGTCAAATGAGAAATAAGAAATGAGGAATGAGGAGTTTTCTCATTTATTAAAGCAGTACTGGGGCTACGATGATTTCCGTGGTATCCAACGGGAGATCATCGAGTCGATAGGCAGTGGTCATGACACACTGGGACTGATGCCGACAGGTGGCGGTAAGTCCATCACCTTTCAGGTACCTGCCCTTGCTATGGAGGGGGTATGTATCGTAATCACGCCTTTGATAGCCTTGATGAAAGACCAGGTGCACCACCTGCGGCAACGGGGCATTCTGGCAGAGGCTATCTATAGCGGTCTACAACGGGATAGTATTCTCAGAATACTGGAAAACTGTATCCTGGGAAGTACGAAACTCCTTTATGTCTCACCGGAGCGACTGGGCAGTGAACTGTTCCAGACGAAACTTCGTCACATGCGAGTGAGTTTCATCACCGTTGACGAGGCACACTGTATCTCGCAGTGGGGCTATGACTTCCGTCCTTCCTATCTCCAGATTGCGGACATCCGCCGTATCTGTCCCGATGTCCCCATCCTTGCCCTCACAGCCACAGCGACACCCAAAGTCGTGGAGGATATCTGTGATAAGTTGAGCCAACAGCCAATAGCAAACAGTCAACAGCCTTTCCACATCTTCCGCATGTCATTCGAGCGGAAGAACCTCACCTACCAAGTGTTGCATGCGATGGACAAGCGAACGGAACTGATCCGTATGCTAGATGGTGAGAAAGGAAGTGCCATCGTCTATGTACGTAGTCGTCGCCATGCCCGGGAGGTAGCAGAGTTATTGACAGAAGCAGGTCTGAGTGCTACCTTCTATCATGCAGGACTGGACCATGCTGAGAAAGACAAGCGACAACGTGACTGGCAGCACGACCGGGTGCGTATCATGGTGGCCACCAATGCCTTTGGCATGGGTATCGACAAACCAGACGTGCGTATTGTTGCCCACTATGACTGTCCAGACTCTATCGAGGCGTACTTCCAGGAGGCTGGTCGGGCGGGGCGTGACGGACAACCTTCACGCGCGATCCTATTATATAATGCTGCTGACGAGCCGAAACTGAACAAGCGCATCAGCGACACCTTCCCAGAGAAAGACTATATCCGCAAGGTGTACGACCATCTTGCCTACTATTACCAGATAGCCACTGGCGACGGCTATGGGGTATCTCGTGAGTTCAGTATTGACGATTTCTGCAGAAAGTTCAACCACTTCCCCATCCGAGTACACTCCGCCCTACAGATTCTGCAACGTGCCGGGTATATCGAATACACGGAGGAACAGGACAACCAGGCTCGTGTAAAGTTCCTGGTGGGCCGTGACGACCTGTATCGCCTACGTGGTGACTCTCCCGACGAGGAGCGGGTCATTATTGCCCTGCTCCGCAACTATGGAGGATTGTTTGCCGACTACGGCTTCATCGACGAGAGTCTGATAGCCCAGCAATGTGAGATGAAGCCTAACGATGTCTACCAAACTTTAAGACTGCTTTCTATCAAGCATGTGATAGATTTCATTCCTCGCAAACAAGTACCGTATATCCGTTATATGCAGCGACGGGAGGATGGTGAGCATATCCGTCTGCCCCGTGAGATTTATGAAGACCGTCTTCAACAGTACCGCCAACGCATCGAGGCTTTGCTCCACTATGCGAAGAACGATGGCAAGTGCCGCAGTCGCCAGTTATTGGAGTACTTTGGTGAGAAAGGCACCAAGGACTGTGGACAGTGTGATGTCTGCCTGTCCAACCATCCTCACGACAGCAAGCAGGCACAACAACAGATCCTCACCTTATTATCTGACCATAAGCGCCACCATGTCACAGAACTCCTACGCCTGCAACTCCCTCATGAGGAAATAGACACTGCCCTCACCTACCTTCTACAAGAGGAGTATATCATGCAGCAGGACGGCTTTATCTTGCTAGGATAACTCATTCATTTACTTAAGAAAAATCCTCTCAGACAAATAGATGTCTAAGAGGACTTTGTTATTTTAATCTTTCGGAATTAGTCTTCCTGATATTCTGGACGCAACTTACGGACGGTCTCACCGGCACGCCACATCTCCTGGTTGCGCATAGCCTCCAGTTCCTTCTCCAGACCGGCACGATAGTCGGGCTTAGAGTTAGCGTCAATAGTGATCTGAGCCTCATTACCAGTCTTCACTGAGTAATACAGCCACTCCATCACAGGCTTGATAGCGTCGTGGAAACGAGGAGCCCAGTCGAGGGCACCACGCTGAGCGGTGGTAGAACAGTTAGCATACATCCAGTCCATACCCTTAGCACCGAACAACGGACCAAGGCTCTGGGTCAACTCCTCAACGGTCTCGTTGAAAGCCTCAGAGGGAGAGTGACCGTTCTCACGGAGCACCTCATACTGGGCGAGCAGCAAGCCCTGGATAGCACCCATCAGTGAACCACGCTCACCAGTCAGGTCAGAGGTAGCCTCACGCTGGAAGGTTGTCTCGAACATATAACCGGCACCGATACCGATACCGAAGGCAAGTGTCTTTTCCTTAGCCTTACCAGAAGCATCCTGATAAACAGCATAAGAGCAGTTCAGACCACGACCCTCACAGAACATCGTGCGGAGAGAGGTACCAGAACCCTTAGGAGCCACCATGATCACGTCTACATCCTTTGGAGGAACAACACCCGTGCGGTCGCTCCAGTTGATAGCGAAGCCATGACTGTAGTACAGAGTCTTACCAGGCTTCAGATATTGCTTAACGGTAGGCCACTGCTGAATCTGACCAGCATCAGAGAGCAGCATGCAGAGGATAGTACCCTTCTCAGCAGCCTCCTCGATAGAGAACAAAGTCTTACCAGGAACCCATCCGTCAGCAACAGCCTTGTCGTAGGTCTTACCCTGACGCTGTCCGACGATGACATTAAAGCCATTGTCGCGCAGGTTACAAGCCTGACCAGGACCCTGTACACCGTAGCCGATGACTGCGATAACCTCATCCTTCAATACCTCACGTGCTTTCTCCAAAGAGAACTCTTTGCTGGTGACAACAGTCTCGATAACGCCACCAAAATTCATTTCTGCCATAATTGCAAATGTTGTTTTAAATGTTATACTTATCCTTTGCGTACTATGCCAGCCCTGCACGAGAACCGGACGCTTGGTGTTCACCACCGCCTTCTTATTAGTCCGCCTCCTACCCTACACGAGGGTACGACTAAGGGGTTCACTAAAATTTATTGGCTGCAAAGTTACAAATAAGCGAATAAACTACACGATTTTAAATGTTAATCTATTTAAAATCTTCAGAATTCAAATTTATTTTTAAAGATGACTCATCATTTCTTCGTCAATTGCCAGGCAACTCCCAATGCCAGATCCCAAAAACGTTTGGGATATTTCAGACTCATATCCGAGGTGACTCCCAGTTCCACACGAGGATGGACCTGATAAGAAAGACAGACAGAAGTCCAAGGTTGCCATCTGTCCTCGGCATCATCCCCATAGTAATAGTTGCTTTGCTCCACGGAGAATGTCAGCCTATCAGATAGTAAGAAATTAAAGTTTGCTCCCCAGAAGGTCGTGGGACGGCTATTGTCATCCCATATCATTGTTCCCGTATAGGACACGTCACACCATGACGCAAGTCGGTTGTAGAAAATCAAATCCCATTGACAACCGAAATGCTCAGGCAGGAAATCAGCATTCTTACCTCCGGGAACAAACAGCCATCCTCTCAGTGAGATGGCGGGAGCAGCCTTCCAACCCTCGAAGAGACGAGTCTTGAAACCGACAGCCAAATTAGAGAAACCACTCTCATGCTCATGGTCTATCGTGGAATATAGCCAGGAGCCCTGCATACATAGTTCCACAGCATTGCTGATACCATAGCGCAGGACAGAATAGTTGACAGTCCATGTATCAGACTTCAAACCATACATAGACGAATGCTCATAGGCGACATAGGTCTCCCACTGTAAACGTCCCTTGGGGAGAATATCTACAGTCGTCACGCTACCAAACAGATCGGAGGTGAAATCAGCCGTCTCTTCCTGAGCCATCAGACAAACAGGTATCAGGGCAATCATTAAAAATAATTGTCGTAATCCTCGCATCACAACAGAATGTCAGTATTTGTTTAGTATCTTAAATAAAAAGTATTTTGCTACGACAGCATTCTGTGCCATCTGTGCGGACAATGCGGACACAATAAGAGGTCTGGGGTATGAGGTCCGGAGTATGAGCCTCTTCTTTCTCCAGATAGAAACTCAGTTTGTCACCGGCATGTGCCTCAGCGACATAGGCGATCTCGAAGCGCTTGATACGGTGAGTACGGTACCAGTCAAGGTCCCACAGGTCGAGCACATGCTCGATATACTTCACGGAATTGATATGTCCGTTGATGTCCACATCATTATAATAGGTATCAATGGTGCGCACCAGTTCGGCATCATCCGACATCTTCACTCGCCCACCCTTGTCGATGGGACATTCCTTGTCTTTGACTATCCAGTTGTCGATGGCCCCATTGTCAATAGCGTAGATATCCGTCGGCTGACGACTCTCCGTGTCTATCATCGCCCAGATGCTTCGACCATAGCCAAATACTTTGCCTGCCTCATCGACAACAGCGAAGTTACGGGAGGTGAAATAACGCATGGCACTCTCCACCCATGTCTCCACATTAAACTTGGTATACATCGTGGGCATCTCGTCCATCTCGATCGCAAGACGGGACAACACCCATGAACGCCGGATACTCATGAGATATTTCATGCCGAAGCCACGATCGGTGGAATGGAAGTCGGCGGCATTGAGCATGTGATTACCCAAATGCCCCATAAAGAGTCTGCCACTGAAGTCACAGTGGAACGGCTCCGCCATGAAAGGATAGCATCCTACCTTATCCATTAAACATTAAATATTAAACGTTAAATGTCAGCCTTGTTTTTCGCGTTCGTCAAGAAAAGCACTCACCTGCTCCTGCATACCACGGGTAACGGCGATACGTCCACTACGGGTATACTGCAAGACGCAACCAAACTCATCCAGAGCACGGTAAAGGGAGATGATATCCTCCGTACGTCCACTCTTCATCACGATGATATAGGTAGGATTGACCTCCGTGATCTTCGCATCATGGCGACGGACGGTACGGGATATCTCCGGGTTCTGCATCACCAGGTCGGTCTGCAACTTATACAGTCCTGCCTCACGGATAAACAACTGATCATCGGTAAAGTAGTTGGCCTTGATGACATCCACCTTCTTCTCGATCTGTTTGGTGATCTTCTGTATCTGGTCCTCGTCGCTCCATGCAGTGATGGTGTACTTATGCACACCCTCAATACTCGATGCCGACACGTTCAGGCTCTCGATATTCACCTGACGACGAGTGAACACGGCTGTCACCTGATTCAGAATACCCGCAATATTCTCGGAGTATACCAACAACGTATATAGTTTCTTCTTATCTTCCATCCTTTACTTTTTTACCTTTTTACTTCTTTACCTTTCCTACACCTCCAGCATCATATCATTCACATTCATTCCCGGAGGAGTCATCGGCAACACGTTGTCTTCCTCCTTAATCGCACACTCCAGGATATACGGACCCTTCGTCGTCAGCATCTTGTCGATGGCGACAGCAAGGTCCTTGCGGTCTGTCACTGCCTCATAGGCGATACCATAACCCTTGGCAATCTGCTCATAGCAGGGGTTCATCATCTTGGTGAATGACTTACGACGCATCCAGAACATATCCTGCCACTGGCGCACATTACCCAAGTAATTGTTGTTCAGCAGAATCATCTTCACAGGCGACTGCTGCTCCATGATGGTACCCAACTCCTGGATATTCATCTGGAAACCTCCATCACCCATAAAGCAGACTACCGTACGGTCGGTGGCAAAGGTGGCACCAATAGCGGCAGGCATACCATAACCCATCGTACCCAGACCACCACTCGTACAGATACTACGCTTCTCGGGATACTTGAAGTAACGGGTTGCAAACAACTGATTCTGACCGACATCCGTCACAAGGACAGTCCCCTTTGGAGCCTGCTCAGCAACGGCATTCACCACCTCACCCATCAGCAGTGGTCCCTGCTTGGGATGGATGGCAGGCTCGATGACTTTCTCACGCTCCTTCTCGTCCAATGCCTTGAACGACTCACGCCATTCCTGATGGCTATTCTTATTCAACAGTGCCGTGATGGCTGGCAACGACTCCTTACAGTCGGCAACCACGGCGACATCCGTCTTCACGTTCTTATCTATCTCACTACGGTCGATGTCCAGATGAATCACCTTCGCCTGCTTGGCATAGGTCTTCAGATTACCTGTCACACGATCACTGAAACGCATTCCAATAGCGATCAGGACATCACACTCCTGCTCTTTCAGATTGACGGCATAGTTGCCATGCATGCCCAGCATCCCCACGTTCAGCGGATGGTCGGAGGGCAGTGCGCTCAGTCCCAGCATCGTACGACCGGCAGGGATATCCGCTTTCTCCAAGAACGCCTTCAACTCCTCCTGGGCATTACCCAGTTCTACGCCCTGTCCCACCAAAGCAAGCGGACGCTTGGCATTGTTGATCAGTTCGGCGGCCTCACGGATCGTCTCCTCTTTCAGTTTCGGATAGGCGACATAGGAACGGACGAAATCCACTTTCTTAGGCTCCCACTCCACCTCCTCGACTTGTGCGTTACGAGGGAAGTCGAGCACCACAGGACCAGGACGACCGCTACGTGCGATATAGAAGGCACGGCTGACCGCCCATGCGATGTCCTCGGCATGACGTATCTGATAACTCCATTTGGAGATTGGTTGCGCCACACCCACGAGGTCTACTTCCTGAAAGGCATCGGTACCCAAAGCACCAATAGCCACCTGTCCGGCGATAACCACCATGGGGGTGGAGTCCATCATAGCATCGGCGACACCCGTCAGGGTGTTCGTGGCACCAGGTCCACTGGTCACCAAGGCGACACCCACCTCACCACTGACTCGCGCATAGCCCTCAGCGGCATGTGTGGCACCCTGTTCGTGACGCACCAGTATGTGGTCAAAACATTTCTTCTCTCCTCGTGTGTAGTCAAAAAGGGCATCATAAACGGGCATGATGGCACCACCAGGGTAACCGAAGATGGTCTTCACCCCTTCTGCCTGCAACGCCCGCATCAGCGCCTTCGCTCCTGTAATCTTATCTCTTAACATACATAATACCTGTTTGAGACATAGTAACAGATTAACGTCTTTTATTTTGTTATTATGTTAATATGTCTTTATTTATTATTCTGTCAATATCCTCACGCCTCCCTTGTCGGCACTTGACACGCTCTGGGCATAGGCACGCAGTGCCTTGCTGACGGTGCGGTTGCGCTTCAGCGGTTGCTGTGGGCGCGCTGCCAGTTCCTCGTCAGAGAGTTTCACGTTAATCTGACGGTTGGGAATATCTATCACGATGATGTCACCGTCCTTGATCTTTCCGATATTACCACCTGCGGCAGCCTCCGGGGAGATATGTCCGATAGAGAGTCCACTGGTACCGCCCGAGAAACGACCGTCGGTAATCAGGGCGCACTCCTTACCCATGTGCATACTCTTGATATAAGAGGTGGGATACAGCATCTCCTGCATACCAGGACCACCCTTCGGACCCTCGTGGGTGATCACCACGCAGTCGCCTTTCTTCACCTTGCCGCCGAGGATTCCCTCGCAGGCATCCTCCTGGGAGTCGAAGCATACGGCAGGACCCTCGAAGTGCCACAGTGCCTCATCAACACCAGCCGTCTTCACGACACAGCCGTCTTGGGCGATGTTTCCAAAGAGCACGGCTAAGCCGCCGTCCTTCGTATAGGCATGTTGCAGGTCACGGATACAACCGTTGGCACGGTCGGTGTCAAGGGTGCCCCACTCCTCGCTCTGACTTCCCATCTTGGTAGAGAAGCGGTTGCCGGGAGCACTCTGGTAGATACGGTTAGCATCATAGTCGACACGTCCGTCCGTGATACAATACTTATCCATTGCCTCACCTATCGTCATACCGTCTACACGGGGTGCCGACTTATCGATCAGTCCTCCCTTGGAGAGTTCGTACATGATACCAAGGATACCACCTGCACGACCACATTCCTGTACACTGTATTTCTGGGTATTTGGGGCCAACTTACACAGACAAGGGGTCTTGCGACTCAATGCGTCGATATCATTAATGGTAAACTCCGCACCAGCCTCCTGAGCCACAGCAAGCAGATGGAGCACCGTATTCGTACTACCACCCATGGCGATATCCAAGGTCATGGCATTGAGGAAGGCAGAACGGGTAGCGATGTTACGAGGCAGTACGCTCTCATCACCATCCTGATAATAGGCAAAGGCGTTCTTCACAACCTGACGAGCAGCCTGCTTGAAGAGTTCGATACGATTGGTATGCGTAGCGAGGATCGTACCATTACCAGGCAGGGAGAGACCGATAGCCTCCGTCAGCGAGTTCATCGAGTTAGCGGTAAACATACCCGAGCAACTGCCACAGCCAGGACAGGCACATGTCTCTATCTGCTGCATCTCCTCGTCAGTTACTGAAGGGTCGGCACCCTTAATCATCGCCGTAATCAGGTCGGCATTCTCGCCACGCCACTTACCAGCCTCCATCGGTCCGCCAGAACAGAATACCGTAGGGATGTTCAGGCGCATGGATGCCATCAGCATACCTGGTGTCACCTTGTCACAGTTGGAGATACAGATCATAGCGTCTGCCTTATGGGCATTCACCATATACTCCACCGAGTCTGCGATGATGTCACGTGAGGGCAAAGAATACAGCATACCGTCATGTCCCATGGCGATACCGTCGTCGATGGCGATGGTATTGAACTCTGCGGCATAACAGCCCATCTTCTCGATTTCCTCACGAACAATCTGTCCTATCTCATGCAGATGCGTATGACCAGGCACAAACTGGGTGAACGAGTTGACGATGGCAATAATCGGCTTGCCAAACTGCTCCTGCTTCATACCCGTGGCGACCCAGAGCGCACGCGCTCCCGCCATTCTTCTACCTTCTGTGCATACCGCACTGCGTAATGGATTCTTGTATTGCATATCTGTTTAGTTACTTTTTACCTATAATAGGCTGCAAAATTACGCATTTTATCGCTAAATGCCAACAAAAAAGCAGATATTTTTAGATAGAAGCGTTCAAACTGACTAAATACCTCCCTCAAGTTTACTCAAAAGGGGGGGAACAACGAAATAATTTATGATTTATTTGCTTAATTCAGAAAAACGCAATATCTTTGCACTGCAAAAAAGGTCGAACGGTTCGACATGATTTGCACCAATAAGAAAGAAGCCATGGTTATCAATATACTTCATTCTATGACATTCTGTATGACTTGATGTCAAGGAAATTAGGGTTTATCCACTTTCCTTTGCTGAATACTATTCTGCTGCAGGCTTAGAAAAGCCTGATGCTCTGGAGGAGTACCTAATGTATGGTGGAATGCCATTGGCTGTCACTGAGAAAGATGAGTCTGAGAAGCGGAAGTTTCTGGTAGGCCTGCACAGGAATGTATATATCAAGGACATCGTGGAACGCTATCATTTGAAAGATGACGAAGTGCTGGACGCATTAATAGACTCGCTGTATTCTGCTGTTGGCTCACTGACCAATCCCCATAATCTTGCAAATGCCGCAGGTACGCAGATGAAGCGCAGCACCTCAGACCACACCATCAAGAACTATCTTGACTATCTGGAGGATGCCTACCTGTTTGTCAGCACCAAGCGATACGATATAAAGGGGAAACGGTATTTTGAGAATACGCAGAAGTATTATGCCATGGACTTAGGACTGAGGAATGCAAAACTGAACTTCCGCCAGCAGGAGAAGTCCCATTTGATGGGCAAGAAACGTTCTCACTGAAGAACTCTGGCGATTTTTTCCGCAAGATTGTCATTGTAGACGACAACACAAAACTTTGGACAGACGAGAACGGCATTATATATATTGGAGTTCTACCATTCCTGTTGGAAGAATCGGGACTTGGCTTTTAACGTCCCTTTCCCTCTGACTTTGAATAAGATTCATAAGAGTTGGGGCTTAAGACTCGCTTCTCATATAAGCGACTTCGTCGATGCCCCACAAGGGGTGTTCAGAAGCGTTCAAACTGGTCATCTATCAGAGAAAAGTATGCCACTTTATGGGGTAAAGAATACCCCCTAAAGGGGTAAAAGAAGGCACCTTTCAGGGTGAAAGTGCCCTACTTTTCGGTTGTCAGGCGCTCGGTGCTATTATTAGCAGCGGCCGCTGCTAATATTGGTAGCGCTCGCTGCTATTATCGGTAGCGGGCACTGCTAACCTTATCGCCTTTGAAGATAAAGCCGTTTTCCTTTAAGTTTGCCTGATTAGAAAGAGTTCAATGGGAAACGATATACAAAAATAGAAACCGACCGCAACAAAGAATGAAGCAGTCGGTTGTATGAGTGAAGGAAACCAAGCGGCAAGGTCGAATTGCTCATCATCACACAGATGCCACCGTTCCGCACATCGTGGCTCTACTTGGTTTCTCCTTTCACACTGCAAAATTTCCATAGTGATTGGGACACTTCTGTAAAAGCATCCATGATGACAGTAGGACGATGATTCTGGAAAGCACCTAAGCGATAATGACTATCGGCTTCTGGAGCCCAATAGAAGACACCCTCACAATGACCACCCGTCTTGTTCCTTGCCGCATCGATGATGGCAGAAAGGATTTCTTTACCCTCAACAGGTTTTGCTGACTCCACACCAGTCTCCACAACCATCAGGGGCTTGTGGTATTTCTGCCACAGACGGTTGATATTCGCAGTAGCCTTCTCCACCGTCTCCTGCCATGTCTGTGTATGATGGTAGCGGATGTCCCAATAAGGATAGACACTCAAGCCAATCATATCATAGTGGGCTTTATATTTACGAAGTCCGTCGAAGATAAAGTCGTAGCGTTTGGGATCAAAGGCTCCATCGAGGTGGATGATGACCTGTGCCTGAGGATACACCTGTTTGACGGCATGATAACCGGCATCTGTCAGTCCTGCATACTGTCGCATATTCTCCTGGGCACGTCCCATGGGCCACAGAAAACCATTGGTCGTCTCGTTGCCTACCTGTACCCAGCGCACCTCTACCCCAGCCTGCTTGATGGCCATCAACACCTCACGGGTATGGTCGGCAAGTGCCTGACACATCTGCTCATACGTCATGTCCTTCCATGCTGTCGGGATGTTTTGTTGTCCCGGATCAGCCCACCAGTCACTATAGTGGAAGTCTATCATGAGAGCCATTCCCCAGTCCTTGGCACGTAACGCCATTCGGACGACATCCTCCTTATTACAGAAATTGCCATGCTCGGCAGGATTTACCCATACGCGGAGACGAACGGCGTTCAGTCCCAGTTCACGCATCAAGGCGGTATTCTCACGAGGCTCCCCTTTCGCATTATACAACTGTACACCACGAGCCTCCAGTTCCGTAGTGCCACTGATGTCCGCTCCCAACCAGAATGTCTGTGCATTACCTATCAAACAAGCACAGAGACTAAGAAATAAAATGCCGATTCTTCTCATATCTTCTGCAAATATACAAAAAAATTGATTATCTTTGCACAAAATCTAAAACTAAAAGCAAACAATGAAAACAAAATTACTCTTTCTTGCGCTCTCAGCCGTTACCTCCATATACGGACAGCCACGGCAGGAGATTAATCTGAAGACATGGGAGTTCTCGCAAGACAACCGACAATGGACACAAGTACAAATTCCCCACGACTGGGCGATAGCGGGCCCCTTCGACAAGAAATGGGACTTACAGCGTGTTGCCATCACACAAAACGGTGAGACGGAAGCCACTGAGAAGTCGGGACGCTCAGGAGCACTGCCATGGATCGGTGAAGGTTGGTATCGCACCAGTATCGACCTCCCTCAAGGCTATGAGGCGGCAGAACTGGTATTCGACGGTGCCATGGCAGAACCTCAAGTATCTATCAACGGAAAAGATGCTGGTTATTGGGCCTATGGATATAATGCTTTCCGTATCAATGCTACTCCGTATATGAAGAGTGGCAAACTGGATATCAGCGTCCACTTGCAGAATATGGAGGAGAGCAGCAGATGGTATCCCGGTGCAGGCCTGTATCGCCCTGTAACATTGTTGCTTACACAACAAACGCATATTGACGACTGGTCATTGTTCGTTCGTACTCTGACCATTAATAAGGAGAGAGCGGAAGTAGCAGCCGATATGAGCGTGAAAGGACCCACGGAAGATATGACCGCAGAATTCACCCTTATCGACAAGGAAGGTAACACCGTAGCCCAAGCCCCTGAACTGGCTATTCACAACGGGTTAGTATATACAACCCTGAAGGTGGAGCACCCCCAACTATGGTCACCAGAGTCACCTTATTTATATCAGTTGACAGCACGATTGATGAAAGATGGGAAAGTCATTGACACAAAGACGATTAAAACCGGTATCCGTACCATTATAGTCAGTCGTGAAGGTGGTTTCCAGTTGAATAACATCAGCAGGAAGATCAAGGGTGTCTGTCTGCATCACGACCTCGGCCCATTGGGAGCCGCCATCAACAAAGCAGCATTGATCCGTCAGATTCGTACGATGAAAGAGATGGGATGTGATGCCATCCGTACCTCTCACAACATGCCCTCTACCTGGCAGATGGAGATTTGCGACTCTATGGGTATGATGGTCATGGCAGAATCATTTGATATGTGGATATACCCCAAATGCAAGAATGGTTATGCACGTTTCTTCAAGGAGTGGGCACAGAAAGATATCACCAACCTCGTGTTGAATCATCGTAATCATCCTTCTATTGTGATGTGGTCAATAGGTAATGAGATTCCTGAACAATGGAGTGAGGAAGGTCGACAAATCTCCAAACAGTTACAGGGATTATGCCACACACTCGACCCTACCCGCCCTGTCACACAAGGTATGGACCGTGCGGAAGACGCTTTGAACAGTGGTTTTGCTCAAGTGATGGAGATTCCCGGCTTCAATTACCGTGTACATAAATACGAGAATAATATCAAGCGACTGCCACAAGGATTCCTCTTGGGTAGTGAAACAGCCTCAACGGTCTCATCTAGAGGCGTTTACAAATTCCCGGCCATTCCCACAGACAACTCACAATATGCCTCCTATTCACCCAATTATGACCCCACGGCATTGGAGAAGGCTGATGGTCAATGTAGCAGTTATGACGTGGAATGGTGCTCATGGTCTAACCTCCCTGATGACGACTGGCGCTGTCAGGATGACTATCCCTGGGTGATCGGAGAGTTCGTATGGACAGGCTATGACTATCTTGGAGAACCAACTCCCTATGATGAGTATTGGCCTTCACGTAGTAGTTATTTCGGCATTTGCGATCTGGCAGGACTACCCAAAGACCGCTACTGGCTCTACCGTTCCAAATGGAATACCCAAGATCATACGGTACATCTACTGCCCCACTGGACATGGCCTGAGCGTAAAGGAGAAGTGACCCCTGTCTACTGCTATACAGACGGTGTGGAGGCTGAATTATTTGTCAATGGTAAGAGTCAAGGACGCATCCGCAAGAATCCCGCAGAACGACTGGATCGTTATCGTCTGCGTTGGAATGATGTCAGATATGAACCTGGAGATATTCGGGTTGTGGCATATGATGAGAAAGGGAATATAATCGGAGAAGACTGCAAACGAACAGCAGGCAAGGCAACAGCACTCGTAGCAAAAACTGACCGTGAGAACTATCGTGCTGATGGAGAGGATCTTGTCTTCGTGACCGTCAGTGTGAAAGACAAGCGACAAACACCTGTCCCTACCTGTAATGATGAACTTATCTTCTCCGTAGAGGGTGAAGGAGTCTTCGAAGGCGTATGCAACGGAGATGCCACCTCTCTACAGTCGTTCAAGCAACCACGAATGCATCTCTTTCAAGGAGAACTGGTTGTGGTACTCCGCACCACACAAAAGGCTGGGTTAATACGCCTACACATAAAGGATACCAAAAGGAAACTTAAGCCTATAACCGCAACCATTATCACCCGATAAAAAGAAGAGAGGTCTTTCATCACGAAAGACCTCTCTATTGTATTTCCATCTAACAATCTTCTTACCTCAAGAAATAACCTTTTTCTTTGCTCTCTCTTTCTTTTTAATGCAAATTTACATAGAAAACACTTATGTCCAGCATCATTTCAAAGTAAATTATGCACTGACACCCCTATTTTTGACCTGTATCAATCTGACAGGGGGACTCATCCATGAACAGATAGGATGGCTGATAGCCTCCCGTATCCACCACAATTTTCTCGAAGACAATGGCAGGATCATCAGGACTTAGGGTCAGTGTATGAATATCCCCTGTTCCTATAGGCAATTCCACCACACTATCCACTACACGACGGGCTATCGTGGGATAATAGACGGAATAGATATTCTCCTTGTCCTCATTCAGGTTCTTGTTGAAGTTGACCGTCACAGGCTCACTGCCATCCAGTGACACCTGATAGGTCAAGCCACCCTTGTTGAGATAGTCTAGGGTAGACTTCACCACCACATGCACTTTCACTTTCCCCTGTGTAGCATCAACTGTCTTGAATCGATAGGACAGACTACCGCCCACAACACTCTCCGTATAAGGCATCAACACCACACCACTACGTGTACGCCCCATATCTGGAATGACTGTCCATGAAGTCTTCGCATTACTCTGCGCCTCATAGTAATGCTCCGCCTCCATCGACACCACCTTGTTTGTCATGGTATACACGAAACCACCGGCTTGTCCTCCTGTCATACGCTTCGCCATCGGCATCTGGTCAGCGGGGAAGTCGTCGTTCCACGAGGTATAGCCGATGTGCTTTTGGGTCATCATACCATTCCACTTGCCATGCGCAATCTTGTGATTATAGTCGGCACAGAGGATGGAGTCACGACGGAAAGCCTGTTCTACCCTGTCTGCCCACAGGTTACAGTCAGAATTCCCTTCGGCAAATAGTTTCAGGTTCATCGCCTGGGCGTAATACATCTGATAGATATTAGACATTGCCTGGATGGGGAACAGGATCAGTTGCTGGTATGCATCATGATAACGCTCATCAAGGGTCAGATACTGTCGCAATGCCTCTGCCTCCAACCGCATGTAATCATCAGCAACCTGTCGCCACTCCCCAGTATGCACATTATAGGTCGTCGCATCCAGCATCTCGGCAGTGATACGACCGTTCATCTTACAACTGAGATTCAACAGACGCGCTGCCTCCTGAGCCTGACTGTCGCCAAACTGCTGCTGACAGAATATGACAGTATGATCAACAATATGTTGTGAGTCATACTGGTTGGGATTCCATGCCATATCCATAAAAAAGGTAATGGGATACTCCATCGGCTTCAAGTCGCCAACATTCAATATCCACATCCGCTCAATGCCGTTGACATAGGCAAGGTGCAGTTGTTCCCACATGTTCTGTGTGGGTGTCACATTCAACCATTTCGTATTACGGGGAGCCCCCACATAGTCGACATGATAATAGAGTCCCCATCCTCCGGGATGCTGGCGCTCTTTCATATTAGGTACTCGACGTACATTCCCCCAGTTGTCATCACACAACAGCATGATAACATCATCAGGCACTCGCATCCCTTTGTCGTAGTAGTCAAGCACCTCCTTATATAATGCCCACACTTGGGTCTTCTCCTTCGCTTTCTTACCCGTCACCTGAGAAATAATACGACGCTGGTTCTCCACCACACGTTGCAAGAGTTTGGTATCTGCCTCCTCACTCATCGCCTCGTCACCGTCACCACGCATACCAATCGTCACCATGTCCTCAGTGCCTTTCATGCGTTCAATACCCTCACGGAAAAACTGGTCGAGTTTCTGCTGGTTCTTCTGATAGTTCCATGCTCCCCATTCCTGACGATGACGGGCATACTCCTGATGGTTGCGAGCCATCGGCTCATGATGAGAAGTACCCATGATGATCCCCATATCATCGGCTGTCTTGGAATTCAAAGGGTCGTCAGCATAGAAAGCCCAGCCCCACATGGCAGGCCACATCATATTACCACGCAGACGAAGAATCAACTCAAAGACTTTCTCATAGAAACGATGGTCTCCATAATCCGTACCAAAGGTGTTCTTGACCCATGAGGTCAGACAAGGAGCCTCATCATTTAAGAATATACCACGAAACTCCACAGCAGGTTCCCCGTCTGTATACACACCTTTATTGATATATATATGGTCATGATGTGCTACTGGTACGTCAGCCCAATAATACCAAGGAGAGACACCCATCTGCTCTGAGAGTTCGTAAATACCATATACAGTACCGCGACGATCACTACCAGCAATCACCAGTTGATGATCTATCAAGGTGATGATAAACTTTTCCCGTTTACCCTTTAACAGAGAAGCATCCAGTTTCTTCTGTTTTACCAGTTGGTCGATGTAGGAAGACTTCCCTATCGTACCGATTATAATCTTTGCATCAGCAGCATTGCCAACTACAGCAGGAGCACCTGTGACTCTCTCGAAATCCTTTGATAGCGTTTCAATTGCTATCGCAACAGCCTTTGCATCTGAAGCATCATAGTTGATAGTTACAATGCCGTCCGTAAGCAACATGTCACCTGACTGGAAATCAACGAAGCGAGTGGCAGCCATACTTACCGTACTTACGAAAAACAAGAAAAAGATTATCGTGGAACGACAAACTTTCTGAAAAGTTAATAACTTTTTTCTCATGGGTATTTCTTTTTGTTGATACTGTTCTGCAAAGATAAGGCTAAAACTCTAAAACAACAAACAAAATAGCAAAAAAAATCCCCACAAGTTTTCCTTGCGGGGACTTTTATTATTATTAACTCAAATTACTTAGTTGTGTCAACGAACATAGCAACACGGTTGAAGTCGTTCTCCTCAGAAATCTCGCTAGTTGCACCGAGACCCTTAGTGGTGATGCGATCCTTAGAGATCTTGTAACGCTTAATCAGAGCGTTAGCAACTGAAGTTGCACGAGCCTCAGAAAGTTTCTGGTTCAACTCAGCAGGACCCTCGGGAGAAGCATAACCCTTCACGAGAACCTTAGCCTCAGGATGATTCTTCAGATACTTAGCCACCATCTCAACACTTGCATACTGAGCAGCGTCGATAGTGCTCTTACCCTGACGGAAGATAACGATAGGCTGGAGAGCAGTCTCCTTCTTCTCCTCAACGATCTGAGTAGGACGAGCCTCGCAGTCAGCGAGTTTCTTCTTCAGGTCAGCAATCTGAGCGTCCTTAGAAGCAGCAGCGGCATTAGCAGCGTCTACGTCAGAACGAAGTTCATTGATCTTAGCATTCAGAGCATCGATCTCAGCCTGGTCGCGGAGTTCCTCAACCTTGAAGTTGTGAGTACCATTGCTTGTACCGAACTTGTAGTTGATACCAGCAGACAACTGGAAGACACCATTCATCTTGCCCTCATAACCATTCTTTCTGAAAGGATTAGCATACTGAACAAGAGGCTGACCGAAAATAACAGCAGGCTCGATGTAGAGTTGCACAGCCTTAGAAGAACCAAGATTGAAAGCGAAGTCGAAAGCAGCCTTGGCATTGATACCACCATGAGCACCCTCACCAAAAGCACGGCTGTAACCACCACCGATCAAACCGATTACCTCAAAAGCACGGGGCTCACCTTTGTAACCAGCAAATGCATTGCTCAGGTTGAAGGTACCCATAATGTCAACGTTCATAGCATCGATGAAAGTCTTCTGCTTCATAGCAGACTTCTCAGCAGCCTCGAAGTAAGCATTGGCATCCAAAGCCAGACCGAATACGGTGGTCAGGTTCTTACCAATACGGACACCGAAAGAAGGAGCAAAACCTTTGAATGCACCACCATCAGCACCTAACTTTACCATAGGAGTAGCAGCACCGGCATTGATACCAACATACCAGTTGTCACCAGCCTTATTGGCTGTTACAGCAGTTTTCTGTGCACTTGCTGAAACAGTCAGCATGGCAACAGCAAGCATTAAAAATAACTTTTTCATTTTGTTACTAACTTAGTTAAATTATTAAATAAATCTACCTATTTCTAGTTTAATTTCGGGTGCAAAATAAATAAAAAAAACTATAACTTCCAAGAAAAACGTGTAAAAAGTACGATTTTTATTGCATTTTTTGATAAAAACGGGTAAATAACCAACTTTTGGGTGCTTTTTTTGTAAATTTTCTTGTTTTTAGAACTTATAGTCAATACCTACACCTATCACATTATTTGTACGTGAATAGACATCCGTTCCATGATAAGGGGTACCGAGATAATTTGTCTGCTCTTTGGTATAGTCACTATATAGAGTGATAAAATAGCCGGCATTCAACCGGATCTTCTCCGTAATATTCCAAGCACCACCCAATCCTATGGACCAACTGTCACAGGCAAAGGAAGTGTTTTGCTGGTAATTGTCACTTAATCCATAGTCAGTACGCTGGGCACCACAACTGACAGTGAATTTGTCGTTGATATCATATTCCACACCAGCCAAAAACTCATGAGTACCATGCTTCAACTCTTCCTGACGGTCACCAGCCATCTTTGCATGCTTATCGTCGAAGAAGTGATACTCTAGCGTTGCACGCAACTTGGGTGAGAATTCATAACCTGCAGCAAGAACTAACAGAGAAGGCATATCATAGCGTGTCTTGACACCATCCATATAACCTGCGACCTTAGCCCCTAGGACTGCCGCTGTTTGTTCTGGAGTCATACCGGCTATCTCGGCAGTCAGTTCTTTCGTGTCATTGGGAACGTTAATCTTAGTGCGGAATTCATAACGCGCAGCCAGCGTAAGAGATTTCTGATGGTAGTTTAAACTGATAATAGGAGCAAAGCCCCAGCCTCGCTGATTACAATCCAACTGTAGATTGACAAGTTTCGTTCCACCCATATCTGCCACCACATGGCCACGGTAATAACCATCGTAATAATTAGCACGAATACCTACAGCAGCCGCCAACCAATCGGTAATCTTATAGGTGAGATTCAGTTGTCCCCCATAAATATACTGCTTACCCTTCATCTGTGAGTCAAGGGTATAATTGCCTGGCATCACACCAGCCTGAGCAAGCATTGCCGTCAATGGTATATTGAACATAGGTACACCATCCGCATATTCCACAAAGCCGCCGCTTCCCACAATACCTATCATGGCAGACACTGCAATACGATTCTTTTTGTATGAGGCAAACAAAGCCGGCACAATAGGAGCCGAAGCCTTCCCATGAAATTTCTGTTGGAAGTCAGAACCCAGGAATCCGGGAATACTAGTCTCGATATCACGGTTCTGCCAAGGTTTCTGGAAATTCAGCGAAAGTTGGAAACCCTCATGTCCCCAGACAAGACCGGCAGGATTACTATAGGCGGCATCAATATCAAAGGTGGCACCGCGTGCCATCATACGATCAAACGCAATGTGGTAATTCGTGTTAGTCATCAGTCCACCTGCATGTATCCCAGTAGTGGTACACAAAATCGCTGCAAGAATTAATAATTTCTTCATTTTTCTATCTTTAATGGTTTACGGTTGCAAAGGTACGAATAATATTAGTAAAAACAGAAAAACCGACAATAAAATTACGGAAAACGGACAAATTCGAACAATAAGTATACTTTCTTTCTAATTTATTATAAATAATGTGTATCTTTGCCGGAAATAGAAAAATTACATGATATGAACCAGAAGAAGATTTTATTCGTTGCGATACTGATGATGGTATCTGCTATGACTTTCGCACAGTCAAAAGTTTATTATACCAAAGAGATTACTCCTGAGTCACTGGTGAAGATATACAAAGCACTTGGCGTGGAGGCGAAAGGTCGTGTAGCCGTGAAGATCTCTACTGGTGAGGGGGGCAACACGCACTATCTGAAACCTACTTTCATCCGCAATCTCGTGGAGGAGGTCAACGGTACTATCGTGGAGTGCTGCACGGCATATGGTGGTACCCGTCAGGACAAGAGCAAACACTGGGAGACCATCCATGACCATGGCTTTGACAGCATCTTCGCCGTGGATATCATGGACGAGTTTGGCGAGATTCGTATTCCCATCAAAGACCATAAATACCTGAAATACGATATCGTAGGAGAGCACCTTGCCAACTATAACTTCATGATCAATCTCGCCCACTTCAAGGGACATGCCATGGGTGGCTTCGGCGGTGTTCTGAAAAATGCCTCTATTGGTGTTGCCTCTACCGCAGGGAAGGCATATATCCACTCTGCTGGCAAGACAACAGACGCTAAACTAGCCTGGACACCTGGATATATCGCTGCTGGTAAGACACAGGACTCCTTCCTGGAGTCGATGGCTGCCGCTGCCCAGGCTGTACATAACTACTTCGGAGAGAATATCCTATATATTAATGTGATGAACAACATGTCGGTAGACTGCGACTGCGACGGACATCCCGCCAAGCCAGAACTACAGGACATGGGTATCATGGCATCACTCGACCCCGTTGCTGTTGACCAGGCTTGTCTCGACATGGTATTCAACTACCAAGGAAAGCCCGGTGACGACAACAAACCACTCATCCAACGTATCAACCGACAGCACGGCACCTATATCACCGACTATGCGGAGAAGATTGGACTGGGTAGTAAACAGTACACACTCATTAAACTAGACGAATAAAGAAGTATAAACAAAAGAGATTTACCTTCTCTTAAATTATACTTTCTCTATAATCTTGCCACCCTCCTCGATAGCCTGCATATTGAGGGGAATCATCTCATGATGACGCTCTGGCAGGGTTTTGAAGAGAGCCTTCTCTACGCCCTTGGTACTGACAACAGGGGCAACCTTGAGAAGTCCGCCTAAAACTATCATGTTGAACACCTTACCATTCTTCATCTCAGCAGCCTTGTCCATCGCATCAATACGGTAGATGGTGATATCCTTACGGGTGGGAGGATTGATGATACCATAACCATCGTAGATGAGGATACCACCAGCCTTTACTTTCGGTTCAAACTTCTCCAACGAGGGTTGGTTAAGCACAATAGCGATATCGAATTTACTGAGGATAGGAGAACTGATCTTCTCATCGCTCACGATGACAGTCACATTAGCAGTACCACCACGCTGTTCTGGACCATAGGCAGGCATCCACGTCACCTCCTTGTCGTCCATCAGACCCGAATAGGCAAGAATCTTACCCATTGACAGCACACCTTGTCCTCCAAAACCGCTTATAATGATTTCTTTCTTCATATCGTCGTATCTTTTAAGTCACCTTTCGGATAATAGTTGAACATGTGTTCCTGCATCCACTCATTGGCAGCCTTCGGCGACATCTTCCAACCACTGTTACAGGTAGATACAATCTCCACGAGGCTACTACCCTTCCCAGCCATAGAAGCCTCAAAAGCCTTACGAATAGCCTTCTTAGCGGAACGGATAGCGGCTACCGTCTCCACTGATTGGCGAGTGACGTAGCAAGTACCCTCCAATGTGGCAGCAATCTCCGTGATATGTAGGGGATAGCCGTGAAGATCGGCACGACGACCATATGGACAAGTTGATGTCTTCATTCCCATCAGTGTGGTAGGAGCCATCTGCCCCCCCGTCATACCATAGATCGCGTTATTAATAAAGATGATGGCGATATTCTCACCACGATTCAGTGCATGGATCGTCTCACAAGTACCGATACATGCCAAATCGCCATCACCCTGATAGGTGAATACCAAACGATCGGGCCACAGACGCTTAATGGCTGTAGCCACTGCGGGAGCACGTCCATGAGCAGCCTCCTGCCAGTCAATGTCCAGGTAATTATAGGCGAAAACGGCACATCCTACAGGACTGACACCAATGGTCTTCTCCTCCATTCCCATCTCCTCAATGACCTCAGCCACGAGTTTATGTACCACACCATGCGAACAACCAGGGCAATAGTGCATGTGGTTGTCATTCATCAGTGCCGGCTTCTGATATACTAAGTTCTCAGGACTTACAATCTGATTTTCCATAATTTCTTTTACTAGATTTCCGGATTATTCTTGAATGCTCTAGATTAACTTCTTTAAAGACTCCACTATCTCCTCTGGCTCAGGAACGATACCACCTAAGCGACCGAACTGCTCAACAGGTACAGCACCGTTGACAGCAAGACGTACATCTTGCACCATCTGACCCGCATTGATCTCAACAACCAATACACCCTTCTTATCCTTTGCCATTTCTGCGATTTGCTTTGAGGGGAACGGCCATAGTGTAATCGGTCGGAGCATACCGACCTTAATACCTTCCTCACGTGCCATCTCTATGCCTTTCTGTGTCAGACGAGCAGCCGAGCCAAAGGCGACAATCAGTATTTCAGCATCCTCACAGAAAAGTGTCTCATAACGAACCTCCCTCTCCTGAATTTCCTTGTACTTTTCCTGTAAATGGATGTTACGAGCCTCCATTATTTCAGGTTTCAGTTCCAATGAGGTAATGATATTCGGTTTACGATCCTTCGTACGACCGATAGTAGCCCAAGGACATTGTTGACGGATTTCCTCCTCCGTACGACGGGGCTTATAAGGAGGCAACACGATCTTTTCCATCATCTGGCCTATGACACCATCTGACAGGATCATGGCAGGATTGCGATATTTGAATGCCAACTCAAAGGCTAAATCCACGAAGTCGGCCATCTCCTGTACAGAATTAGGAGCCAGCACAATAACATTATAGTCACCATTACCACCACCACGGGTAGCCTGGAAATAATCTCCCTGAGAAGGTTGTATCGTTCCCAGTCCAGGGCCGCCACGCTGTACGTTGACAAAGACACCCGGCAATTCTGCGCCAGCCATATAGGTAATACCCTCTTGCATCAGAGCCACCCCTGGAGACGACGAAGATGTCAATACTTTCTTACCAGCAGCGGCACCACCGTATATCATATTGATAGAGGCCACCTCACTCTCTGCTTGCAAGACCACCATTCCTGTAGTTTCCCAAGGCTTCAACTCAGCCAATGTCTCAATCACTTCACTCTGTGGTGTAATCGGATAACCAAAATATCCGTCAGCACCGCAGCGAATGGCAGCATGGGCTATCGCCTCATTGCCCTTCATCAATGTTACTTCCTGATTTGTCATCTTCTTACTCCTCCACTTTTTTACGATAAACCGTAATACATCCGTCGGGACATACCACAGCGCATGAGGTACATCCCGTACATTTGTCTATCTGCACAGGCTCCACATAGGGATAACCCCGCATGTTCACTCGATTTGCCAAGGCAATAACCTGTTGAGGGCAGGCGCTGACACACAACACACAACCCTTACAACGATCAGTATTCACTACGATGGCACCTTTTATCTTCGCCATAATTATTGTATTTATTTATGGATTATACGCATCCTTATGATAGAAACTCATGATATCATCAAGCATTCGTTTCGCCTCTACGGCAGGACTCTCCGGATCTAGTTCCGCAGCCTTGATATAGCAGTTAATCGCTTCCTGCCAGTTGCCCTGTTTCCGATAGGCATTGCCCTGCTCGTAATACTCCTGTGCGGTCATTTGTAATACTCACGCTTACCTGCGGCAAGGGTATTCTTCATCAGCGAGCAGATGGTCATCGGACCCACTCCACCAGGAACGGGAGTGATATAGGAGCATTTCTCTGCCACCTCGTCAAACTTCACATCACCATTCAGTCGGAAACCGCTCTTGCGAGTGGCATCTGGCACACGGGTCGTACCAACATCGATGATCACGGCACCCTCCTTCACCATATCGGCAGTCACGAAATCGGGCTGTCCGATAGCGGCGATGATGATATCCGCCTCACGGCACTCCTCCTTCAACGTTTTGGAACGAGAGTGGCATACGGTGACGGTGGCATCGCCATATTGTTTCTGCATCATCAACTGAGCCATGGGTTTACCCACGATATTGGAACGCCCCAGAATAACGCATTTCTTACCACTCGTCTCAATGTTATAGCGCTTCAACAAGGTAATGATTCCTAATGGAGTAGCAGAGATAAAACAAGGCAGACCGATAGCCATACGTCCCACGTTGATAGGATGGAAACCATCCACATCCTTACGATAGTCGATAGCCTCGATAATCTTCTGCTCGTCAATATGCTTAGGAAGGGGTAACTGTACGATGAAGCCATCGACATCAGCATCCTTGTTCAACTTATCCACACAAGCCAAAAGTTCCTCCTCAGTGATATCGGCCTCATAGCGGATAAGGGTCGACTTGAAACCACAAGCCTCACAGGCCAGCACCTTATTCTTCACATAGGTCTCACTACCACCGTCATGGCCCACCAATACTGCGGCAAGATGGGGCTGTTTACCACCACGTGCCACCATCTCTTTTACCTCCTCGGCAATCTCCGCCTTGATAGCGGTTGCCGTTGCTTTTCCATCTATCAGTTGCATATACATATTAACTTTTTTGACAGATTAACATATTAACGATTCTAATAAAAAGTTATTCTGTTATTTTGTCTTTACCTGTTACTTTGTCTAGAATTTCGGCATACCGCCCCGCATTTTCATGGCTGCAGCCATCTGAGCCATCTTCGAATTACCGGCTCCTGCCACCATCTTCATCATCTTGCGCATCTGGTCAAATTGTTTAATAAGACGATTGACTTCCTCAATCTTCGTACCAGACCCCTTGGCAATACGTTGGCGACGACTCTGGTTCAAGATATCCGGATTAGCGCGCTCCTTAGGTGTCATGGAGTTGATAATCGCCTCTATACCCTTGAAGGCATTATCGTCTATATCAATATCCTTAATCGCCTTACCGACACCAGGAATCATTCCTGCCAGATCTTTAATGTTACCCATCTTCTTGATCTGCTGAATCTGTCCCATGAAGTCATCGAAGTCAAACTTGTTCTTACGGATTTTCTTCTCTAAGCGCTTGGCTTCCTCCTCGTCAAACTGCTCCTGGGCACGCTCCACCAGACTGACGATATCACCCATACCAAGAATACGGTCAGCCATACGCTCTGGGTGGAACACATCAATAGCCTCCATTTTCTCACCAGTACCCACAAACTTGATTGGTTTGGTAACAACGGTACGGATAGAGAGGGCTGCACCTCCCCGGGTATCACCGTCAAGTTTGGTCAGCACCACGCCGTCGAAGTCCAAACGGTCGTTGAACTCCTTGGCAGTATTTACTGCATCCTGACCCGTCATCGCATCAACGACGAAGAGGGTCTCATCCGGATGGACGGCTTCTTTCAGCGTGGCTATCTCGTTCATCATCTCCTCGTCGACAGCCAGACGACCGGCGGTATCGATGATGACCACATTATAGTTTTTTGCCTTTGCCTCCTTAATGGCGTTATTGGCAATCTCAACCACATTCTTATTGTCGGGTTCTGAATAAACAGGAACGCCCACACCTTCACCCACTACGTGCAACTGTTGAATAGCAGCAGGGCGGTAAACGTCACATGCCACCAATAATGGATTCTTATGCTGCTTATTCTTCAGCATATTAGCCAGTTTACCGCTAAACGTGGTCTTACCGGATCCTTGCAGACCAGACATCAGGATAATAGCAGGACGTCCCTCGAGATTCAGGTCGACAGCCTTGCCGCCCATCAGTTCAGCCAACTCGTCATGTACGATTTTCACCATTAACTGTCCCGGCTTCACGGCTGTGAGCACATTCATACCCATCGCCTTCTGCTTAACAGTATCGGTAAAGTTCTTTGCAACCTTATAGTTGACATCGGCATCCAACAACGCACGGCGGACATCCTTCATGGTCTCTGCTACGTTAATCTCGGTGATTTTCCCCTCACCCTTCAGTATCTTGAACGACCGTTCCAGTCTATCTGATAAATTCTCAAACATATATGTACCTTATTTATATTGGACGACAAAGGTACAAAGAAAAAACGAGACTTACAAATATTAAACCTCGTTTTTCATTATTTTACTCTTCTCATATACGTCCCTCTGTTGTTGAGAGAACTCACAGCCGCAATACAGTTGGTTATAGAAACCAAATTCCTTCAACAGTTGGTTACGACGCTCATAGAGTCCACCTTTACGCCAGTTCTGAGCCCAGAAACGAGTACCCTTCACGGTCTGCTCCGCAAGATGTCCGGCACACTCAATCTGCTCCAGACTCTTCCAACGTGAGGAGGCTAGTGTGGTGGTGAAATAATGCAGGTTCAACCGTTGGGCCTCCTTGGCTGCTTCTGTCAGACGAAGCAGGAAACACTGTTCACAGCGCTTTCCACGCTCAGGTTCTCCTTCCAAGCCACAAACCCCATCCAACCATTGCTCATGGTCGTAATCGCCATCTATCCATTTCAGTCCCAGACTCTCCGCATGCCGCTTGCTCTCATTCTTTCGGATCTCATACTCCTCACGAGGATAGATATTCGGATTATAATAGAAGATAGTAGGACGGATATCATGCCGCATCATCCATTCCACGATGGCTGATGAACAGGGAGCACAACAGGCATGGAGCAACACCTCATGCAAGCCCACAGGAATCTGTATGGCAGATTGTTTCATAGTCCTCGGGCTTTCCAGATACGGTCTTTCGCATCGTTGATCTCCTGAAATTTCTTCTCTGCAGCCCTACGAATATCATCGCCAAGGGCAGCCACCTTGTCAGGATGATGTTTCAAGGCAAGTTTGCGATAGGCCTTCTTCACCTCGTCGTCACTGGCATTAGGCGACACCCCCAGTACACGATAGGCTGACTCCAGATCATTCTTACCCAGTCCTAGCATCGAATCAATATCATCCGATGACATACGTAACCACAAGGCACATTCTTTCAGAGCAGCAATCTCACTCTGGGGAACCCTACCATCTGCTTGGGCCACCATTACAAGGAAGTTAAGTAGTTGCAGCCGCTGTGAGGCATTCATATGACGGGCAATCTGCCGACAACAGTCTTCCACCGTATTTTTAAAAGACACCGTGCCTACCCTTTTCTGTTGTTCAAAGAGTTTCTTGAGGATATCATTACCCTCTACCACTGCCTGTTCTCCAAAGTTCTGACGTAACATCTGCCGTACCATCTCCATCTCGGAATGCATCACCTTGCCGTCGGCCTTGATGATATACGACGAGAGCACCAACATTGAGAACAAAAAACTGTTGCGCTGGCCCTGATATACTTGTTGACTACTATAAGTCTGCGACTGATAACCACTCTGTCCGTCAAACGTTCCTTGGGTCTCCGGGGTGTTCACCGCATCCATCATTGAGTCGAACAAACCACCCAGCACAATACCAGCCAGAGCACCTAACGGGCCTGCTGTCATCCAACCCAGGAAACCACCTATCCATCTTCCTAATGCCATATCTCGTCTTTAAACTATAATGTTAATGTTTCATCTTCAATATTCGTGCCACCATACCGAAGCGTTCTGTTCCTCTCGCTCCAGATCGTCAATCAAGCACTCCGCCAGTTTCATCACCACTTCCTGCGGAACAAGGTAACGCTGGTCGTCAAGATGCGGATTGATGGATGAGAGGAAATGGGGCATCTCTGCTTTATATACTTCTTTCATACGAAGACTATCAGCATTAACGCCCGAACAACTATAGGTAATATTTGCCAACCGGTCGCAGAGTTTTACAAACGGGGCATAGGGAGTCTCCCTAATACCCAGATAATACTTCTCCCCCGCCCTTTCCGCACGGGTACGGCCTTTGTCATTGGTCAACGCATATACAATCTCTGTTGCCACCAATGCCTGTTCTTCTGTCATCCACTTCCGGGCCGTTTTCAACACATCATGATAGGTCTGTCGCGCATCCTCGATACTGTCATGATAATAACCTCCAAAGAACAGAGGCAGGACACCTTGCTCGTCAGCACATACCAGATGGCCAAAATGACGGATACCGTCTACCACCATATCCAAATGGTACCCATACGGTAACTCATCGCCATAAATCTGGTTAACACTGCGATGCAGTTCATGGGCAGACAGACGGATGCACTCTATCTGTTCGGCATACCGCTCTATCAATGTCTCAAACAAATCTTTTGTCATCTTATCTCTATACTTCCACGCTACAAAGATACAAAAGAAGTAGATAATACGCAAAAGAAATACTGAAAAAAAATCGTTCCCCTGCCTCACGGCAAAGGAACGATCAACAAATTTATCAACTATTCATTGTTCTCCCCAACTGGGGATGGTGCAAAGGTATGATTTTTTAATGAAACCACAAAGAATTTTGAAGAAAATTTTCAAAAAATACAATTTTTCTTTGTACCTTTGCCCTCAACTAGACAAAGAACAATTAAGTATTTTAGTACTATTATGGGAATTATTGGTTCAATTATTATCGGGTGTTTGGCCGGTTTTTGCGCTGGTAAGTTAATGAAAGGCGGCGGTTTCGGATTCATTATGAATCTTGTACTGGGTCTTTTTGGCGGACTGATCGGCGGTTGGCTGTTTGACCAGTTAGGTATTCAGTGGGGAGGTATTCTCGGTCAACTCGGAACAGCCATCATCGGTGCTGTTGCCATCTTGTGGGTGGCCTCGCTCATCAAGAGATAAGGAAAGAATACATCCGAAGAATAACTATCAGAGATAGCGTTGGCACATATCCTTTATGCGCCTTTGGAGTTGTTGACGGAGCGTTAGAGGTTCCATGACCTCAAGTGCTGCGTCATGAGAAAGAATCTCACCGATGAAGTCAGAGGTAGGACGCAAATCTAAAGAGAAATCAACGTAATCGTCTTTCTGAGCCACTTCACGCTGAGAGGTATGAAGGGGTAATGTCCGCAAATAATTAGCCATATTACCATAAGCCCGAAGAACGATATGAGTCATCGGTGTCTCATCTGTCAACACACCAAAATATTCCGAGAAATACTGCTGGGGAGAGAAGTCATCAGGTAATGTGAATGACTCGTCTGTAAGTGTGACAGACAGCATACGGTCAAGGCTATAGATAGCATAATGACGACCTGTAAATGACAACAGATACCAACGTTGGTGAAATAGTTTCAGTGCATAAGGCGAGACTATCTTCTCATAGGCCTCAGCACCAAAACGCTGATATCCCAGAAGGATACGTCGCCCCGCCTTAATTGCCCGAATAATGGTCTGCAAAAACTCTTCACCGGCCGGTACATTCTCCAAGATAATCCTTTCCTTGAGAGCGGCACTGTCAGAGAGCACACTACCCACCGTGAGCGTAGAGAGCATCCACCGCTCCAGACTATCGTCATCAAGCACTTCAGGATTACTGATAAAATAATGATATCGGGAATCACAGTCGATAATGACACCAAACATATCAAGGATAGCATCGCGATGCCGATTGAAAGAACTGCGTGACAAAGGATTACCCTCAGCCACCTCGTCGGCTATCCAGCGTTGGTTGAGTTCTTCAAGCGTCATCCGACGGTACTGACGTAACATATTAATCAGCCAGATATACTGATGGAAGATGATTGCCGGTTTCATTGTTAAGACCTGTATACGGATTACTTATTGATTTCAATATCACGTTTCACATTATTACGTATCTTCGTCAGATAAGCCTTCATTCCTTTGGCATCTTTCTCATCGATAATCTCCAACAGTTCCTTGAGTTCCGTTCGGATCTGACTGACCTGGTCGTGCGTATAGGGATTGAAAAGGATTTCCTGCAACAGGTAATCATCCTCATTCAAGACTCCCTTGGCAATGCGCATATGACGCTTAAAGGTGGTACCCGGCGCATCCTGATGCTTCATCACGGCAGCAAAGACAAAAGTGGACACGAAAGGAATGGACAAGGAGTAAGCCACCGTCTTGTCATGCTCCTCAAAGGTATACTCGTAAATATTCAGGCCTAGTTTTTGATAAAGGTCCTTGAAGAAAATACGCCCCATATAGTCTCCCTCGCTGATGATGATAGCATTCTCCTCGCTGAGTTGTTGCAGGTTGGCAAAGGTAGGACCAAACATCGGGTGTGTAGAGACATACCGCATCCCCGTTTTCTCATAAAACTCCTTCAAGTCCGTCTTTACACTGGCAATATCACTGATAATACACTCCTTGGGAAGATAAGGAATCACCTCCTCAAACACAGGAATGGTATATTTTAACGTAACGGCATTGATAACCAATTCTGGAGCAAAGTCCCGGATTTCCTCCATGTCTGTAAAGCGCTGGCAGTTATAGGTAAACCGCATGCGTTTCGGGTCTTTCTCAAAGACAGCGACCTCATGGTCGAAACTCAGCAGGTCGATGAAGAACGAGCCCATCTTACCTGCTCCTAATACTAATATCTTCATATCTTGCTGTTGGCTATTGACAATTGGCCATTGGCTAAATGCCAACAGCCAACGGTCTTTTTACTTGTTAATAATCTCTATCTGCTGACGAACGCTCTCCTCATGGATGTTCTCAAAGACATGAGCCACAAACTCAGGTCCCATTCCCAAGAGAGAGCCTTGGGCACCCCGTTTGTCAAGTATCTCGTTATAACGGGATGTCTGCAATACCGTCATGTTATGCTCTTTCTTATAGTGACCAATCTCACGACAAACCCGCATACGCTTAGCCAAAAGATCCATCAACTGGTTGTCGAGTTCGTCAATCTGTTTACGTAATGTTGTAATACCCTCCGTTGTGGTATGCTCGTCACGGATGACCAACAAGGAAAGGATATAGTCAAGCACATCCGGTGTCACCTGCTGCTTGGCATCACTCCATGCCTTGTCCGGATCGCAGTGGCTCTCTACGATCAGGCCGTCAAAACCAAGGTCCATCGCCTGCTGGCACAATGGGGCTATCAACTCTCTCCTACCTCCGATATGGCTGGGGTCGTTGATGATAGGCAACTCTGGAATACGACGATGCAACTCAATGGGAATCTGCCACATCGGCATGTTACGATAGATCTTCTTATCATAACTGGAGAAGCCACGATGGATGGCACCCAGACGCTTGACACCAGCCTGATTCAGACGCTCCAACGCTCCAATCCACAATTCTAAGTCGGGATTGACAGGGTTCTTTACGAAGACAGGCACATCGACACCCTTCAGGGAGTCAGCCAACGCTTGCATGGCAAAGGGGTTTGCTGTCGTACGGGCACCGATCCACAGAATATCAATACCATATTTCAGACATAGTTCCACATGCTCAGGAGTCGCCACTTCCGTTGCCACTAACATATGCGTCTCTTCCTTCACCTGCTTCAACCATACCAGCGCAGGTTCACCATGACCTTCGAAGCCTCCGGGTTTGGTACGGGGCTTCCATACTCCGGCACGGTAGTTATGACAGCCATACATCGCCAGTTGCTTGGCTGTTGTCATCACTTGCTCCTCACTCTCTGCACTACAGGGTCCTGCAATGACGAAGGGGCGTTCATTGTCACTCGGAAGATTCAGTTTCTCTAATTCCAGTTCCATAATTATATTGCTTTTTTGATTCTTTTACCTAAAGGTCAAAATGTGGCACGCAATCTTTCCAATGCCTGTTGTATCTTCTCTTCTTTCGCACATAGGGAGATACGGATATAACGCTCACCATTGCTTCCAAAAATAAAACCTGGGGTGATAAAGACACGAGCCTCATGGAGCACACGCTCCGTCAGATCCTCTACATTATTATATTTGTCAGGTATCTTACCCCACAGAAACATACCCACCTGTTGAGGGTCATAGGTACAGCCTAGCACATCCATGATCTGCTCCGCATATTTTCTTCGACTGGCATAGCGCTCGATATTCGCCTCACGATGCCACTCCTCACTATTGTTATAAGCCTCTGCGGCAGCCAGTTGAATACCCCGGAAAGTACCGCTCTCGATATTCGACTGTACCTTCAGGATCCATGAGATAAACTCCGCATTGGTGGCACACAGACCGACACGCCACCCTGGCATATTATGACTCTTCGACATGGAGTTGAACTCAATACAGCAGTCCTTGGCACCAGGTACCTGTAGGATGCTGAGATGTTCCTCACTCAAAATGAAGGAGTAAGGGTTGTCGTTAACGACAACAATACCATGATCCTTGGCAAACTTCACCAGTCGTTCGTAGGTTTCCATACGGGCTCGCCCACCAGTCGGCATATTAGGATAGTTGGTCCACATCAACTTCACCTTCGAGAGGTCCATCTGCTCCAACTCGTCGAAGTCTGGTTGCCAACCATTATCCTCACGCAGGTTATAGTTGACAATCTTCGCACCCAGTATCTTTGAAAGCGACGTATAGGTAGGATATCCAGGATTAGGAACCAACACCTCATCACCAGGATTCACGAAAGCCAGTGTGACATGCAGGATACCCTCCTTCGAACCAATCAGTGGCAACAGTTCTGTCTTCGCATCAAGGTCAACATCATACCAACGCTTATAGAAACGGGCCATTGCCTCACGCAGTTCGGGAGTACCCATCGTTGGCTGATAACCATGAGCACCAGGCTCATGAGCCACCTCACAGAGTTTCTCTATGGTCTGAGGTGACGGTGGCATGTCAGGACTGCCGATGGCCAGACTGATGATATCCTTACCCTCTGCATTCAACTGGGCGACCTCTTTCAGTTTACGACTGAAATAGTATTCACTGACTAAGTTAAGTCTTTCTGCCGGTTCAATTCGTTTGTTTGCCATCTTTGTATTCTCCTAAAATCTTAAAGTCTTTGGTTAACGGGATAATCGCATCTATCGACTGGCGATAGCGAGTCAGGTCGTCGTACATCAGGTCGACATAGAACAGGTATTCCCACTCTCTGCCGATGATTGGCAATGACTGTATCTTCGTCAGATTAATCTTGTAGAACGAGAGTATGGCCAGTACATGACTTAGACTCCCCTCCTCATGAGGCAGAGAGAAAACGATACTCGACTTGTTTGCCTCTGTCAGAGGGCGCAACAGGTCGGCCTTATTAGGATTCGACACCACTAGGAAACGAGTGAAGTTATGCTTGTTATCCTCGATATGATTCTCAAGCACCTTCAGGCCATACAACTTAGCGGCCTCTGCATGGCAGATGGCAGCCCATCCTTGATGCTGTCCCTCCGCAATCATCTTGGCAGAGCCTGCCGTATCCTCAGCCTCCACATTCTTCATGGTAGGATGCTGAGCCAGGAACTCACGGCACTGCATCAAGGCCACCGGATGGGAATGAATCTCCGTGATGGTATCCCAATCATCCTCCGGCAGACAACAGATACAGTGGGAGATATGCAGTTTATGCTCTCCCACAATGGTCGTTCCTGAGTCACGCAGGAGTTCGTAGTTATGCAACAGGGAACCGGCTATCGTATTCTCGATGGCAAGCATTCCAATGGTCGTAGGGTCCTGCTTGATCTGGTCGAACACCTGTTCGAAAGTAGAACAACAGATCAGTTGTATCTGCTCATTCTCGAAATACAGGTGTGCCGCAATGTCATGAAACGACCCTATCAGTCCTTGTATGGCTATTCTCTTCATCTTTATAGTACTTAAAAAAATCCCGCTTTCACTTTGTTGTGAAGCGGGACTGTATTTCTTTTTCTTCTAGTTCATTTTATTCTTACATACGGCCTTCCGCTCCACAGGTTCCTGCAAAGTAAAAATAAAAGCCGTAAAAGTAAGCGTTCATATTCAACATAATTCCGATATTTTATGATATCGGATGCAAAATTATAACTTTTTCCGTAATTACCCAAACATTTTGAAAGAAAAATCGAAAAAAAGTTATAATTTTGCATTTGTTATGGAGAAAAAGACATTTGCCGTATTGGGGATGATGTGCGCCGGATGCGCAGCCAATGTAGAAAAGCGACTCTCACAGACTGAGGGAGTCGTCTCTGCCTCTGTCAACCTGCCTGCAAGGACTGCCTTGGTGGAATACGACGGACAAACGACCTCTCCACAGTTATTGAAGGAATCGTTGGCTGCTATCGGCTACGACTTGGTAGTGGAGGAAGACCGTAATGTGGAGGCGATAGAGCGACAGGCATACAAGAGTCTTCGCAACAAAGTGATACTCTCTTGGTTCTTTGCCCTGCTGGTAATGGCCATCTCGATGGGATATATTAAGATAGGTACGCGCGATATCACCAACCAGACGATGCTAATCCTCTCCCTATTGAATATCCTGTATTGCGGTAGACAGTTCTATGTCAACGCAGTCCGCCAGTTGCTGCATGCCACAGCCAATATGGATACACTGGTAGCCCTGTCCACCGGTATATCGTTCCTTTTCAGCACATTCAACACTTTCTGGGGGGAACGTTACTGGGGCAGTCAAGGGATCGAATGGCACACTTGGTTTGATGCCTCCGTGATGATTATCACGTTTGTATTGACAGGCAGACTGATGGAGGAGCGAGCCAAACACGGAACAGCCTCTGCCATCCGTGCTTTGATGGGACTGACTCCTAAGACGGCACATCTCATCGATACGGGAGAGGTGGTGGAAGTACCCATCTCCGCCATCCAACCTGGTGATACGATAGAAGTGCGCCCTGGTGAGAAAATTCCCGTGGACGGTCGAGTGCTAGGCGATGGCATCGCCCGCATCGACGAGTCGGCAATGACGGGAGAGTCGGTCGCTGTAGAGAAACATGCCGGTGACAAGGTACTGGCCGGAACGATAGTCCGAGAGGGTACTTTCCGTTTCAAGGCAGAGGAGGTAGGCCAGAAGACTATCCTCGCCAATATGATACGAATGGTACAGGAGGCGCAAGGGTCGAAGGCTCCCGTCCAACGGATAGTCGACCAGGTCGCCCTCGTCTTTGTACCGGCAGTGGCAGCAATCGCCCTACTCACCTTCCTCGTCTGGATTCTCGTGGGGGGACATGCCGCCCTTCCCCAAGCCATTCTCTCTGCTGTCAGTGTTCTGGTGATTGCCTGTCCCTGTGCGATGGGCCTTGCCACACCGACCGCCCTTATGGTAGGCATCGGTAAGGCTGCCGAGAAGAACATCCTCATCAAAGACGCTACCGCCTTGGAAGAGATCCGTAAGGTAGATGCAATGGTCGTCGACAAAACGGGTACCCTCACCCAACCTACCACACCTACCTCCCCTACACCCCCTACCACACCTACCGAGACCCTCAAGCCCCACGCTCAGGAAACCATGCAACAGTTGCAAGACATGGGAATCGAGGTCTATCTGATGAGCGGTGACAAAGAGGAACGTGTCGCGCATATAGCCCAAGAAGTCGGTATCAAGCACTATCGCTCTCAGGTATTACCCCAAGACAAGGACAACTTAGTACGTGAGTTACAACGACAGGGAAGACACGTGGCGATGGTTGGCGACGGTATCAACGACTCTCAGGCACTCGCCACTGCCGATGTCAGTATCGCGATGGGAAAAGGCACGGATGTGGCGATGGATGTGGCACAGGTGACACTGATGGGTAATGACCTCCGTCGCATCCCCGATGCCATCCGACTCTCCACCCAAACGGTTAATATGATACACCAGAACCTGTTCTGGGCATTCATCTATAATATCGTATGTATTCCACTGGCAGCAGGTCTGCCCTACCTCATCGGACTCCACTGGCAGATCACCCCCATGTGGGCCTCTGCCTTGATGGCATTCTCCAGTGTCAGCGTAGTACTGAATAGTCTGAGGTTAAAATTGAAAAATTGAAGTTGAAGATATGGAACGAAAAGAGATCACCTTCGATACTTTTGTGCGTGGCTTCCTTGCCGTCATCATCGCAGTAGGTATCTATCTGCTACTTGACCGCCTGAGTGGTGTGTTACTGCCCTTCTTCCTGGCATGGCTCATTGCCTACCTGTTGTTCCCACTGGTCAAATTTTTCCAGTATCGCTGTAAGATGCGCTTCCGCATCGTGGCTATCCTCTGTACCTTCATCGTGGTCATCGGTGCTATGGTGGGCTTCTTCTGGTTGATCATCCCCCCTATCATCGATGAGACCATGCGGGTGAAAGACATGCTGATAGAGTATATCACGAAAGATGCCCTGATGAGCAATATCCCTGACCAGATAGAGATGTTCCTGAAAGAACATCTCACGACAGAAGACATCAAGGCTATTGTGACACAAGACGGTTTCATCAACACCATCAAGGAGACGATGCCGAAGGTATGGGATGTCATCATGGGCTCTGTCAACGCCCTCTCAGGACTGGTGACTGCGGCTATGGTTGCCATCTATACCCTTTTCATACTGATTGACTATGAGAAGTTCACGGAGGGATGGCCCAGCCTGTTACCAGAGCGTTTTCGTAATATGGCCGTCAGACTGGTGGCCGACATCGAGGAGGGTATGAATAAGTATTTTCGTGGTCAGGGATTGGTGGCCTTCTGTGTAGGAATCCTCTTCAGTATCGGTTTCCTGATTATCGATTTCCCTATGGCAGTGGGGCTGGGTATGTTTATCGGACTACTGAACATGGTGCCCTACCTCCAACTGATTGGTTTCATCCCTGCCATCCTGTTGGCTATTGTCAAGGCTGCCGATACAGGTCAGAACTTTTGGGTGATCATGCTGATGGTCCTGCTAGTCTTTGCGGTGGTACAACTCATCCAAGACACATTCCTCACCCCAAAGATCATGGGTAAGGTGATGGGCCTCAACGCTGCCATCATCCTGCTATCCCTCTCCATCTGGGGCTCCCTCCTTGGGATGCTCGGTATGATTATAGCCCTGCCGATGACCACCCTCCTACTGACCTACTATCAACGGTTTGTCATCCGAAAGGAAAGGGAGAGAGTGGAAGCGTCCTCCTAACTTTTTAATCCTCTGCAACATCTGCCATTCTGCAACACTCGTTGATAATCAGCGAATTACGTATTGCAGATGGGTGGCAGATGAGTAAGATAAGGGCAAAAATCGACCTGAAAGGCCTCAAAAACGATGTAAAGGTGCCGCCTTCGGGGGCAGGAGGTGCCGCCTTCGAGGGCAGGAGGTGCCGCCTTCGAGGGCAGGAGGTGCCGCCTTCGAGGGCAAGAGGTGCCGCCTGTCTTATTTTAAATAAGACAGACAACCTACTTAGTTGTCTTCCTGGAACAGCGGATCCTCAGGCATGACCATAACAGGCTTCTGCTCGTAGTCCTTCAGGAGTTTGTCGGATACATATTTCTTATTAACCACAAGGCGGAACATATACTCCCGGAACCAACGGTCGGTCATGATCAGACAACCCTGTTGTCCCCATGAGGAGCCCCAAGAGTTCTCCACCTTCCATTTGGCAGCCTTGCCATTGGCATCGAGATCCACAGCGGTCAGTGTCATGGCATGGGTGGAACCGCTGTCGAATGTACTGATACGCTCTGCCTTGGTCATCCCGAAGGTGGTATTAAACAAGGAGGCATAGTCATAATTCTCCGTATCGGCATAGCCACGTTTACGATCCAGTTGCTTCCCCACATCATAACTGGAATAGAGTTTACGGCCATCCTTCAGAGAAGCGACAGCCAACTGCTCTATCTCATCCATGGGTAAGTTCAGGTATTTCCAGTTATGTCCGTCATAGGTATGGCGGTCGTACTCCACCTCATACGTCTTATAATAAGGGCGGCGAGGATCATTCATCACCATGATAAACGTACCGTTGAGGGCCCCTCCCACCGTTTCCTCATAGAACGACTTAGGAGTATATTTCTTGGCCGTCGTCAGTTGCTTGCCGTTCTTATCCTTAAAAGCATAGGTAAACTCTTTGACGGGTTCTCCTAATGTCAGACAAAGCATCTGGTATATCTGTGCCAGTGCATCCGTCTTGGCCTTTTGGATATCAGCCGTCTTCTTCCCCTCTGCCACCATACGTCGCAACTGGATTCCGTACTCACGCAGTTTAGACTTGATGATGGCCGACATGCGGGAAGTCTTCTCTGCCGAGAAGGTCTCCGGCTGGATGGCCATAGGTACCAGTCCGTATTTCTCGGCCAGATCAGCCACGCCACAGAACGTGCCGCCATCACCTATCGGATAGTGGAAGAAGAACTGTACCCGCTGACTGTCAATAGGGTCTTTAGCGGTATCTATCACCCCTTGCAGGAAGAGGTTCGATTTCTCCAACTGGTCGTAGAAGAACAGATAAGCCTGTGAATACTCCACTGTCAGCGAATCCGTACGCTTGGCAAAGTTAGCACGCAGCACATTCAGACCGCTGAACATCCAGCAGCGCCCACTCGACTGTTGGTCGTGAATCGACTGTTTCTTTGTCTCAATACTGAAATAGGTGTCCAACGCCCCGGCGTTATCCTGGTTCTTAGCCAGGTTGTCTATCGCATTCGACGCAATGGCATTGCGCAATGCCCTGTTAGCGGGCTGGGCAGCATACTGACGCTCCATCTGCTGAATCATCTGTTCAGAGATGCCGCCATCCTTCGTCTGGGCCGTTGCTGTCAGGGCAAAAGCCAAGGATACACAAAAGAATGTCTTTTTCATCATAACTATTTCTTTTTGGATGATATTTTAATCGTCTTGGTTGTCTGGGGAGTCGTATTAGACTTACTGGAAGTATTGGTCTTACTGGAAGACGGTTTATAGTAAGCCTGGGCCTCCGGCAGCCATCCCTGAATCTGTTTGATACGGGTTGCATCTGTAGGGTGATCGCTGAAGATAGAGGAAGAGCCGCCTCCCGTAGCAGAAGACATACGCTGCCAGAAGGTCACTGCCACCTGAGGATCGTAACCTGCCATCGCCGCGAATATCAGTCCCATGTGATCTGCCTCACTCTCTTGCTTACGGGAGAAGCCCGATGACCAGGCCTGTGCTCCAACACCCAGTACCTGAGTACCCAACTGTGCCAAGGTTCCGCTGATTCCCGCTCCTTGTGCCACAGCACCGATGATCTGCATACCATATTGCTGTTTGTACGCATTACTGAGACGCTCTGCGGAGTGCTTGGCTACGGCATGGGCGATCTCATGTCCCAAGACAATGGCAAGGGAAGACTCGTCTTGTGTAACAGGCAGGATTCCCTCATACACCACAATCTTTCCGCCAGGCATACAGAATGCGTTCACCTGTTTGTCCTGTACCAAGTTAAACTCCCACTGATACTGTGACACCTCAGCACCCAGACCGTTGGCATTCAGATAACTCACCACCGCATTGGCAAGGTTCTGCCCTACCCGTTTCACCATCGCCGTATTCGTGGCATTGGTAGAGGCTTTAGCCGTCTTCATATACTCCTGATACTGCTGATTACTCAGGCTGAGCACCTGCTCGTCACTGACAATCAGATTCTGTTTACGTCCTGTGATGGGGACTGTCGTCGTTGTTCCGCAACTAACCAGAATCAGTGCGACAACTGACAAAAGAATGACTTTTACGCTTTTCATATTTTTCGTTATTTGGTATTTCTGCTTGCAAAGATAATAAAAAAAGGGCAAAGCCCAAAGCCTTGCCCTCAAATCCTTTCTATTTTTCTAAAGTTCTCAATTAACGCAGACCACGATTAGTCATTGTGACGTTCAGCAGCATGACATAAGTCTTGTACTGCTCGTGGCTGAGGATGTAGTTCATGTAACCCAGATCCTTCTTGATGGCTGCATTGACACGAGCGTCACGCTCCTCCTTACCATACTGTGTGGCGAACATCATCTCTGCGCAGAAGGTCTTGTGGATCTCGGCCACAGCCTCTTTCTGATCGTCGGCGAGGTTCAGTGCCTTGCTCAACTGATTGATATTCACGCTCAGATTGTAAGCCTCTGCATTGTTAACACTGTTCATGTTCTCGTTCTCAGCAAATGTGAGCGTCATGCTCAACATAGCAACTACAGTTAAAAACAATCTTTTCATTTTCGTTACCCTTTCTTTTCTTTTAATTCTACTTATGCCCCTTTTCTTGTTTGTGTTTACCTTATTTATTAATATGGGGCTGTTATCCTTTAATCTTTAGTCGCCCAGATTTCTCTGATTGACGATGCAAAGGTACGGCGATTTTCGTCATCCTCCAAACATTTGAGGGTGTTGTGTGCGAAAACACAGGGAATTCTTGACCTCTATCAAAGAATCATGCCTTTATGAAAAAATTAAGTTTTTCTCATTAAACACCGCCGATGTTTGCCTATTTCAAAATTAATTCGTACCTTCGCAGCCAAAATCGATAAACGAGACAAACTATGAGCAATATTCCTAATCAATACATTGCCGTGAGTTATCGCCTGTATATAGACGGAGACAACGGCAAGGAGATGGTGGAAGAGGCCACCGCAGAGCAGCCTTTCCACTTCATCAGCGGCTTTGGTATCGCATTGGACGCTTTTGAGAAACAACTCATCAACTTAAAGAAAGACGAGGATTTTGCTTTCTCCCTGGAAAAGGAGGAGGCTTATGGCGAGTATGACCTGACCCATGTGGTAGACTTGGATCGTGAGATATTCTCCATCAACGGGCATTTTGACCATGAACATATTTATGTGGATGCCATCATCCCCTTGCAGAACGAGGACGGTAACCGTTTCTACGGTAAGGTACTGGAGATCGGTGAAGAGAAAGTGAAAGTGGACCTGAACCACCCGCTGGCCGGTGAGACCCTCTATTTCGAAGGTAAGGTACTAGAGAATCGGGAGGCCACCCCTGAAGAGATAAAAGGTATGATTGCCCGTATGAGCGGTGGTTGCGGCTGCGGCTGCCATGACTGCGACGGCGACTGCGGTCATGAGCACGACCATGGTGAGAACTGTGGATGCGGCCATTGCCATTGATAAGAATAATGCTTCATCCATCATACATTATTGAAGAGTGAATACAATAGGTAACATATTCTCGCTGACAACGTTTGGAGAAAGTCATGGTGAGGCGATCGGCGGAGTCATTGACGGCATGCCTGCCGGCATTGAAGTCGATATGGCCTTCATCCAAAACGAACTGAACCGTCGTCGCCCCGGACAGAGTAGTATTACGACCAGTCGACAAGAGGCTGACCAGGTGGAATTCCTGAGCGGTGTGTTTGAGGGCAAGACCACAGGATGCCCTATCGGTTTCATCGTGCGGAACACCAACCAGCACTCACAAGACTACGAGAATATGCGTCAGTTATACCGTCCTTCCCATGCCGACTATACCTATACACAAAAATATGGCTGTAGAGACCACCGGGGAGGAGGGAGATCGTCGGCCCGCATCACGATCAGCCGTGTGGTGGCCGGTGCACTAGCCAAACTGACACTACGCCAACTGGGAATCCATATCCAGGCTTACACCTCACAGGTAGGTGCCATCAAGTTAGAACATAACTATCAACAATACGACCTCTCCCTAACAGAATCAAACAGTGTCCGTTGCCCCGATCCCGTCAGGGCTGAGGAGATGATACACCTGATTGAGCAAGTCAAGGCCGAGGGTGATACCATCGGCGGGGTTATCACTTGTGTGATAAAAGGATGTCCCGTAGGACTGGGAGAGCCTGAGTTCGGTAAATTGCACGCTGCACTGGGGGCGGCGATGCTAAGCATTAACGCTGTCAAGGGCTTCGAATACGGTGAGGGGTTTGACGGTGTCGCAGCCCGTGGCTCAGAACAGAACGATATCTTTATCAACCGGCAGGGGGATATCACCACCCAGACAAACCATAGTGGCGGTATACAAGGAGGCATCAGCAACGGACAAGACATATACTTCCGTGTGGCATTCAAGCCTGTGGCTACCCTGCTCCGCGAACAGGATACCGTAGATATCAACGGACAAGCCACCAAACTGACTGCCAAGGGACGGCATGACCCTTGTGTACTACCTCGTGCAGTACCTGTAGTAGAAGCGATGGCCGCTATGACCATTCTTGACTACTACCTCTTAAACAAGACCACGAAAATAGACTGTTAAGTATTCAGGGTGCCGACGATTTCTGATACCGTCTGGCATCCATGCTGATTCAACCATTCGTTGATACCGTCCCGTACCTTGATGGTCACGGCAGGATCAATGAAATTGGCTGTTCCTATCTCTATGGCGGTAGCACCGGCCATCAAGAACTCGATGGCATCACGGGCATTCATGATACCACCCAGTCCGACAACGGGAATCTTCACGGCTTTGGCTACTTGCCAGACCATCCGCAAGGCAACGGGTTTAACAGCAGGACCACTCAGTCCACCAGTATGGATGCTCAGTACCGTACGACGCTTCTCAATATCTATCGCCATACCCATCAGGGTATTGATCAATGAGACACTATCCGCTCCCTCAGCCTCCACAGCACGGGCTATCTCCGTAATATCCGTCACATTGGGAGATAATTTAACGATCAGTGTCTTATGATAACGCTCACGAACAGCCTTTACCACACTGGAGGCTCCCACACAGGTCACTCCAAAAGCCATTCCCCCATCCTTCACATTAGGACATGAGATATTCAACTCAATAGCAGGAATATGTTCCAAGGCATCAATACGGGCCGCACATTCCGCATAGTCTTCCGGTGACGATCCACTGACATTGACAATCATATTCGTACCAATATCCTTGATCTGCGGATAGATATGCTCACAGAAATAATCTACACCCTTATTCTGCAGTCCCACACAATTAAGCATCCCCTGGGCCGTCTCGGCCATACGGGGATAATCATTGCCCTCACGAGGATTCAGGGTTGTACCCTTCACGATAATACCACCCAGTTCGTCAAGAGGAACGAAATCTGCAAACTCCAACCCATAACCAAAGGTTCCTGATGCCGTCATCACGGGATTCTTCAGTGAGAGCCCGCCAAGATTAACACTTAAATCTGCCATAGCAACTGTTTTATGTTAAACACTGGTCCATCCTTACATACACACAGATTACCCTGCGTTGTCTTCTCCACACAACACAAACAGGCCCCCAAACCGCATGCCATCATATTCTCCAACGAGACTTCACAATCTATATCCTTCTTCCGGGCGTAACTGGCTACGGCCTTCATCATCGGCGTGGGACCACAGGTACAAATACGGTCGAAATGCTCCTTCTGCAGGACGGAGTGGTTGGTTACAAAGCCTTTCTCGCCCTGCGAACCGTCTTCGGTGGTGACGAAGACACGACCATACTTCTCAAACTCGTCAAGCATAAGCAGGTCGGTCACCGTACGCGCTCCAAGCAGAAACGTGGGCTCCATTCCACAGCGTTTAAGTTGCATTCCCATATATAATAAAGGTGCCACACCAACACCTCCTCCAACAAGAAGGACATGCTCAGAAGCAGACTGAGGCATCGTAAACCCATTACCTAAGGGCAATACACAATTGACGGTATCACCGATCTTGAGTTCTCCTAAACGACGTGTCCCGTCTCCAATCGTTGCCACTAAGAGCCACAACTCATTATGCTCCTTGTCGACGAAATTGATGGAGATGGGACGACGCAGAAAGGTGGTCTCTGAACCATCCACACGCACCTCAACAAACTGTCCCGGCACCATCTCGGGGAGGGGTTGACTGTCTGTCAGGCGCAACAGGACATGCTTAGAACTGATTCGCTCAGTCTGCCTGACAGTCAAATCCAGAATATATTTCTTCATATACACCTTATTATATAATTTGGATGCGAAGGTACGAAAAAAAAATGAGAACACAAATAAATGTGCTCTCATTTAGACTTCATCGGAACAAAAGTCTCGTAGGTCTGATCATCATAATAGACGCGTATCTCTGTTACCTTACGAGGTTCTTTGTCAACTATTTTCAAATTAACAGGTGCTTTTTCCGGGTGTGTATTTCGTACACCCGGCGAGAAAGAGGTTGCCTGACGGTCCGAAATGGGACTGTCGAAGTCTAAAACCTGCTCAGCATACGACTGTTGCGGGTGTTCTCCGCCCTCTGACGGGGTAGGATTGGAACTCACATACATCTGTCCGACACCCATCAGAAGCCAGTCGGTATTGATATCAGGTATCTTATTTTTGATCGCCTCGACAATATTCAGAGTGGGGCGAGTCCTTCCATTGAAAATACTACTCAGGGTTGCCGGAGACAATCCGATGAAATCAGCGAACACTTGTTGACTCATGTGTTGCTCTTCCATGATGTGCTTAATTCTGTCTTTCATCTTTGTTTTGTTCATTTTTAGGCTAAAAAGCCGATTTTCCTTTCACTTTACAAAGATAAAACAAAAAAACGAGATGCGCAACATTTGTAATGAGAATTTTAGATTTAAAAGTTTTAATTTTGATTTTGTGATTTGTAAATCAAAAGCATCTAATTCACAAGGCGAATGTTATATTTCTAAATCAAAATTAAGTTCTTTAAATTGAACCTGCAATAAAATCAAACATTTCTCCATAACTTACTGGCTATAATATAGTTAGTTACGCTATAAAGTCTTTTGAGAAAGCAAATATTCACTTATGGAAATTAAAAACCCAACGACTTTTTAATTATTTCCGCAAACAAAAACTTATAAGTATCTGATTTTTAAAACTATAAAGTCTATTTTATATTTTGCATATCCTCTAAAATGCCCGTCTGAACTTTGGAGTTTTGATTTAGAAAACCTGCTTTTGGTTTTAAAACCTAAAAACAAGTGTAAAACCATGTATTTATAATTGTAAACCAAACATACAAATCAAATCCACTTTAGAATTTAAAATCAACAAAACACAATATTAATATTTGCTAAATCCAAATTCTCTTCGCCAAAATCAGTCCAAATTTGAAAATTTTGAAAGATTCCGAACGAGCGATCGAAAAGTTTGAAATTCGCAAAATCTGGAGGGGGAAAAAGGAGAAAAAAGCCTTATGTCATCGGCGTTTGAAGCCAATATTTTATGTTTGGAATTATGAGAAAACTAGCAAAAAACGGCTTAAAAAAAGCCGTTTTTTAGTGAAGAATGAAGAAAATCAACTCTTTCATCAGTTCTCCAGGAGGGGTATTTGGGTTATCCAAACCCTTACTTTTGGCATCTATTTCCCTTATCTTACTGATAATCTGGAGTACTTTCATTCCCGTATAGTTCCGCATACCCGTCATATACTCCCTGGCATACCATCCACCTCTCAGATCCAACCATTCCGCTACCCTATCCTGGTTCGTTTTCTGGGGACAATAGAATGCGATCATTAGATTTTGGAAGTAATTAAAGAGCAATGGGAGTAACGAATATATATTTCCCGACTTAGGATTTTCGTCAAAATATTTCACAATTAGATTCGCCTTGAAGACATCACGGTTCACAAGGGCATCACGGAGTTCATAACCATTAAAGTCCTTACTCACCCCAATCTGGTCTTCTACCACTTGCGGAGTCACCACCCTTCTCTCCCCTTCCGGTAAAGAAAGGATGACTTTATCCAATTCACTCGTCAGACGGCTTAAATCCGCCCCTATCGCATCAGCGATCAGTTGGGTGGACTTGTGGTCGATTTCTACGTTTTTAGCCTTTAGATAGCCCTCTATAAAGCCAGGAAGGTCACGCTCACGCAGTTTGGGGCTCTCGAAAAGGATACCGGCTTGTTGGATGGCCTTCACATATTCCTTCTTACGCCCGTCTATTTTCCCGTTCTTATGACACATCACGAGAATGGTGGACGACAGAGGAGCCTTGAAATACTTCTCCAACGGTTCGATATTCTTCACATTCTGCGCTTCCTTGACGATAATCACCTGATATTCGGACATCATCGGATAGCGTTTGGCCGCATCTGCTATCTGCGAGGCATTCACGTCAGATCCAAACAGGACCGTTTGATTGAAATCACGCTCCTCGGGTTGCAACACGTTTTCTGCGATCCAATTGCTAATCTTATCGATATAATACGGCTCATCCCCCATCAGATAGTACACTGGGTGAAACTTGCGCATAGAGAGTTCGCGCATCACATCGTCGTATGTCATAGTTGTTTGAGCCATACTGCAAAGGTACAATTAACTACGTTAACCACCAAATTTATTAGGATTATTTAGAGGGATTGTCAGTAGAAAACATGCTCCGCCGCTATATTCCCGATTTAACGTCAGGTCACCTCCCAGCATATGGGCAATGCGATAAGCCATCGGCAATCCCAGCCCCAGTCCGGGCTTGAAAGAATCGACCTTATAGAACTTCTCAAAGATCCGTTCCCTTTTGTCTTCTGGAATACCGATTCCCGTATCCGCCACAGCGATTTCCAGTTTAGTGCCATCGTCAGTCACTCTTGTACGCAGCCGGACACTCCCCTTCTCCGTAAATTTCAGGGCATTGTTGAGCAGTTGTTTGAGGATACGCTCCAAAGCCATCCTGTTACTATCCACTGTCAGGCGATCATCCACCTGCGGCTCATAGATAAGTTCCAGTCGACCGTTATTCACCACCTCAACCATCTTCATGATCTCCTGACAGAACGGGTTCACATGAATACAATCCGAAATCACATAATGGTTCTGGCTCTCGTTTTCTGAGAATTCCAACAGTTCATTCACAAAATTGGTGATCTCATGCGTATTCGTATTGATACTCTCCACAATATGTGCACGTTCCTCCGTACTCAACTTGAAACTGGGATTTCCAATCACCTGTGAGAACCCCGTGATGACATTGAGGGGAGTACGTATCTCATGACTGATATGCTGGATAAAGGAAGTCTTCATCCGATCGCTCTCCTGTGCATGGTCAAGTGCGATTGCCAATTCACGGTTCTTCTGACGCAGCCGGTTCATGAAGTAGACACCCAGAAGTCCGACCAAGAGGAGTGCGGCGATAATCACACCCAGAACGACATAAGCCTGACGTGCCTTCGCCTGCTGGTGCTCCTTTTCCAGTTCGTTGACCTTAAAAAGCGTATTAAACTCGTTGAGTTGGTTTCTCACACTATTGATATTCAGGGAATCCGCCAAGAAGAACACCTCCTTATAAAGAGACGCAGCCTCCTCAAAACGATGTGACTGGAGCATGATCTCCGCCCGTTGTTTCTTGATCATCAGTCGGCCAGAGACATCGTCATCATCCACAAACGTACCCATAATATGGTTATTGAAGTCGAGCGCTTTCTGGTAATCTCCCATCTTGGAATACAACTGTCCCATATTATAGAAGACTGTCAACTGAGCATTGTCCCTCACGTCCTTTGTCGCCTCATAAGCCTTCATCAACAAGTCTTCCGCCTCTTGCAGTCTTCCCAGTCCCATCAATGCCGTTGCCCTGGAATTATAACAATAAGTATAATAGGAAGAGTTGGCAGACTTCTCCGAGTCCAGTCCTAACTCCTTACGATGCGAGTCCAGATAGGCATGCCACAGGTCTGTCACCTCCAACATCCGCTTGTAGTTTTTAACCTCCGAGAGAACACTACAGTAATAGGGATATACATCCAACAAGGTAGAGGAACCTGCGTCGAAATGCCGGAGTGTCTTTATACAACGCTCATACGCCTGGATGGCCTCCTCGTGGAAGCCGATGTCCATATAGGCGTTTCCCATGCCATAGGAAGCCAGTCCTATACCATACTGGTTCTCCCGTTTCCGGGCATCCTCATACATCTTTTTCACCTCACGAAGTGCCGTATTACTCTGACTGGTGAAGATATAATGGTTGACTATCAGTATCCAGGTATCATAATAGAACTTCCAGTCGCTATTCTTCAGGAAGAACTCCTGTTGCTTGGGAAATTCCGACAACAGCGAGTCGTTGAGATCATTATTATAGTAGTAATAGAGCAAGGCCGTACGTGCAGTACCCTGCATCTTCACATCCTTTTGGTGCTCCGCCTCCTCCAGCAGGTCATCAATACTCTGACGTTCCCGTTGGACATCCCCCGCATAATAGTACAGATTGTATATTTTGTAATAAGCCTCCAGCAACTGCTTGTCCTTCAACGACGGCATCGTATGACGAATAGAGTCGATGCGCATCAGATACGACGACTGCGTTTGGGCCGCCAAGGGAGATACAAACAAGAACAACAGACTTATGGTTAACAGTATATTTCTCATCGTTATTGGTGTTATTGACTGCAAAGTTACGAAAAAAGACGGATAATCCATCCACAATTCATAATTATTTCCTACCTTTGCAACATGTACGAACTGAACCTTCCCACATTCAACATACGGCTGGGCGGTACTCGTGAGAAACCGGAGATCTTCGATTTCCTGCGTGGCCGTTTTGTCAAACTGACCCCCGAGGAATGGGTGCGCCAGCATTTCGTACACTGGCTCGTGGAGCACAAAGGGTATCCCAAGGGACTATTAGGCAATGAGATAGAACTGCAGATCGGGGAAAAGAAACTACGCTGCGACTCTATCCTCTACGACCAACAGGCACATCCCAGGATGATCATAGAATACAAGGCCCCCACTGTGGCACTGTCACAAAAGGTATTCAGCCAGATCAGTGCCTATAACCTCCTCCTCCATGTAGACTATCTCATCGTCAGTAACGGGTTGCAACACTATTGCTGCCATATGAACTACGCACAGAACAGTTACGACTTCCTACAGGAGATTCCTGACTACCAAACAATATAGGCGTGGAGTTTTCCACGCCTATATTGCTTTATACTAACTGCCAAGAGCAAACAGCCCTTATGCCTCCTCGGGATTCTGAGTATCCTCAGCGGCCTTCTTGGCGGTCTTGCGGATGGTACGCTTACGTGTCTTCTTCTCCTCTGTTCCGGCAGGAACCACCTTTACACCGGCCAGTTCAGGATCAATCATGATACGCCCGCAGTATTCACACACAATGATCTTCTTATGCATCTTGATATCCAACTGACGCTGGGGCGGAATCTTATTAAAGCAACCACCGCAGGCATCACGCTGTACGTAGACGATACCCAGACCATTACGGGCATTCTTACGGATACGTTTGAAAGAGGTCAGCAGACGAGGCTCTATCTTTGCCTCCAACTCCTTCACCTTGGCCTTCAACTTATCCTCCTCGGCACGTGTCTCTTCCATGATCTCGTCCAACTCACCTTTCTTCACTTCCAGTGCCTGCTCACGGTCCTGGATGACCTCCTGGTTCTTGGCCAACTCCTCCTTGCGCTCATCGATACGCACCTGTGCCTCCTTGATCTTCTTGTTGCACAGTTCAATCTCCAGTGACTGGAACTCAATCTCCTTGGTCAGCGTGTCATACTCACGGTTGTTCTTCACATCGTTCAACTGTTTCTTATAACGCTCCACACTGGCCTTGGCTGTTTCTATCTCACCCTTCTTCTGGTTGATAGCCACCTCAAACTCCTTGATGTCAGCCTGGATTTTCTCAATACGTGTGGTCAAGCCCTCAATCTCATCCTCAAGGTCTTGCACTTCCAGAGGCAGTTCACCTCTCAAGGCACGCTTCTCATCAATACCAGAGAGCGTGGTCTGCAGTTGATAGAGTGTCTTCAAACGCTCCTCAACGGGCATGTCTGTTGGATCTTTCTTTGCCATAATCTATAAATATATAATTGGATTTGTATTTGTCTCCGCAATACACGTTCTCACCTCCGGGCACTCCTTCTGGATGATGTCCCGGAATATCTCACTGGTGAACTGCTCACTCTGATAGTGTCCGATGACACATATCTGGATGCGCTGCTCGTAGCCGAAATACTGATGGTAGTGCATCTCACCCGTGATGAAGGCATCAGCACCCAGTGCTACGGCATCATCCAACAGGAAGTCACCGGCACCACCACAGATGGCGACACTTCGTACTGGGCGTTGCAACAGTTCATTGCAGAGGGCGCACTCCACTCCAAACTGTTTCTTGACAACCTGAATGAAGTCTGCTGCCGCCATGGGAGCCGGTAGGTCGCCCACAACACCGCTGCCCGCCTCGATTCCCGCTACTGTCTTTTGAGCGAAGAAACGAGTGTCTGCCAGTCCCAGATGCTCCGCTATCTTCCAGTTGACCCCGTCTTGGGCATTGTCCATATTGGTATGCATCGAGATGACCACGATATCGTGCTTGATGGCCTTGACAACGGTACGTTGCACATCCGTAGCATCCGTGATCTGCTTCAGTCCACGAAACAGCAACGGGTGATGGCTCACGATGAGGTTACACCCCTTCGCGATTGCCTCGTCCACGATGCGCTCGTTGACATCCAGACACAATAATGCCCCTGAAACCTCCGCCTCTGTCAGTCCTACTTGCAGGCCAGCATTATCCCAACTTTCCTGCAAGGGCAGAGGCGCGAATCGTTCAAGGGCACTCAGCACTTGCTTTATTTTCACGCTTCTATATTGTTTGCTGCAAAGGTACGAAATCTTTTTTAATTAACAAAAAAGACAAGGATATTTAACGTTCTTGACTTCTTCTGTCAAAGCCCTACAGGCTTACGCCGCCTCCCCGATTAACGGGGAGCGCTCAAACATGACAGTAACTACTACCGTCAAAACAGTGAGTACACAGACGCTCCTTAGGTAATCCTATCGACGCTATCAGGTCTTCCAGGGTGGCAAACTTCACACTCGTCAGTCCGAGTCGGCGACCGATTTCCTGTACCATCCGCTGGTATTCCGGCGTACCAGTCTTCGCATAAGCCTCCAGGTTCTTCTTGTCATCCCCCTCGAAGTCTTTGATGATACGACGGGTGATCAACTCCAGATCACTCTTGGAAGAGGTGAATCCGATATACTTACAGCCATAGACCAGTGGGGGACAGGAGATGCGCACATGCACTTCCTTGGCACCGTTCTCGAAGAAGGTGCGCACATTGTCACGCAACTGGGTGCCACGAACGATGGAGTCGTCGCAGAACACGATGCGCTGGTCTTTTAGGATGGCGGGATTGGGAATCAGTTTCATACGTGCCACCAGGTCACGACGGTTCTGGTTACCCGGGGTAAACGAGCGGGGCCACGTCGGTGTATACTTCAGGACGGCACGCTTGTAAGGAATCTGCTTACCGTGCGAATAGCCCAGTGCCATACCCACCCCCGAGTCGGGAATGCCACACACAAGGTCGGCAGCCAACTCCTGGTCTTTCTCGCCCATCAGTCGTCCGTTCTTCTCACGCACATACTCTGTATTGATGCCCTCGTAGTCGCTGGCAGGGAAGCCATAGTAGACCCAGAGGAACGAGCATATCTGGCAACGGCTCCACGGCTTCTGCATCACCTCGATACCACTGGTACGCAAGCGAACGATCTCACCGGGACCGATATCACGAAGCACCTTATAGTCGAGGTTCGGAAAACTCGTCGTCTCACTCGACACGGCATAGGCACCCTCCTTCTGTCCGATGACGATAGGCGTACGCCCTAGGAAGTCACGGGCAGCGATGATACCGTCTTCCGTCAGGATCAGCATCGAACAGGAGCCGTCAATCTTCTCGTATACCTTATTAATTCCCTCCACGAAGTCGTTTCCCATGTTGATCAGCAATGCCACCAACTCTGTCTGGTTGATATTGTTTGCCGACAACTCACTGAAATGCATTCGTTTGGCAAGCAACTCATCGGCTATCTCTCGCAAGTTATTGATCTTCGCCACCGTCACCACGGCATAGCGTCCCAGATGGGAGTTCACGATGATGGGTTGCGGGTCGGTGTCGCTGATCACGCCCAGTCCCTGATGCCCGGAGAACGAGTCCAGTTCGTCCTCAAAACGAGAACGGAAATAATGACGTTCCAACGAGTGGATAGAACGGTTGAAACCCCTCTCCTCATCGAAGGTCACCAGTCCTGCACGCTTGGTTCCTAAATGCGAATTATAATCGGTTCCGTAAAACAAGTCGTTTACGCAATCCTTTGTTGAGATAGTGCCGAAAAAGCCTCCCATTTTGTTACCTTTAAATTATTAATACCTTCTTTAGGTCGGCAAAATTACAAAAAAATCACAGATTATCCATCAACTCTTACAATTTTTTTGTATTTTTGTACCGTATTATTGATAAATGTGGGTTATGCCATTCAAACGACAAATTCCATTAGGCCTGCTTCTACTTATCATCGGAGGAATGATCTACGTGTCGTTCCGACCCACCTCCCTCCTACTCTTCCACTCGTTAGAGACAATGGGATTGTCGGCAGGAGTCGATGCTTGGCGCAACCTCGTCAGCGGATGGCAACCGCATGAGTTCATCGTGTACTCCCTGCCTGGAGGACTGTGGGCTGCCGCCTATATCCTGTTGACGCACGGACTATTAGCATACCAGCCAACCACACTACGGGTGGGCATCGCCAGCCTCATCCCCTTGACGGGTATTGGCTCGGAACTGCTCCAGCGATGGGGACTGCTGCCTGGGACGTTCGATATGGCCGACCTGCTCTGCTATGCCGCCCCCCTGCTCCTCCTTATTATATATGAAATCATTAAAAACAAAAGTATATGGCAAGTTTCTTTGACCGCTTCACCAGCAAGCAATTGACAATTATTATCGTCTGCATCACCGCCTGTTTCCTGACACTGGGCGCATGTACCATGGTTATTGACAACTATGAACCTAACGACAAGGAGAAAAAACTAGTGTTCGACGACGATGACGACGGCTCCGACGAGGGCGGACGCAAATATAAGTTTGTGGACAAGGACGACCGTGAGGAGGGTGTCGGCAAAGACAGCATGGTGGTCAACAAGGCGTTGGAGGGCAATCCCTACAAGGAACTCGACGAACTCATCGGACTGGAGGCTGTCAAGGAGGAGGTGCGCTCCCTTGCCAACTTCGTGAAGGTGCAGAAGGCACGTAAGGAGAAGGGACTGAAGACACCCAACCTCAACTACCACCTTGTGTTCACGGGTAGCCCCGGTACTGGTAAGACCACCGTGGCACGTATCGTGGCTCGTATCTATAAGGACTTGGGTATCCTGAAGAAAGGACACCTCGTGGAGACTGACCGCTCAGGACTCATCGGACAGTATGTCGGACAGACTGCTCCCCGTGTCAATGCCATGTGCGACTCCGCCCTTGGTGGCGTGCTCTTCATCGACGAGGCGTATGCCCTCACCCAGAGTGAGTCGAACAACGACTACGGCTCTGAGGCTGTCGCCACGCTCCTGAAGCGTATGGAGGACGACCGTGACCGCCTCGTGGTCATCGTCGCAGGCTATACCAACGAGATGAAGAAGTTCATCGACACCAACCCTGGCTTGGAGTCCCGTTTCAACCGCTATATCCATTTCCCCGACTATAGCGCCGACGAACTCTACAAGATCTACCGCATGTACCTGAAGAAAAACCAGTACACCATCACCAAGGAGGCAGCCTCCTTCCTGCTAGAGCATCTGGAGCGGAAAGTGGCGATGAAGGACCGTAACTTTGGTAATGCCCGCTATGTGCGTAACGTCTTCGAGAAAACCATCCAGGCGCAGGCAAACCGCATCGCCAAGGCAGGCAGGGTCTCTGACGAGGAACTGGTGGAGATTACCCTGGCCGACATCAAGAATGCGACGAATTCCAGATAGCCTAATGAAACCTTCAAACGGGTCGTTTGTGGCTTACATTCGACCCGTTTGTAAGCCACAAACACCTTGAAAGTAAGCCTCAAATTCATGAAACGCTGGCAGTTAAATGATACCATATTAGAGATTTGCATCCTATTAAGTGCGACTATTTATAAGTTTTGCACTCGTTTTAGTGCATTTTTGTAGTTATTTTGCACTAACCATAGTGCGGATTGAAATATTTTTTGTATCTTTGCAGTCGAAATACAGCATTAGACAATTATGGAAAGATTACAAGCCGCATTTGATAAACTTCTGCGTGAAACGACTTCCACGTTTCATCGCTATATGTACGACCGCATAGACTGGCAGGCACGTATCGTAGGACTACTGGGACCTCGCGGAGTGGGCAAAACCACAATGGTGCTGCAATACATCAAGGAGAATCTGCCACGAAAGGAAACGCTCTACGTGGTGGCAGAAGATTTATATTTCTCAACCCATACGCTGGTTGACTTGGCAGATGCCTTTGCACGTACTGGTGGCAAGCACCTCTTCATCGACGAGATTCACAAGTATAAAGGATGGTCGCGCGAACTGAAACTTATCTACGACTATCATTCGGAACTGCATGTGTTCTTTACAGGTTCCTCCATTCTTGATATTTCCAAAGGCGTGGCTGATTTGAGCCGTCGCGTACTTACTTTTGAGATGCAAGGTCTCTCATATCGCGAGTATCTTGCTTTGTTTCACCAGATAGAGTTGCCAACTTACGACCTTCAGCAGATTCTTGCTCAAGAGGTTGTGCTGCCACGGGGATTCCTACCCCTTCAGTATTTTGCCGACTATCTGAAGCGTGGCTATTATCCGTTTAGTGACGATAACTTCGAGCGTTACATCATGCAGGTGGTCAACACCACACTTGAAGTAGATATAGCGCAATATGCCGACCTCACGCCAGCCACCATCAGGAAACTCAAACGGCTGTTGGCTATCATTGCACAGGCAGCCCCCTTCAAACCCAACTTCACCCAGATTGGCGGTCAGTTGGAAGTGTCGCGCAATAGCATTGCCGACCTCTGTGCATGGTTAGAGAAAGCCGGACTCATCGGTCAACTTCGTGACAGTACTGGCGGCATACAAGGGCTTGGCAAGGTGGATAAAGTCTATCTCGACAATCCTACACTAATCCATGTCTTAGGAAAGGAGAATACAGAAATCGGAACCATCCGCGAAAACTTCTTCTTTAACCAGATGAGAGTTGCCCACGATATTACATCATCCCCAGTTTCTGACTTCCTCATTGCAGAGAAATACACCTTTGAGGTTGGTGGCAAGAAGAAAAGGCAGAAGCAGATACAAAGTATCGAGCAAGGCTATGTCGTGAAGGACGACATTGAGACGGGCTACGGCAACATCATCCCTCTTTGGCAGTTTGGGCTAACCTACTAAGCAAATATCCTATTTCAAAGTCCTCAAATAAATGAAGCCTTCAAACGGGTCGTTTGTGGCTTAATCCCCGATAAACAAAGGGTGCAAGGCACGGGAGTAGATTTTTCAAAATCCTTTTTTATGCGTCATTTTATGAAGGTGCCGCTTCCTTGCCACGAAGCCCGTACCTTCGAGGGCAGGAAGTGCCGCCTTCGAGGGTCGGAGGTACGGCCTCCGAAGGGAGGATGTAGGGGCTTCGTCCGTGAGGAGGCTCCTCACGGAAATTAGGAGGCTCCTTACGGAAAACCGCAACCTTATGACAACCTTTTCTTCAAAATTTCAAATAAGGATATATACTTAACCGTTCGACCTATGACTATCGGTTCATGTTCTAAAGTGGATCAGCAGTCCCAAATTCATGAAACGCTCCGCATCCCGCGGGTGCCACCTTACAAGGTGTTCTATACGGGAAACTCTTTATTCCATACGGGGGAGCACTTTGTTCCTGTATCTGGTTACTACCCTAAAGTATCATTCCTTTCAAACGTACCCATACCCGGAACGACTCATTCCGATATCTGGAATAATCACGGTAAAAATCAGAGCCTGGCCTTATCTTACACATCTGCCACCCATCTGCAACACGTAAACGCCTGATTATCAAACAGTGTTGCAGAATGGCAGATATTGCAGAGGATTAAAAAGTTGTAGTAGGCGAAATTAGTCTGATTCCCAAGTTACTAAATCACGAGGCAACGCTATAATCTTTAATCGTTCATACCATATACGTGACGAACCTTCAAAGTGCTTCTGGGTATGACCGCTGATAATGTAATAGTTCGCTCGGTACTCGTCCATGATTGGTTCTATCAGATTGATTGAACGTATGTCTGCCACAATCTTTTTACTTTTGAGGAAATCCAGTAAACAAACAGTTGCCGTACCTTGCCCGCATCCCCAATCATATACTTCTACGGGCGAACCGAAAAGCTCCGATGGATTATGAATGCAATTAAAAGCTATATCCAACTTTGCTTTATGCATCTTGCCAAAACTACGCAGATACATGTTCAGATGGTCATCATCGTCTAATATACCAGTACCCCGCTTAAGGTCATTATACAGTTTGTCAAGCTTCATCTTATCAGTTGGAAGCTTTGACATCGCTACACTTCTCATCCCCGTGAATGAGATTTGACCTCTTTGTCGGAATATATCAATGAAGTTTGGCATAACTATTTCCCAGTTATAGTTTCTGACAGTCTATTCTCTTGATGCCGCTTCCAATTTTGCAATGCCAACTCTTTTGTTGAATTGGCATAGCAGTATTCACACAGATGAGGACATGTGTTATATTCACCAATATCCTTAGAGACCATACACTCACAGAATGGGCGTTGACCTTGATCTTTCTTGTGCTTACTGATGAAGTAATGGTTATGAGGCAAGAGGATTGCTCCCTCAGGCAACTCTGCTTTACCAAACAATGTCGGAGCCGGAACATCTTCAATCTTTACCTTCATGAAATCCATCAGGTCTTTATCTTCCCAAGCAAGGCGAGTAATCAGGTCGCCATCTATGCAACGATTGTGATTGATGCCAAATTTCTTTATATCAATCTTCTCACCACAGGTTGCAAGAGTATAACCCCACTTCTTATTCAGTTCAGCAAGCCGTTCAGCAAACTCCAGCATCTGTGACTCCGTCCATTCATGATAGGGGATATTGCTCTTTTCCAAATTTACTTTGACTTTCCGATAATTCAGGATGTCGGCAAAGCTGAAGACAAGTTTCTCTGTATAACCTTGTAACTGGTCTCCAATACGCTCTATCTTGGAGAGTAATGTATCAATAGAAATGTCATCAGTCAAGATCAGCGGGTCGAAACGCCAAATCACTCGTCCCTTTCCTAATTTATCTACTAGTTGCTTGAATGTGTCTATACGTTCCGAAAGTTTTGGCACACCACGCTCTAAGCCTTCCTTCTCGTAATCATTGAGTGTATATTGGATATAGCAACCAATATTTCGTTCTTTTAGATAGTCAATATGAGGCAAAAGTGGACGTGGATTCTTCGACCAAAAGACAATGAACCGAGTATTTTTATAAGAAACATAACCCTTCACCCCATTAAATGGATTAGTCCAAGCAGAATAGCCAACCTTTAGCCGATGGAAGAACCAATTAGCATAAAACGCAGGAATGTCTGTACTCCTGCTTGCAGAGACTATCATTGGCACTTGCATAGACACCATTTCTCCGTTCTCCCTTTGCAAATCTTCTTTTTCCCAACCAGCCATTGATTTTTAGTATTAGTACTGCAAAGATACAAAAATATCTGGACAAACAATGTAATTAGAGAAAAATTATATTTCCACAAGCCTTGTGAAAGAAAAGAAAAGCCCCTTCTGTCCCCCTTATGAGGAGGAGGATTAGGAATGTTTTCTTAAATGATGTAAAAGTCTTTGCCATATAGAAATTTTGTTGTACCTTCGCAGACGAGAATAGGAACATCAACTATTCGACTATCATTATGGCACAGGAAGAAAGACAAACTGGTGAAATCGTATTGTACCAACCTGATGAGACCATCAGGCTGGAAGTGAGGATTGAAAATGAGACCATTTGGCTGACACAGGCTCAAATGGCGGAGTTGTTCGGCACAGGTCGGCAAGCCATTACAAAACATCTCCAAAATATTTATGAGTGTGATGAATTAAATAAAGAAGCAACAAGTTCCATTTTGGAACTAGTTCGAAAGGAAGGAAATAGGCTTGTAAAAAGAAAGATAGAGTTTTACAATCTTGACGCGATTGTCTCTGTTGGTTTTAGGGTGAATACCAAAAGAGGCATAGAGTTCCGCCAATGGGCAAATAAAGTGCTAAAAGAATATCTGCTGCGTGGTTACGCAGTCAATAATCGTATTGAGCGTTTAGAGAAACGAGTTACGAGAACGGAGGAAAAGATTGATTTCTTTGTCCGTACTTCACTTCCACCAGTAGAGGGAATCTTTTACGACGGACAGGTTTTTGATGCATACCGTTTCGCTTCAGACTTAATCAGAAAGGCTGATAGGCGTATTGTACTGATTGACAATTTTGTGGATGACACGGTGCTGTCGTTGTTGGACAAACGGAAAGAGGGAGTATCAGCAACGATATACACCAAATCTATTACTGACCAGTTCCAATTGGATGTCAAACGGCATAACGAGCAATATGCTCCAATAGAGGTGAGGTGTTTCAACAAGGCTCACGACCGTTTCCTGCTGATTGACGATGAGGTGTATCATATCGGTGCATCCATCAAGGACTTAGGCAAGAAGTGGTTTGCCTTTGCCTTCATGCATGACATCATAGCGGATGATTTCATAAGGATGATTAAGTAAAGTAAAAAAGAAAAAGGGGAAATATTTGGAGGTGTCATATAAACTTCGTACTTTTGAGAAATGAAGGAAAGCCCCTTCTGCCCCCCTTATGAAGAGGAGGATTAGGAATGTTATCTTAAATGATGTAAAAGTCTTTGCAGAAATGTTGTTACATTGAATCTGCCATCAAGTCTTTTCTACCTATAAGACTGAAGATGGTGATTTCGTTATCCTCGTTAAGGATACGAAGTGTACGTAAAACTTCGTTAAGCGTTGATCCACTAGTGGTTACATCATCAATTACCAAAATGTTCTGCTGGCGAATGGTCGCACATAACTCCTCGTCTGCTTTTGTGGAAAACTTAAGAAACTGCATCATATAGGGACGGAAGCGACTTTTCTTGACATCCTTGGCAATAGTAAAGTAGTCTTTCTGATGAATCAGGTCAAGCATTTTGAGTATAGAGGCCTTTGCCTCGTGCTTTTGTGCTTCTGTATAGCGAGGACGTCCATTCTCTAAGACATCATCCAAATAGGCCTCTTGATAGGAATCCATGTCGAATGAAATGTTGGAAGGCAGAGCCTTTACCAGTTCCATTTTTCTTAATCTGGGCTGAGCAAATCTATAAATGTAGCGAAGCATGTACTGATTAACCCGACTCGACGATTCTGGCATAACCACAAGGTCATAGTTATAAAGATTGATTTTCTTATGGAGATTATCTATCGCATTTTTAATAAATTCTGTCAAGTCTGGAGTATTCTGCAAATCATTGGTAAACTTGACATATTTAATAAACTCTGTACGTACAGAACTTTCCACTTGTTCAGAGAATTCATAGCCATAATAGAAGCATTTACCGAATGCCTTTACCTGATAACCATCACCAGTGAGACTGACAATGTCTTCAGCACCATCATGCTCGAAATCGAACACGAACTTCTTTTCTGTATCGTCGTATGTTACGCCCATATCTTTAATAACTCGTCTGCAAAGATACAAAAATATCCCAACAAACAATGTGTTTGGAGAAAAATTTGTGTGATTGACATGCGTTAATTTATGTGATATATGGGGCGAATACAAAAAAATATTTGTATATTTGCAGTCACCATGACCGAATATGAGTAAACTTATATACTAATCTCAATAACAAATCTAAAACAAACAAGACTTATGAAAGACTTGAAAATGTACATCAACGGTCAATTCTGCGAGAGTTCCAACGGCAAGTGGATTGACGTGTTGAATCCCTCTACGGAGGAAGTGATCTCCCGTCAGCCAGAAGGAACCATTGAGGACGTGAACCGTGCCTTGGATGCTGCCCGTGCCGCTCAGAAGGCATGGGGCAAGACACCAGCCATCGAGCGTGCCCAGTATCTGTTGAAGATGGCGGCAGGCATCAAGGCTCGTGAACAGGAGTTTACGGAGATCATCATGCGTGAACAGGGAAAGACCCGTACATGGGCAAGTATCGAGGTGGGTGCCACCATCGCCTATTTTGAGTATATGGCATCTTTCGCCCGCCATATCGAGGGCGAGATTATCCCCTCTGACCGTCCTAACGAGACCATCCTGTTGACGAAAAAGCCTATAGGAGTGGTGGCAGGCATCCTGCCTTGGAACTTCCCCTTCTTCCTCATCGCCCGTAAGGCCGGTGCGGCTCTGATTGCGGGATGTACCATCGTCATCAAGCCCTCACAACTCACACCAGAGAACTGCACGGAGTTTGCCAAGGTCGTTGCCGAGACGGGATTACCCGCTGGTGTCATCAATATCGTGACGGGCAAGGGCTCTGTCATCGGTAATGAGATGGCAGGAAGTCCGAAGATTGATATTGTCAGCGTGACGGGTTCTGTCAGTGCTGGTGAGAGTATCATGGCTGCTGCCTCCAAGAACATCACGAAGGTCAGCCTCGAACTAGGTGGTAAGGCTCCTGCCATCGTCTGCAAGGATGCCGACCTGGAGCGTGCGGCACAGTGGATTGTCGACAGCCGTATCGGCAACAACGGTCAGATCTGTAATAATGCGGAGCGTGTCTACGTACAGAAAGAGGTGAAGGATGCCTTTACGAAGATTCTCGTCGACAAGATGAAGGCTGTGAAGGTGGGCGACCCCTGCGCCGATGCGTCTGTCGACATGGGTCCTCTCGTAGAGGCTCGTGCCTTGGAGAGTGTCACGGAGAAGGTGGAGCGTGCTATCAGTCAGGGTGCGAAACTGCTCTGTGGTGGTCAGCGTGTAGGTACGAAGGGCTATTTCTATGCCGCCACCGTTCTCGACGACTGCACACAGGATATGGATATCATCCATGAGGAGACCTTTGGTCCCGTCATCCCACTCGTGGAGTTCGACACCATCGACCAAGCGATAGCATGGGCTAACGACTGTGAGTACGGTCTTGCCTCCAGCATCTTCACCAAAGACCTCAACATCGCTACTAAGGCATGCCGTGAGTTGGAGTTCGGAGAGACCTATATCAACCGTGAGCACTTCGAGGCCATCCAGGGCTTCCACGCCGGTGTGAAGAAATCGGGTATCGGAGGTGCCGACGGCAAGCATGGTGTGGAGGAATACCTTGTCACCCATGTGACTTACCTTGACACTTACGAGGACATGTAAGTCTTACCCAATAAAGAAATCCCCGTAGGATGACTGCGGGGATTCTTATTACCAATCAGAAAGGTCTGCCTTTGCCTCGATGCGGTCCTCCTCATCATCAGGGAGGGCGGAGAAGAAGTCGATACCTGTCATGCGCTCTATCTCGTCAACGGTACGGACAGCCTCACGCATCGGTTGACTACTATCATCGTTGTTATAGATAAAACCGATAGCGGCAGGATGCTTACCTGTACGTAGCACCACCTTATAGAAAGCCTCAGGTACCGTGATACGACGGGCACGGATCCTTCCGATGGTCTTGTGTCTGTCACCCTGTAAGACAGGACCGCAGACGATGTACACACGGTCGTACTTCTGAGCCCACGTACGGCAAAGCATCTCCAGATCATTCCAGTCGCCACCATTCAGTTTGTGCGTCTGTGGACAGATATTCGTCATCAGAAAAGACTCCTCCTGTGCCCGCTGGTTCCATTTATTATCACCGGAGGGACACATATGTCCACGACTATACCCCGACTGCATATAGTCGAATGTGGAGACGGGATCGCCCTTCACCTCATTATCCGGATGGAAAGCCACCCCTTTACGCTTGAAACTGCCAGTGACATGATTCCCCGTCAGATACCACGAGACGGCAAGGGGAATGCGCATGGACTCGGAATACCAAGCCTTATAGGCATACCGCTGCAAAGGAGTCGTCTCTGCATCCAGGATAACATCCGTCAGGTTTACTGCCTGTTCTTTACGTTCTGATCTCTGTCCACACGACTGGAGACAAAGCAGCATGAAAGCCGCCATGACAAAAATTATTCTCTTCATCATCAACTCATTCGGGTATAAATATAGATAGAAAGTACCAAGACCAGCATGGTACTACACAATGCCGCTGCCGTCATCACTCCCAGGAAGGCGATACCCTGCAGAGGGGTGACACCACCAATCAGCAGTCCGCAGAGCAGGGATGGTACAAAGACCAGGCCGACCAGTAGTAGTTGAGACAGTACAGGGGAGAACGAACGGGTGATAGCCTTGGTCAGGAAAGGACGCAACGCCTCCGTCTTCGTAGCACCATTACCCCGCAGGTATTCATCCAGTTCCTGATGCATACGGCGTTCGAGTACATAGATACTAATACCACGACGGCATACGAAGAGGGCCTCAGCCTGCAGCATGGTCATCACAGGAATAAACATCGAGGCACCAAACAACGAGTCGGCATCGACCAGCAACAGGACGAGAATACCGATGAGGAAGGTGACCGCCGTCATACTGACATAGATAGGCACTGACTGCCACCGCTTAGGACAGTAGACTGCCGTAGCCACCGCACCAGTCAGCAGGACCCACAAGATATTCACCCATGCCTTGTCCCACAGGAACACGTAATAAAGAAGCAATGCCAGTACCAACAGGGTGATTATCAGTCGCCCGATGACGGTGAATGACTTACGCAGGAAACGATGGTCCAAGCGAAAGAGTATGAAGGCCGGCACCAGTAATAGCAAGATACCGATAAGCAGTCGGATGATGGTGATATTCATAACTGTATCTGATTTTGTAGGATTCGTGAATTAACCGCTAATATAGTGACACCCTTTCCTGCTTTCTCCTGTAGCATCGCATCCACCATCCCCATCGTCTCCGCACTGATGAGTCCGGCAGGTTCATCGATGACCATCAGACGCTTGTCCAGTTGCATCGCATTACTCAATAACAGGAGATAACGCTCGTCAACTGATAATTCCGCCCACCTGCGACCGTCAGTAGGTACTTTATAGGACATCTCCCCTTTGTTGACACGCAAGCCAAACAGCAGTTCTGAGAGGTCGGCCAGGCTATCATAGTCATCTATGGCCGTCAACCGTTGGGGTACATATGCTATCTGCCGACGGAAATAAGGAGCCGACAGCGGAGTCAGCAACTCACCGTCGATACTGATATGTCCGCTTTGGATAGGTATCAGTCCCAAGACTGCCCGCAGCAGTGTGGTCTTGCCCGATCCTTTTGAACCCGTCAAACATACCAGTTGCCCGTCATCCACCGTCAGTGACAGTGAGTGAATCAACGGCTCTATCGTCACATTATGCAGTTCTAACATCTCTATTTTTGTGCAAAAATACAAAATAATTATGAACTAGGAACTATGAACTATGAACTTTTTTTACTACCTTTGTCACATGAAACAGAACAAGAGACGAATGCTCGCTGAATGGGAGCAACAAAGCGCCATCCAGTTGACAATGCCTAACGAGCATACAGACTGGGCACCGATCCTGCCTGAGATCATGGCTGTCTATGAGGAAATGAAACGGGAAATCGGGAAACGGGAATCCCTCATCATTGTGGAGGATATTCCCCATAACGACACCTGGGCCCGTGATCATGGCTTTATCACTGTGGAGGAGGACGGGAAACTATATCTCCTCGACTTCTGCTTCAACGGCTGGGGTGAGAAATTCCCTGCTGACCTCGATAACCGCATTAATCGACAACTGTATGAGAAGGGTATCGTAAAGGGGACGTACGAGCCGCATCTGGACTTCGTCCTAGAAGGCGGCAGTATTGAGAGTGACGGCAAAGGGACGATATTCACTACAGCCTGTTGCCTGATGGCTCCCCACCGTAACCAGCCGCTGACCCAAGAAGAGATAGAGCAGCGTCTGAAAGAGTATTTGGGTGCCGAGCGTATCGTATGGCTCCATCACGGCAGTCTCCTGGGGGATGACACCGACGGACATATCGATACCTTGGTACGTATCGCCCCTAACGACACCTTATTATATACGGGAGCAGACGAGGATCACCCCGGCTTGGTGGAGATGGAGAAGGAACTACGGTGCCTGCGGTCATGCCATGACCGTCCCTATCGATTACTGAAGTTGCCACTCCCCCGTCCCATCTACGATTGCCAACAGCCAACAGACCGTCTTCCTGCTACCTATGCCAATTACCTCATTATCAACGGAGCCGTTCTGGTACCTACCTACGCCCAACCCGACCTTGACGCAGAGGCCATGCAAACCATTGGTAAGGCCTTCCCTGACAGGGAGATAGTGGGGATTGACTGCCGTGCCGTCATCCGCCAACATGGAAGTTTGCATTGCTGTACGATGCAATACTACTAACCAGTCGGTCTTTTCCTATCAAACAACAAAAAAGGAGTGCATCATGACTGACACACTCCCCATCAGGAAATTTATTTAAATATAATGCTTTTCCTTGTTGATTAGAAGTTGAAGTACAAACCGAAGTCAACAGCAGCGAGGTCGAGACCTACGTTAACGTTGTTAACTGACTCAGCATTCTTCCACTTAGCAGTGCTCCAACCGAGGTTACCGATGTGAGCAACGAAACTAACCTTCTCGTTCAGGTTCACAGCAACACCGGGCTTTACGTTGATACCGAAACCATTGGCGCTAGCGTCACCAGCCTTCAGGTAGTCATACTCAACACCACCGTCAACGAAGAAGTTAACCTTGTCAAGTTTAACGAAGGTGTAACGAACATAAGGATTCACTACGAACTCGTTCAACTTAGCATCACCCTCTTTGGTGTAAGCATAACCAATCTTTACACCTACAGCCCAGTCCTCGTTCAGGTTGTAACCAACCTCAGGAAGAATCTTGAAGGTATTGGTTGTAACATCAGTGTTCTTATTGTTCTGATACTGGTAACCTACGGTACCACCAACATACCACTGAGCGTTCATTGTTGTTGCCATTGCGATAGCAACGAGAGTCATCATAATCTTTTTCATAATCTTTTTTACTTTTTTGATTAATAATTATCCAAAATACATTTAACTCTTGCAATTCTCAATTGCGCTGCAAAGGTAGGAAGTTTTAGGATACCCATCACTGTTTTCGCACACAATTACACAAAATTTCCCTCTTTCCATGACATAAATCAAGTATTCCTATATATTTTTTAACATTTCTCTGTTTGTATTTCGCTACGTTTACAGTACCTTTGCAAACAAATCGGAAGGAAGAAGAATGATGAAGATAGGTATCATACAACAAAAGAACACGGTAGAGGTCGCAGACAATAAGGCACGCCTTGCCGAGAAAATAACGGTTCTCGCTCAACAGGGAGCCGAGTTGGTGGTGTTGCAGGAACTGCATAACTCACTATATTTCTGTCAGGAAGAGAATGTCACTAACTTCGACTTGGCGGAGCCGATACCAGGTCCTTCCACCACGTTCTTTGGTGAGTTAGCCCGCAAACTAGGCATCGTCATCGTCACCTCCCTCTTTGAGCGTCGTGCCCCCGGTCTGTATCATAACACAGCCGTAGTACTCGAGAAAGACGGAACGATAGCCGGCAAGTATCGGAAGATGCACATCCCCGATGACCCCGCCTACTACGAGAAGTTCTACTTCACTCCCGGTGATTTGGGTTTCCACCCTATCAAGACGTCAGTAGGAATACTCGGTGTCCTCGTATGCTGGGACCAGTGGTATCCGGAGGCTGCCCGTCTGATGACACTACAAGGAGCCGAACTGCTCATCTACCCCACTGCCATCGGCTACGACCCCAACGATACTCCTGAGGAACAGGAGCGGCAGCGTATGGCTTGGCAGACGGTCCAGCGCGGCCATGCCGTAGCAAACGGAGTCCCAGTGATTACCGTCAACCGCGTGGGTATGGAGGATGGTATACCTTTCTGGGGTACCTCCTTCGTGGCAGGACCACAGGGAGAACTGCTCTACGAGGCTCCCATGAACCAAGAGGCAGTAACCATTATCGAGGTCGACATGCAACGCTCCGAACAGGTGCGCCGCTGGTGGCCCTTCCTCCGTGACAGAAGAATTGACGAATACGGGGATATCACTCAGCGATATCTCGACTAAATGACATATTTCGGAGAACTGATATCCATTGGCGTGGCCTTTTCATGGACGGCCACAGCACTGCTCAGCGAATTTGGCAGTAAAAGATTAGGCAACCTAACGCTGAATGTGCTTCGCATGGCGTTGGCACTACTGTTTTCTGTGGTACTGTTTTGGGTCGTGGCCGGCTCACCTTTTCCTTCTGTCGGGTCTTTGGAAGCATGTGGATGGATGCTGCTTTCCGGCTTGGTCGGTTATGTCATTGGCGACTTCTGTCTCTTCCAGTGCTATATCATCATCGGCTCACATTATGGACAGTTGTTTATGACACTGGCACCATTGGCAGCGGCATTGATGGCATGGATCACCTTGGGACAGCAGATGGCACCCATGAGTATTGTTGCTATGCTCATTACCCTTATCGGCATCAGCATCTCCGTGTTAGGTCGTGGTGAGCATCACAGAGTTTCATTGAAGTTACCGCTTAACGGTGTGCTCTTTGCTATTGGTGCCGCTCTCTGCCAGGGAATCGGCTTGGTACTAAGCAAGATTGGTATGGATCATTACGAAAGCGATGCAATGCCAGATTGGCTTATTCCGTTCAGTGCCAATTTCCTGCGCTGCATTGCCGGCATCATCGGTTTCAGTTTCCTGCTATATGTCCGCGAAGGATTCAAGCCCTTGCGTAATACCCTGCACGACCGTAAAGGTCTGACCGCTGCTACTGCCACCACTATCTTCGGACCATTTATGGGAGTGGGGTTCTCGCTGATGGCGGTACAATACACGAGTGCCGGCATTGCCTCAACATTGATGGCACTGACGCCCATTATTATCATCCTGCCCTCATACTGGCTATTCCATCAGAAGATTACATGGCGTTCCGTCCTCGGTTCCGTTATATCCGTCCTTGGTGTCAGCCTGTTCTTTCTAGGATAATCTATGGGAGATTGGAGGAGTCTAAAGAATTCATGAGATTTTCTTTGAGTAACGGAAAAAAAAATGTAATTTTGCGGCCAAAATCGTAAACTTATGGCAAACAACTTAAGATTTCAAGTCGTAGAAGAGGCTTTCAAGAAAAGAGCCCTTGATGTCAAGGTGCCTGAGGAAAGACCCTCCGAATACTTTGGCAAGTATGTCTTTAACAAACAGAAGATGTATAAATACCTGCCCAGTAGTGTCTATGCCAAAATGATCGACGTGATGGACAACGGTGCCAGTCTCGACCGCTCTATTGCTGATGCCGTAGCCGACGGTATGAAGAAATGGGCGATGGAGATGGGTGTAACTCACTATACCCACTGGTTTCAGCCCCTGACAGAGGGTACGGCTGAGAAGCATGACGCTTTCGTGGAGCACGACGGCAAAGGAGGAATGATAGAGAACTTCTCCGGCAAACTGCTCGTACAACAAGAACCGGATGCCTCCAGTTTCCCCAACGGCGGTATCAGAAACACGTTCGAGGCACGCGGCTATTCTGCGTGGGATCCTACCAGTCCTGTCTTCATTATCGACGACACCTTGTGTATCCCCACCATATTTATCGCATATACGGGTGAAGCCCTCGACTATAAGGCTCCCCTACTCCGTGCGCTCCATGCCGTAGGAAAGGCTGCCACTAATGTTTGCCGTTTCTTCTATGATGATGTCCATAAGGTACAGGTGAACCTTGGTTGGGAACAAGAATATTTCCTCGTTGACGAAGGCCTCTATTCCGCCCGTCCCGATCTGTTGATGACAGGACGTACACTGATGGGACATGAGAGTGCCAAGAACCAACAGATGGACGACCACTATTTTGGAACAATCCCCGACCGTGTGCAGGCCTTCATGAAAGACCTGGAGATACAAGCCCTGGAACTGGCTATTCCAGTAAAGACCCGCCATAACGAGGTGGCTCCCAACCAGTTTGAACTGGCGCCCATCTTCGAGGAGTGCAACTTGGCCGTCGACCATAACATGCTTCTCATGTCACTGATGAAGAAGGTGGCTCGCAACCATGGCTTCCGCGTACTGCTGCACGAAAAACCCTTCGATGGCATCAATGGAAGCGGAAAGCATAATAACTGGAGCCTGTCGGCAGACAACGGTGTATTGTTACATGCACCTGGCAAGACCCCGGAGGAGAACCTGCGCTTCGTGACATTCATCGTAGAGACACTGATGGCCGTACATCGTCATAACGGACTGCTCAAAGCCTCTATCATGTCAGCCACCAATGCCCATCGTCTCGGTGGTAACGAGGCTCCCCCTGCTATCATCAGTTCGTTTCTGGGTACCCAACTCACAGAACTCCTTGACCATATCGAACAGTCGGATAAGAACGAACTCTTCAACCTGAAGGGCAAACAGGGTATGGAGATTGACATTCCCCAGATTCCCGACCTTATCGTTGACAATACCGACCGTAACCGTACGTCACCTTTCGCCTTCACAGGTAACCGTTTTGAGTTCCGTGCACCAGGTTCCAGTGTCAACTGTGCCTCAGCCATGATCGCCCTGAATGCCGCTATGGCAGAAGCCCTCAACTCATTCCAGGAGCGTGTTGATGCCAAGATGACCGCCGGTGAGAACAAGGTCAGTGCTATCTTGGAAGTGCTGAAAGACGATATCAAGACCTGCAAACCCATCCGTTTCGACGGCAACGGCTATTCTGAGGAATGGGTAGAGGAAGCCGCTCGTCGCGGGCTGGATGTTGAGAAGTCATGCCCCGTTATCTTCGAGCACTACCTCGACGAGTCGAGCGTACAGATGTTCGAATCGACCAAGGTCATGAACAAGAAAGAGTTGGAAGCACGTAATGAGGTGAAATGGGAGACCTATGTCAAAACAGTACAGATAGAGGCCCGTGTGTTAGGTGATCTGGCCATGAACCATATCATCCCTGTGTCGACGCACTACCAGTCACAACTCATCAAGAATGTACAGGGCATGAAGGATGTCTTCGCCTATGATAAAGCCGAACGGCTCTCTGCCCGTAATGTGAAACTCATCGAAGAGATTGCAGGTCGCACAGAACAGATTGAACAACTGGTAGAGGAACTGACAGATGCCCGTCGCGTGGCTAACCGCATTGAGAATATCCATGAGCGAGCCATCCAATATCACGACACGGTATGTCCCAAGATGGAAGCCATCCGCTATGAGATCGACAAGTTGGAACTGATCGTAGAGGATGGTCTCTGGACCCTTCCCAAATACCGCGAACTGTTATTCATCAGATAAATGATTAAGAAGCCCCGCTGATTGGCGGGGCTTCTTTTATGCGTCAGGTTTCTCGAAATGCTGGTAGTCCTTGACAGTACGCCAGTCACCTCCCCACTTAAAACCGTGTCGGATAAACAGGCGGTAACAGAGGTCGTCCTTCGTGATTTTATAGGCGAACTTCTTGTTACGATTCACATAAGGCTTTCCCGTTGAAGGCTGAATGAGTATCGTACCGTCTTTCTTTCTCCGCACACAGGGATTATACAGCGGATTGATGTCGATAGCCAGTCCCCGGGCATGGTTCGACAGTTTCTTACTACCCTCCACTACCCTGTAGCAGTAACAGGAAGTATTGTTGGCACGCATCGACTGCTCATCGTCATCGCCATACTCAGAGATAGGACGGATGCGCTCGATAGGATATCGTGCCTCATAGAGAGCAGAGAAAATCTCTTGCAGGTCCTTGGAGATCCGTTTATTACAGATGAGAAGCCCCACCTGTGTCTGTCCCTGCCCGTCAATATGCTTCACTCGCAGGGTATCGAGGGTAATCCCTGCAGGTTGGGACCATGCTGCCAAAGCCACCATCAGCATCACCCATGAGATAGAAAGTCGTATACTCGTCATTGTCACCATCTATAAAAATCTTTGCAAAGATACCATTTTTATCGCAATCAACCACCAAAACCCACATAAATTTAAAAAGGGGAGTTGTTGTCTCACGACAAGCCCCCCTGTAAACTTATATAATAATACACGTATACACCACACGGAAGAGCCGTAGATGACATTGCTCATCTGCCCTATCCCATCACCACAAAAATTCTCGTGCGCCCAATACCCTTTCATCGAGAGCATTTGACTTTTCATCAAAAAGGCTGGTCTTCAGACTTTCCTCCACTCCCAGACACCTTCTCACCCAAGTGGGCAATGGCTTGACAGAATCACTCTCTTGTCTAGGAGCCATAATGGAGTTCACTGCTGCGGGACAGTCGGAGATTCTCACTCCAGTTCCCAATTAATCGCGGCTAAGCGAACCTTTTCGTCGGCAAAGTTACAAAAAAATTCGAATCAAAAGGCATAAAAGGCAAATTAATTTATAATCTTTTCGTTTAATCGAAATTTTCCATTATCTTTGCAAGCACTAAACTAGCAAAAGACAATGGAAAAGAGTACAAATGAGATACTACTGAAGAATGTAGCCCTTCTGTCGAAGCAGACCCGGCAGGAGATTGACATGATGCCTGCCGTAGAAGCCCCCTTGCCTTCGGTGTTACAGGTAAAACAGATTGTGGCCTTGGTAAAGAGCATCATCTTCCCGGATTATTTCAACAAACGACAGTCTGATGAGACCATCCGTTCGTATAACATCGGAGTACACATGGAAGAACTGTTTGGCCTGCTCGTCAAGCAAATAGCCCATGGTCTGCAGTTCTGCGAAGACTGCGAAGCCATCCAGACCAAGCAGAAGGTATACGAGGAAGCCGAGAAACTCGCCTTGGAGTTTATCAATGAACTGCCGGAGATCAAACGACTCTTATACACTGACGTACAGGCTATGTTTGAAAACGACCCTGCCGCCCCCAACTATGGTGAGGTCATCTTCTGCTACCCTGTGATGAATGCGATGACACATTATCGCATCGCCCATAAGTTGCATGAACTACAGGTACCCGTCATCCCCCGTATCATTACGGAGCAGGCTCATTCCAAGACCGGTATAGACATCCATCCGGGAGCCACCATCGGTGAGTATTTCGCCATTGATCACGGTACGGGTGTGGTGATTGGTGAGACATGTATCATCGGTAACCATGTGACCCTCTATCAGGGTGTGACTCTGGGAGCGAAGAGTTTCAAATATGATGAGAACGGCAATATGCTGAATGTACCACGCCATCCTATTATAGAGGATTACGTCACGGTATACTCCAATGCCTCTATCCTTGGGCGCATCACCATCGGCCACAATAGTGTGATTGGCGGTAACATCTGGGTCACCCACGACGTACCACCCTACTCTCGCATCCAGCAGTCGAAGGCTGTGGATGCCTCATTCAGCGGAGGATTAGGAATATAATAAAAAAGAGAGGACCGGAGTCCTCTCTTTTTATTTAAACTCTTCCTTGGAGACTTCTTTCGCACCTCCATCATCAGCGACAGAACGCATATAGGAAATCTTCACCAGATCGAAGGTGGCAATCGGAGTACCGTCATAGGCATCATCGAAGTAGCCACGGAAGCGTGTGGTCCTGCCTACATCATAAATCTCATAATCTCGGATAACGATCTCATAACCATCATCATAATAGATGTGTATTCTTCCGTTCCGCACCACCCAGTCGAAATAATAACGTGTATAATACCTCGTCTCACGGTTGCGGTCTATCTGGTAGCCCGTACCACCTCGGGAGAAATCACCCTCCTGATAGAAACATATCTCTGTATCATAGATATCCCCAACCAGTCCATAACGGTCGTAGTAGTAGTCACCGATGACAGTACCCGACCATATGCCGTCAAGATCCCATGCCAACTGCTCATCTTCAGTCATACAACTCGTCACCGTTGTCATTGTCAGCACTGCCGTGAGTGCCATCATCGTGTAGGTAAAAAATTTCTTCATGATCGTCGTATTTTAAGTTCTTGTTGCAAAGGTAAGGAAAATATCCCGCCCATGCAAGTGGAATTTCCTATAATTAGATAGGGATTTGCCTATTCTACATGAGAAAAAAGATGTTTAACAACATAATTTGAGAAATTTGTCAAGAAAACGCATGGCTGTTTCAAGAATATGGCGTATCTTTACATCACCAAAGAAAACAACTACTGACAACATATATACTAATAGGTAAATTACATAAATTTCTTTTCCATTATTAATACTATCATTAGGATAATAAAAAAGCGGCACGGTTGTGAAACCCTGCCGCTTCTGTTTATTCCTGCTGCTCTTCCGCATGTTTCTTACCAAAACCAGGATCTATCTCCAGGAATGCCGTCACCAGATAGGTCAGTGTACAGGCAGCAATCACTATCAGGAAGAATACTTGATACCCCACTGCCTCCTGTAAGGCTCCTGCACACAAACCCGGCAGCATCATCGACAGAGCCATGAAGGCTGTACACAAAGCATAGTGGGATGTCTTATGCGCTCCCTGACTATAATATATAAGGTAAAGCATATAGGCAGAGAAACCGAAACCATAACCAAACTGTTCAATAAAGACACAGACATTAATCACCAACAGATTGGAGGGTAACACATAAGACAGATAGACATAGACCAAATCTGGCAGTGTGATAGCCATCACCATCGGCCATAGCCAGCGTTTCAGTCCGTCTCGTGCAGCGGCCATCCCACCCAGGATACCTCCTAAGGTCAGACCAATGACCCCTACCGTTCCCTGGACGAGACCATACTCGCCATCGGACAATCCCAATCCACCATTATGGGGAGCATCCACCAGGAACAATGCCGACACTTTGGCCAACAGACCTTCCGGCATCCGGTAGAATAGCATGAAACAGATACCTATCACTACCTGCGGTTTCTCAAAGAAGGTCTCCACTGTCTGCTTGAATTCCCCTGCGATCTCCCCTACCGACTTTTTCGTTTTCTCACCGTCCTCCCGGGGTTTGGGTAATGCCCAGTTATGGTAGAGGAACAAGGCTATAAACAGACCCGCCATCAGATAGAACACCAGACTCCAGGAGTAACGGATGCTACGTGTCAACACCTGCAAGGCTCCCGCCAGTCCCACCAACAGTCCTGAAGAGAAGATGGTGGCAATACGATAGAAGGTGGAACGGATACCCACAAAATATGCTTGGTCATGCTGGTCGAGTCCCAACATATAGAAACCATCAGCGGCAATGTCATGGGTAGCGCTACTAAATGCCATGAGCCAGAAGAAAGCCAGTGATCCCTGCAGCCACCAAGGCCCCGGAATCGTGAAGGCCACACCCGCCAATGCAGCACCAATCAACAACTGCATAGTGATGATCCACCAACGCTTGGACTTCAACATATCCACAAACGGACTCCAGAGGGGTTTGATAACCCAAGGCAGATAAAGCCAGGATGTATACAGCGTGATATCGGTATTCGACAATCCCAGACGTTTATACATGATCAGCGAGATGGTCATGACAGCCACATAAGGAACACCTTCAGCAAAATATAGAGTGGGAACCCAGGCCCACGGAGTTCTTTTTTTCATGATGCTTAATATATCTTCTTGATTTCTGCGCCACGATAGTAGTGCAACAATATCTCATCATATTTATATCCCTGCTGTCCCATCACAGCAGCACCGATCTGGCAGAGTCCCACACCGTGTCCCCACCCTTTTCCATGCAGGCGGAAACCCGTTGCCGTCTTCTCCACGTCAAAGGCGGAACTATACAAATGGCTCTCACTAAGGGCACGGCGGATCTCCAGTTCCTTGCCAATAGTGAATGTTTTCTTAGTACCCACTATCTTCAGTTTCCAGATACGTCCGCTCTTACCCCGCTCCAGAGGAACCAGGTCGGTAATATCCCCAAAGTCATCCTTCAAGTTCTCTTTGACAAGACGGGACAACTCTTCCGTCGTATATTCCACCGTCCAGCGGTAGAAGTCATTCGTCTCCTGATCATAGTCATTAAGGACCTGAGAGAGCACCGCCTTGTCATTGGTATTACAGAAAGGATCAGCGACAGATACCAGATAAGGCTTGGGAGTATCCTCCCAGCAATACTGGAATTCCTCCGTCACTCCACCGCAACATTTCGAGAAACGTGCATCACATATCTCATCCCCATAGCAGAGAATCCGTCCGCGAGTAGCCTTCAAAGCCTGCTCCACCGCATTACTGGTCTGCTTGGTGATACCTTGATAGCGCTGACAGTGATCATCGGCACAGACATCAAAGATCGTATGATCTTCACGGTCATACCATCGTATCAACTCGTCATCTTTCTTGATAAACGAGAAGAAACCGTCACGCTTCTCACCGCTCTCCTCCCTGCGTTTCATCTGGGCCAACAGCCAGGAACGGCTGATGACCGCATGCGCCTTCAACAGTTCCAGTCCTGCCGTAGCCTTCATCTCACTGGAGATCACACTAGCCAGATACTGTTCCACCGGCAGTTGGTTGATTGCGGTGATCTTATCAGCCTCAACGACCAACCGTAATGTACCTAGGAAGACCTGTGTCTCCTTGCGCTCCCAATGGAAATTAACACCGATTGTGACATCATGCAGAGAGAACGACGCTGTCGCAGACTGAGGCAGGAAGGTTAACTCCCGATATTGCATACCGCGCCAAAGAATACCACCCTCAGAGAACTCCACCGTCTGTTCCCCCTTGATGAGTTCTCCTTTTGCCATATAAGGTGCATTCAACTCAAATGCAATCTTCTGTCCACTGACAATACCCACCGTCACGTCAGGTTGTTTTGAGATAACCGGTGACATGACCGATGAGGCACCTTTCATCTTGTCAATAACCATCTGCACCTGCTCCGGGGTGAGAGACACTTCTTGATAGATACCCAGAGCCACCTCTGGGGTGATCTTCCGGAAGTCCTCCTCACGAGGGGTGATGATCAAGCCTCCCATATCTACGGCACCCGGACTGATGATATACTGTTGCTCACCGTCTGCCGTATAACAGTCGGGGCGGTGTTTCTTTCTGGGCAATACCACACTGAGCGTGGTCTCCCCCTGTCGCCACACGATGACATTCATCATAGGCTCTGTCTCCCCCTCACGCTGAGGAAGACTATCATAGAGACGCTTAAACAAAGCCTCGTCTGTTTCCACGGAATGACTACGTATCAGGAAAGCAGCCGACGGATAATCAGCGACATACCAGATACCATTGTCATCATCCTCTTTGATTACCTCTACGAGATTACGACTCAGTCGCTGCCATGCACGTTGTATCGGCAGGATATTGGAACTGACAGCCTGTAAATGGGCATGATCCGGAGCAGATGCTCCACAAAGAGGACCATTATATAAGATGGTAAGACCGGGCGAACTGGTTGCCAGCCGATGCATCTCGGCATACATAGGCAGGATTGCCTGAGGTTTATGCTTGAGTGTCGGCAGCGTGTAATGGAACGGTAAGATAGGGAAAGGATTTACCAACAGTTCGTAGTCTTTATCTATCACACGGTGTATCTGTTCTTGAGGACGGTTCCCCGCACAGAGGAAACAAGGGCGCTCTGACAATGTACGGACATCTATCTTTGCACCAGTAGAACGGATACGGGCTGGATTCCACTGTACCTCCACCTCAATACCGTCACCTATCAGTTCACGATACTCCACAGTCGCCAGATCACGGTAGCGCTGACGCACCTCATCCCATGTACACATCTGACGGTCGAAGAAACGGATCCATGACGACAGGCTCATCTTTGAACCGGTTCTAGTATTCATCTGCTGACGGGCTTTCACCTCCATCGTACGCAGACGATCCTTATAGAGGTTGTTGGCATTAATCTTCTCCACAGAGAGGGCTGCATCAGAATTACCACCCCAGCGCCTGCAAAGATAAAGTTCTGTATAGATACGTCCAATACGGTAGTTGCGGGAGAAGATCAGTCCAAGGGCATAGTCTTCGCCATAAGAGGTGTTAGGAAACTGTACCTGACGAAGTATGGGGGTAAAAAAGGCTCGTGGTGCTCCCAAGCCGTTAATACGCAAGGCGTTATTCGGCCCGTTCTCATCCGTCCATTCTTTATGGGCTATTAGTCCGGGGGGTAACGTGTTCAAGTCAAAATCACACATCCGATAAGATCCGATCACCATAGCAGCCTTTTGCTTATAGAATGCATCGACTATCGTCTGCAAAGTCTTAGGCGATGAATAAAGGTCGTCGGAATCCAGTTGCACTGCGAAGCGTCCGCAATACCGGCTGTTGACCGCTTCGTTCCAACAGCCGCCGATACCCAGGTCGCGGCGTTCTGGCACGATGACATATAGTTTGTCGCTATGGCATAGCGACAGGCTGGACAGGATATCGTCTGTTCCGTCTGTGGAGTGATTGTCGACCACGATGACGTTGTATTTAAAATTGGCCTTCTGGGAGAGTGCACTCTCTACAGCATCCCGAATAGTCTTTACACGATTAAAGACAGGTATCACGACGGAGGCTTCTATCTCAAAATCCTGCTCACTGAAATCAACGTCCTGATACTGCCCGGTATCTACCAATGCGCCAATCTGCCGAAGGTGTGCGGTACAGGCCTGTTCCATCTCTATCTGCACCTCACGGTTGGCGGGATTCACATAATCAAACTGTTTCACACCGGAAGCGCGCAGATCGGTCTCCTCCTCTGTATAGAGGTATTCGTCGAGATGGAACAACGTCCCTTCCCTACTCAGGAACAAGCGTAAATCGTAGAAACCCGCCCACCGATAGTCACGCTCACGGTCCGTAGTGGCATATTTATGGAGAAGTGAGGTCTGGATAAGCATGAGACTGCCAAAGTCAAAGTCATCACGCAACGACCCTTCCTGATAGTCAATCACGGGATGTGCCTTACGCATCCCCTGCTCCATCTGCCAACGGTCACTATACACCATCACCACCTTGGCATCCTCAGCCACCAGCAACATACGCTCCAAGGCAGTATTACCCAAAGAGATCGGTGTCGGCTTCATGCTCAACAACAAATAGGGGGCTACGGCATGCTCTGCCACACGCATCACGAAATCACTGCTTTGAAGACTGTCCGTCACTACCCAAGAACAATCTCGGGGAGGCTCGGCTGCTGCCAGTTCTTCCTTTACCAGTAAAAAGATATGTCGAACAGAAGTGCTCTTACGTAACTGCTCTATCGTTTCCGCTATATCAGCGACTGACTGACAGGAGAGGAAACAATCCATTTTCTGTCTCATAAAATCCTGCTATTGAATGATTATTAGCCACAAAGGTACAACTTTTTCCTTAAAACTCAAATAAAATTTGGTTTTCTTCTCACTTATTCGTAATTTTGCACTCATGTTAGCAAAAAAGAGACTACTGGGCATGACACCAACGGAGTTGAAAGACATCGTTGTGGATCTGGGGATGCCTGCTTTCACGGCAAAGCAGATAGCCCAATGGTTATATGAGAAACATGTCCATAGCATTGAGGAGATGACGAATCTCTCGAAACAGAACCGACAACGACTCTCTGAAGCATATGAGGTAGGTATCATGGCTCCCGTTGACTGTCAGCACAGCAAGGACGGAACCATCAAATACCTGTTCCCTGTTGAAACAGACAAAGGCCAACAGTCAAAGGCCAACAGCACTCATTTCGTTGAGACCGTCTTCATTCCCGATCACGACAGGGCCACCCTCTGTGTATCTTGTCAAGTAGGCTGTAAGATGAACTGTCTGTTCTGTCAGACAGGAAAACAGGGGTGGAACGGTAATCTGACGGTGGCAGATATCCTCAACCAAATACACGCACTACCGGAGAGAGACGCTCTGACGAATATCGTATTCATGGGACAAGGTGAACCCATGGACAACTTGGATGCCGTACTACAGGCCTGTGAGATCCTGACCGCTCCGTGGGGGCATCAATGGAGTCCTAAACGTATCACGGTGAGTTCGGTAGGGGTCCGTGGAAGACTCAAACGTTTCCTGGACGAGAGCGACTGCCATATCGCCATCTCGATGCACTCCCCACTGCATGAGCAGCGACAACAGTTGATGCCTGCCGAGAAAGCCATGTCAATAGCCGAGACGGTGGAACTGCTGAAACAATATGATTTCACCCATCAACGCAGGTGTTCCTTCGAATACATCTGTTTTGGAGGACTTAACGACTCTCCTGTCTACGGACGTGAGATTGTCAAACTGTTAGAAGGACTGGAGTGTCGCGTCAATCTTATCCGATTCCACGAGATACCGGATGTCGACCTGCCCTCCTCCAACGAGAAACGGATGGAAGCCCTGCGTGACTATCTGACACATCACGGTATCACCACCACGATTCGTGCCAGCCGAGGACAAGACATCCTAGCCGCCTGCGGCCTGCTAAGCACTGCCAAGCAGTCGCAGTAAAAGAATCTCGGAATATCGAAATATCGAAATATTAAAAACAATATGGAAGAAAGAATGATTCGCGTGGCTATCACGCAAGGAGATACGAACGGAGTGGGTTGTGAGGTGATCCTCAAGACCTTCGCCGATCCTGAGATGTTTGATCTATGTACCCCGATTGTTTACGGCTCACCAAAGGTGTTGGCCTACCATCGGAAGGCACTGAATCTGGAGACAAACTTCAGCATTATCCATTCCGCTGAGGAAGCAAGAGATGGCAGACTGAATGTGCTGACCTGTTTTGACGATGAGGTGAAGATTGAACTAGGACAACCCTCTGAGGAAGCCGGGCAGGCTGCGTATAAGGCACTCGACCGTGCGATGACCGACTATCGGGCTGGACTCTATGACGTATTGGTCACTGCTCCTATCAATAAAGCGACCATCCAGAGCCCGGGCTTCCATTTTCCCGGTCATACAGAATTTATTGAGACCTGTGTGGGCGATGGCAACAAGGCTCTGATGATCTTGATGAACGAGAATCTACGTGTAGCCTTGGTGACTACCCATTTACCTATCAAGGATATCTCGAAGGCAATTACCCAAAAGGCTATCGTAGAGAAGGCAACAATCTTCCATAAGAGCCTGAAACGTGACTTCCGCATCTCCAATCCCCGTATTGCAGTACTCTCGCTAAACCCACATGCCGGTGACAACGGACTACTGGGCTCTGAAGAGCAGGATATCATCAAACCTGCTATCGACGAACTGGAGTCGAAAGGTATTCAGGCCTTCGGTCCTTATGCGGCTGACGGTTTCTTCGGAACGAATGCCTATGACTATTTTGATGGTGTACTTGCCATGTATCATGACCAGGGACTGGCTCCCTTCAAGACCATCGCCTTGGAGAGCGGTGTCAACTTCACGGCAGGACTACCAATCGTCCGCACCTCTCCAGATCATGGGACAGCATACGATATCGCAGGACAAGGGAAGGCTGACGAGAACTCCTTCCGCCAGGCCGTCTATACAGCCATCGATGTCTTCCGTAACCGTATCAACTATGATGAGCCGTTGCAGAACCCGCTTCCGAAACTCTTCCATGAGAAAAGGGATGACAGCGAGAAGGTGCGCTTTGCTATTCCTAAGGCAAAAGACCAGGCGGAAAGTTAATTTTCTGCCAAAGTATGCCATTATGTCAGATTTTCTTCGTACCTTTGCAGCCCATCGGCTAAATGAAGAGTTCGGAACTACAGAACATCAAACAGCGTTACAGTATCGTAGGTAACTGCGAGGCTTTGAACCATGCGCTGGATGTCGCCCTACAGGTGGCACCCACTGACTTGAGTGTGCTTATTGTAGGAGAAAGCGGTGTCGGTAAGGAAATTATTCCACGTGTCATTCATGACAATTCGCCCCGTAAACGGGAGAAATATTTTGCCATCAACTGTGGCTCCATCCCTGAGGGCACCATCGATAGTGAGTTGTTCGGACACGTGAAAGGCTCGTTTACCGGTGCCATCAACGATTCTCCCGGATATTTCGGAGTGGCTAACAAAGGAACGTTGTTCCTGGACGAGGTGGGCGAACTGCCACTGGCTACTCAAGCACGACTGCTACGCGTGCTGGAGACCGGTGAGTATATTCCCGTAGGTGCTACCGAAGTACGTAAGACGGATGTACGAATCGTGGCTGCCACTAACGTCAATATCCGACAGGCTATCAGCGAAGGACGATTCCGTGAGGATCTCTATTATCGTCTGAACTCCATACCCATTCAGATTCCGCCATTACGTGAACGCGGAGAGGACATCGTACTCCTTTTCCGTCTCTTCGCCATGCAGATGGCAGAGAAATACAGGATGGACAAAGTGGTCCTGACTGAAGATGCCAAACAGATGCTGATGCGATACAAATGGCCAGGCAACGTGCGCCAACTGAAAAATATCACAGAACAGATCAGTATTCTTAGCACGGAACGGGAAATCACACCAGAGATTCTCGCCCACTTCATCCCACAGGATCAGGAGACCACCCAACTGGCTACCATTCATAGTGAGGGAGACCACTCGTTTGAGAATGAACGAGAGATTCTCTACAAGATTCTCTTCGAGTTACGCAGCAATGTCAATGACATGCGACGGGAGGTGAGTAATCTGAAGAAACAGATAGAGGATGTACAGACAGCACCGGCTACGGCTATCCCGACAACACAACTCGCCCCCATCCAGCCGATCCAACCTATCACCACAGCGGAAGACGCAGTGGCTGAGGAATACGTGGAACCTGTCAGAGAACCTGAGAACCTCAACCTTGACGCATGGAGTCGTCAGGCATTGGAGAAAGCACTGGAGCGGAATGGCGGTAACCGCAAGAAGGCCGCCTTGGAATTGGGAATCAGTGACCGTACCCTATATCGTAGACTGAAACAATATGGACTGGACAAATAGACATATCAAACTCGTCATGATGATGGCAGCCATGCTGATGATCACTGCCTGCTCAGTGAGTTATAAGTTCAATGGGGCCAGCATTGACTATACCAAGACGAAGACAATCCAGATCAGTGACTTCCCCATCCGATCCAGTTATGTGTGGGGACCGATGGGACCGATGTTCAACAACCAGTTGAAAGACGAGTTTGCTAATCATACCCGCCTACAACAGGTACGTCGTAACGGTGACCTAAAGATTGAGGGTGAGATCACCCAATATCAACAGCGCAACAAATCAGTGTCCGCCGAGGGCTACTCTGCCCAGACAGAACTCTCCATGACCGTCAATGTGCGCTTCACCAACAACGTCAATCATAACGAGGATTTTGAGCGCCAGTTTACGGCGACTTCAACATACGAGACAACGCAGTCTCTGAACTCCGTACAGGAGGAACTCGTAACACAAATGGTCAAAGACCTGTGTGAACAGATATTCAACGCCACAGTGGCAAACTGGTAATAGAAGAGATGGATTTGGTAGAACTGATAAACCACCCCGAACGAATGGATCGCGACACACTCTATGAGTTGCGGTCTACATTGGCTCTTCACCCCTACTTCCAGACCGTTCGGCTGTTGATGCTCCACAACCTCTATGTGTTGCACGATGCCACCTTTGATGAAGAATTAAGACGGGCGGCTGTCTATATCACAGACCGCAAGAACCTCTTTAATATGGTGGAGGCGGCTCATTATCAACTCAGGCAAACGGCTAACAGCAAACGGCTAACAGCCAACAGCCAGGACGAAAATCGGACGATGGCACTCATCGACACCTTTCTCGACTCTATCCCTGCAGAGAATAACGCAGGGACTTCTCCCAAGAGCAAACGCCGACCGACTCCCAAAGACGCTACCGTCGACTATGTCGCCTATCTGCTTGAGAGCGAAGGAAGCAATGCCCTGGAAGACACGCCACAGATGCAAGGACAGGATCTCATCGACCACTTCCTGCACGAAGAGCAAGGACGGATCCTACTTAATGACTTCAAAGAGGAAGACAGCCAAGAAACCGTTCCTGTGGTGGAAGAAGAACCGGCTGAGGAGGAATATTTCACAGAAACCTTGGCTCGTATCTATATCAAACAAGGACGCTATCAAAAGGCACTGGATATTATCCAGAGACTCAGTAGCAACTTCCCTGAGAAAAATGCATATTTTGCCGACCAAATCAGATTCTTAGAGAAATTAATCATAAATAGTAATAAAAAACAAAAGTAAAATGTACACATTATTTGTAATTCTTATCGTGATTGCAGCCATACTGATGATCGGTATCGTGCTGATTCAAGAGTCAAAGGGTGGCGGTCTGTCATCCAGTTTCGCCAACTACAACCAGATTGGCGGTGTCCGCAAGACCACTGACTTTGTAGAGAAAGCCACATGGGGACTTGCCATTGCTATGGTACTCTTCAGTGTTGTATGCGCATGGGTTGCCCCCACTGCCAGCACAGAGGGTTCTGTTATGGAGAACTATCAGGCTCCTGCCACCAATCCTAACAACCTGCCAGGCTTTGGTGCCAGCCAGACCAAGGATGCCGCCGCACCTGCTGCTGAAGGTACTACTCCTGCCGCACCCGCTACTCCTGCTGATGCTCCTAAGGCACCTGCACAGCCTGCGAAGTAAAGAAAATGCAAAAAAGTGCGTGATTTATTTGGCCAATTCAAATAAATCACGTACCTTTGCATCCGATTTGAAAAGGACAATGCACGATGGTGCCCGTAGTTCAGTTGGTTAGAGCGTCAGATTGTGGTTCTGAATGTCGACGGTTCGAGTCCGTCCGGGCACCCAAAAGGAGACATCGCTGAAAAGCAATGTCTCTTTTTTTTGTGAGCAGTGCAAAACGGCACCCCCAAAAGGAGACATCGCTGAAAAGCAATGTCTCTTTTTTGTGAGCAGTGCCGTTGCCTCATGCAGGGAATGGTGATGCGGAAGAAGGTGCGCTCTTCGTCTGTAACGACGATAGCGCGATGTGAACCATTAGCCTTCAGCACATTCTGAATAGTGGGAATACCAGTGCTTCATCCTTCTGTCATCTCTAACTCCTTCAGATACTCCCCCAAACGACGGAACAGACGACTTGGCGATGATGCTACCCTTTAAGACTGTGAAGCCATTGGTATCATAAAAGCCTTTTGCATCCTCATTCAGTACAAACGTATTTAAAACCTTTGCTTCTGCCATTGCTTTGGATAAATCGTCAAGTCGTGACATAAACTATTATTGATTATCTTTGGTATTTGTGCAGTCAGCGCCTGCACAATTATTACTATATTCATTTAATTTGGTTTCAATCTCCTCTATAGTGGGTATAACACCTTCAAGTTTCTCTGGGTAGAACTTCTCAAGTTCATATTCAGATATTCCTATAGGCTGACTGCTCGACTCCAATGCATATTGAGCCTGAGTATTGTCCTTGCTACGGCAAATAAGAAGACCAATTGTTGGATTGTCTTTTTCCTCTTCACGCAATTGGTGATTTACGGCTACGATGTAACTACCAATTTGTCCGATATCTGCAGACGTGAACTTCCCAATCTTCACTTCAATCACCACATAGCAACGAAGCCGCAGGTTATAAAACAGCAAGTCTATGAAATTCTCTGTGTGTCCAACCTGCAACCTGTATTCTCTGCCAACATACGCAAAGCCAGTACCCAACTCAACCAGAAAATCTGTGATGTTCTTTAGTAACGCTAATTTCAACTCTGTTTCATTGTGGTGTTTCGTAATACCTGCAAATGCAAAGTTGTAGGGGTCTTTCATTATTTCCTGAGTCAAATCGCTGTCAGGTGTCGGAAGAATGGATTTGAAATTGGTGATCGCTTTTCCCTGACGTTCATAGAGTCCTGTGTCTATCCAGTTTAGAAGGAGTGAACGACTCCACCCATTTTCCAATGTTTGGCTGATATAGAATAGGGCTTTGTTTACATCACCCTTCACCTTGTCCATGATTAATTTATGATGGCCCCAAGGTACATTGAATATCGGAGATAATTCTTGTAGTGGAAATGAAGCCTGTATTTCGCCCTCAACTTGGGGGCAAATTGAGGTGACAGATGTTTCATTTAATTTGCCCTCAAGTTGGGGGTAAATTACAACAGACTTAGAATAAAGAAGATAGAAGCGTCTGCAATACCTTAAATTGGTGGCCGACAATCCCTCTGCTGTGGGCATTTCTCTCTTTAAGTCTATGCTGAGTTGGTTGATGACACTTTCACCCCACCTTTCTTCAACGTGCATCTCTACGATATCTCGTCCCAGCATAAAGTTATACATCAATTGCTCTGTATTCACTTTGATAGCCGCCTTGACCTGACTTTGGCGGTAGCGCACGACAAGGGCTTTCACCCATTGCTTATAATCCTTATCCAGTATGCTTATTGATTTATCCATATTATATATAATTCTATTGCGATATTATTGGGCTATGACACACTTAAACATACCAATTGTCCGATATGTTGAATCAGCATCCAGCACAATGGTCTCGTATTCGTCGTTCAATGGAATAAGTTCTATCTTTTCATGCTCCCGTGTGCCGTCTTCATAATGTTTCCATACACTATGATATTTTTTAATAGTGCACTCATCGTCAATTCCATCACATTCTGCCAGCACGATATCACCTTCACGTGTACCTCCTGCCTGATTATACCACTCAAACACACAGATGTCTCCATCTTTTATATCTGGATACATAGAGTTACCCTTGGCATGAACTGCAAAATGACGCTTGGGGTCAGGCGTGAATCCGCTTCCTGATGCATCAACCCAGCCTTCTTCATCAGGTTGGTCTTCACCTTCAAATTTGCCACAGGCGGCACGGAGTGTATAGAGAGGGACGCAACCTTCGCGATATTCGGGAAGAACAAGAATTTTGGATTCTTCTTCAATTTCGACAGGGGTATGTCCTACTGTCTGTTCGTCATCTTCAATTAATTCACGATGCAGAACAGCCTTTTTGCGAGCAGAGGCTTCGTCACAAATTGTCTTAAGGGATAATATCTCGCTTTCAATTGTTTCAATTTTATCAACAATATTCTTTTGCTCTGATAATGTGGGAAGCGGGAACTCCAAATCATTCAACATGGATTGATTAAGATTAGGCATCGTAAGTCCAATACTCTTACCTAAAATTGATAACTGCAAATCATCACCCACGTACAAATGCAAAAAGAATTTTGGGAGTATTTTATCGCTTTTTAGACGTATAAAAAACGAGCCTGTCCCACATAAACAATTCTTGTCACTCGCTGTTATTATAGCACATTTGCTCAGATCACCACGTCTGGCAATTATTATGTCGTTCTCTTGCAATTTATACCTGCTTAAACGCTCGGCAGTCTTTTTTGATATTCTTGAAATCTTATCGTAACTGACGCTATTTGTTATTATGTCTTGTGGATTTATTAAACAATATTCACCTCCGGATATATATTCTTCTTTGTGAATCATTGTACCAAACGGACCTGTCGAGATTGAATTTGCAATATCCCTCAACCTTGCTTTTCTTCCTTTTACGCTGGCCACTATTCCTTTTATATTCTCTTGCAATTCTGCAATCTTCTCTTTTGCATCCTGCACCTCTGCATCAATCTTCTGACATTCTGCAACAATTTTTTGCTGTATTGAGCCTGATGGATAAGGTATGTTGATTTTTGCGAGGTTAGACCTGTTTAATCCACCTTGTGCAGAACCTGTTATATTCGACCTCAACAAATCCTGCCCAAATGCAGAATGTAGGTAGAAAAACAAATATTCCTGTGTGGTTTTATTTCCACACCGTATAACAAAAACATGTTCATTGACCATTGCTTTTTGTCCATCTAACTCATCTCTGACGATGGCCACTTTACCTGTCAGTGCCCCATCTTTACAAATCAACAAATCTCCCTTCTGAAGTTTTCCCCTTTCTGCTCTTTCAAAAAACTCGATTGGAACATATTTGGGCTCAGACAGATTAAGAAATCCACTACTATTGTCAATGTGTTCTCCACCTAATGACAATACTCCACTTGTTATATTTCCAACTCCACCAGTTGGACGAGAGCCAGTCTCAATAGTAGAAGCGATTTCTGCAAACGCTTTCAACGGCCATTTAAATGCGACTTTTACTAAATCCCTTTCAATTTCCGTCTTAACCGCCAAGTTAAAGGCTGTTCTATCAAATTTTATTAAGTCGGTCAATCTTGCATGTTGCAATAGTCCATTCGTATATTCTAATTTAGGCTGGACACTGTTGTTTACTTTTACGCCAAAAGAGAATTTATTGCAACAGTCTATCATATGTTTCCTTAGTGCATATGAATATTTTGTAACGTCATTATCGTCGCTAGGATTATAAAGAGGCGTTTCAATGTATTTTATCGAATTGATGGCTTGAACGATTTCAGTGTCTTTATCGTCATCATCGTCTGAGGTTTCCGTTTCCTGTATGTTACTTGTCAGGTACTTGATACCTTCATCGCCTTTGCGGTTGCTCCAGTCATAGCCCAAGAATTTGACGACCTCTGCCTTGTTACTCTTGTTGTCAACCTTTTCAGGCGGGGATTGCAAAATGGCAACGATATTATTTTCCGTCTGAATATAGACGTTAAGTTTTTTGCATTCAATGTCTTTGGCAAAAACAATGAACTGTCTTCTATATTCAGTTTCTTCAAGTTGCTTGTAATCGCTACTTGAAAGGAAAAGAGTAAACTGCTTTTTGTATTCCTTTGAATTTTCCTTTAAGCCTTCTCTGAAATATCTCGATTTGGCAAACCATTCTTTTTGAAGGCTTTTGCTTATGCTGCTCTTTTTAAAGTTAGAGGTATAGTCTTTGAACACATCGGTTTCTTTAAGGTTATCCCCAAGCATATTATCCTGCATAAAGGCAAAGTATTCGTCTTTGGGATAGCCCTGCTTTTGTATGTATGAATCTATCGCACCGCTGGTGGTATACTGGGTGTAATCTTTTTTGTCCATGAAAGTGTGGAGCAACCCTTCCGAGTTTTTCTTTACCTTTTGGGCAAAAAGGATAACGGTGTTTGTTCCTGTTGAACCAAATGTGCGACTGTTCATCACAGCAATTGCTAGGATATTGAAATTCGCGAAAATGATTTCACGTGTTTTAGTGTAAATGTTCTCGTTGCTCAACAGAGAACTTGGAAGGACTATGCCCATCAGACCATCTTTCTTCAAGAAATGCTGTGCACGCTCTACAAAGAAGCACTCAATCGACCTATTTGTGGAGTATGCTTTTTCTTCGACAGTCTTTGCAAGTTCAAATTGATCACGATCTTTTTGCTCCATCGTATTCAAGAATCCTTTCACGCTGTAGGGTGGGTTGGCAATAATACAGTCAAAAGACTCTTTGTCAAACCCTTGATAGCGCACATCCATTGTGTTGATATGACTCAGTGAGTCCTTAAAGACGATGCGGGAATCCTGACTGCCGTTGATGATAGTAGCGATTTTTGCAACTTGGCTCAAAGTCTGACTTTTCTCAATACCGTAAATCTTAGCCTTGGGGTAATGTTTTACGAACTCCGTCAGGAAATGACCGGCACCACAGGCGTAATCCAGCACCTTCACCTTGTCTGTATTAGGGAACTGAGGTAAAGAGTTGATGATAAAGTTTACAATTGGAAGTGGCGTAAAGAACTGCCCTTCCGTCTGGTGCACGTTTTTGGAAAGAAGACCTTCAAACAGGTCACCAAAGAAATGGTTGGTCTCGCTTGAACTCAGATTAATATCTTGTATAAGAGCAGCTATCTTGATAAGAATCTGGAAGTTCATTTCAAATTCTTCCCTGTTCTCCACATCAATGAAGTTGAACTTCTTGATGTTGTAAAACTTCATTTCTTCAAACAGTTCCTTGATGCCTGCAAAAAGTCCATTGGTAACAAGAGATCGACCTGTATCTTCAAAAATCTGCTTGATATCTTCCTCGTCCTTGTTTACAACCTCCACATTAAAGAGTTGCTGCTTTCCCTGCTGGTACAATTTCAACAGTCGGTTGCAGTATTCCTTTGGCGTGTCACGGGCTATTCCCTTATAATAAAACTGTAGGTCATCAGGATTGTTGAGTTCGTCGGTAATCTTACAGAGGAACAAATCGATAAGGATGTAGAACGAGTGCTCAAAATCTGTGATGGCATGATTCCTCAATATCGTTGCAAACTCATGGTATATGGGACGTATCTCTGCATGTGATAGCCCTTTCAAATCGTTGATTGTATATTTGAGTTTGCCAACAGAATAAGCCGCAATGTCGTCTTCGAAAAGACCTTTTGTCTCGAAGGACTTTCCGTAAGTCAGATTCCATACCTCAAAATATTTCCCCTGGGCTTCTGCAAATGAAATTGGATCTTCAAGTTCTTTGAGACGTCTATCATTATCCTTAAGTGTGATAATGTGGTTTTTAAGAATTATTTCGTCTTCTTCAAAGTTCGCCGCAAAAAGAGCCAAGTTTTGACATGGTTCCATAACACGCACTAGCGGAGCAAGATAACTGAACAACTGTCCACCATCTTTTTGCATCAAGTTCCATTCTTTGCTAAACTCAGTACCATAAGTTTTGTTTTCTATCAGAACAAGAGGATTATACTCTTTATCAAAAACAAGAATGTCACCGTATGAAGGTTTGTTGACATGTCCTACTCTGAACGCAGGTTCAAAGACAATATGCTTGGGGGCATATCCTTTTTTAAGCAAGAGATGAACACAGACCAAACAAACAAAATTCTCGTTTGCGCTAAAGTTCAAGGTCGTATCCCTGTGGATTACAAACCCCTTTGCAGGATTATCTTTTGAAGGGAATTCGCCTTCCTTGAAAGAATGATCGATGGGGACATACGTGATTTTCTGAGTATCGAAATTTACTTCAATACTTGCGCCCTGCTGATACTCTCTTCTATATATATTGCCATTTTTTGTGAATCCGAAATCCGGGTGAACCAAAAGGACCGCTAAATTGTCTTTTGTAATCATTATATGGAATCTTTACTTATCCGATGCTTTCCTTTTCTTTCCTAATATCATCCAGCACCTTCCCGTTATACGAGAAATACTTGGCACCTTGGTAGGCACCAGAGGGAGTGCGGCGGTCTTCGGGCATGAATGTGCCGACGAAGGGGGAGAGTTTATAAATTCGGCCTTCGTATTCGATGCTGTCATCAGAAGCGACCTTTACGACAAGACCCGTTGGGTCAAACGTAACCTGTTCGCCAATCTTGATGCCACACATAGAGAATTTAAAACGAGGGCGCTTCACCTCTCGTTTCTGATGTTCTTTGTGCTCATTTTCTGAGATGGGCTTGTTATCCTCATAGAGTGTTACCTCTGCATCGTCTATCGTCATTGCGATATCACGGAAGATGTCGAGGGCAATCTGTGGGGCAACATTGAAGAACTCACGATTCTGACGGATACGCAAATCGGTAAGGCGGTCAATGGTTTTATGCACCAACTTCTCAACCTCATTGTATTTCGTTGTCTTCATCGTGGCAAAGATCTCGAAGGGCAGAGGTACTGCCGTATTGTCGAGTTCCTTACTTCGCACATCCACAGGGCGGCTACTCTTGCCAATCTTCACCCAGTCTTCACGGAAACTGGGATTGGTTAGTATGTAAACATAGCCAGGTTCTTTGTTTGCCATATCTATTCTAACTTATTGTTTTTCTATTACTTAACTTCCCAATGACCAGTTTTGTTGCTACCTACTCTGACTATCAGTCCTTGATTCTTCAATTCGCCAAGACGACGTTTGATGGTAGCCTCTGATACGCCAAGTCTCGATGCGTATTCAGCATAGTTGAGTGTGCCATCCTTGGCAACGATCTGATATAGTTGTTGTTTTATCGGGTCAGAAATGGAATTTATCGGGTCAGAAGGAGTCGTTATCGGGTCAGAAGATTGTGATTTCTTATATTCCTCAATCTCTTTATTGATATTCCTGATATGCTCTTCCAACATAAAGGATCGGAATGGAGCAAGCGAATCCTGCTCTCGAGAATCAACCAGAGCCTGGATATATTCCGCTTTATCCTCCTTAATGATTTTTACAGGAACTAAACCAAATTCGTATTGCAGATGGTTCATTATCAAGCGAGACATACGTCCGTTACCATCCACCCACGGATGAATGGTCACCAACTGATAGTGGGCATCAAAACTTAACAGATATTTGGCTATCTCATCGTCTGTCTGGAGTAATTGACGGCGATGCTCGTTTAGTTGCTGACAGAACTCCTCTAACTTCACAGGAACTTTCTGAAAATTCATATACGAGCGACCGCCAATGCCAGCCGTCACACCCACCAAACGCAAGTCACCTTTTGACGCATCAAAAACTCCTTGTGCCGTATTGTAGATTCCACCAGTATTCTTCATCACAACCGCAGACATATCTTTCAGCATATCAATTGAGAAGTCCTTGTGCTTGTGAGCCAACCGCATAGAATATTCGTAGGCTGCTTTCAGGTCGATATTCATCATTTGTTCCTGTATACTTCGCCCTTTGGCAGAGATGCCTTCATCAAACAACAACTGGTTTTCTATCTCCGTTACCGTCGATCCTTCTATTGCCGTAGAGTGGGTAATCAGAGAATAGAGATAGAACTTCTGGTAGTCTATCTGCTCCGCTATACCCAGAGAACGGTATTCGTCCAAAGTCCTAAGAAGTATTTCTGCCAATTTTTGTTGATTGTTCGACATATATCTATGATTATTTTGGTACAAAAATACAAAAAAGGTAGCAAAGGGACCTCTTTACTACCATCTTTTTTGTATCTTTTAGCAATAGGGTATTGCTTTTCTACTACTTAACTTCCCAATGACCACTTACTAATCACCTATTCTTCCGATAACTCTTCACTGCCCATAGTCCCATGAAGGCAGAGATGGCAAGGAGCGCATACACCTGATGGGCGATACTCTGGAACGTACCACCCCTTACGAAGATAGTACGGATGGCATCGATGAAGTAATGCATGGGGTTGACATAAGTGGTCAGATAGGCCCATGACGGCATGGAGCGTGTAGGGGTAAAGAGTCCGCTAAGCAACATCAGACATACCACGAAGAACCACATGACCAGCATAGCCTGTTGCATGGTATCACTGTAGTTGGAAATGATCAACCCCAATGATGAGAAGAAGAGGGCCAACAGTACGGCCAACAGATATACCAGTCCTAACGGTCCCTGACAGGTGATCCCATAGACAGCCCATGACAATAGCAGACAGACAGTAAGTACGAGTAGGCCGATGACCCAATACGGGATGAGTTTCGCCAGGATAAAAGCCCATTTCGAGACAGGTGTCACGTTTATCTGTTCGATGGTACCCATCTCCTTCTCCCCCACGATATTCAAGGCAGGCAGGAAGCCACAGAGCATCATCATCAGAATACCCATCAGTGCAGGAATCATAAACACCTTGTATTCCTGGTGTTTGTTATACAAGAGGTGAGTGGTGAGAGAGGTATGGTGAGAGGCAAGAGAGATGTCAGAGGAGACTATCTGACTGAGGTAGCCGCTGCCTATTGCCCCTTTGGTACCATTGACCGCATTGGCAGCAATGAGATAGCGGCCGTCCTTGATTTCCACGATGATGTCCGCACGACTCTTCTCTACATCCTCCAAGGCATCGGCATAGGTCGCCTTCTGACCGTTGAAGACAAAGTAGTTACTCGCCTCTATACGATGCACGAACTGTTGCGACAGTGTGGTACGGTCGTGATCTACCACGTCTACCACGATATTCTTCACCTCCTGGTTCATCACCCACGGCATCACACACATGATGACAACAGGGAAGATGAAGATGATTTTCGGCATAAACGCATTACGCCGTATCTGTAGCAGTTCCTTTTGGATGAGATAGCGTAGTGTCATAGAGTAAGCCGTTTGTTAAAGTTCTTAAGAGCAAGGAGCAACAATAGTATCGTCATGCCACTGAGTACAGCAACCTCAGGCAGTACCTCACGGATGCCGACACCCATGATCATCAGTTTTCGCATGGCCTGAATATAGTAGCGAGGAGGTATCACCGCCGAGATCCATTGCAGGATTTGCGGCATCGACTCCACAGGGAAGAGCATACCCGAGAGCATGACGGTAGGTAAGAGGAGTACCATCGCCGAGACGAGCAAGGCCACGAACTGTGTCTGTGCGATATTCGATATCAGCAGTCCCAGAGACAGAGCCAACAAGATATAGAGTAACGACACGGCCACGATCCAGAACAGAGACCCCGCCAAGGGTACGTCAAGTACCGTGAATGACATGGTGAGGATGACGACAAGTACCAAGAAGGCTTGCAAGAGATAAGGTACCGCCTTCGCTACGATGATCATCAGCGGTTGGACAGGAAACACGAGCAGGACCTCCATGGTGCCCCGTTCCTTCTCACGGACGATAGATACCGAAGTCATCATCGCACAGATGAGTAGCAGCAGCATACCCATGATGGCCGGTACGAAGTTATAAGCCGACTTCATACGAGGGTTATAGAGCATTTTCACGTGGATCCTTGACGATGTCCCATTGGCGATAACTTGTTGAGCATATGATGTCCATTGCTGTGCCATATTCGGGTCGGATCCGTCTACAATCAACTGGATACCGCTCCGCTTAGCAGCGAAGTCAGGGGCGAACACCACAGCCATGTCAGCCTTCTGACTGCGTATCAACCATTCAGCCTCCTTGGGAGTCCCTACGGTAGCGATGACGGTGAAATATTCCGAAGCCGCCAAACGGTCGACAGCCACCTGTGTCAGATGATCCATCTGGGAGGTAACCGCCACCGTACGCACATTCCTCACATCGTTGGTGATGGCGAAGCCGAAGAGTAGCATCAGCACTACAGGCATGCCAAAGAGAATAAGCATCGTACGCTTGTCGCGTAGGATGTGCTTTGCTTCTTTGATGACGAAACTCACGAACTGTTTCATTTTTCTTTCGATATTGCGATATAACGATATTGCGATATAACGATATTACGATATTACGACATTGTTAGTCCGACGAGCGTGTTGCCTGACGGGCCAGGTAAGTAAACACATGATCCATATCCGGTTGATTCAACGTACGTTTCAGTTCCTCGGGAGTCCCCATCGCACTGATCTTACCATCCACCATGATTGAGATACGGTCACAGTATTCCGCCTCATCCATATAATGCGTAGTGACGAATACCGTGATACCTCGTGCGGCAGCCTCGTAGATCAGTTCCCAGAACTGCCGACGTGTAGCCGGGTCTACGCCACCCGTCGGTTCATCAAGGAACACCACTCCAGGCTCGTGGAAGATAGATACAGAGAAGGCCAGTTTCTGTTTCCACCCCAACGGCAACGAGCCCACCAGGTCATCCTTATGCTCCTCGAACTGTAACTGTTTCAGAAGCGTGTCCGTCTTTGTCTTGATCTCCTCCTCCTTCATACCATAGATACCTGCGAAGAGCCGGATATTCTCCGCAACGGTCAGGTCTTCGTAGAGAGAGAACTTCTGTGACATATAACCGATATGCCGTTTAATCTGCTCGTATTCCGTCCGGATATCATAGCCACAGACCCGTCCAGTACCACTGGTCGGCTGGTTCAGACCCGTCAGCATATGCATGGCCGTCGTCTTACCCGCACCGTTAGCCCCCAGGAATCCGAAGATTTCCCCTTTCTTCACACTGAACGAAATATCATCGACAGCGTGGAAGTCGCCAAAGGCCTTCACCAGATGCTCCACCTCAATGACGTTTTGCTCCGTTTGCTGCGACCATGTCGCAGCAGAATGAACAATAGGTGGAGGATTGAAGATAGCGGAGAAGCGGTCGAGGATGATGTCAGGCTTATCGATGCCCATGAGTTGTCCTTCACGTAAGAAAGCCACACGTTCACACTGGCGTACCTCATCGAGATAAGGAGTGGAGGCCAGGATTGTGATACCACGCTCTTTCAGCGTAGACAACATCTCCCAGAACTCCTTACGAGAGACAGGGTCGACACCCGTAGTAGGTTCATCGAGGAAAAGAACACTAGGTTGATGGACGAGGGCGCAGGAGAGAGCCAGTTTCTGTTTCATACCCCCCGACAGAGCCCCCGCCTTACGGTCATGGAAGCGTTCTATCTGCGAGTAGATGGCCTTAATACTGTCGTAGCCCTCCTCCACCGTCGTACCGAAGAGGGTGGCAAAAAACTCCAGGTTCTCCCTCACCGTCAAGTCCTGATAGAGAGAGAACCTACCCGGCATATACCCTACTCTTCTGCGTATCTCCTTCATCTGGTGCACCACGTCAAAGCCGTCGACCGAAGCCGTCCCCGTATCAGGTAACAGCAGGGTACAGAGGATGCGGAACAACGAGGTCTTACCAGCACCGTCAGGGCCGATCAGTCCGAAGACCTCCCCTTTCTCCACAGAGAGCGACACGTCCTGTAGTGCCTTCACCCTGCCGTATGACTTCGATATATGACTAACCTCTATGGCGTACATCACCAGGAACTCTTTTTACCAGGAACTAAAACTTTACCTCCCCATACATACCGATCTTCACATAGCCGTCATTACGGATGGCCACCTTGAGCGCATAGACCAGGTCAGCCCGCTCGTCATCCGTCAGGATGGTCTTGGGCGTGAACTCCGAACGGCTACTGATCCATGATACCGTACCACTATACTCCTTCTTCTGGTCGTTACCATAGTCAGCGAACACCTTTACCTGCTGTCCTACCTTGATATGCTGCAACTGAGCCGAGGTGACATAGGCACGGATAAACATCTGTTCCGTATCAGCAATCTTGAACAACGGCTTACCGACGGCCACGAACTCTCCCTGTTCCACATACTTTTCCAGTACCGTTCCCTTGACGGGTGTCGTCACATGACACTTACGCAACTGGTCGTAGAGTTGGTTCACCTGTACGTCGATGGTAGACTGTTGTGAGTTCAGTGTCGACAACTGGATATTGAGAGTGGAAACCTGTGCCTCCAACTGTTTCTGTAATACCTGCACCTGACTGGTGGCATCATCGAGCATCTTACTCGGTGCTGCCCCGTCAGCCACCAGTTCCTTGTAGCGCTGCTGGTCCTGACGAGCCTTCGCCAACTGCTGACGTGTGGCGGCAATCTGCTTCTCCATATCAGGTTTCTGACTCTGATAGACCGTCTTCGTTGCCCCCATCTGCTGAATCTTCAGCCACAACTGGGTCGTATCCACCAGTCCCACCTCCTGACCGTATGCCAGTGAGTCGCCCTCACTGACACTGAAACGCAACAGTGTACCGCTCTGCTCTGCTGATACCGTCGTCTCCGTAGCCTCGAAGGTTCCTGTGGCATCATACTCCTTCTCGTTATTCCCGCAAGATGCCAGTATCAGGATGGCACTTGCTATCGTCATGAACTTCTTCATATCGCTTATTGATTGGTTGTATACTTCAGGTCATAAACTGCCTTTAACAGTTCTATCTCATGGATGGTCTGCTGCACACGTGCGGCATTCTCCGCATTGATCTCCCTCACCAGGTCGTTCACATCGATAATACCATGTGAGAGTTTCGACTCAGCCGCCTTCCGAATACTGCTACGCAAGGTGATGATCTCCTCATCGTCAGCCATCAGTTTCCGATAGCGGGTGATATCCTCATGCTGTTGGATCTGCTCCAACCGGTTATTAAAGAGGAACATGTCCCGTTGCACCTGAAGGGACGACCGTTGGGTATGGAGGGTGGCCTTGTCGTTCTTGCGGGTGTAGAGGGCCCCGATATTCCAGGTGAGGCGAGCCCCGATGATTCCATTCAACGACCAACGATGACGCATCATGTCCTCAAACATATTCAACCCGGGATAGCCATAATAGCCTTGGGCAAAGACCCCTAACTTGGGCATCAGGGCCGCATCAAGGGCCTTCTCCTGGGCATTGGCAAGGCGCAGTTGCGCTTCAATCGCCTTCAGTTCGGGACGCTGCCCTGCTTGTTGCTGTGTCACCGCAACAGGCAGGACAGGCTTCTCTGCCTGTCTCACCTCGATGCCACAGAACACGGAGAGCATCCGCTGCAACGCCTGTCGTTGCGACTCCAGCCCCGTTTTCTGCTGTATCACGTTCAACCGCTCCGCCTTCACACTGAGGTAGTCGCTCTCAGCAGCAGTACCCCCCTTCAACATCGAAGCCAGTTTCTGCTCGTTCTGTGCCAACAACTCCTGCAAATCCTTGTTCAACGTGATCTGCTCGTCGATGAGCAATAGTCCGAAGTACATCTCATTCACACGCTTGCGCACCTTATAGATATCTACCTCGGTCTGGGCCTCCTGAACCTTTCCCTGCTGGCGTGCTATCTCCTTCTGACTGTTGATAGCACCACCATCGAAGAGGGTCTGCTGTATGTCAATACCCACACGGTACTGGTCTTTCCTCAAGCCCTTCAGGTCGACACCCATAGTCTGCAACATCGTCTGCATCTGTTCCGGCCATGCGGCGACATCACTCTGATAGGTAGCCTGTGCCGATGCCGACACCTGCGGCAGCCAGCCCTTGCTGATATTACTCACCGTCAGGTCGGTGGTCTTACCAATCAACTCATACTGTCGTATCAACGGATAGTTACGCTCCGCAGCCTCCTGACACTCTTGTAGTGTCTGGGCCATCAGTGTGACCAGAAAGACCTTTGAAAACAAAAAGAAGATAAGCGCTCGTTTCATCATGTTAAGATATTAACTATTGACGATGCAAAGATAAGGTTTTTGAATGGACTTTCTACTATCCTTCTTAATATAAAAATGTTCTTTTTGTACGATTTATGGATAAAAAGGCAGATTTCATTGGATATTTCATTATCTTTGCATCGTATTAACAGACGAAACCGCCTATGAACAAGTCACCCAAACTGATGGACTTCTCCAAGATGCAAGACATCTTCAGTCCTACTCCTGCAGAGATACGCGAACATCTTTATATAGACAATCATATCGCCATCATCCATAGTAGTCCTAAAGTGTTTAAGTTGATGATGCAGCAGAACCCTCCTTTCATCATCAACGACCACCGCTTAGGGATTATCGTGAGAGGAGAGATCAAGGCGATTATCAATCTGGTGGAGAAGAGGATTATTGCCGGTATGCTGTTGTTCATCGGTCCTGGTACGATCATCACACCCTTGGAAATTTCACCCGACTTACAAATCTTCGGCTTTGGCATCGCCAACGACTTCCCACTACCCTTCCCGCCGGGACAGGTTCCACCAGCCTTCAACGGACAGGTGCGTGACTTCCAACTGCCTGTGGAGGAGAATGACATCACGATGGCACGGCAAATCTTAGAGACCATCTGGCAACTCGTCCACCAGAAAGACTATAACCCCAAGACGCTCGGCAGTCTTGTTGCCGCTCAGATGCAGCATTACAACGGGGCCTACCAACAGCACTTCGACAATATCCAGAACACGCAATCACGAGAACAGACCATCTTCGACCGTTTTATCTACCTCATCAACCAACACGCCACACAGGAGCATCAGATCCGTTTCTATGCCGATAAGATGTGTCTCACAGAGCGTTACCTCGGCACGGTCATCCGTCAGGCAAGTGGGACGACGGCAAAGGAATGGATTGACCGCTCCCTCCTCAACCATATCAAGGCGGAACTCCGCCATACCGACAAGTCTGTCGCCCAGATAGCCGAGGAGATGAACTTCCCTAATCCCTCCTTCTTCTCCAAGTACTTCAAGCGCCTCACGAATATGACCCCTGCTGAGTTCAGAGGAATCTAATTTCCACTTAACATTGATCCCCCTCATGCGTTAATAATACAGTAGAGAGCATCGCTCGGACAGCCCTCAAAAGACAGAAAAGAATGACGCGACAAGCATTTGAACAGATAGCCCTGACATGGCGCCCCCGGATGATAGAGGTGGGACGACAGTTCTTTGGCGACGACGATATCGCCGAGGACATCGCTCAGGAAGCCCTGTTACGACTATGGCTGTTACGAGAACGGATTGACGAGACGACACATCCTGAGGCATTGGCACTGCGTATCACCAAGAACCTGTGTGTCAGTGAGTGGCGCAAGCAAAAGGTCAGACAAACGGTCGTCCCCCTGCACGAACCCGCTGTCGAAGAGAGCGTCAGCCAACACCTCACGGAAGACGAGGAGATCAGGCGACTGCGACAGGCCGTACAGCGACTGACTCCCACAGAGCAACGACTGTTCCGGATGCGTCATGAGTTAGAGATGAACCTCACGGAGATCACCGCCGTCACGGGTATCGCACCCCGCTCAATCAGTGCGATGCTCAGTACGGCCAAACGAAAACTACTGTACATGCTAACAAAGAAAGGAGACAAGATATGAGACAACTGATCAACAGATTCCTACAGGAGAAAACCACGCAGGACGAGGAGCACCTGATCGCACAGATGCTTCAGCGGCAGCAAGAGGAACAGAATATGGAGCAGTGGTTGACGGAAGACGAGACAACCACCTATGACCTGATTGTAGGACAACGCCAGGCACAGCGCAGGAGTCGGAGATGGGCTGTGGCTGCCGTGATTACCGTCATACTGGCAGCGGGAGCCGTCATCCTATGGCCGCAGGAAGAACTCTCTGACGACCATGACCGTATCGCCTTTGAACAAAGGATGACCGTGCGACAGGATACGACCACCGTACCATCGTCCGCTATTATCAACAGTCCTTCCACCCCTGTCCTCGCTCAAAAAAGCACTCCTGAGAGGACACTGCCGAAGGCCGTAGCCAAGTCACCAGACACGATAGACAGTCTACAATACTATATCACTCGTCTGGAACAGGAACTGGCACAGGTAAAAGACAGCAACTATACGGCCAAAGCCGAACAGATCATCCATGCGGATGCCCGTCTGCAACGACTGGTACAGCGCATCATGATCGGTGAGATCACCAAGACCGACGAATCGATGGAGGCCATCAATCATATCCACGAAACAGAGGAGGGACAACCATGAGACAGTTACTATTCACACTGATGTTCCTGCTGGTCCTCAACAGTCATGCCCAGCAGACGGGTTCGTATAGTGAGTTACAGGCCAAGGTACAACTCATGAAGGAGAAATATACTGGTAGGAAGACCCCTAGCGACCAGGCTATCACCGTCGTCCTCCAGAAACTGTGTGACGACTATCAGGGACGACTGACCCCACAACAGCATAGACTGCTGACGGCGGAGTTGACTGCCATGAAGACCCAGACGACGGACAAGCGTCAACAGCAACTGATAGAGCAGGCACTACAGTCACTGCGCAGCAAGAGTGACACACTGGATATCGAACAGCGCATCCTGGACTACTATGCCCGTGTGCCACAGGAACAACTATACCTCCATACGGACAAGCCCTACTATGTTCCCGGTGATACGGTATGGTTCCGGGCCCATCTGGTGGACGGTGTCACCCATACGCCTATCAGTCGCTCTCGTTATGTCTATGTCGAACTGTTGGATCATCAGGCTGACACCCTGGTGCAACGCATCATCGTGAGGTGTGACAGTGATGGTGTCTTCGCCAACAACATCACCCTACCCCGCCACCTACAGGTAGGCGACTATACCCTGGCGGCCTATACCCAATGGATGCGCAACTTCTCCGCTACGGACTTCTTCTACAAAACAATAAGGGTTACGGGTCATCCCATAGAAGGAAACGACTTGTTCCAAGTAAGGGAACAACCTGTTCCAAGTAAGGGAACAACCCGTTCCCTAGTAGGGGACAACCCGCTCCAAGCAAGGGAACGTCAAGGAAGGTTACTGATACAGTATGCTACGGACGATTACGCCCCCCTTTCCTGTATACTCTATGGCAGCGGAAACCTGATGGTGACAGACTACACACCAGGTAAGGTACTGCGTATCGACAGTCATTCCCTGCGGCCGGGGAGTATCAGTATCGCCATGATCCAACGGGAGACTGGTGAGATTATCGCAGAGAATCAAATCCGTATCGAGGGTACTGCTCCGCAAGTGAGTATCACGGGCGAGGCCCATACCCAGAACGAGCCGATAGACCTCCATATCGACCTTGCGGATAGTGACGGCACACCGCTCTATGGACATTTCTCACTGAGTGTCACCGACTATGACGTGGTGAAGCCTGACACGCTACAGTCAGCCATCGACCAGTATCTCAGAGACCATGAGAGTGCCTACCCGCTCAGTGATATGCTCCATAGTAAATACCCCCGCATAGACTATAGTTTCCAGACCTCTCAGACCATCTCAGGCACCATCCGGGGAACCATCTTCAAGAAGGTGAAGCATCCCCAACTGATGCTGGTACGTCCCAGTACGGGATTCCGTGAGACCTTCGAACTGGGTGACAGTAGCCGGTTTACCATCAACGGCCTCGATTTCGCTGACGGTACGAGTTATGTCCTGGAAGCCATGCGCAGGTCGGGAAGTACCAGTTTGATCCAACTGGATATCGACCCGGTTATCTACCCCACCTTACATCCGACGTACAATCTTCACCGTTCATCGTTCACAATTCCTGAGGGCTTTGCAAAACAGGCCCAGGAGCAGGTGATGTACGGTAGTGTGGATCGTGAGATAGAACTTCCTGAAGTGGTGAAAGAGAAGAAACGCCATCACAAACCCACTAACCTGATGGGTGTCCCACCCTTCCGTGCCTTCTACGACGACGACCCGATGCTGAACAATTTCCACTCCATGGAGATTCTGCTCAGCACCTTGGGCATCCCCGTCTATCACGATGCGGAAGGCGAACTGCGAATCAGATACCGCCCAGGCAGCATCACGACATCAAAGCGCAGCCCCGTCATCTTCATCGATGAGTTCCGCAGTAATGTGGAGGAATTGCTGATGCTGCAACCTGCCACCATCGAGTCTATCGAGTGGTTCGACCATGTCGGTGCTGCCAACATGACCATCTACGGCTGGAATGTCTCTACCAGTGGGCTGTTGCTGGTTCGTCAGAAACCAGGCCTGCATGGTAAGATATTCCGTCCGCTCTCGATGGCCACCGTACAGCAACAAGGTTGGAAGCCTAACGTGGAATTCTACTCCCCACAGTACACCGACCCGTCGGCCAAGACGCGTCCCGACCACCGTACCACGCTTTATTGGACTCCGAAGTTGACCACCGACAGCGACGGCCATGCCACCGTCCGTTTCTATGCCTCTGACATTTCCAAGCGTTACCTCGTCACCCTCGAAGGTGTCAGCGACGACGGAATAATTGTGCGAAAACAGACAATCATTGAATAATATTGACTACCTTTGTACCGATGAAACGACTGCTACACCTTATAATATTTATAGGAGCACTACTTCCTGCTGCCGCACAGACCATTGTCCGGGATGCCAATGACGGCCAGCCCGTAGTTCAGGCCTCCGTCTACGACGAGCAAGGCAAAATCATTGGCGTGACCGATGCCGACGGACGGTTGCCCGACGTAGCCGACAGCAAGACCATTCGTCTGACACATATAGTTTATCGCCCTCTGGATGTGCAGGTTGAACAAATAGGGCGTGAGTTGCGAATGCAACCGGTGACCTACTCCCTCAAGCCTGTGGTGGTGGAAAGTAAGAAAGATGCCTACTGTCTGAAGTTGAGGTGCTATTATCGTCAATATATGGTCAATGGCAAAGGAACCGTAGATGAACTACCACCTGTGGTGAGTTTTGTAGATGGTCTTTGCAACCTGTATATATTCACCGATGACTACAAGACAACCCGACGAGTGCAGTTAACCAAACGTCAGGTTGTCTCCAACGACATGGAGACGGGTATGACGGCCGAGGAACTGCCTGGAATTACCATTCACGCTCTTCCTGCACGCTATTTAGAGGCGATAGACAAGTCGCCCTATACCTTTCAGCAGGATAGCATTCGCCATGTAGTAACTACCACTTTTAGTGCACTTTATCCTGACAGGAACCGTCCAGTAAGGTTAAACATTCTGGATAGTCATAGCAAGTACCAGACTGTGGCAGCCCCCTCTATGGTGAAGAACCTGCATCAGGCAGTACACCGTCTGGGACCTTATGCTAAGGTGTCACAAGGTGATTTGCTGGCCTATAGTGAAGTCCGACAGTTGAAGGGCACCATGAAGCAGCGAGGGCATGAAAAGTATGCTATGAACCTCTGGTTGTTCGACGAATACTTTCCTGTTGAAGCCGAGTTTATCACCAAGCAAGAGTACAAGGCTGAACAGAAGAGCCAATCCCAAATAATGTCTCCAGAGGAAATAGACCGCTATATAGACGAGCAGCATATTCCCGAACTTAGCAGTGACATACAACTGAAACTCGAAATGACACGCAAGCGGCAGCAGAAAAAGGTACAAGTGTCTTCTATAGGCAATTATAAGGATGTGCCACAGGAGCACATCTATCTGCAGACCGACAAGCCGTATTATGCTGCAGGTGATACGGTGTGGTTCCGTGCCCATTTGTTGGATGCAGCATCCAACGTGCCCGTCAAGCACTCACGGTTCGTCTATGTCGAGTTGCACGACCAGCAGGCTGACACCTTGATGCAACGGCTGATGATACGCAGCGACGAAGACGGCGTGTTTGCCAATGCCCTGCTGCTGCCTAAAGACCTGCAAGGTGGCATCTACACGCTGGTGGCCTACACCCAGTGGATGCGCAACTTCGGTGCAGAACGTTTCTGTTACCAGCCGCTGACGATAGTGGGAGGACAACGTGTACGAGGACATCGGTTGCCAGAGAAGATCCTCTCCCAATACGATGCGGAAGTCAGTATCAGTGGGAGAGCGGTCACAGAAAGGGCTCCTGTCACACTGGATATTGATGTTCGTGACCCCAATGGACAACCGTTGCACGGCATCTATGCGCTCTCTGTCACCGACTACGACGTGGTGAAACCCGACAGTCTGTTTGGGGACATCCGTCAAAATCTGTTGCGCCAACAACTCAGCCATCATGCGGACACCCTCCACAGCATCACCTTCCCCATCCAGACAGAGCAACTGATAACAGGCTGCGTCAAAGGCAGCCTCGGTCAGCGCATCAAGAATCCGCACCTGTTAGTGGTCAACAGCCGGACAGGACAGCGATGGGAGTTTGAACTGGGCGACAGTTCACGCTTTGCCGTAGCCGTAGACAATCCTAACGGTACCACCTTCCAACTGGAGGGCACACGGCGCAGTGGAAAGACTGCCTTCGTAGAACTACAGATCGACTCGTTGACCTTCCCCAAGGTAAAACTACCCCATTACCAGTTGACATCGTCGACGACCGACATCAATGCCTTCGTCACCCAGTCGCAGATGCAGCAGATGTACACCCGGGCAGGCTACATTGAACTGCCCGAAGTGGAGAAGGTGGGTAAGAAACCTAAGGCACAACGGGAAAACGTCATGGGAATTGAGGCGCTACGCGGCATACCTGCGGGCGACCCGCGACTGGAACGTGCACCGACTGTTGCCGCCCAGTTAGCCATGCTCGGTCTCTATGCCACCTTTGTGGACGGCGTTGGCATCATCCCGTTTACGAAGGTATATGTAGACAATATCGTAGAGGAAGACCATGACTACGTGCTCAACCTGCCGGCAACCGACATCAAGTCCATCGAACTGTTCCCCAAGGAAAATGCCATCAACGGCATGTTTGGCGTCCGCCCAACCCCAGACGGCCATGTGCCCGGCGTGCTGTTCATTTTCCTGAAGGACGGCTCAGAGATTGTCCATTCCCGGGTTGCCCGCCCGCTGTCCTTTGTCTCCGTCCGGCAGTTAGGCTACGAGCAGCCTGTCGAGTTCTACTCGCCGCAGTATACTAATCAAGAGAGCACTCGCCCTGACCATCGCACCACGCTCTATTGGAATCCCAAGGTCATGACGGATGCCGATGGTCATGCTAAAGTACGTTTCTATGCCTCCGACATCTCCAAGCGTTACCTCGTCACCCTCGAAGGAGTCAGTGACGATGGGACGGTCATCAGGAAACAAACAGTTATCGAATGAGCGATAACAAGGTATCACCAGGATATTTCAGGAGCAGACGGAAGAAATTACGTTGACCGGACATCACCTCATACAGGATGAAGGATCCCTTTTCTTCATCAGAAGCGAATGGCAGTGCCTCCTGCGCCAGTCCGAAGACCTCCTGCATCACCCACATGACTCCCTGCGAGAAGCCAAGCATGCCGAACGTATCCATGATCTTCGCATAATCCACCTTCGTCGTCTGTTCATGGGCCGCCATGCGTTTGAGTGCAAAGAAATAATCCATCAGTTCACGCAAGGAAACACCCTCATAAAGGAACTTCCAATAAAGACTGACCAGCAGATAAACCACATTCAACTCTGCCGAAGGACGTGTCAGTTCACCGTCTTTGACATACAGAGCCTTACGATTCTTCTCAAACCAACGTTTCAGCACCTTGTTCTTCATAGGATTCCTGCCAATACCCAGACGGTAGTGAAGATGCACCGCCATATCATCCCATACCTGAACAGACAACATACGACGGTCACTGGCCACCAGTTCCTGCCCCGTACGCTTCACAAAAGCCATCAACTCCTCAAGACTACCATTGGCATAGATATCAATACCGTCAGGCTCACGTAACATATGCAGCGTCTCACCATAATCACAGGCCGCCCCCTGCCCTGCCAGTATACTTGACTTAAAACTCTTCTCGGCCAGACGCTGCTGCACCTTCACACACCGTTCGTTGAGGATGTTATTACGTTCCTCTATGAGTTCTGCCTCTGACATCCAGTCGATGGCAAGGTCCTGCGGTGCCCTCAGTCCAAACTCAAATAATAGTTGCACACCACGATAGCAGACACCCACCAGATGCTGTTGGCAAGCCATCTCATACAATTGCTGCCACTCCTCAGGTTCAGGTCCTCGGCTCAGACAGTCCAGTTGTCCTGTAGAGACCTGTATTAACTCAAAAAACAGTTTATCCATAGTTATCGGTTCGTTCCTTAGGCCACAAAGATACGACGAAATAAGAAGAAAACCAAATAAAATTTGATTTTTCTCATTTGGGATTTAGCAGAAATTTATATACCTTTGTCCCCGAATAATATCTGACACATGAAACCGAAAAAGATACTCTTTATCTGTTTGGGTAACATCTGTCGCTCCCCGGCGGCAGAAGGTATCATGCAACAATTGGTAGACGAACAAGGCCTCAGCGACCATTTCCTCATCGACTCAGCCGCCATAGGCCCTTGGCATATCGGAGACCTGCCAGACAGTAGGATGCGACGGTGTGGTGCCAAACATGGCTACACCTTCAACAATCGTGCCCGTCAGTTCTCTGCCGATGACTTTGACCACTTCGACCTGATCATCGGTATGGATCACGACAACCTGCGTGCCATCCGTTCGAAGGCTCGCTCTACTGCTGACGAGACAAAGATACATCTGATGGCCGACTACCTGCGCCATCATCCCAACCAGTCGACCATCCCCGATCCTTATTATGGCATAGAGCGTGATTTTGAACTGGTCATCGAATTGTTGGAGGATGCCTGTCAAGGATTATTAGACGAACTCAAAACAAACACCATACAATGAAAGCCCTTATCTTGTCACTATGCCTCTTCGTGTCAGTTGGTATGTTTGCCGACAACCAGAAAGCGGAACAATTATACGAGGCTGCTGATGCCGCCTATGCCGAACAGGACTATCAAAAAGCGGCGAAACTGGCCAAAGAGACACTGCCCCTGAGCAGGGGAACGGAATTGGAGGCTGACTGCCTGAACTTACTCGCCATCATCCATGTCCGTCTCTCTGACTATGACGATGCGGCAAAATATGCCAAGGAATGCTATGCACTGGACGAGAAGACAGGCGACCCCGACATCATGTCGTCGAGCCTCAACACCCTTGCGGGAATCTATATGGGTGCCAACCAACCCATGGAGGCGGAAAAATACATACTGAAAGGTATCGAACTGGCAGAGAAGGCAAACAACCCAGGGCGTATGGCTATCCTGCAGGCAATGGCATCGGAGGTATACCATGCCCAAGGCAACGACCAGAAGGCACTGCCCTATATCGAGAAGGCTTATGAGATAGACAAACAGGCAGGCAACGAACCTCGTGCCAAGGTCAGGCTTGCTCAGAAGGCCTCCATCCTCATCGGACTGCACCAGTACCAAGAGGCAGAAAAAGTACTGAAAGAGGTCATTCCCTTCCTCCGCCAGACACCTGACCGCCAGTCGTTAGGTATCGCCTGTAATAAGATGGGTATGGCATTGTTTTCCCAACAACGTGAAGCGGAGGCACTGCCTTACTATCAGGAGGCCGCAGATATCTTCATGCAACTGGGTGACCCTTATAATGAGGTACATGCACGCAGAGGACTCTATGAGGCACTATGGAAGAGTAATCCTGACGAGGCGAAACATCAACTCGACCGTTTCAACGACCTGAAAGACTCTATCTACAACAAGACATCAGCAGAGACACTGGCTCGCTATAATGCTGAGTTCGGCAATGACTGGCTGCAGATAGAGAACCACGAGCAGCGACGTGACAAACTCTGGGCTATCACGATAGCCGTCATCCTCGCCCTCCTTGCCGTAGGTATCTGGTGGATGATGCGCAGAAGACAGCAACGACAGGCACGTATCAACCAAGAACTACAGGAGCATATCCATGACTTACAGGAGAAATACAATGCCCTTAACGAGCATTACGATAATGCCATCGCCACCAGTACAAAGGAAGATGCAGACGAACTCAACGCCGCTGACCGTGATTTCTTGGAGAATACCGTGAATATCATCAATGAACTGATACTCACTGGACATATCGATGCCAACCATGTCGCAGACCGACTGGGCATGAGTCTCTTCCAGTTCCGCCAGCGACTGACGGCATTGACAGAGGAAACCCCACAGTCATTCATCCAGAATGTCCGCATGCGCAGGGCTCGCCACCTGCTTGACAACCATCCGGAGATGAACATCAGCGAGATAGCGACCCTCTGTGCCTATAATGACACGCCCAACTTCACCCGTGCCTTCAAGAAGAAATTCGGAGTAACTCCCACGCAATACCTGGAGCGAAAGGAGTAGATTAGACAAAATGATAAGATTACTTGACGAAATGATAACAGCGTTTTGCCTATTTCGTCGTACCTTTGCCCGCAAATAAATGTATTAACCATTAAAAACGAGAAGAAATGACAAGCAAATCAATGACAAAAACGGTATTGGCACTATTGATTGCCTTTGGTGTACAGACAACGGCATCAGCCCAGTTTGGTAATGTACTGAACAGAGCGAAATGGTCGGCAAGATCAAAGGTAGAGAGCAAGGTCGACCAAGCAATTGACAAAGTCATCGACAAGGGTATTGACAAGGCTACAGACGCTGCGAAAGGCATCCTTGCCTTCTGTGTCTATGGTGTCCTGTATAAGACGGAAAAAATGCAGGAACTTCAAAAGAACTATCAAGAAGGAGGAGTCGGTGGATACACCATGACACGAACAACTGTTACAACTTCCGGCGGCAACAGTTCCTCTGGCGAAGCAATTCTGTATAAAGGTGGAAGTATCTTCGGAAAACTCAAAAACGACGGTACCGTTATCATCAACGGCTCTAATAAAGGTCAGATTCGCTCCAACGGTAGCATATACGTCGGTGGCAGCAACGTTGGGACCCTTCGCTCTAATGGTGACGTGCTGAAGAGCGGTTCTATTATCGGGAATATTGACAGCAACGGTAATGTGCGTATCAAAGGCAGCATCGTGGGTAAGGTCGAGTCTAATGGTGATGTCCGCAAGAGCGGTAGTATCATCGGTAAGGCTAAGAACATGACCAATTTGCGTCATGTTGCCATCGTCTACTTCTTCGGGTTCTATCAGTTTTAAAACATCGCATTATTAATATACAAAGTAACAAAACAATGAAGAAAGCACTATTTAGTTTCGCCATCGCAGTCGTAGCAACGGCATTGGTAGCCTGCGGCAACAAACAGAAAAACAACGGTCAGTCCGTTGACAGTGTGAGCGCAGAGAAAGCAGTTACGACTGTGGCAGAAGTTGATGGAGAGCACAATGATGAAGATGCTGACGGGGACGAGCCTAGCGGCATCACGTTTATCAGAAACATCTGGGCGGACGGCATAGAGCATGGCGGAGGCAGGATTCAGATAGGACTGCGTGACATCAAGGATGACATCAACCGCTTTGCCGTGGCTTTCTGCCGTACTTATCCGTCAATTGAAACCAACAAAGAGTTGAGAGACTATTTTATCGACCCCAGCCTGTTTAAGAAAGACCTGTACAAGGTCGAGAGCAGTCCTCGTAGTGGTTATGTCCGTTGTATGATGGCGACAGAACAATTCTCACAGACAGAGGCATGCTACTGGAATCGCAAGAACGGTCATAAACTGGTGGCAATCTATATGGCTGACAACCATGAGGATGAGACGGAGAGCGAACAACTTGTCGTTTTCTTCGACTACGACCCTGCTACAGACATGATGACCGCAGAACCCGCTCTGACAAAAATGATTGAAGAGCGTGTCAAGGACTACAGCACTTATACCGTCCAACTGCCCAAAGAAGGCAAGGACATCGAGGTTATCGGTCACATCATCGACGTGGAGAACGACTATGCAGATAACAAAATGATGAAACTCTTATGGAACGGAACAACGTTCAAATGGGGGGATTAACAGGCAAAAAGTTACCATTTGGAACATTTTAACAACAATTTGGGAGAAGAAAGCAGGTATTTTAAACCATTTTTTCGTACCTTTGCAACCAGAGACCTAAACATTAACATTAAATAACAACAAATCAGAGAAAGTATTATGGCTTATCAAGAAGTGACAACCACAGGTTATGGAACGCGCGTAGGACGCTCGTTCAAAAGTATTGGTACCGGTTTTATTCTCTTTTGTGCCGCTACAGCATTGCTGTGGTGGAATGAGGGACGTGCCGTGAAGACTGCAAAAATGCTAGAAGAGGCTGGTGGTGCCTGGGTGGAGATGCCCAACCCCGGCAAGATTGACAAAAATCTGGATGGTGAATTGGTTTGCGGTACCGCAATGGCCACCACTGAGGACTCACTGATCGACAATCAGTTTGGTGTCGGTTCCAAGGCGATTGCCTTGAAGCGCAAGGTAGAGTATTATCAATGGGTAGAGCATTCTGAGAGCCACAGCGAGGACAAACTCGGTGGTAAGGAAGTGACGACCACGACCTATACGTATAGTCAGGAATGGGTTTCCAGTCCCGTACAGTCCAGTCAGTTCAAGGATCCTGCCTATCAGAACAAGAACATGGTACTGACCACTGTCGAGGATCAGGAACAATGGGCAGAGAACGTCAACTTTGGTGCCTACAAACTCAACGAGAGTCTGATTCACAGTATTTCTTCTCGTGAGGCTATGGAACTGGCAATCAGCGAAAACCTGCTGACACAGTTTGACAAGGCGACCAAGGCTGCTTACGAGCGTTTCTACGGTGTACAGCAACCTGCACAGCCCGTTCAGCCTACCCAGAATGTCGTTCTCTCTGACTCTGCAAAGGCTGTGGCCGATTCGTTGAAAGCCGTCTCAGATTCTATTCAGGCTGTTACCGACAGTATCATGAAGCATGCTGAGAACAAAAAGGACTTTGAGTATGTACATCAGGCCGGTAACGTATTATATTATGGTAAGGTGCCCGGTTCTCCTCAAGTAGGTGATGTCCGTGTGACCTTCGAGAAGATTGTCCCTGCCAAGGTTACTGTCATGTCTGTTGTCGACGGAGACAGTTTCAAGCCTTTCAAAGCCAAGAACGGCAAACGTTTCCAGACCCTTGTGATGGGTAAGAAGACTGGTGATGAGATTATTGAGGACGCTCAGGATGCCAACAGTATGTGGACTTGGGTATTCCGTATCCTTGGTATTTTCCTCGTAGTCACTGCTCTGAAGATGATCTTCGGTTTCCTGAGCATGATACTGAAGGTGGTTCCGTTCCTCTCCAGCATCATGGGCTTCGGTGTTGGTATCATCTGCTGGGTCATCGGTGTGGCATGGTCACTGATCGTGATTGCCCTGGCATGGCTGTTCTATCGTCCTATTCTTGCCATCTGCCTGATTGCTATCGCAGGCTTCCTGGTATGGGTATTTGCCTTCAAGGGTAAGGACAAGTTAAAGGAGTTGGCAGCCAAGGCCTCTGCCAAGAATGCGCCACAACCCGCTGCCGTAGTTCCTACTGAGCCTGCCGCTCCGACGACTCCTACAGACAACATAGAAGCATAAATATGAGACATCTTATTCTATCGATAATTCTGTGCCTGTGTGCCTCTGGTATACAGGCACAGAACGCTGATAACCTTACGAGACAGAAGGTTCAGCCCATCAATATGATTCTGGACTCCGACTTCGGCAGTTCCACAGACGACCTGTTTGCCTTGATGATGCTCCATCATTATATCGATGATGGACTGGTTGACCTGAAAGGTATCATCGTAGACCGTGAGGGTGAGAAGAATGCAGGTATCGTGGATATCTTCAACAACTACTACGGCCATCCCGACATCCCCGTAGGACTGGAGCGCAACGGTGTGAAGAACCCTCGTTGCTTTATACCTTATAACGGTATCTGCGACCTGAAGGATGCACAAGGACAGCCTCTCTTCAAGCGCACCCTCGATGCCAACAAGTTACCTGACGGCTATAAACTCTACCGTAAACTGCTCAGTAAGGCAGAAGACAACTCCATCGTAGTAGTTGCCATCGGTTTTGCCACGACCCTCTCCCAACTCTTTGAGTCCGGGGCTGACGAGTATTCCCAACTCAGCGGTCTGGAACTCTTCAAACAGAAGGTGAAGGCGGTCTATATCCAATCAGGACGTTTCGAAGCCGGCGACAGCCTCAGCGGCTATAATATGCGTGCTGCCTCCAAGCAATCAGCGATCTTCTATAGCAAACTTCCCGAGAAGGTAGACCTCATCATGTCACCCAGTAATATCGGAGACAAGATGAACTACCTGCCGCAAGACGTACTGGTAGACCTTTCTTATACGGACTGGAACCCCATCAAGGCTGTGTATACCAACTACACCTGTGATACTGGTCAGCGCATGTGGGACACCAATTGTCTGGTGAATGCCGTTTTGGGGGATAACGAATATCATCTCTCGCCTCGCGGCTGGGTGACCTTCGTTGACAAGGGGGAGATGTCGGAGATGCTCTTCAAACCAGATCCCAATGGTAATGCCCGTTACCAGATGCCTGGTGACAGTTATTACTTCCAGGAGAAACTGATGGATATCCGTCGACATAACCGTATCAACAGATATCCCTCACGTCTGACGATCGAGGCTCCCCAACCTACCCTGCTCAGCAGTGCTGCCACAGCATGGGCCAAGCCACGTATTGGACTACTCATCGACAAGTATCTGGCGACTGCCGGTAACAAACTCGATCCCGATGAGTTCCGCACCGTCTTCCAACCCATCGGCTATTATGGCGGTAATGTAACAGCATACCGAGAGGCAGAGAAAATGGTGGTAGACTCCCTGTATACCATCATGCTCGACCGTGCCGTACGACATGGCAAGAACACCCTTACAATCATTACCGGTGCCCCTGGCAGTGGTAAGAGTACTGCAGCCCGCCAATTGAACCTGAAGAACGAAGGACTGGTCTATGATGCTGCCCTGTCAGGTGGTACCGCACGCCTGGAGAAAGTCATCAGTCGTGCCAAGGCAAAGGGTCTCAATAAAATCACTGTGATGCTCGTCTATAATGATATTCTCACCAGTTTTACGAACTCCATCAACCGTGGCAAGAACACCAACCGTTTCTGTACGGTCGATTATATGCTACAGTCGTTTAGCGATAACAAGGGAAAATTGGAGTGGTTACAGAAACAACATCCCGAGATTACCATCATCCCTGTGACCTGTGAGGGCAATAAAGGACCTCGTAAGATAAGCATTGAAGAGGCGCTAAAATGGGATTATGACGTATCGGAAGAGGAAGTCAACCAAATGTTGTCGACTCTCCTTGATGTTGTCAACAGTGGTGAACTCTGGGAGCAACAACTGCCTTCTCTCGTAGGCGACCTCTCTGCTATTCCTAACCTCAGTACGAGAAATAAGAAACTCGCCAACGAGATCAACACTCGTGTAGAGGAGTTGTTGCATAACTATAGAAACTAAATCGGATGAAACACAAAACACTATATATCACCCTTGGTGTATGTGCTATATTGGTTCTTGTAGGCTATGAGGCTTGCAAGAACCTCTTTCAACCTTTGGATAAGGATGGTATGGTATATGAGGATACCCTAAAGGCAGAGATGCTTGACGGTCCAAGCATGGAATACCAACCTACGGAGCATGACCAGAAGATGAATGTCATGATTGGTGTTAGAAACTTCGTCGACAGTGTCTATAACAAGGAAATCCGCAAAGTGGTGAATGACAAAGGAGAGCATGGTTCTGACATTAATTTCGATGAGATGTTCGCTTCCAAGGCATGGCAAAAGACGGTCGCCGCCATCATCGACAAAGACAGGGGTATCGACGGTATTGGTTTCTTCGACCACGACTACTGGTTGATGTCGCAAGACATCGTTGAGTCGTTCTATGCCTCAGATATCAAGGTGGAGAATATCGTGACGGGGGACAATCCCTCTGCTGATGCCGTCCTTCAACTACACCGTAATGACGACATAGCCAACCTACGTCTTCATATCATCTGGGAGGATAACAGTTGGAAGGTGGATAACATGATCGACTTCTCGCCGATGATGGGGAATAAAGCCTTTAACTACCGTGAACGAATGAAAGAATATCTGGAAGAATAATAACTATGAAGAAACTTATAATTCTTGCCATCTGTATGATGGCTATGACCATTGGTTGTAAGAACAAAGGACAAACCGCTGACGCTGATGCCGACTCCACTGTAGTAGATAGTGTATTGGCGGAGTTGAACGACACCACTCCCCTACCCATGTTCCTCTATTATATGAATCCGCAGTATATGCAGACCGTCTACTGGACGGACATCAAGGAGCCAAAGAAAGACGAGGATAATGCCAACTACTTCAACGAGATACATACCAGTTGGTCGCTACAAGACATGTCTCGTCGCAATGCTGCAGACTATACGAAGATGCTCGTGGGTGAGAAGTGGGTAGACATCAAGTACATAGGTGAAGTCCTCAAGAACCCTGACGGCGAGGAAATGTATGGAGGAGAACTGCACAGTCGCACTTCCATTCCCTCTCCAGGACTCAAATATGCTTTAGTCAATTCGAAAGATGCCCTTAAGAAGGACTATAACTACGGTGAGTTCTATCTCATTGTCCATCAAGACTATCTCACATCCCGCAAGATGTTGAAATGTGAGTATCTGCAAAGTGAGAAGCCACTACCTCAGACCGTTATCAAGAAGATGGAGCAGAAATACAACATGAAAGCCAAGCACTCTCAACTCTGCGCTAAGATTGACGGACGCTATAGTCAGGGCTACATCCAGTTTATCGGCGAGTATAAAAATGCGCCCAAGGATAATAATCGCGACTATAAGAAAGCATTGGCACTAGAAGTGATTGTCAAGGGTGACAGCATCTTTACCGAGGAGGTCATAGGCTACTACGACGAGGAGTCAAAAACATGCACGTGGAATGCAGACGATGGCGGCGACTACTGTTCTGTGGGCATCCATGCTGCATTCGAAGGTCCTCAAGGTCTGGAAATCTGCTATGAGCGAGGAGCCCCAGAAAGCCGTACTGTCGGAATCTGGTTCCTGCGTAACGGTGAAATCATTAATCAGCAATACGAGTGCTATCATGCGATGGTTGACGAGCAGACACCCCTCTGGAAGAAGGACATCGCCCAGATGCAGAAGTTATTCCAAAATAGTTTGAAGGGCAATAAGAATCCTTTGACTAAGTATCAGTTCCTTTATCTTGACGATGACAATGTAGAGGAGATATGGATGCGTACCGAGGATAACAGACGAGGTGCCGTCTTCACCTTCAAGGACAGGAAACCACAATTGATAGCGACGGAAGACGAGAAGTCGACACTCACTTTTATCTCTGAGAAAGGGAAGGGATGCGTCAAGGTCACCCATGAGGAGGGCAACTTCACCTCGATGAAACTCTTTATTCTGAAAGGTAGTCAGGTGGTGGAACGCTTTGCCTTGCAGGACTTAGACGGTGAGATTACCGATGCCGAACTGAACGGTAAGACACTCACCAAATGGGAGGCTGCCGATTATCTAGACAAAACGCCATCCGAAGTATATGACACTGGTAATTATTTCATCAATATTGATAAGGAAAAGTTTTAGTATCTTTACAACATCAAAATCAATGTTATGCAAAGATACCACTTTCGCCCGTATTCACCAAATCAAATGGTTCTTTTTCCGCAAAGAATTGACAAAGACATAGCGGAGGACGATCCAGTCCGCCTGATCAG